>CAVSVC010000055.1:0-65937 GCA_963731045.1 uncultured delta proteobacterium | reverse complement strand
TTTCTAATAAATTGTCTCCAGACCCTGGACTTTTGAATTGAAATTGAATAGTACTATAGACGATTTACAGGTCGGGGCGTAGCGCAGCCTGGCAGCGTACTGCGGGGATGGGGTGTCAGGAGTCGGAGGTTCAAATCCTCTCGCCCCGACCATTTAAATACAATCATATACAAGCTTCAGGTTCTAGGTTAAGGTTTAAGGTGCTGCCTCCCAGCAGGGTCATCCATTATTCCCTTCCCTCTGGCCTTAGACCTCCATCGTATTGCCATGGCCGAACCATTGAATATCCTGTGACCAACGATGACGGGATTCACTCTGAGGGCATCCTTGCTCTTGCAAAGGCTCTCCGTGAGGTAGGAGACGTTTTGTCATCGCGCCGGACCGGGAGAGGAGCGCCATCGCCCATTCCGTCACGCTTCATCGCCCTCTTCGGGTTGAAAAGTTAAGAAGAAACACCTATGCCGTGGACTGGACTCCTGCGGATTGTGTTCATCTCGGGAGTCAACGGCATTCTGTCTGAGCGTCCCCATCTCATCGTCTCCGGAATCAACAAGGGGGGGAATCTGGGGGACGATGTGACCTATTCGGGCACGGTTTCTGCGGCGATGGAAGGGACGCTCCTCGGGATTCCTGTCCTTTGCCGTCTCCCTTGTGGCGAGAAGCCACTTCAAGTTTGCGGCTGCTGCAGGATTTGCAGTGAAGGTAGCACGGCACATCGCGGTAAGGTGGCCCCCCAAAGAGGTCTTCCTCGACATCAATGTCCCCCAACCTCGATGAGAAAGAGGTGAAGTCCTACCGGATCACGCGGCAAGGAAGGTGGGCCCACGACGACGGGAAGATCATTGAAAAAACGGATCCCAGAGGGAAGAAATATTACTGGATCGGCGGTGGTCCCCTCGTTGCCGATCCGAGACGGAATACGGATATCGAGGCGGCCTCGAACTCCCATATTTCAATCACGCCGCTCCATATCGACTTAACCCATTATGCCTCGATCCAGGAGATCAGAAAGTGGCGGCTGTAGGCGATCATGAATAAACCATTGGAAAAACGGGTCTACATCGAAACCGATGGCTGCCAGATGAATGAGCATGACTCGGAGAGGATGCTTCAGCTTCTGGAGGCCTCTCACTATGCGGAAACAAAGGAGGCCCAAGAGGCGGACCTGATCCTCGTCAACACCTGCAGCGTTCGGGAGAAACCGGAGCAGAAGGTCTACAGCGCCCTGGGAAGATTCAGGGAATTGAAAGAGGACCGGGGGACGATCATCGGCGTGGCCGGGTGCGTGGCGCAGCAGGAGGGCGAACGGCTCCTGAAGCGGGTGCCCTATCTCGATCTCGTTGTGGGAACCCAGGCCCTTCCCGTCTTCCCGAGATGGTGAAGAGGGTTGAATTCTCAGGGCAGAGGGTATGCGAAACGGGAATCGACCCGGACGGGAGAGTCCTGAAGACCCTTCCCCTCCGGAGGTCCTTGAAGAGTGTGAAGGCGTATGTCACCATCATGCAGGGGTGCGACCAATTCTGCTCCTACTGCATCGTCCCTTACGTGAGGGGCCGGGAACGGAGCCGTTCCAGCACGGAGATCCTGGAAGAGGTGAGGCATCTGGCAAGTCTCGGGGTGAAGGAGGTCTGCCTTCTTGGTCAGAATGTGAACGGGTACGGTAAGAAGACGGAGGGGGAGCCGAATTTTCCATCGCTCCTTGGTCTCATCAACGAGGTGGAGAGAATCGAGCGAATCCGTTTTATCACCTCTCCACCCCGCAAACCTCTCGGACGGGTTGATCGAGGCATTCGCGTCACTGCCCAAGTTGTGCGAACACATCCAGCTTCCCTTTCAATCCGGGTCGAACCGAATCTTGAAGGCCATGCACCGGGGGTACACAAAGGAATCGTATCTTGAGAAGATAGACCGTTTGAGGAAAGTGTGTCCCTCCATCGCGGTCACGGCCGATGTGATCGTAGGGTTTCCCGGAGAAAAAGAGACCGAATTCAGGGAGACGCTCGATCTCATGAACAGGGTTCAGTTCGATGATCTCTTCTCTTTCAAGTACTCCTCCCGGAAAGGAACCCGGGCGGCCCAACTTCAGGACCAGATTGAAGAGAAGGTCAAAGAGGAGCGGCTCGCCGTCCTTCAAGACATTCAAAGGGAAATCACCCTTCGAAAGAATCAGGAGTTGGACGGAAGTTCCGTAGAGGTCCTGGTAGAGGGACCGAGCAGGCAGGGTGACAGGGATGTGACCGGTAGGACCCGATCCAACAAGATCGTCAATTTCGAGGGAAACTTAGACCTGGTGGGAAGACGGGTCCGGGTGAAGATCGTAAAGGTCTTCCCCCACTCGCTTCGCGGTGAAACCGTTTGCGATTTCAGATTTGAAATGTGAGATTTCAGATTTGATATCGGATTTGAAGTTCGTTCAACCTGCAATCTGAAATCTGAAATTGAAATAGAACAGGAAAGGAGATCCTATGATCCGATTCGAACAAACCTTTACGAACTTTCTGCTTCAGCACCAGGAGAAACACAACCGGACCTACCACTTCCTGATCTCTGATGGACGCGTTGATCAGTGCGGCAAAGCACATCCAGCATTACTACCTGACAGGCGCACTGAAGGGAAACCTCGGAATGGCGGGCGACGTGAACGTGCAGGGTGAGGACGTCATGCGCATGGATCAGATCGCCCATGAGATCACATCCACTATCTGAGGGCCTCGGGCCGGGTGATTCATGCGGTCAGCGAGGAAACCGACGAGATCATCCCGACTCAACACCGAGGGCGGACGTTACTTTGTCTATTTCGATCCCCTGGATGGCTCTTCGAACATCCCCCACGGGCTGCCGGTGGGCTTTCTCTTCGGGATTGCCAAACGGAATCTGGAAGGACCTGAAGACGGCCACCTGCGGGCGGGGAAGGATTACATCGCCGCCGGCATGTTCGTGATTCCCACCGGCACGTTCACCCTCGCGCTCAAGGATGCGGGCACCTGGAGGTTCCACATCGACGAGACGATGAATTTTGTCAAGCCCACCCGGATGATCCTTCCCGAGGATACAAAGAGCTGGGAATTGTCATTCAATGCCGCGAACCGTAACACCTACGCGGAAGACGTTCAGAAATGGATCAGACGAGAATGAAAGCAAATATGCGTTCAGGTATCTCGGCGCCCTTGGCCGGGGATTTCCACCGGATCCTGGCCAACGGAGGCATGTTCATGTACCCGGCCATCGTCAATCATCCCAATCCCAAAAAGAACCGCCCCGAGGGAAAGCTGCGCCTCATGTATGAAGCGTCCGTCGTGGCCTTCATGTGCCGGGAGGCGGGAGGGACGGCCGTCGACGAGACGGGGAGTCCCGATCCTGGATGTCCAGCCAAGAAGCACCACCAGCGAACAGCCCTCTATGTCGGTTCGAAGAAACTGGTGGAAGAGATCGCCGGGGTTCTGAAAGCAAAAAAATAAGGTTGAGGTAAAGGTTAAGGTTCAGGCTAACGTGAAGAAAAGAAGCGAAGCTCAACCCAATGAAAGGAGAAATTTCCATGGTTAAAGGTACGGTTTCTTCAAATGATTTTTCAAAGGCCCTTGACGTGGGGCGGCCCTCCACGATTAAGAAACTCTTTCCCAATTCAAGAGCCCTTATCGTCAGCGGAAAGGTGGTAGACCGGGCAATGATTGCCAAAGGGAGTGCCGTGGCAATGGCTGCCAACGGCCGAAATGTCTTTGTGATCCGGGGAGTCCTTCAGGCTGCCCAGCGGGCCAACACACCCGTCATCATTGAGATCGCGAAGTCGGAAGGGGGCACAAAAGCCTATTGTGCCGTGAACTACTGGAATATGGCCACCCTTGTGGACGCCCTCTGCAACGAGATTGGGATCACCATCCCTGTCGCCATCCATGCAGACCATTACGGAATTAAGAACGACAAGGACCTTGCCGCGGCCAAGGTCGAGATCCCCAGCTTTTTTGATGCCGGAATGACCTCGATTGCGATCGACGCCTCTCATCTTCCGGATGATAAGAACCTTCTGGCCAATCTTGCCCTCAATCCCTATGTTCCCAAATGGGCCGGCCTTGAGACGGAAGTCGGGGAGATCAAGGGGGATGAAGGACTCTCCACCGTGGAAGAGGCCCTTTTCCTCATCCAGGGACTGAATGCCCACGACATCTTTCCCGATTGGATCGCCTTGAACAACGGGACGACGCATGGCATTGAAGAGAAGGATTCCGGCATTCAGGTGCAACTGACCGCGGATATTCATGCGGCGCTGCAGAAATACAAGATCTCCGGCGCTCAGCATGGGACCTCCGGTAACAGCTCGGAAAGGCTTCGGCAGATCGCGACCAAAACCCGCACGACAAAGGCCAATGTGGCGACCGCCCTCCAGATGATCTCGTGGGGTGTCCAGGTGAATGATTACGGAAATGCCATCCTGGATGGCGGCGGTAACTTCAGCAAAGTGAAAGGGGAGGGGGTTTCTGAGGAGATGTGGGCGGAAATGGTGGCCCATGCCCAATCAAAGAACTGGAAGAAGGGAGATTATAAGAATCTTAACCTCCCGTTTGAGAATAAGCTTCTTGCCCAGCCCAAGGAGATCAGAGACCGGATGGCCAAGGCCGTGGAAGACTTCGCCTATAAGATGATGACAGGAGTCTTCAATTCACAGGACACGGCTTCCCTTGCCATCGAGATGATCCTGAAGTCGGGTTCTTGTGATCCGGGTTCGAAGGTGGGTCGGGTCGAAAACCCTTCGGAATGGACGGAGAGCAAAATCGCTGAAAGGGCGGCCCGCATTGGAAGCGATAAGGGACCTGCCGGCAAGTTTGACGACTGATAAATTTTGGACAATCCAAGGTGATCCGGGAGAAATGACCTTGTATTGAGGGTTTCCGATTTGAGATCCTTCCATCTCTAATCTGAAATCTGCCATTCCCTATGTGTGTTTCATCACGATGCTGGAGATGAGGTTGGCGGCTTCGTCGCTGCGGTCCGCGGCGTTGCTGAGATGGCGGTAAATCTCGCGCATCTTGAGCATGTAGACCGTGTCCGTACCTTTGAATAAATTGGCCAGGGCCAGGTGATAAGCCTTTTCCATCTGGTTTTCGTATGCCTTTGCCATGACCGCGTGCTCGGAAGCGACGGCGGGATAATCTTTCAGAATTTTGACTGCTTCATATAACTCCCTTGCAGCCTTTCGAAGGATATTCACCATCTCCTTGATGTGCTCATCGCCCTTGACCTGGTAGATCTCCATCTCATCGACGGTGGTATTGGCATAATCGACCACATCGTCAATGGCCCTGGACAGGGCATAGATGTCTTCCCTGTCCAGAGGCGTCACAAAGGTCTGATTGAGCTCTTCAACAAGGATCCTTCTCAGTTCATCCGCCTCCCGTTCGATCTTTCTGACGAGATTGGCATTTTCCTCTGTTCCGGTTTCTGCAAACTTCGAGAGGGCTTCCAGTCCCTCCACCGTTTTGGCCGATTGGCGGGAGAGGATGTCAAAGAAACGGTCCTGATGACTTGGGAAAGGTCTCTTCTTCTTGAAAATGCCGAGTACCATCTCGTTCTCCTCTTTATTCAGAATCCCGGATGGAGGATCCGGATCAAATAGAAAAACAGTCCGGCCATCAGTGCCGATGCCGGGATTGTGATGAACCATGCGACAACGATGCTCCTGGCCACCCCCCATCGGACAGCGGAGATCCTCTCTCCTATTCCTGCTCCCATGATACTCGATGAGACCACGTGAGTTGTCGAAACCGGGCCGCCCAGGAGGGCTGCTCCGAGGATGACGGAGGCGGAAGCCGTTTGAGCGCAGAAGGCGTGAACGGACCTCACTCGGTAGATCCCGGACCCCACCGTTTTAATAACCCTCCATCCTCCGCTGGCCGTGCCCAGGGCAATGGCTGCAGCACAGCTGAAAATGACCCAGAAGGGGACATGAAAGGTGGAGGAGAGCCCGAGAATGACCAGGGACAGGGTGATGAGCCCCATCGATTTCTGGGCATCGTTGGCTCCGTGACTGAGGGCAAGGGCAATCGAGGAAAGAATCTGAAGACGGTTGAACACCGTGTTTATTCTGGGCGTCGCATTTTGAGCAAAATAATAGGTGAGTTTCAGGAAGAGTGTCCCGAAAAACAGACCCAGAAAGGGGGATAAGATCAAGACCGCGATAACATAGAACACCCCGCTCCAGATGATCTTCTCAGGCCCGAAGGCAACCAGCACGGAACCCACCATGCCTCCCACCAGGGCATGGGAAGAACTGGAGGGAAGTCCCCGGTACCATGTGATCAGGTTCCAGGAGATGGCGCCGGCAAGAGCCGCCACGATGAGGCCGATGGAAAGTTCCATCACGGTTGGGTCAAAAGCTGAGATGTCCACGATCCCTTTTCCTATGGTCCGGGCCACGGCCGTTCCGAAAAGGAAGGGGCCGATGAATTCACACGCCGCAGCCATGAACAGGGCTTTTCCCGGAGGAAGTGCCCCCGTTGCAATGATCGTTGCCACGACGTTGGCCGCATCATGGAAGCCATTTGAATAGTCAAAAAGAAGAGCGAGCGCCACAACCACGATGGCGAAGAACGGGATCGAAGCTTCGATCAAGAGCCTCCTTTTCTCATTTCTGCTGCTGCAAATAGTTTAAACCGGGTGTCGGATTTAATTCAATCCGTTTTTATGGTAGCATTTAATGAGGAGGAATACACGGATCGGCAGGAAATGAGATCGGAGCCGCAGAAGAAAGATGATCATCGGGGTCCCGAAGGAGATTAAAGTGGGGGAGAAGAGGGTATCTATAACCCCTCAGGGGGTGGATGCGCTTGTCTCTCATCGCCATCATGTTCTGGTCGAAAAGGGGGCAGGGGAGGGCAGCGGCTTCTCCGACAGTGAATATCTGAACGCAGGAGCCCTGCTTGTTGAGGGTGGAGAAGAGGTTTGGTCCGGGGCTGATTTGATCGTCAAGGTGAAAGAGCCCCTGGAGCCCGAATTCTCGTATATGAGACCCGGACAGGTCCTGTTCACATTCCTTCATCTGGCCGCAGACCGGGAACTGACCCTGAAGTTGCTTGATCGGCGCATCATCGGCATCGGGTATGAGACCGTCCAGGGGAAGGATGGGGCCCTGCCTCTCCTTCGACCCATGAGTGAGATCGCCGGCCGGGCATCGATCCTTGCGGGGGGAATGTGTCTGGAGGCAAGGCACGGCGGAAAAGGGTTAATGATCTGCGGGGCCGTCCGGGGTTCCTCCGGCCAGAGTGGTGATTCTCGGGGCAGGGGTTGCCGGGGCCAATGCCTGCAAGGTGGCTCTGGGGATCGGAGCCCAGGTCACGATTCTCGACGTCGATCCGGAGAGACTGAGCTATCTCCACGATATTACCCAGGGTCATATCACCACGTTTATTTCGAACCGGATGACGATTGGAGAGGTGATTGTGGACGCCGACCTCGTCATCGGAGCGGTTCTCATTCCGGGCGCCCAGGCGCCCAAGCTGGTGAGCCGTCAGATGCTGAGGAAGATGCGGCCCGGCTCGGCCGTGGTGGACATCTCGGTGGATCAGGGGGGATGTTTCGAAACCACCCATCCCACCACACATGAGAACCCAACCTACGTGGAAGAGGGCATCGTCCATTACTGCGTGGCCAACATCCCGGGCATTTATCCGAGAACCTCGACGCTGGCCCTGACGAATGCCACCTTCCCCTACGTCCTTCAGATTGCGGAGAAGGGATATCTGAAGGCCCTTGAGGAGAACGAAGCACTAAGGAAAGGACTCAATCTGATGGACGGGAGGCTGGTTTCACAGGAGGTCGCCGAAAGTCTCGGGTTGGCCTGGTTCCCGAAGCCCTTCGAATGACGAATTCCTGATCCACTTCTTAACATTTCCTGTTGGACATCGACTGTCCACCCATTCAACTCTGCCGGTATTTCCCGGGCACGATGGTCCCCCTCAGAATATATTTGTTGACATGACCTGATAGATATGTCTATTCTTTGCATGACCACGGTGAATTAGACAAACAAATGGAGAGGAGAAGAGAAAAGGAGCCCCTATCCAGTGGAGCGAGTATTCATGATTTTCACCCTGGAAATCTCTTACATTTTAAGAGGTTATGTGAAGGCCAGATATTGCGTGATTGGCAGATTTATAATATTATTATGTTATTTTTCTGTCTCCTGCTGGTGAGAGATGCATAACAAAATTAAAAGACACAACCATTGGCTACAGCGAATCGGCTGTAAGGCGGCCTCTCGCTGAGCCGTATGTTAGGTCACAGAAATAAACAGCAGCGAATTCGGCAAACTGTGCCTTTACCGCTGAAAATGATATGATAATAAAACCCTTGCATCCACTTGACCATGTCCGTAGATCATTCAACAGTGCGACAAGCAGAGCTGATCGCTCCCAAATCGGTCAGTTCCTGACACCCGCCGCGATAGCCCAGTTCATGTCGTCGATGTTTGAAACCGGACCCAAAGAGGTGAGACTTTTGGACCCCGGTGCCGGGGCGGGGGTGCTTTTTGCGGCCTGTGTGGAAACCCTGGTTTCACAAAATATTCGACCTCTTTCTATAGAGGTGGTTGCCTACGAAACAGATAGCACGATCCTGCCGTATCTGGATGAGACCATGAAGCGGTCCCAATCGCTCTGTGTTTCAAATGGTGTCGTGTTTCACGGAATCATAAGGGCCGAGGATTTTGTCTCGGCTGCCATCACAGAAACAAAAGAGTCTCTTTTTGCCGTTCCCGGCGCACGATTTACCCATGTCATTCTCAACCCACCCTACAAGAAGATCAATGGCCAGACTGCCATGAGCAGGATGCTCTATTCTTCCGACATAGAGGTAGCAAACCTCTATGCGGTTTTCGTTTGGCTGTCCATGCGGTTGCTGGAACCGGGAGGGCAGATGGTGGCGATAACACCTCGGAGCTTCTGCAATGGCCCTTATTTCAAGAAGTTCCGCGCCGCATTCTTGCGCATGATGAGTTTCAAACGGATTCACCTATTCGAATCGCGCAAGAAAGTGTTCGGCGACGATGATGTACTGCAAGAGAACATCATCTATCATGCCGTCCGGGGGCTTCAGAAACCGAAGTCTGTCTACAATCTCCGCGTCCGAGGGCCTTGATTTCGACAAAGCACGCACCCTGTCCGTCCCGTACAACCGGGTTGTTCATCCCGGTGATCGAGATATGTTCATTCATCTGGGCATCGATGAGGCCGACGATAGGTCCGGCAGACCGAATAAAATGCTTTACTTCATCTCTCAACAAACTGGGATTGGGTGTTTCTACCGGACGTGTGGTCGATTTCAGGGCACGGGAACACCTAAGACGGTCCCCCGAACAAGAAACAGTCCCGCTGATCTATCCGTGCCATTTCCTGAACGGTTTCATCAACTGGCCTGTTGAATCAGGAAAGAAACCCAATGCCATCGCGTCGTCGTCCGAGACATCCGATCTTCTTGTCGAAGCGGGATTCTACGTTCTCACAAAAAGGTTTTCGTCCAAGGAACAACAGCGGCGAGTCATGGCAGCAATATATGACCCTACAAGGATCGATGCGCCTCTTGTAGGCTTCGAAAACCACCTGAACTACTTCCACAAACAGGGCAAAGGATTACCGGCTGATTTGGCGAAAGGGCTTGCCGTATATCTCAATTCCACCATCGTCGATCAGTATTTCCGCCTATTTAGCGGACACACCCAGGTTAATGCCACCGACCTCCGGAAGATGCCCTATCCCACTCATGAACAGCTTTTGCGACTCAGTGGACATGTCAAAGAGACAATGCCCGATCAGCAGACCATTGACGACATCATGGAAAAGGAGTGCTTGAACTGTGAGCAATAAGACAAGCGGGCAGAAAGCAGAAAACAAGATCAAAGAGGCTCTCAGGATCCTGAACGATTTAGGCCTTCCAAGGCAGCAACAGAACGAGCGATCGGCCCTGACCCTTCTTTCACTACTGGGTCTCAAGCCTACCAGCAGACTGGGAGGATGCAACCGATCCATTAATGGGTATTACTCCCATGATGGAATTCTTTGAGCAACACTACGGAAAGAAATATGCACCTAACACCCGTGAAACGGTACGTCGTCAAACTGTTCACCAGTTTATGCAAGCTGCCTTGATTGTCGCCAACCCCGACAAACCCTCAAGACCGACCAATAGCCCAAAAGCCGTCTATCAGATCGAGCCATCCGTCACTGAAACTCCTTCGAGGTTTTGGGAAACCAGGATGGAAGGGGTATTTGCAGAAGTATCTTCGGACCGTCGATACACTGAAAAAGCTGTATGCACGCGAGAGAGAAATGAGACGACTGCCTGTCAGGCTGGCGAACGGTCAGGAAATCAGGCTTTCCCCTGGTGGCCAAAATGTCCTGGTGAAGAAGATCATGGATGATTTCTGCCCCTTGTTCACGCCCGGAGGTTTCGTCATTTATGTTGGGGACACTGAGGCGAAGTGGGCATACTTCGACTCAGAAGCCCTGGCGTCACTGGGTGTTAATATTCAAGAACACGGGAAGATGCCCGATGTTGTGGTGCATCACGTGGGAAAGAACTGGCTGGTTCTAATTGAGGCCGTGACCAGCCACGGGCCTGTAAACCCGAAGCGTAGGCAGGAACTGAAGGAATTGTTTTCGGGATCAACTGCCGGTTTGGTTTTTGTGACTGCATTTCTTGATCGAAGGGCTATGCTCAAGTACTTAAATGACATTTCGTGGGAGACGGAAGTCTGGATTGCCGAGTCTCCAACACATCTGATTCACTTTAACGGTGAACGTTTTCTGGGACCTTATGAAGAATAGAGATTGACGCAGTGCGAGAATGAGGACCGAACGAAAGAGGGTTTCATAGAAAAGGGAAGAAGTGGCGGGTGGGGAAGCTCCTTGAAAATTCCCTGCCAATGTGGTAATCATAGGCACGATCTAAGGTCTGAGGTTCGAAGAGGCCTTCGCCGGCACTTCCTGAGTTTACCGCAAAGGCCATTCTCATCTCCTCTGCCCTTCAGCCATAATCCTCCAGCAGCAGACGACCGAGATGTCTGAAACTTCTCCGAAGAAACGATTGATCATTGCCATTGACGGTCCTTCAGGCGCAGGAAAGAGCACAGCGGCAAAAAACCTCGCCGTTCGATTGGCTTACACTTATCTTGACACAGGAGCCATGTACCGGGCGGTGGCGCTTCAGGCCGGAAAGGACAGGGTTCCCCTCGAAGATGGAGAAAGCCTCTACCAGTGGGTCTCCTCCCTCTGCATCGCCTTTGTCAGCGAAGGAGAGAAGACCCGCGTCCTCTGCAACGGAGAGGACGTGACGGATGCGATCCGGTCTCCTGAAATCAGTCTCCTCGCTTCGGATATTTCGAAAAAGAAGAGTGTGCGGGAGGCCCTGGTGGAGAAGCAGCGGGAGATGGGAAGAGAGGGAGGGGTTGTCCTGGAGGGGCGAGACGTCGGGACCGTTGTTTTTCCAGGGGCCCACGTCAAGTTCTATCTGGATGCCGACACGGAGGAACGGGCAAGAAGAAGATACGACGAACTGGTGGAGAAGCGGCTGCAGGTCGACTTTCAGAGGATCCGTGACGAAGTCGTCAGACGGGACGAGAACGATATGCATCGGACTCTTTCCCCGCTCAGGAAGGCGGAGGATGCGATACGCATCGACTCGACGCATCGATCCGCCGAGGAAGTTGTGGAAGAGATGTACCGGCTTGTCCGGAAGAAGATGGAGGCGTTTTGAGTTGGAAAGAGCTTCATTGTAAGATTAGAATGACGGTTAGACCTTGCATGTTGTGAGAGGGAAGATGAAACTCATCGTCGCGAAATCGGGCGGGTTCTGTTTCGGGGTGAAGCGGGCGATGGATATGGCACTTGAGGCAGCCAAGAAGTACCCGAAGCCGATTTACACCCTGGGGCCCCTGATTCACAATCCGCAGGCCGTCGAACTCATAAGTCAATTGGGAATCCAGGTCAGGGACCGGATCGGACAGATTTCAAAAGGGACGGTTATTTTCCGCTCTCACGGTGTTTCCCAGGAAGACTTCCTGATGGCGAGGGAAAAGGGGTTGCGCATCCTGGATGCGACCTGTCCCATTGTGAAAAAGGCCCAGCTCCACGCGAAATATCTGGATCGGCACGGATATGCTGTCTTGATCGTGGGGGATGCCGAACATCCGGAGGTGGAAGCGATTCGAAGCTACCTCGGGGAAGATGTTACCGTCGTTGAAAATGTGCGGGCGGTGAAACGGCTCGGCCCCTGGAGTAAGCTGGGAGTGATCGCCCAGACAACGCAATCTCAGAGCCTCTTCAAGGAGGTTGTCGCCTCCGGGTTGGAGAGGGCCAAAGAGGTCCGCGTTTACAATACGATCTGCCAAGCCACCACGATCCGGCAGAGGGAGGCAATCGAAATTGCCAAGAAGGTGGAATGCATGGTCGTGGTCGGCGGGTACAACAGCGGGAATACCCAGAGGCTCTCCGCAATCTGTAAAGAGATTCAGCCTCAGACTCATCAGATCGAGACCGCCCGGGAGCTGAATTCAGAGATGGTTCAACCGCAGAGAAAAGGTGGGTCTGACAGCAGGAGCCTCAACGCCCCACTGGATCATCCGGGAGGTGGAGGATGGGATCTGCCGTTTGAAAGGCCTGAGGCCATAAGAAATCGATGAGAGGGAAAGTGCGTGCAAACATTTGTATTTTGTTTGAGAGTATGGTAAATATATGAAATATTAAAAAAAGGGGGATTTTTTTGATGGGGGAGAATGAGTTGACTTCCATGGACGAACAGACCAAACCGACCCCTCCCGAAGGAGTGGAAGAGGGGGCAAAAGAGACGGAGACACGACCCGTAAAACGGGACGCCGAGGATTTTCAGACTCTGTATGAGGAGAGTCTGAAGGCGGTTGAAGAAGGACAGATCCTCAAAGGAACGGTGATTAACATTACACCGGATCATGTCACCGTCGACGTGGGATACAAATGCGAAGGGCAGATCCCGATTCGCGAGTTTCATAGGAGAGATCAGCGACTTGACGTTAAGATCGGGGACCAGATCAACGTGCTGATCGAGAAGAAGGCCAATGAAGAAGGACTTCTCATCCTGTCCAAGGAGAAGGCTGACAGAGTTACCTTATGGAAAGAGATCAGTCGTTCCTGCCGGGAAGGAGAAGTGATCGAAGGTGAAATCGTCGCCAAGGTCAAAGGCGGCCTTTCGGTAGACATCGATGGGATAGTGGCTTTTCTTCCCGGATCTCAGATCGATCTGAAGCCCGTTCGAGATCTGGACAGCCTGGTCGGAAAACGGTTCAAATTCAAGGTGATCAAATTCAATCGAAAGAGGAACAATATCGTTCTTTCCCGCCGTGTCCTCCTCGATGAGGAGCGGAAAGTACAGAGGGAGTCCACCCTGAAGAACCTTGCGGAAGGGGAGATTGTGGAAGGAACGGTCAAGAACCTGACCGAATACGGCGCCTTTATCGATCTCGGCGGCGTGGACGGCCTCCTCCACATCACCGATATCAGCTGGGGCAGGGTTGGGCATCCTTCCGAAAAGCTTGCCGTCGGTGACGGTGTGAAGGTGAAGGTTCTCCATTTCGACCAGGAGAAGGGTAAGGTCTCTCTCGGCCTGAAACAGGCCCAGCCGGACCCCTGGAATTCCGTCCTGGAAAAATACCCGGTGGGAAGCCGTGTTCGTGCCAAAGTGGTGAGTCTCGCGGATTACGGGGTTTTTGCCGAGTTGGAGGAAGGGGTGGAGGGCCTGATCCATATCTCCGAGATGACCTGGAACAAGAAAGCGAGGCACCCTTCCAAGATCGTCCAGCCGGGGGAACAGGTGGATGTCGTCGTTCTGGACTGTGATCCTGTGAAACGGCGTATCTCATTGGGAATGAAGCAGACGGAACCCAATCCCTGGGATGTGATTGCCCAGAAGTACCCGGTGGGAACCCGGGTAACGGGAAAAGTGAAGACCGTTACCGATTTTGGGGTCTTCGTTGGGTTTGAAGAAGGCGTGGACGGATTGGTTCATGTTTCGGAGATGTCCTGGACCAAAAAGGTCAAACACCCCGGCGAGCTCTTCAAGAAAGGGCAGGAGATTGAGGCGGTGATTTTGAGCATCGATCCCCGGAACGAACGCCTTTCCCTTGGCATCAAACAACTGATGACCGACCCGTGGAAAGAAGTGGCGAGGCGATTCCGGAGAGGGGAGGCTGTGACAGGGAAGGTGACCAATGTCACCGATTTCGGGGCCTTTGTCGAGCTGGAGGAGGGGATCGAAGGACTGGTCCACGTTTCAGAAATCAGCTACGAGAAGGTGGAAAAACCTTCAGATGCCCTTAAGGTCGGGGATGCAGTGTCGGCAGTGGTTCTCCATATCGACCCCCATGAACGGCGGATCGGCCTCAGCATCAAGAAACTGAAAGAAAAGGCCGAAAAGGCAGAGATCGAGAAGTATATCTCGAATCAGAATGCAGCTTCTTCAAACCTGGGAGAGCTGATCCAGGAGGAGATCGAACGCCGGGGAGGGGATCTGCCTTCCAAGAAAGATCAGCAATAGATTCTGATAGGTTCCGGTGAGAGCGTAAGTCGCGAAGGGTCTGACCCCTTACCTTCCTATATGATTGTCTACACCCTCTTGACGTAGATATCTCTTACAATCTCCTTATCCAGAGCCAGCATGGTCTCCCCGATCTGCAACACATGGGAGGGGTTCTTCTGGTGCATCCTGACGATACTTCCCGGAACGATCCCGAGGGTGCTGAGCCGGTCAAGGCGCTGATGAGACTTGGGGGCGATAAAGACGATGCGGCCTTCTTCCCCTAACCCCAGTTCCTCCAGGGGAATGACAAAGGGCTTGATCTCCTTCCTTAATTTGAAGCAGCATTCTCCCCGGGGGATGGTCTTGCCGTGAATGCACGTGGGCGGATGGCCGAGAAACGTGCAGACGCTGTCTGTCACGGCCGGACTGAGGATATGCTCCAGCTTGCAGGCCTCATCTTCGACCTGCTCCTCGGATATCTCAAAGATCTCATGAAGAAGCCTTTCGGTCAGGCGATGGCGCCGGATCAACTCTCTTGCTTTCTCCTCGCCCCGGTCCCTTAGGACCATGCGCTTGCCTTCCACCTCGAATAATCCATCCCGGATCATCAGGCGTAGAATCGCCTGTGCCTCGACATCTTCCGTCGTCTTGAGGAGCTGATCGAGGTCCGAAACCCCTTCCTCTCTCAGGGTCCAGATCAACTCGAGAAGCTCGTCGATCCGCTCCTCGTCGAAGGAATCCGTCCTCCCCCACATCTTGCGGTGATGGCCTTTCTTTCTTTCACTATCGCTGTTCATGAATTCTCCTTTCGTCTCCAGAGGGATTTCAAGAAGTCGACGATGGCGGAGCGCTCCTTAAAGGTGTACCCGCAGTGTGGGCAGCATAGGATGTGACAGTTCTTAGAGAGGAGACATCCGGAGGTGCATTTCATCTCGCCCTCAGAGAATTTTTTTCCACAGAGAGGACACTGTAACGAAGTCGGTTCCATGCTCAGTCCTTGGTGATTAGAAATCCGAAACCCCTGCCTTTGCCGAAGCGGCTACGCGCAGGCAGGTGCTTCGAAATTCGGATTTGTGTACAGTATCTTCAAATCCCGATGATCTTCAACACGAAATGGAGTAGTCCCCCCACGCAAAAGGCCACCAGCATCACGACGGCCGCAATCCCGAGGGCCTTCTTCAATCCCCTCTCTTTGATCATCATGAAAAACTGGGCGACACAGGGGATGAAGAGCGTGAGGGTGACGAGGCTCACCAGAATCTGATGGGGGGTGAGACCTCCTCCCCTGGCCAGAACGAAGAGGCCTGCGGCTCCGTAATCCCGCCTGAGAAACCCGATGACAAAGGCCTCCGTCACCCGGGCCGGAAGGCCGAGGAGATGAACGATCACCGGGGAGGCCAGGTGCTCCAGGAGCGTCAGAAGCTTTGTCTGATGGAGGATGAACAGGATCAGGGTTCCCAGTACGAAGAGGGGGACCGCTTCTTTCAGATACCATTCGATCCGGGCCAGGGTCTTTACCAGAATGTTCGATAACTGGGGGACCCTCAGCGGGGGAATCTCAAGGATGAAATCAGACCCTTCTCCGGGAATCACCCGGGAGGCCAGGTATCCCACGACCCCAATAATCGCCAGAATGAGTCCGATCCAGGTGAGGAGATAGGCGGCAGGCAGTCCCGCAAACATCCCGAGAATGACCCCCAGCTGGGCCGAGCATGGGACCCCGAGGGCCAGGAGAAGCGTAACAATGGTCCTGTCCTTTTCGGTATCAAGAATGCGGGTCGTCATGGTTGCCATCGTGTCGCATCCCAGTCCCAGGACCATGGGGAGGACCGCTTTTCCATTGAGCCCCATCCTCTTGAAAATCTGATTCGTCATGACCGCGAGTCTCGGAAGATACCCCGAATCCTCCATGAGCCCGAAGACGAAAAAAAAGCAGCCTACGATCGGCAGGACGATCGCAATGGCATACGTCAGGGCCATGGTGAAGACCCCGTAGGGGCCGATCAGGAAATCCTGTAGGATTGAGATGGGAATCCAGTGCCTGATCCACCCGGTCAGAGGGGGAAGAACCCATTTTCCGAAGAGGGTCTTCTCCAGAAATTCGACGCAGATCTGGGCCCCAAAGACCCCGACGATTTCATAGGTGACGAAGAGGATCAGGAGGAGGATGGGAATGCCCCAGAAGGGATGGATGGCGAGGTTTCCGAGGGTGGCCCTCAGGTTTTTGTCCACCCCGTCCGCCTTTTTCATGACCCGGGCGAGGACTTCATCCGCTTTGCGAAGACGGACCTGGGTGACCAGGTACCCAAGAGGGTCCGTAAACCGGGACTGAACCTCCTGCCGGATGGTCTCAATTCGGAGAATGTTCTCTTCGGTAAGATGCTTCTGCAGCCAGTCGACCAGGCTCACGTCCCCCGAAAGCAGCATCAACGCCAGGGAGCGCCTTGAGATGGATGCTTCAGGGAGAACGGTGATGATCCGGGAGATCGCGGCCTCAATCGCGTCGGGATAGGTGACCGGCACGATCGAGGAAGCGTGGTTTTCAAGATGGTCCTTGATCTTCTCCAGTCCTTTCTTTCTCGTCGCCACAGTTCTAAAAATGGGAGCCCCCAGGATCTCGGACAGCGTTTGATTCTGGATGTCAATGCCTCTGCTTTTGGCTTCGTCCCACATGTTCAGGACGACGGAGAAGGAGAGTCCCATTTCCGACAGTTGAAGAGAGATGAGGAGTCCGCGCCGAAGGTTCTTGGCATCCATGACCTGGATCAGGGAGTAAGGGGGATCGTTGAGGAGGATATCCCGGGTGACTTTTTCATCTTCGGACATGGGGATGAGTGAGTTGACCCCCGGTGTATCGATCACCTGAAACTTCTTGCCGTGGGCGGACATCGTTCCCCGGGCGATCTCCACGGTTGTTCCCGGATAGTTGGAAACCGTCACGTACTGGCCGGTCAGGTAGTTAAAAATGAGCGATTTGCCCACATTCGGATTTCCAATCAGGATGACTTTTCCCCCCGACGGATCCCCATGGGGAGAGGTTGTTCTGCCGGACTCCATGGTTATCTCTTTCCCCTGGTAATCCCCTGCTTCTTCGAACAGCGGACACACCGGCCGTACAGTTCCATCCGGTGGTGGAGGATCTTGAATCCGTATTGCCGGGCAATTTCTTCCTGCAGCGTTTCAATGGGGTTGTTCTCGAACTCGATGATCTTGCCGCATTCCAGACAGATCAGGTGATCGTGGTGCGTTTCCGCGGAAACGGGTTCATACCGGGTTTCTCCGTCATCGAATTTGCGTTCGGCGGCCAACCCGAACCGGGTCAGGAGTTTTAAGGTCCGGTAGACCGTGGTGTACCCGATTTTGGGGTCGATCTTGGCGACCTGTGCGTGGATCTGAGCCAGATTCCGGTGGCCGGAGGAGTCGAAGAAGACCTTGAGGATCTCTTCGCGCTGCCGGGTCGTTTTCAATCCCTTCGTGGGGACCTTGGACTTGAACAGGGTGGAGTTCATTGAGACGTGAGAAGTTGAAAATGAATTTCAATTTCATTTATGCAGGGAAATTCCTCTCTTGTCAAATGTTTCTTTCAAGGCGCTGTGAAAAAGTGGACCCTTTCTTTTTCATACCCAATGAGGGCGGGTCGCTTTCCAAACTTTAGAATTGCGATCTCTTAATCTGGGAAAGCGAGGCTGTCAGTATGTTTACGTAATTCTTGGGAAGTTACACACCCGTTCGCTCGTAAGGTTTCGCTCTAAAGTTTTCCAAGCGACCCGCCCTCATTGGGTGTGGGAGGCTTTTTCGGTTGCTCTATTTCTTTCACAGTTTCTAAGTGTAGGCATGCCCATTGACCGGGCACGCGGGTCTCTGGTAAGATTGGGGTATGGAAGAACGGCTTGCGGAGGGACGTTACGAAAAGATCGTCACCCACCACGATTTCGACGGCATCGTGAGCGCAGCCCTCTGCTCGTGGGCGCTTAAGGTGGACCGGGTCCTGTTCGCAGGTCCGCTGGCCATCAACCGCTCCCAGATCACGATTACAGAGAAGGACGTCGTCTGCGATCTTCCCTATCCCCTCCAGTGCGGACTCTGGTTTGATCACCACGAAGGAAACCGTGAGGAACTGACGTATCGAAAACTGGACATCGCGGCTATTCCAGGGCGCTTCGATCTGAAACCGAGCTGCAGCCGAGTCGTCTACGACTATTTTTCCGAAATGTTTCCATTTCCCGCTTACTTCGGACAGGCGATCGAAGAGGCCGATCGCATCGACAGCTTCGCTTATACTTCGGCGGAAGACTGGAGGGAGGAGACACCCGGAAAGATCGTCGAGTACACGCTGAAGGTCCGTTTTCAATCGGCCGAGGAGCAGAACGCCCACATGAGGAGTCTGGTTCAGCAACTCCGGGACCGGTCTCTTGGAGAGGTTGCGGATCTCCCGTTCGTTCAGAAGAGGTTCAAACAGTATCAGGAGGAGGAGGAGCGGATGCTTCGGGCCATTCGGGAAGCCTCCTATTTCTTCGAACAGGATCACCGGAAAGAGGTCGTCCTGATTGATCTCACCAAGTATCAGCGCCGGCCCCACCTGGCCAAGAATCTTGCCTTCTTGATCTATCCGGAAGCGCTGGCGGTTCTGGAGGTCTATCTTCTGATGGATCACGGGGTTAAGAGCAATCACGTGGGCGTTTCCATGTCTCTTTCCATCAAAGGGAACCGTGAGACGCCGATGCGGAACATCGGAGAGATCATGCGGAGCCTCAACATCGGTGATGGTCATCCGGGCGCAGCTGCCGGGACGGTCCGTTGCAAGTCGAAACAGGAGATGCTGAGAAAGAAAGGTGAGGTTCTGAACCAGATCTTCACTCTCTGGTCCCGGCAGAATCAGTCGTCCTCACAAAGCGCAGGATGACCCGGGATCGGGATGATCTTTCGAGGGGAAAACGGTCCCATTTCAAGATGAGAAATGGGCCTTTTTTTTATGAATGGGAAGAAGGGCCGGCGCGCCCGTTTCCCTGTTTTCTCCACCCCCGAGAGGCGGGAGAGGTTGAAAGAAGAAGCCGTCTGTGGTAAGAAGTGAGCGACGCCCGAGGAAGAGACCCCTTTAAGATACCGGTCTTTTTCAGGGCCAAATCAGGAGAGGAAGGGATCCCATGGCACAAGCAGAGCTTTCTCCAGCCAGCGATTTCATACGGGAAAGAATCGACGAAGACATGCGGACGAACAGGCACGGCGGACGCGTTGCCACACGTTTTCCGCCGGAGCCCAACGGGTATCTCCACATCGGTCATGCCAAGTCCATCTGCCTCAATTTCGGCATTGCCGCCCAGTACGGGGGGACCTGCAATCTGCGAATGGATGATACGGATCCGAGCGGCGAAAGCAAGGAATACGTGGATTCGATTATCCAGGACGTGAAATGGCTGGGATTTGACTGGGAGGACCGCCTGTACTATGCCTCGGATTATTATGAAAAGCTCTATCAGTATGCCCTTCAACTCATCCGGGGAGGGAAAGCCTACGTCTGCAGTCTGAGTGCGGACGAGATCAGGGAGCAGCGGGGCACCCTGACCGAACCGGGGAAAGAGAGCCCTTATCGAAGCCGTCCCGTGGAAGAGAGCGCTGACCTCTTCAGTCGGATGCGGGCAGGGGAGTTCCCGGATGGAGCCCATGTCCTTCGGGCGAAGATCGATATGGCCTCGCCCAACATCACGATGCGGGACCCGGTGATGTACCGGATCAAAAGAACGCATCACTACAGGAAGGGCGGTGAGTGGTGCATCTACCCCATGTACGATTTTGCCCACTGTCTGTCGGATTCCCTTGAAAGGATCACCCATTCCATCTGCACCCTGGAGTTTGAGAATAACCGGCCTCTCTATGACTGGTTTCTGGATGAAGTGAACGCCGCGGATCATCCTCAGCAGATCGAATTTGCCCGGCTCAACCTCAGCTATACCATTCTGAGCAAACGGAGGCTCATCGAACTGGTCGGGAAAGGGCTTGTCAGCGGGTGGGATGACCCGCGCATGCCGACCATTGCGGGAATGCGGAGGAGGGGATATCCTCCTGAGGCGATCCGAAACTTCTGTGAGCGAATCGGGGTCGCCAAGAATGACAGCCTGGTCGATGTGGCCCTGCTCGAGCACTGTGTCCGGGAAGATCTGAACGAAAGGGCCCCCCGTGTCATGGGGGTCCTGCGGCCCCTCCGCGTGGTCATCGACAACTACCCGGAGGGCCAGGTTGAGGAGTTTGACTGTCCTTATCATCCGCAAAATCCCGGGATGGGGTCTCGAAAAGTTCCTTTCAGCCGCACCCTGTATATCGAACAGGAGGACTTCATGGAGAATCCCCCCAAAAAGTTTTACAGGCTGGCCCCCGGCAGAGAGGTACGCCTCCGGTACGGTTATTTCATCAAATGCGTCAACGTGGTGAAAGATCCGGGTACCGGCGGCGTCACGGAAGTCCACTGTACCTATGACCCCGCGACAAGAAGCGGTTTTGCTCCGGATGGCCGGAAGGTGGAAGCAACGATCCACTGGGTATCGGCAGACCACGCCTCCCCCGCTGAAATCAGGCTCTACGACCGCCTTTTCCGTATCGGAAATCCGCTTGAAGGGAAAGCTGATTTTACGGAGCATCTGAATCCAACCTCGTTGGAGGTTCTCAGCTCATGCCGGGTAGAGCCGAGTCTGGTCCATGCAGCCGCAGGAAGCCGGTTTCAATTTGAGAGGGTGGGTTATTTCTCCGCCGACACGAAGGATTCCTCCCCGGGCAGGCTTGTCTTCAACCGGATTGAGTCTCTTCGGGATTCGCGGACCAAGATTGCCAAACAGGAACGGGGGTAGGGTCTTAGCAGGCTGCTGAAAAACGCCCATCTGCGTCGTTGCCCTCATCCTTCGTCGTTGCGGTGTACATCAAGTACGCCTCACTCCTCAGGATTTCGGGCGCCTTGCATCTGGACATTTTTGAACAGCCTGCCAAGAATAACTTTTTCAACAAACTGTTGGAAAATGGAAGCGGTCATGATTGGAAAAACGGTGTTCGGCTTCGCGATCCTGCTGCTCCTCGGGGGCTGCGCAACACAGCAGCCCGCAACGCGGAGTGTGCCTGAGAGAGAGGTCGCCGAAACGTATGTCCATCGGGGTACCACCTCTTCCCAGAAAGGAGAATATGACAGGGCTATTTCCGATTACACCCGGGCGATCGAGACGAACCCGAGGCTGGCGGTGGCCTACCTGAACCGGGGGTTTACGCACAGTAAGCAGGGGGAGTATGAGAAGGCCATTTCGGATTACAACAGGGCCATTGAAATCAACCCGGGATACGCGATCGCCTACAATAATCGCGGGTACGCCTATCGTAAGAAAGGAGAATACGAAAAAGCCATTTCGGATTACACCCGGGCCATTGAGATCAATCCGAAGTATGCTGTCGCTTATTATAACAGGGGTAACGCCCACTATCAGAAGAGAGATTACGAGAAGGCGTGGGAGGACACCCAGAAAGCCCGGAGCCTGGGCTACACCGTCTCCCCGGCTTTTCTGAAGAGTCTCCGTGAGAAAACGGGAAGAGAGAAGTAAATCTTATCGTATGCGGGTGCTGCCCCGGTTAAGAAAGACGAGGTCCGGTTGCTTCCGGCAAACAGTTGCGCCGCCGGGATGCTTTGGCTATAATAAGCGGGAACTTTTTGGGGACGACGGAAGGGATGCCCCTTTTTTTTGTGGGAATAGGATAAAGGGTTAGAGGGTGTGAAAGAATCCAGAGGTCGGTCGGGCAAGGATATTTCCAAAGTTTTACAAATGCGGTCATTTGAGATGGCAAAGGGAATAGAAGTCTGTCAGGACTCAACCTGCTATGACCTTTCTCATCGTCAGGATGGAGCGTGAAGAGGTACCGCTGTAAAACTTCTCCAATACCCATGCCCGCCCTCTGTCCTTTAAGGGACTTTTTCACACCGTGACAGCGTCAGGATTTCAGATTCGAACATTTATGCAATGAGGGAGGAGATTTATGGCGGAACAGATATTCACGAGTTGCACCCAGGGGGGGCCCGTATTTCTTTATGTGGAAGACGGTAAGATCGTTCGCATCCGGCCGCTGACTTTTGGCGAGAACGAAGACGTCCCGACCTGGACCATTGAAGCCGATGGCAAACGGTTTTCGTCTCCTAAGAAGGTTGCCCTGGCCCCCTACGTGCTTGCGCAGAGGGCAAGAACGTACGCAGAAAGCAGGATCAAGTATCCCATGAGGAGGAAGGACTTCGATCCGAAGGGTGAAAGACATCCTGAAAACAGGGGGAAGTCCGAGTATGTCCGGATCAGCTGGGACGAGGCCCTGAATATGGTCGCCGATGAGATGAAAAGGATCCGGTCGACCTATGGACCGGAAGCCATCACGTCGAGATGTTCCTCCCATCACGAATGGGGCCATATCGGTTACAAGTTCAGAACCTGGGGCAGATTCTTCAACCTTCTGGGGTTTACCGATATTTTTGACAATCCGGACAGCTGGGAAGGGTGGCTCTGGGGGACGGCTCATGCTTACGGGTTCTGGTGGAAACTGGGCGTTCCGGAACAGTACGACCTGCTTGAGGACGGCCTTCAGAATAGCGACCTGATCATCCATTGGAGCCATGACCCGGATGCGACCAACGGCGTCTACGGAGGCCAGGAGTCGGCGGCCTGGCGGCTCTGGTTGAAGGAACTGGGGAAGCGGCAGATCTTCATCGACCCCTATTATAACTGTACTGCAGTCACGATGTCCGATAAGTGGATCGCGCCCAGACCGGGCACGGATGCGGCTCTGGCTGAGGCCATCGCCTATGTCTGGTTGAAAGAGGGCACGTACGACAAAGATTACATCGCCACCCATACGATCGGTTTCGAGAAATTCAAGGATTACATTCTGGGGAAGGAAGACGGCGTCCCCAAAGACGCGAAGTGGGGCGAAGAGAAGTGCGCCATACCGGCAAGGGTGATCACGGCGCTGGCCCGCGAATGGGCTTCCAAGAGGACTTCCCTTGCTGCCGGGACACGGGGAGGGTGGGGCGGCGCCTGTAGGGCGGCTTACGGCACGGAATGGTCGAGACTGGCCATGCTTCTCCAGGCCATGCAGGGCATGGGCAAGCCCGGGGTCAGCATCTGGGGAACGACAACAGGGGCTCCTTATAACGCCGATTTTCGTTTTCCGGGTTACGCCTCGGATGGCTGGGGAATGAACAACCTGGCCAAGAAACCGGCCATCAACTCGGTGACCCAGCGGATCTATCGCCTCCTCCTTCCGGAGGCGGTATTGAGCCCGCCGATCCGATGGCTCGGTGAGGGGTTCTGCGGCAGCTCCCTCGAACAGCAGTTCAAACCCTACGTCTATCCGGAGCCGGGAAAGTCCGAGGTCAAGATGTTCTACCGCTATGGCGGATCTTATATCGGAACGATGACCGAAACCAACCGTTTTGTGCAGATGTATCAGAGTCCCGAACTCGAGTTTGTGGTGAACCAGGAGATCTGGTGGAATACGGAGACCGGCTTCGCGGATGTGATCCTGCCTGCCTGCACCAACTTTGAGCGGAATGATATCGGGGAATGGGCCAATTCTGGAGGCTATTCCCATAACAGCTCGGATGTGTGCAATCACAGAATCATTGTCTATCAAAAGAAAGCCATCGAGCCGCTCCACGAGTCAAAGCCGGACTACTGGATTCTCTCCCAGCTGGCGGAAAGACTGGGCATCAAGGAAGACTTCACCGAAGGAAACGAGACGGAAGAAGGCTGGATCAGAAAGATGTTCGATGCCACAAGCCTGCCCGAATACGTCTCTTTTGAAGAGTTCAAGGAGAAGGGCTACTTCGTGGTTCCGATCTGCCAAGGACTTTAAGCGGACCCCGGCGCTCAGGTGGTTCTACGAAGGAAGAGACTGTGATACGCCGGATAACAATCCCAACAAGAAGACCTCCAAGGGAAAGGACCTGGGGACCTACAGCGGGAAGATCGAGTTTGTTGCGGAAAGCCTGAAGAAGCACTTTCCGGACGATAAGGAACGGCCCCCCATGCCCCGGTATATCCCGAGCTGGGAGGGACACGAGAGTGAGGAGGCGAAGAAATACCCCCTGCAGTTGATCTCTCCCCATCCCCGGTATTCTTTTCATACGCATCATGACGCCCGGATTCCCTGGCTGTCCGACATTCCCGGTCACCGGATCTTCAAAAACGGGACGTACTGGCGCCCAGCCAGGGTTCACCCGTCGGACGCGGAGGCGAGGGGGATTCAGAACGGGGACATCATCAAACTCTACAACGACCGCGGGGGCGTGCTCTGCATTGCCACGGTAACGGAAAGAATGAAACCCGGCTCCGTTCATTGCTACGAGTCATCGGGCATATACGATCCTCTGGAACCCGGCAAGCCGGGGAGTATCGACAGGGGAGGCTGCATCAATCTGTTGACCCCGGCCCGGATGATTTCCCAGAATGCCCCGGGAATGGCCAACAACTCCTGCCTGATCGAGATTGAGAAGTGGGAGATATAGAAGGAATCGGGGTAGGGTTACGGTTACGAAGCCCGTTTCGTACCGAAAGGTACGTTCGCCGTTATCGAATCTTACATCGAGGCCTGCTAATGGAAACTGGGTTTTGGAGTTTGCGTGTTCGAGTGTCCCGCATCGATACGGTTCGCAGATGTAACCTCTAACCCCGTTAGTAGATTTTAGATCTTACCGAATAACGATACGGGCATCGTTACCGTAACCGGTGGACGATACTTTTATTTTCTAACGAATGGGAGGAACAAGAAATGCCCAGGTACGGAATGGTCATAGATATCACGAAATGTAACGGGTGCCACAACTGTTTCTTGGCCTGTCGAGATGAATACACCGGAAACGATTATCCGCCGTATTCGGCATCACAGCCCAAGGCGGGGCCATCCTGGATGCAGATCATTGAGAAGGAGCGGGGGAAGTATCCGAAGGTCAAGGTGTCCTTTACCCCGGTGCCGTGCATGCACTGCGAGGACCCGATGTGCGTGAAAGCAGCCCAGGATGGTGCGATCTATAAACGGGCCGATGGGGTGGTGATCATCGATCCGAAGAAATCCGAAGGGCAGAAACGACTGGTCTCGACGTGCCCTTACCGGGTGATCTACTGGAACGAGGAGAAACAGATTCCCCAGAAGTGCACGCTCTGCGCCCACCTGCTGGACAAGGGATGGAAAGAGCCCCGCTGTGTGGAAGTCTGCCCGACCGGGGCCCTGACCTTCGGCGATCTGGACCTTCCGAACAGCGAGGCGGCCAAGTTGATGGCTTCCGGAAAGACGGAGATCCTGCATCCGGAATACGGGATGAAAGAGAAAGTGGCCTATATCGGAATTCCAAAGCGCTTTGTCGCCGGGGCAGTGGTTTTTGGTGATACGGACCAATGCGGTGAGGGGGCAAAGGTGACGCTTGAGGGTGAAGGCGAAAGCCGGGAAGTGCAGGCCGACAACTACGGGGATTTTGAGTTTGAAGGATTGAGGCCGGACAAAGCGTTTGTGGTGAAGGTGGAGCAGCCGGGGTACAAGGCCTACAAGACCGAGGTGAAAACAAAGATCGATGTTTATCTGGGGGACATTGTCCTGGCAAAGGCAGCCAGGGCAAAGAAAAAGTAAAGCCCATCGTTTAACAGATTGCGGATAACGAGAATCGGCAGAAAAAGAAACGGGGTCAGCCCTTCAAGGGTTGGCCCCGTTTCTTTTTTGACGGCAAGAAAGCCGGCGATTACTTGGGTTCTGAGAAGGTGTGAAAGGATACGGACCTATTTTTTCACAGCTTCTCAGTTACCGGAAATTTTCCTTCCAGCGATATGCATCGGTTCCCCGGGGGCGGACCGATCACCCGGAGCGTTTCAGTGGCGGAACCTCTCCAAGAAAAAATGTCATATTCCAATGGGCTATGGGTGCCACTTTCAGCACGATCACCTCGTTACCTCACCTGTCAATCGATCCGCCTTCTGGAACGCGAGGACGGATCGGACCGACTCCGGGGAACATCCCGTTTCAATATCTTCGCACGTAACTGAGGGATTACAAAGAGCTTCTCTTTTCTTCTTGTAAGTGTCAAACGTTTGTAGTATAAGAGGGTTCGGTGAATCGGTGAGGGGAGATGCGCACATTTCAAGGGAAAGCGGCCGCGGCCGTGGGTGTGCTTTATGTCGCTTTTGCTGCCTGGTCCCTCTACGGGGCGGTCAGGCCCATAGAGACCTACGTCTTTCGCATGGTCCACATGGGCTTTATTTTTGCCCTGGCCTTCCTGGTTTATCCTTCCTCCCGCAAGCCCGGGAAGGGGTGGTGGAGGCTCGACCTATTCCTGGCGGCCCTGGGTGTTGCCTCCATCGTCTATGCCCTCATCGATACAGACCAGTTCATCCGCCGCTCTACCGTGCCTGAACCAGCTGATTTCATCATGGGGATTGTGGCAATCTGCCTGCTTGCCGAGATCTCCCGGCGAGTCGTAGGCAGTACCTTCACTCTCGTCCTGGTCGGGTTCCTTCTCTATGTCTACTTCGGCCGGTTTATTCCCGGGCCCCTCTCCCACAAGGGGTATGACCTGGACCGGATCGTGGGCCACATGTATATGACCCTGGAGGGGATCTTCGGGGTCCCCCTTTCCGTCAGCGTCTCTTTTGTCATGCTCTTTGTCGTGTACGGGACCTTTATGGATGTTGCCGGGGCCGGCACCTTCTGGCTGGAACTCTCCCTGGCTGTCATGGGGCGGGGACCTTCAAGCGCCGGCCGGGGGGCGGTCATTACCACAGCGTTGCTCGGCGGCCCCCAGGGCAGCGGTGTCGCCACCACCATGTCCGTTTCACCGGTGATGTGGCCCATTCTCAAGAAGGCGGGCTATTCGCCCGCCATGGCCGCCGGATTGATCTCCGCCGGAGGGATCGGAGCGGTCCTCTCGCCTCCGCTCATGGGTGCTGCCGCGTTCCTCATCATGCAGTTTCTCAATACGTCTTTCTGGGACGTGGTGGTTATGGTCATCGTGCCCACCCTTCTTTACTACATGGGCACACTCTTCATGGTGGAACTGGAGGCAAGAAAGTACAACTTTGTGCCTCCCGATTCTCCGGAGAAGAGTGCGGTATCGGTCTTGCGTACCCGGGGGTACCACCTCATCTCCCTGATCGTCCTGGTCATCCTGTTGGTCATGGGACGTTCCCCTGAGTCGGCAGCGATCTGGGCCATCGCCGCAACGGTCCTGAGCAGCTTTTTGAGCCGGGACCGGAAAGAGTGGCTTCTCCCGCGTCGAATTGTTGAGGCGACCGTGGAGGGAGCACGGAACATGCTCCCCGTTGCCGCGCTCCTGGCCGCCGCGGGCTTGATCGTGGGCACCTTCTCTCTCACCGGCCTGGGGCTCAAGATTTCCAGCCTCATCATGTCACTCAGCGGGGGATCCCATCTCCTTGCGCTTCTGCTGGCGCTCGTCGCCTCCATGATCATCGGGCTGAGTCTTCCCATTACAGCGACCTACATCATGACCGTAGTCATGGTGGCGCCGGCACTGGTGAAGGTGGGCATCCCCATGCATGTGGCGCACCTGCTGGCTTTTTACTTCGCCGTCCTTTCCGAGGTTTCGCCTCCGGTGGGTCTCTCGCCGTCCGCGGCAGCGGCGATCACCGGCGGCAATCCATTCGAGGCCATGATGCATGCCTGGAAGTACTCTCTGCCGGCCTTTCTTGTCCCCTTCCTCTTCGCGGCTACCCCAACGGGAGCCAACCTCCTGATCGTTCAGGCCAGTTGGCCGGGTTTTCTTGATGCGCTTTTTACCAGCAGCGCTTCCCTTTTCTTCCTTTCCGTAGGGATTGCGGGATTCTTCCGGAGCCCGATAAAGATCGTAGAGCGGGTTTTGCTCATGGCCGGCGCTGTTTGGATGGTGGTGTTTCCCATAGGGTTTTCCGTCGAAGGTCTGGTTCCCCTTTTTCTCGGGGTCCTGATTGCGGGACGAAACGAGCTGAATTTCAGACGGACCCGTTGAGGCAGGGGATCCGAATAGGCGGAACATCGGCCTGTAGCGGTTAACCATAGAGAGATACAAGGGCTGCTATTTCAAAGAGGAGGTGGAACATGCTGCGTCGATCTGGATGGTGTGGGGTTGTCGTGATCTTATTGGGTCTGGTTTTGTTTACGCCTTCATTCGGACAGCAGAAATTCTCTTTCAGCATTGCCTCGGGCGGGACCGGTGGCGTCTGGTATCCCCTTGGCGGGGCGATTGGAGGGGTCATCGGAAAGAAGGTCCCCAATACGGATGCCACCTCCGAAGCGACCACCGCAGCCATTGACAACCTAAAACTGCTGGCGGCCGGCAAGGTGGGGATGGCCTTTGCCTACGATTACCACGCCATCTGGGCCAATGAGGGGAAGCTGGAGGCCCTTTCGAAGAAGCAGCCAGTCCGCATCGTCATGGGCTTCTATGAGCAGCCGCTCCATATCGCGACCAAAGAGGGAACCGGCGTCAAGTCACTTCAGGACTTGAAAGGGAAACGGGTCTCTACCGGCGCCCCCAACAGTGGCACCGAAGAGCAGGCCGACTACGTTCTGAAGGCTCTGGGGATCGATTGGAACAAGGACTTCAAACGGGAGAAACTCGGGGTCTCGGAATCCGTCGCGGCATTGAAGGACGGCAAGATCGACGCTCTCTTCTGGAGCGGGGCGGTTCCGACATCCTCCATCATCGATCTTGCAACCACTCCGGGACTCAGGATGGTTCTCCTTCCCGTAGCCGGGGAAACCGTCGAAAAGATCATGAAAGGCAATCCGGGCGTCTTCCACAAGACCGCGTTCAAGAAGGGCGGCTACGGCGGTGTGGAGAATGACATCCCCGCCATTGCCATTACGGCCGTGCTGACGGCCATGGATAAGTTTCCGGAGGATCGCATGTACCAGATCGTTGGCGCGGTCTTCGGAAACTTGGCCGAGATCTCGGCTGTCTGGAAAGGCGCCAGCCAGTTGACGCCTGAAATGTCCGTTAAGCAGATGAGCCCGGATTCGGTGAAGTACCTCCATCCGGGGTCGCTCAAATTCTTCAAGGAGAAGGGCGCCGTAAAATAGGCACATTCACTCTTGTCCAAAACAGGATGCTCAACGCAGAGGCGCAGAAAAAACGCAGAACCCTTCTCACCACAGAGGCACAGAGGACACAGAGATTTCATTTTTTGTCTGTCGGGGAGACGGCCGACAGACAAAAAGCCATCTGCCCGAAGATTTAGTAAATTCAGCCGAGGCCGCGGGATCTTCTGGAGAATCGTCGTCTCCCGATTCTCCAGAAACCATCTCCCTCTCTGTGACCCCTGTGCCTCGAAGGGAGTCCTACGAGCGGGTGGTGAACTTGCATCCTTGTTTCCTCACCTTCCGAATGCCGGACCGGGATCGGTCTGCACGGGAGGGCTTTGCGACCTGTTTCCATGGCCGCACAGCCTTCCGGGTCTCTTTCCTGGCCATTTTTCTGCTCGCCTCAGGTCTGTCTTCCTGCGTCGTTCTGTCTTCGCGGACCCACCTGGAGTTCACGGACATGGAAAGGGAGAAGGACATTCTTGCCCTGACGCTCGGAGACGGCGAGGGGGCTGTCCTGACGTGGCGGAACTCGCACTTCGGCCTGGATGTGACCGAGCGATTCGTCGCTGAACGAGGCATGCTGGTCTTGACCGAAGTCAGCTTCTCCGACCCCGCGGGCGGCATCCCGGGATCCGTTCGTCCTCAGGATCTGGAAGACCTCTACCACACCGGAGGGCCTTTTTCGGTCAAGGGGTTGCACAAGGAATTCTCAGAGGTCATCTTCCGGATCGGTGAGGTGGGGCACCCGAGGCTTTACGTCAAGGGACGGACCATCGCTCTGAAAGAAGCGGCGGGTTTTGGCGGGCGGGTTCGCCTCCGCGTCAGGAAGGCCAGTCTCTACGAACGGATCTTTGAATAGCCGGGAACCATGTTCGAAGAGATGTTCAATGGGGGTGTTCCAGAAGTCGTTCTTCACTGGTAACTGATCCTGAATACTGGTCACTTGGTCATTGGAACTGAGACTGATTCACTGATTACTGATCACTGGTTTATTGATACATCTCCCGTGCAGCAGCGTTTTCAGGCTTGACTGCGGCTGTCGAGAGATCGACGATCCACGTTCTGGCGAAGGGAGGAGCGGCCCTCTCTTCCACATATTGAAAGACGCGGAATTTGTTTCCCCCGATCTCCTTTGCATCATATCTCCATCTCGGATTTGGAAAAGAGTCCGTCCTTTTATCCCTCATTCTCCTTTCCACCGACTTTTTCTCGCCAGTGACCGGGTCGGCCGGCGTGGGATGATTCTTCACCAGTTCAATGGCGCGGGAGATGGAGGCCCTCGATGGATTCGAACCGCTTCCTCTGGACTTCGCTCTCCGCGGGACGGAAATGAGGCTCCCTTCCTTGACTTTTATCTCGAGATACTTTCCATCGGCACTTAAATAGCCCGTCTGACCCGTATCGAACTTGACCAGATAGAAATTCATTGTTCCCGATTGATTCTGAACCACCTCCACAATAACGAAACCCTCTTTCTCTTTTTTGACCTTCACTTTTTTCCCGAGATCGTCCGGAGATTCATAGAATTCGGCGGGATGGAGCGTATGAACCGTCAATAACCGCCTGCCGACGTTCCGTTTCAATCCGGCAAGCTTCTCCTTCTCGTAGTCCTGGACGGACAGAGGGGAGTCTTCAGACAGATTTTCTGTGGAAGCAGGCGGGTCTTCGTTCTTTACCAGGAGGGTCAGTGGATTTCCGGAAAAGTAGGGATTCCCTGTAAACGTATGAGCTGGAAGAGGGGACAAAAACAACAGACAGATCAAAGCGGCGCATGATGTCCTGATCGTCATTTTCATGGCATTCCCATTGGAGCGGTCTTGTCCTTCCTTCTATTACACCCGTTAGGTCACGCAACTTCAATGCCAACGTTCTGGACTGTCGTAAGGTGCTGTAAAAACAAGGCATTTTAGGAGGTGTTCTATCTTTCGGACGACCTTCCTGGTGAATTTTTCCCCAGTCCCCTGACAAAAATGGCCAGCCGAAATCTTGAAAAGGAAGCCCGGACCTCTGCCGTCTGGCAGGCAGGGCTGCCCTCTTTTGCCTTTACCGGAACGACGCATTCCCTTGAGGCTCTCTCTGAAGCAGATACATCCCAAAAAAGGACAGGACCTGTTTCGGCCCTGTCCTGTTTTATATCATACACCGCCGGTTGGCGAGGAATGTGCTCACAGAACTATCTGGCGGTCAGCGGGATGAGCTCCTCGATCCTCTGCAGAATCCTGGCGGCATCGGGCTTTCCGGCGGCGGTCATCTTCTTGACCCACTCTTCACGCAGAGGTTTGCTGACGTCATATAACCTCTGCACTTCCGAGTCGGGCAGGACGTAGCTCTCCACCTTCCCCTTGGTCACTTGCATGAGGTCCTGCATTGCCCTCTCTTCCCAGTGACGGCTGAGCATCCTGGCATTCTCCAGGTTATTGACCTTGGTGATTGTATCCTGGATATCCTTGGGCAGGCTGTCCCACTTGTCCTTGTTCATGGAACAAGTGAAGAAGAAAAAGCCCCAGGGAGCAGCGGTCATGTACTTCGTCACTTCGTAAAGCCTGAACGACATGGCGGCCTCGAATGGGGATGTCATCCCATCGATGACCCCTTTATCCAGAGACAAATAGGAGTCGGGCATGGGAAACTGCACCGGGGTGGCCCCAAGGGTCCTGAAAAGGTTGGTGGGGTTCATACCGGCGGTCCTTATTTTCATGCCTTTGAAATCGTCCAGGGTCTTTATCGGTTTGGCCCTCGTGATAACGATTTGATAACCGTCCGCCCACGGGGTCAATACATGCACATCCTTGAATTCCGCCCGGATTGAGGGAAATTCCTGATAAATCTGGTAGAGCACGGCACTTGCATGCTCCACATCCTTGAAGCGAAGGCCGGGCAGGCTGATTGAGTTGGCCAGTTCCGTCATACCGGCCCAGTAGTTGTGGAAACACCAACCCGCGTCCACCGTACCCGTTTTGACCGCATTCCAGATGTCGGGTCCCTTTCACCAGCGTCTGACTCCAGTAGGGCTCGAACCTGATCCTGTTCCCGGTGGCCTCTTCCATTCTTTTCAGGTATGGGATTTCGGAGTACTTGGGCCCGTAACCGGTTTCGTTATTCTGCTCCGCCCAGGTGATCTTGATCACCTGGCCGGGACCGGCGGCGGCCGCAAAGCTCTGAGGCGGAGACCCGAACGCAGAAAGGACCAGGCATACTGCCAGTGAAGAGACCAGTGCGACGAACAGCGACTTTTTCATCGTTTTCCTCCTTTCAAGCAGTGGGAGTTCTTTCTTGTTCTATTCAACGGTGGGTACGGCCTATGAAGCGTGACTATACGAAAAACGGTGACGCGTGTCAAGGGAAAAACAATGAGAGAAAAACAATCGATTCTTGACACGGGCGTCATGAATCACTTAGCATTCGTTGTTAACAGCATGAAAGGGTAAAGAGGAGCAAGGGAGGGTATTGCCTGTGACAGAGCATCAAATGAGCCGGAGAGAGATCATGCGAATCATGATAGGCCTCATGATCAGCGTTCTCCTCAGCGGACTGGATAGCACGATCGTCGGGACGGCCATGCCGAGAATCGTGGGGGACCTGCAGGGCATGGATCTCTATGCCTGGCCTTTCGTGGCCTACATGCTCTGCTCAACGATTGCGATCATATTATTCGGAAAGATCTCCGACATTCACGGCCGCAAACCCATCTTTCTTGCGGGGATTATCACTTTTCTCGTCGGGTCCATGCTGTGCGGCCTGTCTCAAAACATGGTCCAGCTCGTCCTCCTCCGGGGGCTTCAAGGGGTAGGAGGGGGAATGCTGATATCGATTGCCTTCACCATTCTGGCGGACCTCTTCCCGCCGCGGGAAAGGGGGAAATATGCGGGACTGCTCACCTCCATGTGGGGCGTGGCCAGCATTGTGGGACCGGCCGTGGGCGGATTTATTACCGATCATTTCAACTGGAGATGGGTGTTTTACGTCAATATCCCCGTGGGGCTGATTGCCATCGTGACGACCGTTGTCACGCTCCCCCATTTCAAAGTCGCATCCACAAAGAAAGCCGTTGATTATAAGGGAGCGGCGGTTCTCACCGCTGCGCTGGTTCCGCTCATTCTCGGTTTCTCCTGGGCTGGGACAGTCTATCCCTGGACCTCCATACAGACCATGGGCATGCTCCTCTTTTCCATGGGGATGCTTCTTCTGTTTTATCTCATCGAAAAGAGGGTGGCCGAGCCGATGATGCCCCTTTCCATCTTTAAGAACCCCATCCTCAATATCTCGTTGGCGGTCTCTTTTCTGGCCAGCTCCGTCATGTTTTGCGGACTCATCTACATCCCGCTGTTCATGCAGGGTGTCGTCGGCGCGAGCGCCACCGATTCCGGTTTTATCCTCACGCCCATGATGCTGGGCCTGACAGGCTCTTCCATTGTCACCGGACAGCTGATATCGAGAACGGGTCGCTATAAAGCCTGGGCCATCATCGGATTCGCGATCACCCTGGCCGGTGTTTACCTGCTCTACACCATGAAGATCAGCACGTCAGCCGCCCAGGCCCTGAGATACTCAGCACTGCTGGGCGTCGGGTCGGGCATGTTACTTCCCACGTTCAGCATCGCCGTCCAGAACGTCTTTCCCCGTCAACAGTTCGGGCTGGTCACTTCCACGGTTCAGTTTTTTCGGAACATGGGAGCGACGATCGGTGCGGCGATGTTCGGGTCGATCATGCTTCGAAGCATGAACAGGGGGTTTGCCGGCATTGACCTGTCAAAGGTATCGCCTCAGGTTGTCAACCTCATCCGAAACCCGCGGGTGTTGGCCAATACGGAGCTTCTGAATGAAGTGAAGACGCACATTCCCCCTGAGGGGTTGTCCATGTTCAGCCAGCTGCTCGATAAGTCAAAAGCCATCCTGGCCCATTCCCTCAACATGGTCTTTCTCACCGGGGTGATCATCGCAGGGGCGGCGCTCGTTATTACCCTCTTTCTCAAGGAAGTCCCCTTATCACGAGGCGACCCGGCTCACGAGAAGAAAGGTGCGATTTGAGAGGGGACAGGGAAGGAGGTTGACCGGCATGTCCCTGCAAGTCCCGGTCTACAGGCCGGAGTGAAAGGGTACATGCCGGTCAAATAACCGCTTAACAAAGGTTTGGAAGTACACCCACCTGCAAAAAGGATTGCTGCAGCCTTAAGGTCTACACCGAGCACCGCAGGACATATAACCCGTCATGGTAGGTATCCATAAAGATATTTCCACGGTTGTCGACGATGACGTCCTCGGTTGTGGCGATCATCGGGCCCGGAGGCCGGGCGTGTAAATTAAATTTCGTCGGATCCGAGATTTCCCCGTGAAGCCATTTCGTCGGATTAGGGGGGATGTAATAGGCGATTTCCTTCGGAACGAACGGGTCGCTGATATCGTATATCCGGAGCCCCGCATGGAAATAGCAGCAGTAAACACGGTCATTCCTGTCTTCAAGGTCAGGGTGGTCATGCGGTTCGTGCAGGTTATGCGGTCCGAATGGCCCTGTGGCACCGATTCCGCAATCATTAAAGTTCTTGAAGGGAAACCCCTGCGGCACCTCGGGATAGGGAAACGTGGAGATGAGCGTAGGAGTGGCCGGATCGGAGACGTCTACGATCCCGAACAAGGCCATCGGCGGCAGGGGCCAACGTTTCATCATCTCCCTGGTAAACAATGGGAACCTTTCGCCCTCGCTGGTCATCACCGCATAGGGACGCTGGGAAAGAGGGACGATCGTATGACACCACGCGCCACAGATACTTCCCGCAAAGGGCGGGTGATGGCTGAGTTGACCCACCAACTGGGGCAGGGTGATATCCGAGATATCAAGAATCACCATGCCAGCGGTACCCCAGCTGCAATAGGCGAGGTTTCCCTTAACATAGGGCGGCCCGTGAATTCCCCCCCAGACATTGATCGTATCTGCGATCTGGCTCTTTAAATGGGCTTCCCGTTCAACCGGGAGATAACCGGGGAGCCATTGTTCCTGCCGCCACCATCTGCCCGCTTCCACGGGATTCTTAGGGTCAATGATATCAACGATGCGGTATATCCTGCTGGCAAAGCCTCTGCATGTCGATGAGAGATGGACATAGCGCCCGCCCGAGTAGAAAAATCGGTGGGTACTCCCGGCCGATTCCCCGGTTGACCAATGAGACAGGAACCTGGGGTTTTCCGGGTCCTCTTTAACATCCCAGATGTAAATCCCCTCAACCGCTCCCTGCATGCTGGTGACCATGATACCGTCCGCAACCTGCATTTTAATCGTTCCCGTATTCGGGGGGCCATTGAGAAATCGGACATACCTTGGATTTGAAGGTTCGGTCACATCGAGGATGTGCCAGCCTGAAACTGCCCGGCCGGTGATGTACAGGTACCACCTGCCATGGGCCTTCTGCATCGCCATCTGAAATCCGGGTTTCTCATCAAGGTCATGGTAGGCAAGAAGCTCCACATTCCTGCTAAAGCCTTTATTTTCTGCCATTTTTTTATACTCCTCTCATAAGGTGACCGGAATGTGCCCCGCAAGCCCTTGCCTTCGGTTCGACAGGCTCACCATCCTGAGCGGAGTCGAAGGAAAGGCCAAGGCTTGCGGGGCACCATATCAATGAGAGTAACTCTACCGGGAAGCCCTGTAAGGCGGAGGGCTTCACTTTTTCAGCAAACCAGTTTACTTGGCGGTCAGCGGAATGAGCTCCTCGATCCTCTTCAGAACCTTGGGGGCATCCGGCTTACCGGCGGCGATCATCTTCTTGACCCATTCGTCGCGCAGGGGTTTGCTGATGTTATTTAACTTTTTCAGTTCCGAATCCGGCAATGTATAGGGTTCTACCTTCCCCTTACTTGCCTGGAGAAACTCGTCCATGGCATTTTCTTCCCATTTGCGGCTGAGCAGTCTCGCGTTCTCCAGGTTATTGACCTTGGTAATCGCCTCCTGGATATCCTTGGGCAGACTATCCCACTTGGCTTTATTCATCGAATAGGTGAAGTGGAAAAAGGACCACGGGGCAACGGTCATGTACTTCGACACCTCGTGGAGTCTGAAGGAGATGGCTGCCTCAAAGGGGGCCGTCATCCCATCGATCACCCCTTTATCCAGAGACAAATATGCGTCCGGCATGGGGAAGAGGACCGGGGTCGCGCCCAGGGCCGTCATCATGTTGGTGAGGTTCAGACCGGAAGCTCTTATCTTCATGCCCTTCAAATCCTCCAGGGTTTTGATCTGTTTGGCCCGGGTAAGGGCGATCTGATGACCGTCACACCACGTTGTGAGCACATGGACATCCTTGAACTCCGCCCGTATGGATGGAAACTCCTGATAGATCTGGAACATGACGGCACTGGCATGCTCGACGTCTTTGAAACCCAGGCCGGGCAGACTGATGGCGTTGGCCAGCTCCGTCATGCCGGGCCAGTAGTTGTGGAAGCACCAGCCGGCATCCACGACGCCCATCTTGACGGCATTCCAGATGTCGGGACCTTTGACCAGCGTCTGGCTCCAGTAGGGCTCGAACTTGATCCTGTTCCCGGTGGCCTCTTCCATTCTTTTCAGGTATGGAATTTCGGAGTACTTGGGGCCGTAGCCGGTTTCGTTATTCTGCTCCGCCCAGGTGATCTTGATCACCTCGCCGGGCTTTGCGCTGGCCGCGAAGCTCTGAAGAGGCGCCCCGAACCCGAGCAGGACAAGCGCCGTTACAAGTGAAAAGACCGATGATACAGACAAAAACCTTTTCATGCTTTCCCTCCTTTGATGTTTTGGTTGCGATTTATGACGATCGGTGATTTCGTGCACAGGCCGTAGGCCGAAAGGGTGAAGATTCGCCTCAACGTCATCCGCGGCTTCACTATACGAAAAACGGAATATCCTGTCAAGAGGGAAAAAACAGTGAAGAAGACATCCCTTGAAAATCCGTCTCATTGCTGGTATATAAAGGTCTCATAATAATATCAAGGCATGGCCCCCTCACCCTCGCCCTCTCCCGCCAGGGGAGAGGGGATGAATGTAAGGACTCTGAATGAAGCTGACTGGAGAGCAAAAAATCTATTTAAGGAGAGAGGAATATGAAGATCGATATTTATTCGCATTTGATTCCGCCCAAACTCAAAGAGATGATGTTCGAAAAGCAGAAAACGATCAAGGAGCTGCAGACCAACACGAGTCTTTATGATCTGGATACCCGATTCCGCATCATGGACAGGTACCCGGATCTGGTTCAGGTCCTGACTGTTCCGGGTGCGACGCCGGACGATCTTGGAGGGCCGGCAGGCGCTGTGGACCTTGCCAGGAGAATCAACGATGAGATGGCGGAACTGGTCTACAAGTATCCGTATCGATTTGCAGGGGGAGTGGCGGTTCTCCCCACGAGCAACATCGATGCGACGCTGAAGGAGATCGACCGGGCCGTGAACGAACTCAAGCTGAGAGGCATTCTGCTCAGGATTCCGATCAACGGAAAGCCTGTGGACAGGCCCGAATTCTTTCCCATCTATGAGAAGATGTGTCAGCTGAACCTGCCCATCTGGTTTCATCCCCATAAGAACCCGAAGGTGCCGGACTATCCCGATGAAACGGAATCGAAATACCTGATCTGGCACCTCTGGGGCCTGGTGGTGGAGTCCACCTATTCGATGACCCGTCTGGTTATCAGCGGCGTCATGGAGAAATTCCCCAAGCTCAAGATCATCATCCATCACTGCGGGGCCATGATCCCGTACTTTTCCGAAAGAATTGCGAATCATTACAATCAATCCGAGACGCGCAATCTGACCAATTTCACTGTCGGGCTCAGCGAGCCTCCTGCGGAGTACTTCCGAAGATTCTATACGGACACCGCGCTCATCGGCAACACATCGGCCCTGATGTGCGCCCATTCCTTTTTTGGTGCGGACCACATTCTCTTCGGCAGTGATTCGCCCTTTCGATTCCCAGCTGGGCGACTACGGGACAAGGCGACACGATCGAGGCCATAGAACAGATGGAAATCCCGGAGGAGGACAAGAAGAAGATCTTTGAGGAGAACGCAAGGAAGATCATGCGGCTTCCCGTATGAGAAGCGGCCGGGAACCGTCAGTCCTTTCCCATCCGCGGTCCTGCGGGATCAAAAGGTGATCCCCAGGGCAACCGAGCCGAACTGCTGGGCGAGATTCTGCTTGTCGAATTCTCTGGTCCGATAGACATAGGTGAAGCTGAGCTTCACATGCTTGTACAGAACGGCGATGCCACCGGCGAGGTCGGCGACCAGAGGTTTCTTGTCGACGCTGTGGCTTTCTTGCCAGGTATTTCCGTCCAGGAAGATGTTTCGTGCGATGGCACGGCCTTCCACGTCGGCAAAGAGATGAATCCCGAAGTTTTTCCGGCGGCGGATTCGAGGGTCCGCCGGATCCACGGGGGCATCGATACCGGCTCCCGGCCGGATGAGTGACGTGCCGAAATCGAGGGGAATGTTGTAGCCGAAACGGGTCTCTCCCCCGATGTTTGCAAAGGTGGCGACGTTTCCGACGGTCGCGCCGAGACGGGGGATGAAATCGAAACCGAAGCCATCCCCAAGGCCGAGACTGACCAGCCGCCAGCTGCGCTGCCAGCTGATCATCAGACCGGGTTCGTTTCTGAGCTGATGGTCCCATCCTTTAGGGTCTGTACTGTCGACCCATTTGTGAACGATCCTCTGTGTGTCTTCCGCCAGCGATAAGGGGCCCAACGACTCCGGCTGTAATCTCAAAGGTGTCCAGCTGAACGGCGTTCTTCACGTGAAAGGTGAGGGAGAAGTAACTCCATCCCGCATAAGGACGGTCGTCTTTGATGAGATCCTTTCTGGAAAGATCTTCAGGGGTGTACATGTTCTGACCTATTGAAAGGCCGACGTTGCGTTGAAAGCCGGGCCGGTTGACAAGTGGGAGGTTGCGGATGAGGGGAAGGCCCCAGCGGGGAAGCCGCCTGTCCTGATCGTATTCCGTCAGGTCCGGAGAAAGCCAGGTGACCCGAACGGCATTCGTGTAATGGTTGTCCGTTCCACCGAAGTAATCGTTTTCGAAATAGATCAGGAAAGTATTGTGCCTGGCTGCCTCTTCTCCGCGAGCCACCGGAGTGGGAGGGAGCGTCAGGGCCATCCAGGCCAGAAGAAGCAGCAGAACCGCATGCCGGAAAGCGCTCCGCCGTGCTGAATTCGATCGACCGCCGAGTGACATTCAAAACCTCCTTTGGCGATTTCAGAGGAAGAGAAGAAAATCTTCGGGGTGAAGGCCCGAAAAGCAGCGCGCCTTCCCGCTTAAGAGACTGTGTCGTAATTCCTGTTTGTCATTGCGAGCGACCGAAGGGAGCGCGGCAATCTCTGTATTTTCAGCGCCATATGAGATTGCTTCGGTCGTTTTACTCCCTCGCAATGACATTGCGACACAGCCTCTAATGGGAAGGCGAGGGGTCTTCATCTCAGTCTCGGTTTTGCCTTGAGATAGGCCGTTGGAAAGGCCCTGGGGGCCTGAACCAGTTTCAGGTTGACCATGGCTTTCGCCATCTCCACGGCTGCAGCATACTGGCACACAATCTGGATTTCGCCGTAGCCCAGATCATCCAGCCTCTGTTTGACTGCCTCCTCGAAGATCTGCAGGGGCGTACACGAGAAGATCAGGGTGTCGGCCATGTCCTCTTCGATGGCCTTGATGCACGGGGCCACCATGTCCTCGACAACCTCTGCGTACTCGGGGGCCTTGCTCCTCGACGCCCTGTCGTATTGACTGACAAGCATCGTCAACGACGTGGAGGAGTGAGACATCACTCGAACGCTCACCAGCTTGTGATCGAAGCCGTAGATCTGCGCAAGGTGCCTGGCGATCAACGCCTGGGGGTCCGTAGCCTCGATGACCGAAAACCGGTCTCCGATCAGCGACGCCACATGATAGGCGGAGTGGACCGAGCTGACGACCGGGATCTTGGAGACCACCCGCGAGGGAGTAAAATCGAGGATGCTGCCTACACAGACGATGGCGTCATACTTACCCAGATTGCAGACCGCTTTGACCCTGCTGAGCGATCCCACCGCAATCTCGGCAGCGAACTCCTCATCCCGTTCCACCCTGCGATGTCCGAGGTCGTGGCCATCATCCATATCCATCTCGACGCCTTCCAGCTGCCCCTTCTTACGCATATTGTCCAGGAGCTCCAGTTCGATAAACCGGCCTTTCTCCGGGGTGTAATTCAGTGCCTTATAAGGCGGGATCGTGATCAGTCTCATGGGTTGCCTCCATTGGTGAAAGTAGTGGAATCGACGGAATGAAGGGTAACACAATAGATGAATCTGTCAAGGGAGATCAAACGGAGTGTCAAGCCAAAGTCGGAAATCAATCGGGGCGCGGCATTGAGGTTCATTCTCTGCGGACGGCGGGCTTGATCTTCTCTTTGGACTGAATCTCTTCGGCCACCCCTTCCGCGGTCTTTCTATCTTCGAACTTACCGGCAAGGACCCTGTAGAGGGGGGAACCGTCTGCCGTTACACTCGCCTGGATAGACGCATCATATCCTTTTTCGCGAAAATCCTTCACGAGGGCCTGGGCATTGCCTTCGTTTTTGAAAATTCCAAGCTGGACGGAGTAAGTCGGTTTGCGCACCGGCCGGGACGCGGCATCCGGCGAGGGGGACGGAGTCTGAACCGGCCGAGCCGGGGGAGCCGGCGGCGTCGAAGGTGCAGGGACATCGGGAGTCTTCTTTGCCGGGGAAGGTTGGGGTTCCGGGCGAACCTCAGAGGCTTTGGATGGAACGGCGGCGGAGGCGGAGGCGAAGGCGCTACGGCCGTAGAGAGTGAGACTTTTCTGCTTGGCGTGGCCGGCTGATACAGCCAGATCACTGCTCCAACGATGACCACGAGGATTGCGGCGCCCGCCGCGGCGAGAATCAATGAAGGGCGTTTTTTATTTTTTCCCCCCATGGCCTGCGACCAGGGGGCGGTTCGTACGGATTTCTCTCTCCGGTCTTCTTTTTCGTCTTTCCGCAGCCAGCTCAGTTCGGAGGGGTCCTGTTCCTGCAATCCGATTGCTTCCATGGACCCTTCTCCGGGGGGCGTCTGGTCTACCTCTCCGGTACCGGTCCCGGATTCATTCGGAGGGACGGTGGGTTTCTCTGCGATCAACTCGTCCAGTCCGCGCAGCCACGAAGGGCGAATATTGCCCAGGATCGATTCCGTCTTTTCGATCAGTTCGTCCGGAGTAAAAGAGGGTTTCAAAGCATCCACAATCCCGTAAATGGTGAAGTAGCGGGAATCCAGAGACCCCTTCAGTCCCGCGAGGAGAACGATTGGAATATGTTTCAGGACCGGGTTGCTGTGGATCGCTTTACAGGGCCCGAATCCTGCCCGGCTTGGGGCGAGGGGTTTGACGTAAATCATCGAAGGGGCGAGACTTCGGAGAACGTCGGCGTTGACAACGCCGCTCGCACCCGTAAAGACGGTGTAGCCCGCCGCTTCGAGCGTGGCCGTGATCTTCTGTTCAAGGTTCGGGTCTGCGTCGATGACGACAATCGTTTGGTGTGCCATTGGTTCTGTCGGAATTTCGGCCGGAGCCGACGCTCTGCGCCCTCAGGGAGCGGATTCTATTCAAAGCGTTTCCCAGTATTTTGCAGGGCATGTCCTGGGCCAGTTTGAGTCCCCCCTTGGCGCCCGCAAAGAGAGGATCTTCCACGCACGTAACCCTGAAGGCCCCGTATTCCTTCAAGGCATCCTGCAGGGTCCCGGCAAGGCCCCGGATCAGGCTCCCGCCACCTGCAAGAACGATGTTATTCTTGATCCTCTCCTGAAACTCAGGATCGAAGCGGGCGATCACCTCGGTCGTTGTTTCGACCAGAGCCGGCAGAATGCTCTCGCAGGCCCGGCGGATCTCTTCCTTGATGTCATGCATGACCAGCTTCCCGTTTACCGGCAGTTCGACCTGAATCTCTTCGTCAATCTCCTTGACGAAGCTGAATTTCTCTTTGAACTGTCGCACCATGTTCTTGTTGAACTTCGAGTTCGGATATCTCTCGACCAGAAGATTGAAAAGCTGTTCGTCGATATAGTCACCGGCTAAGAAAAGGGTCTTCTGGTCTTCTTCGGAGGGAATCGTTCCGTGCATGATGCAGTAGTCGATGGTCCCTGCGCCGATGTCGATGATCAACGCGTTATTCAGGAGATTCAATCCATAAGCGATTGCAAAGGGCTCAGAGACCACCAGGAGGGCGTTCACATGCTCCGCAACCGCCTTCCGGATTGCGAGTTTGTTCACCTTGAGTGAATCTGCGGGAACCCCCACCACGGCATGAATCTGCTGGCCGGGCTCCGGACGGGAGAGCTCGATAAGATGTCTGATGATCTCCTTGACGGCCTTCTCGCTGCTTTCGATCCCTTCCTTGATGATGCCCCTTTCGAGAGGCCTGCAGAGATCGAGGGAAAGACGGTGCTGCAGAGCCTCCGCCCCGAGGAGAACCGGTTTCCCAATGACCTTTTCCGCAATGAAGTCTTTCGGCCAGCCGACGTAGCTCTCGATCCATTCCTCTTTCCCGTTGCTGGAAGAGATCGCGCTCCGTGATGTCCCGAGATCGATCCCGACAAGCAGAACGCTGTCCTGCTTCTTCTCATCTTCTCGCTTCATGAATAAGGGCTCCTTTGTTGAGATAATCGAAAATGCCGGACGCAAGATAGGTGGCGATGTTTTCCCTGTGACTTTCGGAATTGAGCTCCAGTTCCTCCTCCCGATTGCTGAGACACGAGACCTCTGCAAGCACGGCGGGCACATCCACACCGAGGAGGACCACAAAAGGCGCCCTCTTGACACCGTGGCTCTGGATGTCTTCGCTGTGTTTTTTGCTGTTCAGGAAGAGATTTGCCTGGATGGATTTGGCAAATTCTCTCGACTCCTGAAGTTTCATGGTCTTGCCGAGCTTTTCCATGATTTCCCGGAAGTCACTCAGCCCGTACTCCGATCCCCTGTTCTCCTGTTCGGCGAGCTTCAGCGTTTTCTTATCGTCGGACGGTCCGAAATAGTACGTCTCAATGATGTTGATAGGCTGCTGGGGCAGGTAGTTGAGATGGATGGAGATAAAGAGGTCTGCCTTGGTTTCCAGGGCGAGGGCGACCCGCTTGTTCAGAGGCACGGCCGAATCGTCGTCCCGCGTTACAAGCACACGGGTCCGGCCGTTCCGAATCAGGAGGGTCCTCAATCTCCGGGCGATATCAAGGGTGATCTCCTTCTCCTTGGTCCCCATCGTTCCAATGGTACCCGGGTCGGTTCCACCATGGCCCGGGTCGATCATGATCGTCCTGATCTTAAGGCCCAGCATGCGGCTGAGGGGCACATTCCGACCGTTCTCGAAAGCCTTAAACTCCGACGTGCTCAACTCCGGTTCGGAAGCAGCGACTGCCAGGGGCAAAGGCGGAAGGAGGTCTGTGGCCGTCTCTGAGGTCAATTCCTGGGGGAGCCCCATGTTCGAACCCGGGGTCGTTTCTGCAGGGGAGAACGAAGTCCCCATGTACTGGTTGTGTACCAGGACCGCCGAGAGACAGACCACGGCGAACAGGATCATTTTCCGCAGAGGATGGGGTTTACGTCGCGGCCGCGCCGGGGGGCCCTTTCCCAGCATTCGAAGATTCTCTTCGTACACTCCCTGGAGAATTTCCCGACGAGTCCTGGGCTCGGTCCTCTTATGAAAGATGGAATCCATGGACATTCGAAACCCTTCCGAATGAGTTATACCGACCATGAGCTTATTACATCGGTGGTCAGTTTTCAACCATCTCGCAGGAAAACGGCCCAGTTCCAACCCGTTAAAAAGGCTCTCTCTCCCGATATGAATGATACTTCCTGGAATCTGAAATGCACAGAATATGCCAGGTCCATAAGACTTTTAACAGATTGTATTATAAAGCTTTTCTTATATAGGGTCTCCGGCAATCCGTCTAGTCCCCTTGGCCGGATGTCAAAAATTTGAACAAGTGAAAGGCAAAGCTCCGCGTGAAAAATGTCCCCTATTTGTGCACGTCCATTCCAATCATTCTTGCCACCTTCATGTAATTCTCTGGCTGAGGATACTCAAAGCTCATGTCCGGGGCCGATTGACGATATCCGAAACCCGTCTCGTCCAGATGTCGTAATCCCAACATCAGGTCTTCCAATCGATTCGCCGGCACGGAAAAGATCAATTCATCGTCCCGGGCCAGCGCCCTCTTGCTGTCTCCACCGCAGGGGATGGTCACCTGGCAGGCTCCGGTTTGAAGGGCTGGAACCGTGGAATGAACACAGGCGCCGCCGGGATTGAGCGTGGAAGTGACCATCTCTCCCCGTTTGTATCTCAGGCCGGTCAGCAACCCCCTCAACTGGGCCGAGTTGCAGTAGATCACCGACAGATCGGGCTCGAATCCGGCTGTTCCGAGCGGGGCGGAGACGACGCCGATATACTTTCCGGCCTTCCAGGCGGGGAAATGTCTTCGCCTGATGTCTGGCTGCCTCCGGATCCGCGACTCTCGACGGGAAGTCCATATTTCCTTCCAGATAGAATTCGGGGGGCCTCTGCGAGTCCCATGGCAATCACCGGGACGTAACACCAGTTGTCCTCCTTCAGCATGGCCACCGTGAGTCTCTCACGCCTGGATTTTGCAAAAGCCTGGCAAAGCCCCAGATGTAAACCAAGATCCCTCTTCGGTCTCATCGCCCCCGAGGGAATATCTTCTTCTCTTCGCAGCATCTTGACCGCTATGGGACTCGTCCTCAATTGGAGGCGCGTCTCGAGTTCCTCTCCCCATCGATTGAAATCACTCAGTGTATTCATACAGTAAAAACCTCCCTTTTGTCCGACAAGGAATTAGAGTCTGTTTATAAATTCCATTTTCCGTCATGCCGGACCCGATCCGGCATCCAGAGACCCTTGAAAAGACTGGAGTCCGGCTTTCGCCGGAATGACGACCTTTTTGGAATTCGTTAGTTTATGGACAGACTCGAATTAATCAATTCTCCGGAGCTGTCTTTCTTCAGAACCGTTACGGAACGATCGACTCCTGCATTGGTTCAGGTTGTAATCAGTTTCTGGATCTCCTGTTCCGTTCCGATCTTGTCCTTTGCCTCCATTTTCCCGAGTTTCAAGGCTTTGGTCGGGCAGGTCTCAACACAGGGGGGACCTGCCTTGGTGAGATCCGTCTCGTTGAGACACATATCGCACTTCTGCATCTTTCCGTCAGTTCCGAACTGGGGCGCGCCGAAGGCACACGCCTTCAGGCAGGCCTTGCATCCGATGCATTTCTCCCTGTCTACCATGACGATCCCGTCTTCCATCCGTTTTTTGATTGCCTGCACGGGACAGACTTTCACGCATTCGGGATCAGCACAGTGCATGCAGGATACGGATGCGGACAGGTTCTTCACTTTGGGGTAACGGCCCTGCCAGATATTGGTGACCCTCCTCCACCTGACCCCCAGCTCAGCTCCTCTCCAGCTCTTGCATGCGACTTCACATCCGTAGCATTGAACGCATCTCTCTTTGGCAAAAGAAAATCCGTATTGGGTGGACATAACTGGCTCTCCTTTCCATCATGAGTCTGATCGATGACTGACGCTTTTCATACCGGCCAATCGCTCCTTCGTCCTAAGCCTTGCTGACCTGAACGAGGGTCTGGCTGCTCATGGCGGTGACAACAGGATCAAAGGCCTTGTCACGATCAACACTGTACATGATGTTCACGTTGGCGCCTCCGTCGAGCAGGGGAAGATCTTCGAAGCCGAGTTCCTTGCAGCCCTGCCACCAGCCATGGAGAATCATGACGGTATCCGGTCTTATTCCCGGGTAGATCTCCGCTTTGACCTTCATCCAGGCGTGGGGCGATTCGACTCGGACCCAATCCCCGTTCTTAATGCCCCGCTCCGAGGCCGTATCCGGATGGATATGCAGCGCGGGATACGGCTGAATCTCCCGTAAATAGGGAACGTTCCGCTGCCAGGAGGCCGTGTAAACGTTCGAAGTATGGTAATCGGAGAGAATGAGCGGATATTTCTTTGTCAACTCGGGTGTTCCCGTGAGGCTTTCAGGAGGCTCCTTCCATTCAGGCAGGGGATTGTAGCCGGCCTCCTTGAAGGAGGTATTGTAAATGGCCACTTTTCCCTGGGGCAGGAAGGGCGAGCCGGAGATCCGGGAACTTTTCCTTTTGAAGACCGTTTCATAGTTTTCATATTTTTTCGGGATCATCTCGTACTGTGATTCCCGTGGGATGTTTCCGGAGTTCATCGATGGTCATACCAAGGGGCTTCAGCTGATCGTTCATGGACGCCTCCATGCTGCCGCCCCAGAAGTCGGCGCCGTATCCCATCTTGACCCCCAGATCACAGAGAAACTCGAAGATGGATTTATAATCCCCCAGGGGCTCAATGACCCTGTTTCGTGCCATGATGTAATTTCCCCTGACCTCGAAGGGATGATCCATCTCATAGGGGGTCGACGTGGGGATCACGATGTCCGCATAGGGCATGTCGGCCGTTCGCGCCACGTCCACGACCACGTAAAAGTCCAGTTTCTTCAGGGCTTCGACAACCCGTTTCGACCCGCGCGTGCTGGCCAGCGCCTGGGTGCCGGGAGCGATGATCGTCCTGCATGGGATACGGTTTTTCCGTCAGAACGCTGTCAAACATTCCGTAGTAAGCCGACGACGTCCCTTCGACGAAGGGCTGGAAGGGTTTCGGAAATTCCGGATAGACCAGTTTGTCCACCCACTCCTGCGTGTACCGTTCCCTCAGGTGGACGCTTTTCAGCCTGGGCATCTTGCTGGCGGCCCCGAACAGATTTCCGCCGGGTCGATCGAGGTGCCCGGTGATGGAGATCAGGATCGCCACGGCCCGGATGGCGTCGTTTGAAGAAGGAACGTGCTCGACCCCGTTGCCCAGGTCGATGCCCGCCCGCTTCGTCGTGGCGAAGAGTCGAGCGACTTCGGCAATCTGATTTGCCGGAACTCCCGTGATCTTTTCGGCCCATGCAGGAGGATACTTCTGTACATGCTCTTTCAACTGATCGTACCCGTAACACCACTGTTCCACGAAGTCCTGATCGATGAGGTTCTCATTGACTACCACGTGGAGCATGGCCAGGGCCAGGGCTGCGTCGGTTCCCGGCCGGATGGGCACCCATTCGTCCGCCAGGCCGACATCGGGCTCGACAGAGGGTTTGATTGCAATAATCCTGGCTCCCCTTGCTTTTGCATCGACATAGGCCCTGACGCCATCCTGAGCAGGTCCCTGGTAGACAGGCTGTTTTCCCCAGACGAGGACGAGGTCGCTGTTTGCGTAATCGACCGCCCTGGGCCAGTCTCCAACCGTATGAGTGAACGTAAAACCCATCTGCATTGCGCAGATTCCGCTGTGTCCGTAGTTCGGACTTCCATGGGCGATCAGAAACCGGTAGAGATACTCGCTGTAGGTCCTTCTGGCAGGCGACAACATGCCGAGCGACTCCGGGCCGTACTTCTCCTTCTGCCGCTGCAGGGTGTCGGCGATGATGCCGATTGCCTCGTTCCAGGTGATCCGCTGAAACTTGCCTTCGCCTTTCTGCCCCACCCGTTTCAGGGGATACTTCAGCCGTTCCGGAGAATAGACCCATTGCGGGGCCGCATGCCCTTTCGGACAGATGGCCCCCCGGTTGACAGGTGATTCTTTCATGCCGGCGACCTTGGTGAAACGGCCATCCTTGATGAAGGCATAGACGCCGCAGTTCGCAGCAGGTCCACACATGGCGCAAAAGGTTGGGATCGCTGTCTCGCCTGCCTTGGCTGCGGCAGCCATGGCTTCATCGAGGGTGAACGCTTCGAACGGGAATTTACCCAAGGCCGCGCCTGCAAGGCCCACCCCCGTTGCCTTGAGAAAGTTACGCCGGTTCAAAAGCCACGGATCCTTATTCTTTCCCATACCCATGCCTCCTTTTCAAACAAGGATTAGAACCTGCCCGAGCACAGGCTGAATATATAAGGAAAGAAGGGGGCTGTCAATGGGAATCGACTGCTGGATGGAATAGCTCAATTGGGGGTAGACAGGTTTCGCAAAGCGCATAGAGCATAGCGCAACGACGGAAAACCAAGCAGATTTTCATCGTACGGGCCCGGCTGCCGCAGGGGCGGGCGTGCGCGTATGGCCCGTCAGTTGGAATAAGTTGTCGTTCTTCTCTCAACGGGAAGCGTGAGGGACACCTGGGTCACATGCCTCTCCTGATGGGTTTTGAATTTAATTCTTCCATGGTTTTCCCGGATGATTTCTTCAACCAGGGGGAATATGAATCCTTTCGCATCTTCCTGCGAACCGGATCCTGTTCCGATTTGCATGCTTGGATTTTCGAGATGGGTAAAGACGATGACAATCTCGATGTATCCTCCTCCTTCCGGGATCCGTGTTCTTAGGACATCCGTTGTTTCCTGGTGGGTATGACAGGATCTCGTTAATGTGGTAGCTTTTTACACAAAAATCCCGGGTTATTTCCCCTGGATAGAGGGTAGGGGGAGCGGAAGCTTTGGGGGCATCGGAGGGCTGACGGAAGAACAACTCATTTCCAGGCTGTGAAAAATAGACCTGCCTTCGCCGACAGCCATGGCGCTGTTCATCCTTTTGCCCTTCGGATGTACCCTACAATCCTTTCCGGCTTTGGTAGTTTTCCATTTGGTCGTGATGCCACCGGATTCATAAACCCCTTCAATGGTATCGCCGTTTACGCGGCCGGTATAGCTTGCATCGCCGATGCTGAAGCTGATCAGATCTCCCCTCAACCGCCCATTCCTGATTGCCGTAGTGTTCGAACTGGATTTCAGAGTTCCGGAAAACGTCTGAAATCTCTGCGTGAATCTGAGTTCTCCTTCCAGAAGCCTCCATACGCCTTCCACCTTTGCCGGCACAATCCAGAGGAGGGAGGTGCAATACCTGCTGCATTCCTTTCTGTTGCTCAAAGTGACAATCTCGTCGGCTGTCCATTCCCCCATCGTGAAGGAATTCGACAGCACACGGGTCCCCGGCTTGAGATTAAGAATTCGCGGACGAAGGTCGAGGTTGATGGTCTCTGACAGAAACATGGTAATGACGGTCGCCTGCGAGAAATCACTCTCGAACAGATCCCCCTGGACGAAACGGGCTCTTTCGCCGAGGTTTTCCTTGGCGGCATTGCGCTTCGATAGGGCAACCAGGTCCGGATCGTATTCGATGCCCAGTGCACGGGCCCCGCGCTTCGCCGCTGTGATGACGGTACGGCCGTCACCGGAGCCAAGGTCGATCACGAAATCTTCCGGTGTGACTTTGGCCATGTCGAGCATTTTGTTTACCAGCAGTTGCGGTGTCGGCCACCACACGACGTCTTTGCCCGGCTGGTTGTACTCTGGTTGATACTCGGGTTGATGCCTCGTGATCGTGCAGCCGGCAACGATCGACAAACACAGCATGAACAACCACAACTGACGCACGAAGCGAGATGGAATCATAGAGCTTTACCCCTTCTTGAGTTCTCGGAAATTGCTTTAGTCGGCTGATTCGGGAACATCCTTGAAGAAATATTCGGAATGGAGCGTATCAACAATCCAACGTAATGTCAAGCGCAAAAAGGGGCAAGGAAGTGCCAGGGCACGGCCTGACCTCAAACTGCCATTCGAAGCCTTGGGGACGGGTTGGGCTGGGGCTGTTGTGCAACCGTCCGGCAAATGCAGTCCTGCTGCCTGTCAATTACATACTTAACCTCATGGACTGGTCTCTCAGCTTCGGCTAAACTGGCTGTAAATTCGTTAAGAGAGTGCCCCAAGCCGACTGAATCTTGAGTCCTCACTGAAGGCTTTGACTGCAGACGTATCTATGACGACATCGATCCATTGCATTCGGAATATGAGAGAAGAGCCTATAGGAAGGATACGGAAGGAGAATGGGGAAGGCACCATAGCAAGCCTTCGAGGAGATGATAAGCCCTTCGGTCATTTCGCCGTGTTGAGCGGGCGATTTACCCGATCAACTCTCTCGGTGCGGAATAAAACAGCGCAAGAAGCAGGCACTCGTGAGATTTGCGAAAAGTCTGAAAAACCAAAGGGTTGCATACCTGCTGTTGTTGTGAGATTTCCAGGAGAGGCCTTCCGGCATAGATCTTGAAATAGAATAGCTGACAAGGAGTTCATAGGGGGAAACACGGTTGGCGCTATTTATTCGACTTTCCGAAAGGAGGAAGGAAATGAATACAAGGGAAGAGAGATGAAGACATTATTCGTAGTGGTAGGGTTATGCTTTTTGTTGGCTGCGAGTTCAGTTATGGCACAGGTCGTCGTTGACCTGACCCCCCCGCCGGCACCCACTCTTTCATCGCCGCCCAATGGAGATCAGTTGGACACGTAACAATGTGAAGTTCGAGTGGAATTCCGTTTCCGATCCGAGCGGCGTTACGTACAGAATCGTCGTCGTTGATATGGATCACGGAATAACAATTTATGATGTGTCCGGCATCACTACCACCAGTATTGATTTACTCCTGTACGATGCCTACTACAGCTGGAATGTCACCGCCACGGATGGCGCCGGCAACGTCGGCCCCGCCTCCGATGACTGGTACTTCCTGGTTCTTGCAGTAGACGACTCTGCCGCCGGATACCGTGGTAACCGCCCCCAATGGCGGGGAGGTATTGGACGGCGGCAGCTACTTTCCCATTACCTGGTATGCTCTGGACCAGTGGACCACGTCCACACCTGATCTGAAAGTCCAAATCTTCTTTTCTTACGATTTCGGCGCCAACTGGGAGCAAATCGCGCAGCTGGATTACAATCTGGGCGCTTTTGCCTGGTATGTGCCGAATATCGACTGTGACGAGGCGTGCCTGATCAGGGTGGTGACTGAAAACGAGAAAGGAAAATTTGGCTCCGACGATAGTGACTTTGCGTTCTCGATTGTCTATCGGTCCTTTAGTGATGTATCTCACAGCCATTTCGCCTTTAAGCATGTGGAGGCAGTGGCAGCCAGCGGGATCACAGGAGGGTGCCGGAGCGATAATCCCCAGACACCCGAGTACGACGCTCTATTCTGTCCGGATTCGAGTATCACCCGCAAACAGATGGCGGTGTTCATGGAAACCTCTCTCGGGCACGGGCCGAGTGCCTGCACGGGCACAGTCTTCTCCGATGTGAATGCGGCCTCCGTCGGCGACACATTCTGCGGATACATTGAGCACCTCTCAGCCGATGGTCTTACCTCAGGTTGCGGAAACGGTAATTTTTGTTCTGACGCTCCTGTCACCCGGGGGGAGATGGCTGTTTTCATTGAAACAGCTCTCGGAAATCCGCTCAGTGCCGGCACAGGCCGTTTTACGGATGTGCCGACCGATCATCCTTTCAGCGGATACGTTGAACGCCTTGCAGATGATGGAATTACGGCAGGCTGTGGAGCCGGAAAGTTCTGTATGGATGATCCGGTCACTCGGGCCGAGATGGCTGTATTTCTGGCTACCCTGCCATCGCCATTGGGGCCATAAGGTTATCGGGGAATAGTAAAATTAGGCAAAACCAGAGGCAGAGTCAGAAATGACTCTGCCTTTTTTATGAACAATGGCACTGCTGTCCAAGAGCGGCTGTATGCACCGCGATGTTAATTGATTTCCCTGGACTGGGTGATCGGCATGCAATAAGGGGAAGTTCAGGGTTTCGGCGACCGGTAAGCCCTTCGACCGGCCCCACCCTTTAGGGCGGAGAGCTTCACTCTGCCTCTGATACCGGCCAATCCTCCTCTTAATCACTTATAGTCTTATTCATGGATGTATCGAGTTCCGACAAAAGGGGGCTTGACACTCCTTTGGATGTTTGGTAAACAATTACCGGACCGTAACAATCCTTAACGAAAGGATACGGAATGGCAAGGTCTTCCAACAAGACATCCCGGATGTGTGTGTGGGTGTCGCCTGAAAGGACGGAGAGCCGGTGACGAGCGTACTTGAAACAAGAGAGATGGATACGGACGTTTTGGTCGTGGGAGCGGGGGCAGCCGGAGTGATGGCTGCCATAAAGGCGAAGGCGGAAGGGGCGAAAGTCATCGTCGTGAACAAGGGCCCTTTTCCTTCGGGGAACTCATCCATTGCGCTGGCCGGTTATTCCGTCGCGCTTGGAGATGCAGATCCGAGAGACAATCCGGATGTTCATTTCGAGGACGTGATCAGGGCAGGAAACGGACTGAATAATCGCCGAGTGGTGAGAGCCTGGGTGAAAGAGATTGTGGGACTGACCCGGGAAATGGATGAATGGGGGATTGACCTCATCAAGGAGAACAATAAGTTCTCACAAAGGGCCTGGAACGGAAACACCTATCCGCGGATGGTCCATCACCACACGACGACCGGCCAGGCGGTGATGAGGTGTCTTCGTAACAGGTCCAAGAAGATTGGCCTTGAATCTCTCGATCACACGATTATCGGTGGTCTGATGACGGGGGAGGAAGGCATCGTCGGAGGCTGGGGGATTCAGTATCAGACCGGGCAGTTTCTTCTCATCAAGGCCAGAGCAGTCGTCCTGGCGACGGGAGGAATGGGCCAGCTGTTCCCGACTACGGACAACATCAAGACAATCACCGGTGAAGGCGATGTCCTGGCTTTCAGGGCCGGGGCTGAACTTATGGATATAGAAATGATTCACTTTCTACCCACCCTGGTTTTTCCTATTAAGATGAAGGCCCGGCAAGTCATTGCGCGGCCTCTTGTTGAAATGATCAATAGTGGGGCCCGGCTCTACAATGGCCTCGGTGAAAGGTTTATGAAGAAGGACTCAGAAACGGGGGAGAGAGAGAAGGTGGAGAAGCAGATTACCCAGGCGATCGGCCTTGAGATCTGTGAGGGGAGGGCGACGGTCCACGGAGGTGTTTATCTCGACGCGTCGGATGTGCCCCTGGAACTCCGGAAGAGGATCTTTTCGAAAATGTGGGGCAATTTGGAACGTGCCGGCGTTGATCTCCGCTATCGGCCCGTTGAACTGGCCCCCAATCCACATGATGTGATGGGCGGTGTCCGGATCGATGAAACCGCCAAGACCAGTGTGCAGGGTCTGTTTGCCGCAGGTGAGGCGGCCGGTGGTTCACACGGCGCGGCCAGAGTGGGCGGATCAGCCCTGTCTGATGCCTTGGCATTTGGTGCCATTGCCGGGAGAAATGCCGCCCGCTTTGCCCGGGAGTTCAAAACCCGAGGATCGCTCAAGCGCGACCTCTATACGGGGCCGCAGCAAGAGGTGGAAGTGCTGCTGTCGAGAAAAGGAGGCATTCCCCCCTTCGAGCTGAGAAGAAGTATCCAGGCCATTGCCCACCGCTACCTGAATGCCGTCAGAAACGAAGAGGGGCTTAGAAATGCACTTCAGGAATTGGAAGGGCTCGAAAAAGAGGCCCTCCCCCGGCTCTCTGCCTGTGACGCAGACGAGAATCAACGTCTTGTCCTTTTGAAGGAATCCATTGAGGTGAGTGGTCAGTTGGAGTTGGCGAAGCTCATTGCAACGGCCGCCCGGTGTCGTAAAGAGAGCCGGGGAGGTCCTTTTGGTGGGCACTACCGGAGCGATTATCCCTCCCAGGACGACAAGAACTGGCGGAAGAACGTTGTCCTGAAGAGTGAAAACGGGAGGATCTCCTGTCGGGCGGTTCCCCCCGTCATGGAGGAATGACCGGCAGAGGAAAACACCTACTCCTCAAACTCCTCGTATATCTGGCGGCGTTTCTTGATATAGGGGAGGAAGTTCGATAGAAGGAGAAGAAGGGCGATTCCTAAGGTGATGGCGGAGATCGGGCGGTTGATGAAGATCATAAAACTGCCCCGGGACATCAGGAGGGATTGGCGCAGGGCTTTCTCCAGCATGGGACCGAGGATCAGGGCAAGGATGAGGGGTGCCCCTTCATAGCCAAGTTTTCTCATCAGGTAACCCACGGCTCCAAAGAGGATCATCAGGAGGAGATGAAATGTGGAGCCGTTAACACTGTAGACACCGATTAAACAGAAGAGGAGGATGAGAGGGAAGAGGATGCGATAGGGGACTTTCAAAACCTGGATCCAGATGCCGATCAGGGGAAGGTTGAGGATGAGGAGAAGAACATTGCCCAGATACATGCTGGAAACCAAACCCCAGAAGACGTCAGGATTGCTTTTGATAAAGAGCGGTCCGGGTGTGATTCCATGAATGATCAGAGCGGAGAAAAGCAACGCCATGGTGGGATTTAAAGGGATGCCGAGAGAGAGCAGAGGGATTAAGTTTCCTCCTGTCGCGGCATTGTTCGCTGCTTCCGGCCCCGCCACCCCTTCAATCGCTCCTTTCCCGAACCTCTCGGGGTGCCTGGAGACCCTTTTCTCGATTCCATAGGCAACGAAGGAGGCAAGGACGGCCCCTCCGCCTGGAAGGATTCCAAGAAAAAATCCAATGATCGTTCCCCGAGTGATGGGCCATTTTGAGTCCGCCCAGTCCTTCAAGGACGGCATGAGATTGCGAACATGACTCTGAAAAACCTCCCTTTTGGTGTCTGCTTCAATATTGATGAGGATTTCCGATATCCCGAAAAGGCCCATCGCGATCGGGACGATTCCAATTCCATCCTCCAGTTCGGTAATCCCGAAGGTGAACCGCGGAAGGCTGGTGACGATATCGAGGCCCACGCTTCCGATCGTGAGCCCTACAAGACCCATCATCATTGCCTTTAACATGGAGCCCTGGGTCAGGTAGGTGAGGACGATCAACCCCGCGCACATCAAAGCAAAGTATTCCGGAGGACCAAAACTGAGGGCCGCCTCCGCCAGGGGATTGGCAAAGATCATCAACCCGACAATGCTCGCAGTCCCTGCGATAAACGAACCCCATGCGGAGATCCCCAGGGCAGGTCCTGCCCGGCCTTGCCGGGCCATCTGATATCCGTCGAGGCACGTCACCACAGAGGCCGTTTCTCCCGGAATATTGACGAGGATGGAGGTCGTCGATCCTCCATACATCGCTCCGTAATAGATGCCCGCCAGCATGATGATGCTCGAAGCGGGCGTCGCCCTGAAGGTTGCAGGAAGGAGGAGGGCGATGGCGCCGATCGGACCGATACCGGGGAGCACTCCCACGAGGGTACCGATCAATACCCCTACGGCACAGAAGAAGAGGTTGGAGGGTTCGAGCACCACCCGAAACCCAAAGATCAAATTATCGAAGATCCCCATTCATAACCTCAGAGCCTGAATAACCCCTCTGGGAATTGACAATTGAGCCATTTGGAGAAGACATAGTACGTGATGAGGGTTGTCAGAAAAGAGAAAATCAAAACCCGCCACACCTTCTGTTGCTCAACGATCCAGAATAAGAAACTCATGAGGAGAAAGGTGCTGATGAGATAGCCTGCCACGGGTAGGAGCCTGGAATAGAACAGCAGCGCCATCAAAACCATGAGGGCCCTTTTCCAGAGGGTCCCGGCGAAGATGGGCTGGGTCCTCGGTTCCCCTTTTGCTGAAAGGGATTGGAAGAATAGGACGACGGACAGGATACCTAAGAGTCCCGAGCTTCCGAAGGCCATGAAGCCCATGCCCGGGGCATGAAGTTTCCCGATCCCCAGACGAAGGGATTCGATCAGAATGAGAATGGAGTAGCAGAGCCAGAAGAGACTGCTTCCCCTGTCATAGCGTTTCATGGGAGATGGCCCGCCTTATCCGGCTACTCTTGTTTGGGCAGCTTGAAATCAACGATCATCTTTCCGATCGACACATAGAGTTGCTCCACGACCTTCGTCAGATCCGCCGAGTTCCGATAAGCAATCGGCATTTCTCCCTTGGCCATAATCTGGATGAACTCGGGATCCTCCATCGCCTTGTGAAACGCCTCATCCAATTTTTTTATGACAGACGGAGGTAATCCCTTGGGTCCGGCAAGGTTATAGACGGCAGGGTCGACGAAATTGTAGCCGAGTTCCATTAAGGTAGGTACGTCCGGGAAGGTCTTCGACCGGCTGTCCATATAGGTCGCCAGCAGACGAAGCCTTCCCTGCTGAATGTAGGGAATCCAACCCGTCCCCGCTGAACAGGCATCGACGTGACCTCCAAGCAAAGCGGCGAGACTGAGATTATCGGCGTCGTAAGGGATAAAGGTCCAGTCGAATCCCTCCTGTTTCGCGATGACTTCCGGGCCGACCTGCTTGGGCGTGCTTTTCGCCGTGGCACTGTAGGAGAGTTTGCCGGGATTTTTTTTTGCATATTCGACAAATTCTTTCAGTGTTTTATAGGGGGCATCCGTCCTGACCACCAGCCCGACCATGCCTCTTCCGAATTGCATGATCTGGGTGAAATCCTGGTATTTGATGTTGACCTTCCGGAATTGCGGAACCCAGACGAAGGTTGTCGTGGTGCCCAGTAGGAGGTTGTGCCCGTCCGGTCTTTCTTTTGCGATCGTGTTCATGGCGATCATGCCGCCGCCCGTCGTGTCATTGATGATGACGAAGGGTTGCCCCAAAGATTTCTCAGCCCGATTTGTCAGCACACGGAAAGCGACGTCGAAGGGTGTGCCTGCACCAAAGGTCGATCTCACCGTAATCGGTTTGGTCGGAAAATCCTGGGCGGTCAGCAGGGCGGGGATTAAGGCAAACACCAGAACACAGAGAATGATCATCGTCCTCCCGGTTTTTCTTTTCATATGTTGCCTCCTATGGTTAATGAATGTTCGCTGTTTCAAGTCGCGGCCCGGTCCGGGTTCATTTCTGCAACCGCCGGATTAAAAGAAGATCGTCAGGTCGATCTGCCCCCATCCACAAGAAGGGTCTGTCCCGTGATATAGCGAGAGGCCTCGGAAGCAAGGAAAAGGGCTGCACCGACAAGATCATCGGGTTCAGCGATTCGACCCAGGGGGATGGCGGATTCGATCCGAGCTAATTCTCCCGGATGACTCCGCCGGGCCTGATTGATCTCGGTTTTGACCATACCCGGGGCAATGGCATTCGCCCTGATCCCGAACTTCCCTAACTCCTGAGCCAGCGAGCGGGTGAGCATCACCACTCCGGCTTTGGCAATCGAGTAAGCTCCCATGCCCGCCGTTACCCGGAAAGCGAACTGGGATGCCAGGTTGATGATGGCTCCACTCTTTTGCTCAACCATTCTTCTGCCCACGGCTTGCGAGCAGAGGAAATAACCTTTGAGATCGATGTCCAAGGTCCTGTCCCAATCCTCTTCCGACATATCGAGGATAGGTGAGTTGATCGAGATGCCCGCATTGTTGACCAGAACATCAATCCGCCCAAATTCACCGATCACCTTCTCTACCAGATCGTCCACATCTTTCTTCCGGCTCGTATCTGCCCGGGCAAAAAGAGACCGCCGGCCGAAATCCCGGATCTCCCGGGTTACAGATTGAAGCTGACCGTCTTCAAGAACAAGATCACAGAGGGCCACATCGGCGCCGGCCTCGGCAAAGGTCAGGGCGATCGTTCTCCCTATCCCACGTCTGCCGCCGGTCACAAGAGCCACTCTTCCGGCGAGAGAAAAATCGGGGAGGCTCATCGTCCCCTCTCAATTCTGACCGCTCTGCCTTGACGGCTGGATTCGAGGACGGCGTTTGTGATTCGAACCATCTGTAATCCGTTCTCGCCGGATATCATCGGCTTCGTATTTTCCAGGATGCAACGATTGAAATCTTCCACAACGCGGATGTAGAGCTCGGGTGAATCATTCGATGGAAAAGTCATCCTCATATTAAATGCATCGCCCTCTACCACAAGGTCCCCCCGGAGCCACATTCCCACTGTTCCTTTACAGGTTATTTTTGCCTTTTCTCCATACAAAACGGCATCGTTGTCAGGCCGCGGCGCGAGAATCCCGGAGATCACGACACCGTGAGCTTCATTGTCGAAGGTGAGGATGATGTAGTTCATGTCGTCAACGGGTCGGAGAGGGGGGGCTTCATCCGTCAGGGCTCGTACTTCCCGGACTTCACTGTTGAGCAGGAATCGCAGCAGGTCGATCGGATGAAGGCCCTGACCCATGAGCGCACCGGCCCCGGCGATACGTGGATCGATCCGCCAGCCTTTATTGAACCCGCGGAAAGAGCCTCGACAATATTTAGCCTCAACCACGTTGATTTCACCCGCTGCACCGGATTGGATCAGCCGTCGGGCCTCGATATGAGCTGGGTGATAACGGTTCTGGAAATCCACTCCCAATTTCACATGATGCTTCTCACAGGCCTCGATCATACGGTCACAATCGGCCACCGTCAATGCCATCGGCTTTTCGCAGAGGACATGCTTTCCCGCCTCAGCCGCCCGAAGGGTCTGCTCGGCGTGCTGGTTGTTCGGCGTTGCAATGAGCAGAACCTCCATCTCGGGGTCCTCAAGCATCTTCTCCAGAGAATCGTAAGCCCGCTCGACTCCGTTCCTGCCGGCAAATTCCTGCGCGACGTCCAACCTGACATCGCAGACAGCGACGAGTTTCGTATCCACTGCCTTGCCGATCGCAGGGCCCATGTGATTCTTCGCAAGACTGCCTGTCCCAAGGATTCCCCATCCGATTGGCATAGTCTCCTCAAGGGAAACGGTACGATTCCATTTGTCCTGGAAATTTTGAGTATTTGTCTGAAGGCTGAGTATAAGAAAAGAGGAAAGGCGTGTCAAGAGAAAAAGGCTAACAATGCCCGAGAAAAAGGCTGAAGATGAACGGCTTGAGAAAGATCGGTGCCGGAGGTCGGAATCCCTTCGATTGACCGGCACGTCCCCTTCCTGACTACCGGCCCCGGCAGGAATATTTGTTCCGGGCGTCAACATGAACTGTAGCCTATTATGACACAGATGGAATCATGATTGGCAAGAAAAAGCGAAAGAAGAAGTTGAGACAAATTTCAGGGCATAGGCTTCCACGGGAAAGGGCGTGTGGTCCGCTCCTCTCGAAACAGTATACATTCAAGGATTCAACGGCGCTGGTGCCGCAACGAGAAACACGGCCATCTGACCACGGGTGACAGGGGCATCGGGACAATAATTCCCTCCTCCGCAACCGCTTGTAATGCCATCGCTGGCCAGGTGTTCGATGAACCTGCAGAACGAATGCCCCATAGGCACATCGGTGAATTGGCCCGTGCAGGTACTGGACACATGTCCAAGAGCTGCTTCAATGAAAACCGACATCTGACCACGGGTTACTGGCTTATCGGGACAGAAAATCCCGGTTCCGCAGCCGCCCGTGATCCCGTCATCCGCCATTCGCTCGATGAATCCACAGAACGAGTCGCCGATCGGGACATCGGTAAACCGGCCCGTGCAAGTATTCGGTGGGTGTCCGAGGGATGTTTCGAGGAAGACGGCCATCTGGGCCCGTGTCAGGGTGTCGTCCGGGCAGAAATGAGGAGGGTAGGAGGAACAGCCGCCCGTGATTCCCGCGGTTGCGAGAGCCATGACGTGATCATGGGCCCAATAGTCAGCGGGCACATCAATAAATGGAATTGAAAGGGTGGATGGTACCGCTACGAATTGAAGTGGACTGTTCGGCAGAGCATCCGGGTTTATCGATGCACTCAGGGAGTGCACGGCTACCACGATCTCGTGATTGGAATCGGTATACTCGAAGCACCTGGCAAAATCAGGCACAGAGGAATAGAGGTCCGTGCCCCAATTCTGTATCCAGAACACCAGCCGCCCCGACTTCAAAGAACCTCTGGATAGCCTGGGACAGATGGTCTGCCTGCGAAACATAATCAGTGCATATGGCCGCCTGATTCCAGCAGCCGGAGGTGAAAGAAGGCATGAAAACCACGGGCTTACCCGGCCAGAATTGCTCCAGATCATAATCAGGAGTCAGAGTGCAAAGTGGCGTCAAGCCAGGGATAATACGCAAGTCAGAATCTTCCGTGTAAATGAAATCGAATTCAGGAATCCCTACCGCCTTCAGATAATCGTGTTGAGTCTCGGGCGTGCCCCCGAAGAACGTCTGGATAGCGGGCTGCGATGATACCGTCACAAGGTGATTGGGATCCATGTCTTTTAAGTAGGTTGCAGTCTCCCTGAACCAGCCGATCAATTCATCCAGGGTGATTTGGGGCAAGCCATCCGGAGAGTAATTGAAGGGAGCGCTGATAGGCTCATCGCAAAGAACCCAGGCCATGATGACAGGGTCCTCCTTATATAACCTGCCATTGAACGTATTCTGTCTGTTTACCAGGGCCGCAATTCGGTTCTTATAGGCCTGGCGAAGGGTGGCATCCTTGATGATCCCTTCAATACTGCGGTCGTGGTAGTACGGGTAGTACGTATTGCCGGGGATACGAGTCTCTGAATAGGCCTGTAAGAAAGAGGGCATCACGTAAAAATTTGCTCTGGAAGCGCTGTCGAGGAAGTGGTCCAGCTTACGGAGCGCGGTCTCCTCATAATTGCCCAAGCCATTTTCGAACTGAGGCAGCATCAGGTGCATCACAGTCATCCCTGTGCTCCTGGCGGTGTTGATCAGATCGTCATCAACGGCTTCACTCCAGTTCTCCGTTCCCCAGTGCCATCCGGGAAGGAAACCGCCTACAAAACGAAATGGCGTATCGCCGATAAGAAAACCAGGAGAAGCGTCGCAGATGACCGGTAAAACCAAGAGTATCGTCATGGGTCCAAGGACTACGGCTATCAAAGTCTTTTTCATCGCATTTCCCTTTCTTTGCTTTTGACATCCGGCGTCGCAATCTCTTCATTGCCGCTGGCAAGTGTGAACCGGGCATAAACGACGGAGGCAGGGCCATTTCTGACTCTGCCTCTGATTGCGCCTCAATCTTCCATTATCCCCTTTAACCTTATGGAGCCAACAGGGATGGTGCAGCCACGAGAAATACCGCCATCTGAGCCCGGGTTACCGGATTATAGGGACAGAAGTTGCTGCCGCCGCAGCCTCCCGTAATTCCGTCATCTGCCAGTCGTTCGACGAATCCGCAAAAAGGATTGCCGGAGGCTACGTCTGTAAACCGGCCGGTGCAAGTGTTGGCCGGATTTCGAAGGGCGGCTTCGATGAATACCGCCATTTGACCGCGGGTCACAGGGGCATCAGGACAGAAATTTGGGCCTCCGCAACCGCTTGTGATTCCATCGTCAGCCATTCGTTCGATGAACCCGCAAATGGGATTGCCGGAGACCACGTCAGCAAACCGGCCGGTACAAGTGTTGGCTGGATTTCTAAGGGCTGCTTCGATGAATACCGCCATCTGGCCCCGGGTAATGCTATCTTCCGGGCAGTAGGAGGGCCGTGGACCACCGGTCGTGCACCCCCCGGTGATCCCCGCTGCTGAAAGTTGCTCAATGAACGTATAGGCAAAATGATCGGACGGCACATCGAGAAACGTGGTGCCAACGTTTGTGGATGTAAGGACAAAAGTATCAATATCGCCTGCCGTTGTGGGGTCCGCTTCAACCTCCTTGACAAATCCAAGGGAAGGAACGAACCACTGAGTCTTATCTCTTACATTTCCTCCCATGGCCGGAACGCTCAGTATGCTGTGAATCTTATAAGCGGTGTAGGTCCCCGAGGGAACAGTGATGGTCTCCTGACTGATGACGTTGAATTGTGAATCTATTGTCATCGCAGCCCCATCGTACACCGCCGGGATATTGCTTTCAGACCAAGTGGCGCCTACGAAGATTGGATTGATTCCCACTTTAAGACCCCCATCAAATGTAAGCGTAACCCAACGTCCCAGGGGAGGAGGTTCATAAGATTCCTCCCTCAACCATCTTATTCCTGTGGCGTTGATTGCATACCAATCCTTCATATCTAAGGGCATCCCGGGCATTCCGAACGCATACTCTTCAAAATGTTCAACGTATTGCGTGGTGAATCCGCGAAGAGCCACCGTCATATTCGGATTTGGAGCCACTCTCGTTTCAATAGTCCACGAACAATTGCCACATGACGGATTGGTTCCGTGGTAAGTCCAGGAATTCCCCATCTCCATAGCCCAATACTTTTCGGGCGTTTGTGCCTCTCCGGTTGCCGCAAACATCAAGCAGATGAGAAAAAGAGTACTCAGATACCCAGTAAAATCTTTGATGGACCTCATGTTCTCCTCCTCTCTTTCTTTGTCCAAACAAAGTTAATATCGACACTTTAGTTGCCATGGGTCGGTTACACCTTCTCTTCCCTAATCCTCCTCAGTTTTGGTGACATCCTGCCATTCCCCTATGAATATCAAAATTCCCGCCTTCCGAAGTCATGAAGAGCGACTTACCCGTGGCCGGGCAACTACAAGGTTAATCAAGCAAATGCTGTACCAAAAGCTGTGGATTTGCAAGACCGTGAAATAATAAATGTTTTAAAGTGATAGCGTTAGATACTCATCCTCTATGGACAAAAATCGGTCCCCTCCCGTCACATTTTTCCTCATCTTTTAAACGACTCCCGACGGTCCTCCATGGGAACCATGATGGCCCCGGTCCGGGTGAAAATAGGGTACGAGAAAGGGAGCAAGATGTCGATCGGAATTTCAGGAAGGGTAGTAACCAAGGAAAGGGTTCCGCACCAATTAACGTCCCCCGTTTTCGGTCAGACTGTGGTGGAGGATGATGTGGCACCGTCTCGTCGAAGAGACTGCCGGCAACGTCCACTCGTTGTTTACCGCCCAGTAAAACTCCTGTGGCGGCGGTCCCCTATGATACCTGACAGACTAAGCAGGGTGCAGGCTGCCGAAGCAAACCACATCACGCCAAAACCCCGGTACTGGCCTACTACTCCCAGCAGAATGGTACCGATGATGAAACCCGCATCGAATCCTGTAAAGTAGGTGCCCGTGGCGAGGCCGCGCCGCTCCGGACGAATCCGGTCGATCAGCAGCGCCATGGTTGCGGGCTGAGCCGAGCCGAACCCAATACCGAAGAGTGAGGCCGAGATACGAAATAGGGAAAGCCATGGGCCAGCGGCAGCATTGCCAATGCCATGGCCATAAGGATGACGCCCGGGATGATGACGATGGTGCGGCCGGCCCGGTCGGCCAAACGGCCGGCAAACGTTCTGGAGACCAGCAGGGCGATAGCCTGAATCATGAAGTAGAAGCCGGGGTTTTGGACGCCGCGCGACCGGGCAAAGATTGAGATGAACGCGTTGATCGCCCCGTAACCTATGCCCATGCAGAGTGCCATCCAGGCAACCGGCAGTGCGTCGAGCGCCACCATGCCCGTGCGCAGGGACCAGGGCTGGCGCATGAGGTTCAGGGGCTGTCGCCGCTCTCGTGTGAAGATCGATAAGGAGAAAGCGGTAATGGCCAGCCCTCCCGTGAAGTAAAACAGATGCTGGAAACCAGTCCATCCGACGACCATAAAGCCGGCAACGGGCCCGATGACGAGACCGAAAGCCTGTGCGGCAGCGAAAAGCCCCACGGCCTCTGCTCGCCGTTTGAGCGGTGCAATATCGGCCACGTAGACGCTGGATGCCGTGCTGTAGCAGCTCAACCCCAAGCCTTGTACGAGGCGAGCAAGCACCAGGAGCGGGATCGAACCGGCCAGGAGATAGACGACGCTCGCAAGGCCCTGGAAGGAAATGCCGATCAGGACCAGAGGGCGACGCCGCCAGGCGTCGGCCAGCCAGCCCAAGGAAGTACGGAAGAGTACGGCCGTTAAGGCGATACCGCCAGCACCAGACCGGCGTCGGCCTGGCTTCCTCCGAGGCTTATGACATATACGGGCAAAGTGGCGGTCAGCATCTGCATGCTGAAGGCATTGACGAAGTTGGCCAGCGTTGCGAAGACGAAGTTCGAGGTAAGAAGGCGATCCTCCGCAGGTCCGGTGGCTGCTGCATCCATAGAACCACCCACTTGAGTTGAGTCGTTGCCGTCGCGTTCTGACTCCTTCGTGCCCTTCGTCATACCCAATGGCATCCTCTGTCCTCACAGCCGTGGCATGAATGGGTGGCCTGATGAGACATTGCTTTCGGCCGACAAATGTATGGCACATCCGATTTTACCTGTCAAAGAGATTTTGCATCGGGTATTTTGCATTGAAATGGTGGAATCGTGATGCGGTTGGAAAAGGGAGGTGGCACAGCTCACCGTACTCGTTCCGGACCCTTCGTGTCCCGGTGGAGACAATTTCCCCTGCGTCGTTTTCATTCTGCCGAATAGGATTCGGCCTGCTCTGCGGACAACGAGCAGGCATAAAAATACGACGAGAGCGAGGCACAGAATCGGGACAAAGATGGCGAGCAGGGCTGTGATAACGGACCCAACCAGTTCCAAAGTGGAAACCACAGGATTTCCTGTTCCCGCCGTTGCGACGGACGATGTCGCACGGAGGAGAACCGACGCCCCCTGCACCAACCCTGCTATTCCCCCGCCGGCGATAAGAGCCAGTGTCCACTTCAGGAATGGAGAGAGATCCGTTACCACGGAAGCGGTGGCAATGGTCCCTGCAATGATTGCAGCCGGTGTCGCGAAAATATCCAGGATATGATCAACCCACGGGATGTAATACCCGGAGACTTCCACGATCGTTGCCGTAGCAAAGGCGACCGTTGCATAGCTGCTCCCAACCCACGCAAACCCTGGGGCCAGATAGAGTAGTCCACCCAGTGATGCAAGATTCATCATCAGCAGGGGGACGAAAACCCTGAAGCCACATGCTGCGCTCAGACCGATGCCAATAACGATTCCAATCAGTGTTTCCATAACCCTTTCAATGGATGGTTCCGATTCATCTGAGAATAGGGTATGGAAAAGGAGGCAAAATGTCAATAGGAATTGACGGAACCTCACCCTGTTCATGGATCCTCTTTCCTGCACGAATGTTCTATGCTGAAAGAGCTTGACAGAAAAGCCAAAACCTTCTTATATCTATGAACCCGGTGCCACAGCATTTTCCCGCCCCCGGTCTCGGTTTTGCTCCGCCCTTGGAGGGGGGCGTCCGATCATGCGACCCAGTGCGAAACAGACCTTTGCCTCCTTCGGTCACCGCAACTACAGACTGTGGTTCATGGGGCAGTCTGCGTCGCTTGTAGGAACATGGATGCAGTTGACGGCACTGGGCTTCCTCGTATTCGAGTTGTCTCATTCCCCGGCGTTCCTGGGCTATGTCGGTTTTGCGCCTCCGGGATTCCCATCTGGTTGTTTACGCTCTTTGGAGGGGCGGTCTCTGATCGCGTGCCCCGCCGGAACCTGCTTTTGGTGACCCAGGCGACCATGATGGGATTGGCCTTCATCCTGGCGGCGCTCACCTTCCTCAGTCACATCCAGCCGTGGCATATCGTGATTCTGGCCTTTGGGCTTGGTACGGCAAATGCGTTCGATACGCCGGCCCGACAGGCATTCGTGGTGGAACTCGTAGGACACGAAGACCTCAGCAATGCCATCGCCCTCAATTCCACGATGATCAATCTGGCTACAGCCGTTGGGCCCGCCATTGCCGGTGTGGTC
>CAVSVC010000054.1:0-109424 GCA_963731045.1 uncultured delta proteobacterium | reverse complement strand
CCTGCCGCTCCTCGCCGAGGCGAGCCCGGCGCTGCGCGCGCGCTACCTCGCGCGCCCGTGGTGGTCGGCGGTGCACCTGCCCGTGCTCGTCGCCGGCACCTGCGTCGTGCGCTTGCGCCCGGGTCCGGGGTCGGTCGAGAACGTGACCGTGTTCGCGCAGGCCTCGGACTTCAATCGCGTGATCTACGACACCCGGCTCCTCGCGGGCGTCGACTACGTGCTCACCACGGACGCGGTGCGTGGCCGGTTCGAGGCCGACCCGGCGCGCTATGCCAATCCGTGCGCGTTCTACCGCCACCTGGACTCCACGGCCACGGTGGTCGTGCGTTTCCGCTCGAGTACCTCGGTGAGCGGGCCCGCGATCATGATCTACCGTCTCTCACAGGATGCGCAGGCGGCCACGCTTCCGCCGCTCGATCGCTGGTGGTGGGCGGCGCGCATCCCGGCGCCGTTCCGCCGTGAGGCCGACGCCCTGCTCGCCCCGCGGTTTGCTTCCACCGGTGCGATCGAGGCCGCTCCGGGCGTTCCCTCGCCGTGGGTGCTCGGCCTCAAGGACCTCTACGTATCGCAGGTGCGCACGTTCGCCGAGGACCTCGCCTTGAACCTGCTCGCGCTCGACCGGCCCGCGCCCGCGGGGCGTCTCATGGATGCCGAGCAGGCGATCGAACCGGAGTCGCAGTTGGCATGCCTGCTGCGGATGGAAGCCTGCCGGAGCCTCGGCGACTGGCCCGGCGCTCGGGCGGCGTTCGAGCGTACGGCGGCCGTCACCCGCGCCGCGGCGATCGACTCATCGCTGGTCGCCGGCTACGCCGAAGCGCTCGAGCGCACGGGGTCGCCGGTGCGCGCGCGCGCGCTCAGGGACTCGCTGGCGGGCCTGCGCGCGAACTGACGGGCGCGGATCGGTCGCGGGGTTGGGGCGACGCCGAACTCACGCGAGCGCTTACTCTTCCCGCTTCGACTCGCTCTCGCGCTTCGGCTTGGGCGCGGAAGGGTACGGCGCGCGCACATGGAAGATCGCCGGTGAGCACGGGGATGAACGATTCGCGGATCCGCGCCAGCTCCTGGATCGTGATGTTCGCCTCGTCCAGCTGCCCGTCGCGCACGCGCTCCTCGATGATGCGCTGCACGAGCCCGCGGATGCGGCTCGGCGTGGGCTCGGCGAGCGTTCACCCGAGGTGAATCGGGCACGCGGCCGGATTGGCGTCGATTACAGTGCGATTCGCGACCGTAGCGGTGGCATGGACTCGTCCCAGTTCGGCCTGGTGTTTCGTGGCGACCTGAATCGAGTCGGCGGCAGTTACTGGAATCTGAGCGGCTACTGGCGCGGCCGTATGAACACACGGGGCAGCACCCGGCAACTCGAGACTCTTACGGACCTCATGAACCGGACGTATCACCTGACGCTCTCCTACAACAATCCTCAATCGCGTTGGGTTGCCGGAGTCGGGCGCCAATATCTGCCTGGGCTTCCAGCCTGGAGACGATCGACGGTGGTTACTTTGGCCGGCGCCTGGGCCGGAACTTCACGACGGGCATGTTCGCCGGCTCGGCGCCTGATCCGACGTCCTGGAACTACAATCCCGATCGCCAGTTGCTTGGCAGTTTCGTGAACTACAGCTCCGGCAGTTTCGAATCCCTCCGCTTCACCTCGACGGCGGGCGCCGCGGTCAGCCGAATCCGGTGGCGGCCCGAACGTCAATTCGCCTTCTTCGAGAACTCGCTTTTCTACAAGCGTTATCTGTCCGTGTATCACAACCTCGAAGCGGACCAAATCAGTGCCAAGCGGCAGCCTGCAGAAGCTGGTGTAGCCCTGAGCCGAAGTTTCCTCACTGTGCGGTTACAACCCCTGAAGATACTTTCGGTGGACCTGAGCCACAACTACTTCAGGAACCTGCCCACGTTCGATCCGCGCCTGGTCGGAACCGGCCTGCTCGACAAACTCCTGTTCCAGGGCGCGAGCGCCGGATTCCGGCTCGACCTGCCGCTCGCTTCCTCGGTGTATGCGAACTTCGGGCGCAGCACCAGGACCGGAGATGCCCGGCGCGCGCTGAACCAGATGTACGGGGCGGCCAAGCACGATATTTTCGGCACCGGCCTGCGCGCGGACGTCCGCTACTCCAAGTTCGACGGCTCATTCGGCCGGGGCAACTACCGGTCCGTCTCACTGGGCAGGGACGTAGGCAATATCATCCGGTTCGACGTCCAGGCCGGCGATCAAAACTACGTTTCCGCGTACACTGCCAACACGAGGTCGCGCTTCATAAGTGCCAACGGCGATTGGTTCTTCAGTGCTCGCTACTTCTTTGGCGGCGGCTACACGTTCTACCGTTCGCAACTCCAGAACTACGACCAGTTGTACCTGAATCTGGGCTATCGGTTCTAACCTATGAAGAAACTCCTGACATTCTTGTTTCTCGGCGCCTGCAGCCTCGCGCCGGGCGCGCCGCCTCTGCGGGAGGTTTTGTTAAGCACCGGCCGCGCGGCCGAAGACTTCTGGTCGAGATTTGCCGTCGTCAACTGCTCGGAAACAGTCTCCCAGCAGAAATTGGCCAAAGACGGGAAGTTGATCTGCCGGAAGGATACGACGTATGACTACGTGGTCCTGACCCGCAAAGCGGGCAGGGATCTCGTCGTTGAGGAATCCCGCGTGAGCGTTCGAACGGCCGGCAAGGACAAGAACATGTCCTTATTGGTCACCAACGGATTCCCGGGTTTGCTGTTCATCTTCCACCCCTATTTTCAAGGTAGCTACGAGTTCTCCCAACCCGAGGAGACCGAACTGGACGGCCGGCGGCTTCTTCAGATTCAATTCCGCCAAGCGCACGACGGCCGTTCCCCGTCGTGTCTTCGCCTGGGAACACGCGACTACCCGCTCCAATGGAATGGGACTGCGTGGATCGAACCGGGAGCCGGATCCGTGGTCAAGATCGCCGCAACCATCGATTCGGCCATCCAGGAGACCGGTCTCAAAGGTCTGAGCGCTGAAGTGACCTACTCGCCCGTCGAGTTCGCCGGGACAGGGCAGCAGCAGTGGCTTCCGTCCATGGCGGTAATTTCCGCCCAGACCGCGCAACAGCGGTGGCAGAACATACACCGGTTCAACGGCTACAAACAGTTTTCGGTAGACGTAAACAGCAAGACCGAAGCGCCGAAACACGCGACCGCTGAGCGCTAGAAACGAGGTGACGCATGGACCTGATCCAATTGCAGCTTGAAACCAGTGAGCCTCAAACGACCGCACCGGCGGGGGTACAGGAGGAAGCCGGACCCAAGATCCTGCGGTTTCGTCGATCCGAGCGCCTTCTGCACTGGGCGATCGCCGGGCCATTCCTGTTTTGCTATGCAACCGCGCTGATTCTGGTGTTTGTCTACAACTTTGAGCCGGACAGGCCGTTCCGTTCCCTGTTCTCCTGGGCGCACCGGATTTCCGGGATCTGCATGATTGTGCTGCCGGCCCTTGTCGCCGCCCGCCACCGCGGGGATTTCAGGCTTCACCTATACAACATTGTGCAGGCCTGGAAATGGGTGGGGGCCGACTTCAAGTGGATGCTGATGCTCTTTTTGAGCGGCATCAGCAGCAGGTTCGAACTGCCCGAACAGGGCAAGTTCAACGCCGCCGAGAAGGTCAACTTCATGGTGCTGATGAGCACCTATCCTCTATACATCGCCTCCGGCCTGTTGATCTGGCTCACCAACATCGCGTTTCTGGCCTGGGTGGTGCACTTCCTCATGGCTGTGATCGCCACGCCTCTCATCTTCGGCCATATGTTCATGGCCCTGATCAGCCGCAGCGGGCGCCCGGGTCTTCAAGGGATGATTTCAGGGTTCGTGGACCGGCGGTGGGCAAAGCACCACTACCGCAAGTGGTACCGCGAGCACCACGAAGCGGCCGAAAACCAAGTCGCGCACCCGGATATCTCACACGCTTCCCCGGAGTGCGTGCAACTCAGTGAGGATCTGATCGAGTCTCGCTAATATCCTGGCGTCGCCGGTATTCGAATCGGGCTTGCGGACCATGTGGAATGTTCCCCCGGGTTCGAGAACGCACCGGTCCACCTGGTCCAGGCTCTGCAATCCCTGGCGGTGAGCGACGATCGCCAGCTCGGAAACCGACATCAGCTCTTTGGCCAGCGCCCGCTTGTCGATCTCCCCGCGCTCAATTAGCACCACGGGCGTGCCCTCCAGCAATTGGTCCAGGCGCCGGTGGCGGAACACGAACCGGACGACCAGATAGTTCACCGTCAGCAGAGTCGCGGCGCCGATCAGGCCGCCGGCGACCGAATTGTCGTCGCCGATGATGGCGTTCTGCACCGTATTGGAGAGCGAGAGCAGCACCACCAGGTCGAACGGGTTGAGCTGAGCCAGTTCCCGCTTGCCGAAGACACGCAGCAGAACTAACGAAAGCAACGTAGACGATGAGTGGCCGGAGGATCTTCTCGATAACCGGCACCTGAGGCACCAGGACATTGCCAATGGTTTCCGAGAGCATAGGTCCATTGTGCGCCTATCCCGCCTAGTGAGGACGGCCGGCCGGCTGCAGTGACGACCGGATATCGGCGCGAATCATGCGTAGTGTCAATCCGGCCCGCGACAGCGCCATCAGGCCAAGAACCCACAGCGGCAGCGTCAACAGGATGAACACGACCGCCGAGAAACCACTCGCCCGCGTCTTTTCGACGCCGAACAGGCTGAGGCCCAGGACGGTAAAGAACTGGTAACTGCCGACATTGGCCGGGGCGTTCGGCAAGGCGGTCCCAAAGTGCACGACCAGGTAGACCGCGGCCCCGGCAACAGGGGAAGCGCACAGGTGGTAGGACTGCATGATCAGCCAGAACGCGAGAACCTGAAAGACCACGAAACCAAGCGAAAAGACCCCTGCCGCAGTCATGGTTCGCCATTCGCCGATGGCTCTGAAACCGCTGGTCACGCTGAGCACGACTTTGCGCAGCCAGGAGGCTAGTCCTCCTCGCAATAACGAGCGGCTGGCCCAACGAGCGACGACTTGGGTTTCACCAAATACAAGAAAAGAAACACCGCTGCCAGCAACAGCACGGCGATTCCGAAGATGTCCGCCGCCACCAACAGGTCCCTGGGCAAAGGCATGAGAATCGCCACCACGCCGATTCCGATTGCCATCCACACCCCATCCAAAAGCCGACTCACCAGCATGGAAGGGATGACTTCCGGCGTAGGCTGGCCCACCCATTTGCCAGCGAGGTAGGTCCGGACCAGTTCCCCGAACCGCATCGGCGTGACTTCATTGGTGAACAGCCCGATGTAGACGGCCTGAACGGCGCGCCGCAAAGGAAGCTGGCCCATGGGAAGCAGCAGCGCGCGCCACCGCGCCGCGTCGCACACGTAGCCGAGAATGTCGCAGGCGACCGCGGGAAGCACCCACCACCAGGTCATCGAGCCGATGTGAGCGAACATGCGCTCCACGTGAATATCGTGGAACACCCACACCAGACATGCGACGGCCACCACATAGCCAACTGCCTTCCTCCACGGTGCCGGACGCTCGGCCGGCGCCTCGTCTGCGACCGTCATTGGCCCGTCCGTACCCATTCGAGAGCCTCCCGCAGCGCCCGGAAGAATTCCCCCTGGTTGCCGTCGTATCGATGATCCCTGGACTGCACCAGGAAGAACCGCTTGGGCTCCGCGGCTTTGTCAAACATTCCTCGAGCCAGCTCGGGCTTCACGTACTCGTCGCCGCTCGAATGAATCATCACCAGCGGCAAGGGCGACCGTTTGGCCAGGAAGGCCGCCGAATCAAAGCGCGGCTCGTCCGGCTCTCGCTTGGTAAGGTATGTGAGGCTGTCGGCGAGTTTCCAGCCCAGGAACCCACGGACTGACAACCCGATGACCAGCAGCCCGCGGAATGCCGCCCTGTTTTCCGGCGCTGCCGCGCCGAGCAGCGCCAGCCCAGCTCCCTCGGACCAGCCGCCGACGGCCATCCTTCCTGGTTTGCCGCGGGTCAGCGCTGTGGCCATGGTTCGGAAGTCGTTTACGACGTCGGACTGGGCCAGCGTCTGCTTGCCGCGGCGTGAAACCCTCCAGGTACCTTTTGGTGTCCCAGCCGAAGACGTCGTACCCGCAGGCGGCTGCACTGTTGGCGATATCGACGGCGAACCCTCGCCAGCCGCCGTCGCCGGGAAGAAACAACAGCGCGCCGACTCTGCGGCCTGTCGCGGGATAGTAATGCACCTCTTGAGCCTGGCCGCGGAGAATGACGACGTTGGCGCCCGGGGCGACCGATTGTCCCCACAGCGCGCAAGCAAGCAACAGGGCCCCGGAAGCGGTCGTAAACGGGAAATGACTCTTCATGAGCTACTATTCGGGCATCTCGGATACTCTTTCCAGCGCAATCGCGAGCCTCGGCAGGTCCAACGCCCTCCGATACACGACGTAGCGTGGCTCCCAAGTGCTGGCGAACTTCGCCTTATAAGCGAGCAGGCCCTTGAAGCTGAACAGAAAGTTCAAGTGCTGGAAGAACGCATGAATCGCTCGTTCCTCCGGCGAGGCCTCCTCCTGCTCCTGAAAGCCCGCCACCGGCGCCATGCCCAGATTGAAGCGCTCGAAGCCGAGCTCCTTGCTTTGCACGAAGGCTCTGACGAAGACATAGTCCATGACGCCGTTCGGCGCGTCGTTACGGCGCCGCATGAAGTCCATGGTCGATTCGCCGCGGCGGTAGGAAGGGACGAGATTGACGAAAGCCAGCACCCTGCCGCCGGAATCCTGAGCCGTGAAGACAGGAGTCCCGCGGATGTAGTCCTCGTCAAACATGCCCAACGTAAACTGGCGCTCGCGCCGGCCGGGGATACTCAGCCACTCGTCGGAGACTTCTCTGAGCTGCGTCATCAATTCGCCCGGAATCGGGGGCTCGTTGTATTCGGCGCGAATCCCGGCCTTCTCCAGTAGGTTCACCTTGGAGCGCAATGTCTTGGCCGCCGCACCCTGGAGCGTGAATGCGGTGAGATCGACAATGGCCTCATCCCCCACCTTCAACTTCTTAAAGCCGAGGCGCTGATAGACCTCCAGAAAGTCGGGCAGGGCCTGGTGAAAACCCAATCCCCAGCCGTTATCCGTGCAGTACCTTTCAAACTCGCGGATGAGCGGTTCGATTCCCTCCCGTCGGACCAATGGGGTCGCCCAGCACCACGGCGAAGCTCCCGGCCACCCGGTACGCCAGGAAACAGTCACGGCCGGCGGACCAGAAAAGCGATTTGTCCGGACGAGCCTTGAAGAAATCCTGCGAACAGCGGCCGTGCCGCTCCCAGAAGGACTTGGCCAACTCAATCTCGTGCGGGTGGGAGCGAAACTGGTACAGCGCGGGGCGGAAGAACGCGAAGCCCACGTAAAGGAAGGCGGCCGAGCTGATCAGGTACAGCGAGTCCAGGAACCAGGCTGCGTAGCGGGTGTGTGGTCTCAGGGAAGGATCGCCCTGGAGCAGGAAGAAGCGCATCGTCCGATGGGCCGAATCCCACACGTCAAAATTGATCCCGAACTCCCGACGCTCCAGCAGCCAGAAACCGGCCACTCCGTAAGGAACGCCAGGACAGCGCCAGCGCGGCCCTCCGGACAGCCAGGCCCAGCTCACAGCGCGGCTCTTCACAGTGAACTGCCGTCGGGTGATCCACAGCACGGCCACCAGGAGCGCCGAGAGGGTAGCCTCCTCATAGTCGACGCCCTTGGTGAGGTGAAAGAGAACGGAGAAGCCCGCCAGCGCATCCCGGCCCACCAGGCCAGCCGCTTGCGCCTGTAGATGTTCAAGGAGGTGATGACCAGCGCGAACCCTATGAGCAGGGTCGCGCTGCGAGACATGATGAACTCCAGCGGGAAGATCTGCCTCAGTGCTGCCACGCGCCCGGGCAGACCGGGGCCAATGACGGAATACAGGTTCAGCAGACCGCTGCCGAGAGTCAGCAGAAATGCCAGGAGGATCGGCGGCGGGCGCCTCACTGCTTCTTCTCTCCCGTCGGAGGGCTTGTGTCCCTTCCGGGACGATCACCGAACGTGCGGCGAAGGGGCACGTAGAGCACCGAAGGCCGACCGGCGCCGGCTTGGGGGTAGAGGTCCATCCAATCAGGGACGGCTTTTCCTGTACAAGATTTTTGCCCTTCAGACGTGAGCGAATCCGTTATCAAAAATCAGTTGTGAATTCTGAACAGCGGGAGGTTAATTCTGCGGCGGCTTATCGATCGGAAACGAGGTATCTGAAAAAGACATCATCGGCGTGTGAATATGCATCCGGATCGGTAGGAGGGGCATGTCGAATGTGTGGTCACTAACCATGCCGACAGTGTTGAAGCAGAAGGAGCAAAGGTGTTTATGAGAGGATTGCCCCGGGACGGAGGCCGAGCAATCGGCACAGGCCGTCAGGTCAAGCGCAGGACCGAACACAAGCAGGGCAAGCGAAAATAGTAAAAAAGACCATTTCGAGATTGAAACAAATTTCCGCATAAAATTAATTCTGCGACACGACAGCAGAGAATTCAAGTGAAGCTCTCCGCCCTAAAGGGCGGGGCCGTTCGACGGTCCTAAGTGTGTTGAAGGACTTCCCGGTAAGGTACTCTCATTGTATTGTACCGTTTCCTGCCCGCCGGTAGGCAGGAAACGGCACGTGCCGGTCAGTTTGTTTCCATGCCTATTCTTCCCTCGTACTCCCCGACCCCATCCTCCGGCGAGCATCACCGTCAGGTGGATTTCGTCTCCGTCTTTGACCGGCTTGAGGAGTTCATTGGGGTAGGCCGTGGCACGGTTGAGATAGATCTCAACGGTGTTGAGCAATTTGTCTTTCTTGGCAAAGAGCGCCTTCTCCATCGGGGGAAACTGTTTCACAAGCTCGTTCAGGCATTCCCCCACCGTATTGCCCGCCACAGGGACGACCTCCAACCCGTTGGTGAATTGGCGATGCGTGGTATGAACGTGGATACGAACAGGCATGACGGATTCCTCCCACCCAGAGATACGCTGAACCTCAGCGGTCGGACAACGATCCGCAATCCTCACAGTCGGGATTCCTCCTCGACTCCGAATTCGCTGAAGGTTGCCTCCAGTCCATTATAAATGAGCAATCGGTTCGTTAACAAGGTTCCAATCCCCACGAGGTACTTGATCACCTCGGTGGCCTGAATGCTGCCGATCACCGCCGGAGTCACACCGATGACGGGAAACTTCTCCCTGGGGACCGGGCCGCGATACATGCATCGGAGGCAGGCCGTCTTTCCGGGAAGAATCGTCATGACCCTTCCCTCGAAATCCGCTCACCGCCCCGTGAAAAAAGGGAACTCTTCTTCCCCACGGCAGCAGCGGTTCAGAAGATAACGGGTCGGAAAGTTGTCCATGGCATCCACGATCACGTCGCAGTCCCTCGACAAGCCTGAGCCACGTTCTCTTCCGTAATGGTCTCTCCGACGGCTCTCGACCTCCACCGTCGAGTTCAGGCTTCTCAATTTCAGCCCGGCCGATTCCACCTTTCTCCTGCCGATATCCGTTTCCCAGTGCAGGATCTGCCGGTTGAGGTTGCTCAGTTCGACCTCGTCGTGATCGACGATCCGGATCCTTCCAACCCCGGCCACCGTCAGGTAGAAGGCCACAGGAGAACCGAGGCCCGCCGGCCCCTGCGATAAGACCCTGGATCCGTCTGAGTCGACTCCTGACCTTCTTCTCCGAATCCTTCGATCAGGATCTGCCGGTCGTATCTCTCACGCGTCTCACCCCCGCTGTCCACCTCCGCATTCCAAGGTTTGAGTAGCCCTCTCGGCCGGAGAAAGTCCCTGTCCACCCCGAACTGAAGGAATACAACGGTCCCCCTACTTCCCCTTGAGCAGGGTGTGCGCCACGACCATCCGCTGGATCTGATTGGTTCCTTCGAAGATCTGGATAACCTTCGCATCCCGCATCATTCTTTCCACCGGATAATCCCGGACGAGCCCCTGCCATTCCATGAGCTGGACCACATCCGTCGTCACCTTCATGGCCACGTCCGAAGCGAAATATTTCGACATGGCCGAGAACATCTGAACCGGAACTCCTTTTGTCTTTTCATCCATCATGTTGGCGGCCTTGTAAACGAGGGCCTTGGCGGCCTCGATCTCGATAACCATATCGGACAGCTTGGCCTGGATCAACACGGCATCGTCCCTTTGATGGAACCAGTTTCTCTCCCGCCCGAACTTGACCGCAGCATCAACCGCCCCCTGAGCCAGTCCCACAGCCTGGGCGCCGATGGCCGGCCTCGACCTGTTCAATGTCCTCATCATGAGCCACCACCCGACGCCTTCATCGCCGATTCTCTGGGGAAGCGAAGCGCGAACATCCTCCAGGAGGACTTCCGTCGTGTTCGAGCCCCGGATGCCCATCTTCTCCTCCACCTTTCCGATCGACAGGCCGGGAGTCCCCTTCTCCAGAAGAAAACCTGTGATGCCTTCCATCTTCTTTTCCGGCTGGGTCACGGCAAAAACGGTGTACAGGTCGGCGACACCGCCGTTGGTGATAAAGCATTTCCTCCCATTGATGAGATAGTGACCGTCTTCCCGGGTGGCCTTCGTTCGAATGGAGGCGGCATCGGATCCGGAATCCGGCTCGGTGATGCAGAAGGCGATGAGCTTCTTATCCCTGGCGATCTTGCCCAGGAATTGCTTCTTCATTTCCTCCGTCCCCCCCAGGGCGACGGGCATGGTTCCCACGGCCTGCACGATCACCAGGAGAGAGGAGGACGCACAGTATTTCGCGATCTCTTCCGCAACCACGCAGAGCGACGTGATATCCCCGTCCATCCCTCCGTACTCCTTGGGAATCACGAGGCTCAAGAACCCCTCTTCGTGAAAAACCTTGGCGATATCCCAGGGGAATTCGCCTTCCTCGTCGATCTTTGCCGCACGGGGCGCCACGACATCCCTGGCAACCCTTTGGGCTTTCTTTCTCCACTCTTCCCTCACCTGTTCTATTTCATTCATCATCCCAGCTCCTTTGAACCTGGTTCGGATTTCGAATTTCCTCCTACCAGGGAGGCTTACATGCTCCACCCGCCGGCAACCTCGACAGCGGCTCCGGTCATGAAACTGGCCTCTTCCGACGCGAGAAAAGCCACCACATTCGCCACCTCGGCCGGCTGGCCGGCCCGCCTCAGGGGAGTATTTTCGATAATCATGTTCTTGTATTTCTCTGCGATCTTCTCAATCGTGGGGGTCAATGTCAGCCCCGGGAGAACGGCGTTGACATTGATCTGGTAACGGCCCAATTCCTTTGCCACGCTCTTCGTCAAGCCGATCATCCCTGCTTTGGCAGTGCTGTAACTGATTTCAGCGACCGCCCCGGTCTTTCCCCAGAGGGACGAAAGGTTCACGATCTTGCCGTAACCGTTTTCAATCATGTGCGGAGCAACGGCCTGAATGCAGTTGAACGCCCCCTTCAGGTGGACACCGAGCACCGCATCCCAGTCTTCTTCCCTCACCTTCAACAGGGAGGCCCCCCGGTCATAGCCGGCATTGTTGACCAGGATGTCGATCCTGCCCCAACTGGCCAGCATCGCCGTCACGGCTTCCCGGACCTGCCCTTGATCCGTGACATCCACGGCGAAGAACAGGGCTTTCCCTCCCAGGGCCTCAATCTCTTCTCGGGTCCGGTTCCCCGTATCGGAATTCCAATCCACGACGACAACATCCGCCCCTTCCCGAACCATTTTGATCGCAACGGCTTTTCCGATCCCCTGCCCCGCCCCGGTCACGATCGCTTTCCTGCCTCTGAGCCGCATCTTCCGTTCCTGATTAAACGCAGTTGTTGGGGCACGGCGGGAAAACCTGATCCGATGCCCCGAGATTAGAAAATTTTCCGAATTCTAACAGATAGGCAGAAAGGTCGTCAATCCGACCGGGGAGGAAAAGCAGTGATCAGTGATCAGTTATCAGTGATCAAAGACCAAGTAATCAGGATCAGTAACCAGTGAGAAGGTGTGAGAAAATCTAGAAAATATGAGAATAAGACCCTTTCCAGAAGGATGGGGCAGTTGGAGAAACTTTAGAGCCTGCCTACCGCAGGCAGGCGTTACCTTAAACGGTTAACTCTCAAGACTGAAAACGGAATCATTTCAATTTCTCACTACCTGAGAAGGGAAACCATCCCTCCAAAGCCCGCAATTCTAAAGTTTCGGAAATTGCCCCGTCCTTTTGGAAAGGAGTGATCCTGGGACCTATTTTTTCACACCTACTGAAAAAAGACTACTCGTCTTTCCAGACGGGCTTTCTCTTTTCGCAAAAGGCCTTGAGGCCCTCCATGGCGTCATGGGTCTTCATGAGCCGGGCGAGGTAGATCTCCTCGATGATGTTCAGTCCCTTCCCCGCATCATCGTTCAGGCCTGCCAGGGCCGCCTCTTTGGTCAGCTGAAGAACGACCCCGCTCAACTTTCCGAGCTTCTCAACAAAGGTCCGGACCTCCTCCGATAAGGAAACCTCCGGCACGACCTTATTGATGAGTCCCAGCCCCAGGGCCTCCTGGGAACCGATCGTGTCTCCGGTCAGGATCAATTCCATGGCCTTCTTGCGTCCGATGATTCTGGGCAGGATCAGAGCGGCAATGGGGGGAAAGACGCCGACCTGGATTTCAGGCTGCCCGAATTTCGCCCTTTCCGAAGCGATCACCATGTCGCAATACAGCGCCAGTTCGCACCCTCCTCCCAGGGCCGCCCCGTTCACCACGGCCAGGGAGGGAACTCTCAGGGCATCCATGAGCCTGAACATCCGATGGAAAGTTTCGATCATCTTCGGAGCCAGGTCTCCCAGATGGTCCGCCACCTCCACCCCGACGGAGAACGCCTTGCCCAGGGCCTGAATGACAAGGAGCTTCATGTGCTTCTCCTTCATCAGGGACTCGAAAAAGGTGTTGATCTCCTCCATCATCTCGATATTCAACCAGTTGAGAGGCGCCCGGTTCAGTGTCACGGAGGCCACTCCGTCTTTCAGTTCGGTCTGAATATGCTTAAATGCCATTGGATCTCCCTCCTCTCTACAATTCCGGTTTTCATGATACTCTGGCCTTTTGGAAAAAGAACCAAATTGTCTTAACCATTGTCGTAGGAGCGGCTTCCAGCCGCGATCGGATCGCGTCAGGATGACGCTCCTACAAGGGATTTCTTAAAGAGCTAAATCACCTGCGCTGCCGGCCCAACCCTGGCCGGAAACGAGGATACCCTTTGAGTCTCCACCCAAAGGGTATCCCGTATCGAATCGATCAAAAGTCCCTCGTTCACCGTTCGGCTATTTGCTCTGGGGTTTTCCGAGGACTTCTTCAAAGAAGGCTTCGTCCACGAGCTTGCCTTCGGCGATGTTCTGACGATACTTGATAAAATCGATCGTGTCCGCCCCGGTGATCTTCTTGCTGTTGAAGGCGCCGAACCCGAGGTAGGCTTCTCCCATCATGTTCGCGGCCAGCCAGTGCCGGTTCGGGTTCTTCGTCTGATCCCAGAAGAGCTTCTTCTTGTTCCGGATGCCGTCGATAGACATCATCAAACAGCCGGGGAAGAGGTTCGCAAAGGTCCAGCAGATCTTATCCACTTCTGCGTCGAGAAGCGCGAAGTCAAATTCGTTGTTCTTGAGTTTGCCGTTCACCAGCTCCCGGGCCTTCTTGAATTCGTCACCCGCCTTGTTTTCGCCATAGACAAGGTCGCCGTCTTTCACATAGGTCTCCCAGATGACCTGGGGGTTGCGGAGCCACTGGCCTTTTTCATCTTTGAGCACAGGGACACACTTCGAAATGAGGCCCTTGCGCCACATTTTATACGCAGACCACATCTCGCAGCTGATGCAGCTCCACATGGCATCTTCGATGCTCAGGTACCAGGGGAGAAAATCGGAAGCTCCCCCAACCGGCGCCGATCCGTGGCGAGGCCCTGCCTGGCCGAAGATCGCCAGGTCGGAAGAGAGCGTCAGGTCACACGCGGTCCCGATCTCCTGTCCTCCGGCGACCCTCATGCCGTTCACCCGGCAGATAACGGGTTTCTTGCACATGAGGATGGAGTCCACCATGTTATTAAAAAGCTCCATATAAGACCCATACTCCTCGGGCCGCATGCTGTAATACTCCGAATACTCCTTGGTATTGCCGCCGGTGCAGAAAGCATAGGGCCCTGTCCCGGTAAAAACCACCGACACAATCGAGCGGTCCGTCGAGGCGTTTTCGAACCCGGCGATCACCCCCTTCACCATCTCCGTCGTGTAGGAGTTGTACTGGGCGGGGTTGTTGAGCCTGATCCAGACATTGTAGAGCCCCGGGACGATATTCCCCTTCGGGTCCTTCAAAGGCTTCTTCTCGTAGACGACACACGGGGCCTCGGTCCCCCAGTGCTCCGATCCATACCGGTCATGATTCTTGATCTCGTGTTCGCGCGGCATCCATTTTATTGCCATAACCACTCCTCCTTTCTCGTTTTCTATTTTTTTGTTCGCGGCTGCTTCGCTCAAAAGTCAGGAGTCAGAACGATGCGTTTTGCCGGAGAACCTGCCTTGTGCACTTCGTCAAAGACCGATTGAATCTGGCTCATCGGCCTGGCCTCCACAAAAGGCGCAATATCGATCTTCTTCGAAAGAACCATATCGAGCACGATGGGATAATACTCGGGCAGACACCCCCATGTTCCTATGATCTCGGCATCAAAGGCCATGAGCCGGGAGAGCATATACTCGTTCTTTGCCATCCCGAATCCAACCACGATCAACTTCCCGGTAAAGGAAAGGAACTCCAGGGCCATGTCTTGCCCCGCCTTGGTTCCCGTGACTTCAAAAATCTTCCACCCGAACCCCGCTTCCAGACCGTTCTTCTTGCAGATCTCCCGAAACTCGTTCCGGATATCCTTGACGGCCTTATCCTGAGAGCTGATCACAAAATCAGCCCCGTATTTCAATGCCCTCTGCAGTTTCTCCGGATTTCTCGCAATCCCGATGACCGCTTTTGCACCCAGGGCTTTGGCCGTCTGGGCCATATAGACACCGACCCCTCCCGTGACTCCCATGATAATCACCTGATCTCCGGGCTTGAGGTCCGCCCTCCTGGCGGCCTGGTAGGGCGTTGTCACCGCGTCAGCCACCACCGCCAGGTTTTCCAGAGGAAGGCTGCCCCGGTTTTTCACTTCGCAGAGGTCAATCGATGGAACCGGGATGTGGCTTGAGAACCCCCCGTAGAGGCCCAGACTGTTTCCGGGCATCTTCTGCACCAGACAGCGATTTCCCCTGCCTGTCTTGCAGAGAAGGCATTTTCGACAGGGCATGACCGCAGGGATAACCACCTCTTTCCCGAGCCACTTTTCATCACCGGCGACGACCGTGCCGCTGATCTCATGCCCCAGGGTCAGGGGCGGTTTCTGAACCGTCGGCACGCCATCATAAAAATACCCCAGGTCGGTGTGACAGACACCGCAGCCTGCGACCTTGACCAGGACCTCATCGGGTGCCAGGGACGGGACCGGGATGGAGGTCTTCGCCAGTTTTCCCGGGGTCACCTCTCCCGTATCCTTGTTCTTTGCCGTCGGTTGAACCATTTGCCACGTTTCGATCTTGTCCGGAGCTGTTGCCATCTTTTTCACTCCCTCCTTTTTTTCTTGAGTCTAAAGAAACGAGCCTCGATTTGACCGAGCATTCAAATTATCAAATGTCCGCGTTCGTGCTTGAGGAAGGTAGGTGAATCTCTTCACAAATCCATCGACATGAGAGAGATGGATTCGGATAAACGAGTCCAGGTTTTCTTTCGAATTTCGGGTTTGGTACTTGGAATTTTACTCTTTCGATCAGGTCATCCCGAGTCCGCCATCCACACAGAAGAGCTGACCGGTTACGTAGCTTGAGTCTTCCGATGCCAGAAAGATGAAAGCCGGGACGATCTCCTCGGGTTCGGCAAATCGTCCCAGCAGAATCCTGCCTGCATAAATCTCCTTCAACTTCGGATCCGTCCGGATCTTCTCGGTCATCTCCGTACTCACATATCCCGGCTGGATCACATTCACCATGATCCCATACCCGCCGAGTTCCCGGGCCGCGGATTTCGTCAGGGCAACGATTCCGCCCTTGGCGGCACTGTAGTTGATCTGGCCTTTCGTCCCCCACAACCCGGCGGAAGATGTGACGTTGATGATCTTACCGTATTTCTGCTCCATCATCACCTTCGAGGCGGCCTGGATACAGAGAAAAGCACCTTTGAGATGAATATCCACCACCTCGTCCCACTGCTCTTCGGTCATTCTATAGAGCATGTTGGGCTTGGATACCCCCGCATTGTTCACCAGAATATCGATTCTTCCAAACTGGTCAACCGCCGTCTGAATGATCCGCTCCGCATCCGCCTTCACGGCCACGTTTCCTTTTACCGCAACCGCTTTCCTTCCCAGCTTCTGAATCATCCCGACCACTTCCTGGGCGGGTTGATCTTTGGTGGCATAGTTGACGATCACATCCGCGCCTTCCTGAGCATACGCAAGACAGATCGCCCTGCCGATCCCCCGTCCCCCTCCCGTGACCACCGCTACCCTTTTTTCCAGTTTTCCCATGGCATGATCCTCTCGAAGTCCGGCGGATGGCAGATCAAAATGCATGACGGCCTTCCGGCCATGAAAACAATGCTATTCAATAACCGCGACGACGGCTTCCGCTTCCACTTCCTGCCCCGCGGCAACACAAACCTCTTTCACTGTTCCGGAGATCGGGGAAACAACCGGCATCTCCATCTTCATCGCTTCCAAGACGGCGACCTGATCATCCTCCTGAACTTTGTCCCCAACCTTGACGGACACAGAAACAATCTTCCCAACCATCGGAACTGTTACAGGTGTCGACATACAAACCCTCCTATTCTAACAGAATTATTTTAGGCCTATTGCGTGCCTGGAGATAATCATTTTCTGGATATTCGAGGTTCCCTCGACGATCTGATACGACTTGGCGTCCCGGAAAAGCCGTTCCACCGGGTATTCCGACGAAAAGCCGTAAGATCCGAAGATCTTCACAGCCGTATTGGACGCACGGACGGCAACCTCCGCCGCAAAGTACTTCGCACAGGAGACCTCGATCGTGTTCTTTGCCCCTTTATCGCGGTTTGAAGCGGCCCGATAGACGAGAAGGCGCGCCGCCTCTTCTTCCACATACATCTCGGCAATCTGCTCCTGAATCATCTGGAAGTTGGCAATCGGCTGTCCGAATTGCTCTCTTTCCTTCGCATACCGCACGGAATGGGCAAGACAGGCGCTCGAAACACCCACGGCCCTGGATGCAGAGGAGAGCCGGGTGTTGTCCAGCATGGCCATGCAGATTTTGAACCCGTCTCCCTTCTTACCGACCAGGCTGTCCTTGGGCAGCTTCACATCCTCGAAGACGATCTCTCCCGTGGGAGCGCAGAAAAGGCCCAGTTTCGTGTCGATGGCCTTCTGCGTCACCCCTTTGGCATGCATATCCACCATAAAGGCGGAAATCCCCTTGTGCTTGGCTGCGCGGTCCGTGTAGGCATAGACAATCCCCACATCGGCGAAAGGAACTCCGGAGATCCACATCTTCGTCCCGTTCAGGATAAAGCCGTCTTCCACCTCTTGAGCCACGGACTTCATGGAGGCAACGTCCGATCCCGTATTGGGCTCTGTAATGGCGAAACACCCGAGCAGATCGGCATTGATCAGCTTCGGGATCCAGCGTTCCCGCTGTTCTTCAGTCCCGAAATTGAGCAAAACGGACTGGATGGAATTCATCTGGAGATTGAAAGGAAGGCCCCACGAAGGGGAGACCTTAGCAATTTCTTCCGTCATCACGGATGCCGCCAGATAGCCGCTTTCATTTCCACCGTACTTTTCCGGAGAGATGCAGCCAAAGAAACCCAGTCTCGCCATCTCTTTGACAGTCTCCTTCCTGAACCGGTGTTCTTTTTCATCCTCCTCCATGGTGGGAGCAATCTTCTTCTCCGCAAAATTCTTGGCCATTTCACGCATTGCTTCTTGTTCTTCTGTCAAGGCAAAATCCATAACGTAAGCCTCCTCGCCGTTGGATTGTGCAATTAATAACAAACTCGCCCCTCTTTGTCAAGAAATATTTGCCTGAAATGGATGGTGATTAACCATTGGTAATCATTGAATTTATAAATCATGAAAGCATTTTGGCCGGGTTTCTTGACAACGGAGGGACAAATGAGCGATAAATTATCATGAGAACAATGGGATTGGATATCGGCTCACATACGATTGGGGTGGCAATCAGCGACGAGTTGGGCATAACCGCCCAGGGTGTGAAAACGATCTACCGGAAATCCGGTGAGGAAGACCTCAAAGAGCTTGACGGCCTGATTACTCAGTTCGAAATCAATGAAATCGTAGTGGGCCTTCCCAAGAATATGGATGGAACCCTTGGAAAGCAGGCCGAAATCGTCCTGGGATGGGTCAGGACCTTCCAGCAGAAGATCGGCCATCCAGTCGTAACCTGGGATGAACGCCTTTCAACAGTAGGAGCCTCCAAGGTTCTTCTCGAAGCGAATTTATCAAGGAAGAAAAGGAAGAAAGTCATCGATAAATTGGCAGCCGTCATCATTCTTCAGGGTTATCTTGACCAGAGCAGGAATTCCGCAAATGGGATGCTTACCTCGCCGTAAGGCTTTCCTGGCCTCTCTTTCTCTCTTCTTCTTCCTTGCCCTTCTCCTTGGCTGGTTCTTCTTCAATCCACCGTCCCAGACCTCCGAGTCCAAAATCGTCTATATCAAGAAAGGACTGTCGCTCAGAAAGATATCGGAAATCCTCGAACGCGAGGGAGTCGTTCGCAACGCCTTCTTTTTTTCCGCAATCACCACGATCCTCGGGCAGAAGGCCCGTATCAAGGCGGGAGAATATGAATTTCATCCCCGGATGCTCCCCCATCAAGTATTGACCACCCTCGTCAAGGGTCAGTTCAGGCGTCATCTCGTCACCCTTGTGGAAGGCCACACGCTGCTCCAGATTGCCCAGAAACTGGAAGAGGCCGGTATCGTGGAGAGTCGACTCTTCCTTGAAAAAGCCACTTCCCCTGCCGTGATCTCCTCTCTGGGGTTGGCGGAATCAGCCGGAACCTCTCTCGAGGGATACCTCTTCCCCGAAACCTACCACTTATATAAGGAAATGGACCCTGTGAGTGTGCTTCAGATTATGGTCCAGCAGTTCAAGAAGGTCTTTCCCCCGGACTGGTCAAGCAAGGCCGGGGAACTGGGGATTTCCGAAAGGGAAGCCGTTATCCTGGCCTCCATCATAGAAAAAGAGACCTCCGTCCCGGAGGAGAAACCTCTTGTCTCAGGCGTTTTCCATAATCGCCTGCGAAAGAGGATCCCCCTCCAGAGCGACCCCACCGTCATCTACGGACTGAGCAAATTCGACGGAAATCTGACCCGGGAGCATCTTGCCGCGGCTTCTCCTTACAATACGTACCTTGTCCCCGGGCTGCCGCCTACGCCGATCTGTAATCCCGGGAGAGAGTCGCTCCTGGCCGCGGTCAACCCTGCTCCTGTTTCTTATCTCTACTTTGTTTCCAGGAATGACGGAACGCATATCTTCTCCTCTAACCTCGAAGACCACAACCGTGCGGTTGGGAGGTACCAGAAGGCACCCAGAGATAACATAAGTCGGCAGATGCGGAAATGAACCCGGCCGAAGAGCTTGACATTTGAATTCCGTTATTTGAGATTAATTAAAACCCGGCCACACCTGTTCGGCCGTATTCCGTTTCATTCAGGGGAGTTCCATGTTTGACAAGCTGAATACCATCCTGTCAAAAGTCGATGCGGATTATGCAGACATTCGGTATGAGATCAAGCGAGAAGCCTCGATCACCTTCAACGGCAAGGAACTGACCTCCATCGGTTCCAATACAACCGACGGATATGTCCTGAGAGTCCTGAAGGGCGGCGGATTTACCTCCGTTGCGTTTTCGAATGAAGGGGAAGCAGCCTGGGCAGTCCGGACCGCCTGCGAAAACGCTCTTCTGATCGCCGAGAATACCGGCAGGCCCAGTCACCCTTGCCGGAGCAGATGCCGTCCAGGAGAGTTTCATCCCGGGTCTGGAGGAAGATCCCGGACAGGTATCCATGGATGAGAAACTGGAGCTGACAAGAAAGTACAACGCCATTCCGCTTCATCACGAAGGGATCGTCAATACCGTCACCGATTACACCGAAGTGATCCGTGAGAAGTACTTTCTCTGCACGGAAGGATCGAGGATCCGAGAAGATCTTGTGACGACCCGGCTGAGCGGCCAGATCACGAGCAAGGAAGGCACGCTGATTCAGAACGTGAGGGTGGGGCTGGGGGAAGTCAGGGCTTTGCCGGCCTAAGAAATCAGGAAGAGGAATTCGAGAAGAAAACGTCCATTGCGCTCGATCTCCTGAAGGCACGGCCTGTTGAAGCAGGCACCTATCCGGTCCTCCTCAATCCCAGCCTGTCCGGCGTCTTTACCCACGAGGCTTTCGGGCATTTCTCCGAAGCGGACCTGATCGAGGACGCCCCCACCATGAGAGAGAGGATGAAGATCGGGAGCCCTCTGGGAAACGAAGTCCTGAGCATTGCGGACGACCCAACCCTGCCCGGACAACTGGGGTTCTACAGATACGATGACGAGGGGGTAAGGACACGAAGGGTCCAGTTGATGAAGAATGGAATTCTGACCGGGCGCCTTCATTCGAGGAGAACGGCCGCCGCCTTTGGCGAGCCTCTGAGCGGTCACTGTGTGGCCGAGGACTACCGGTTTGCTCCCATCATACGAATGGGGAACATCTTTATCGAACCCGGCAAGGCGACGTTCGAGGACCTTCTGGACGCCCTCGGGGATGGGCTGTATCTTCTCTACCATGCAGGGGGCCAGACCAGTGGAGAAAACTTCACCTTTGGCGCTCAGTACGGATACGAGGTCAAGAGCGGAAAGTTGGGACCGATGATCCGCGATATCAACCTGTCCGGAAATCTATACCGGACCTTGAAAAATATTCACGCCGTGGGAAATGACCTGGTCCTGAGCAAGGTAGGCGGATGCGGAAAAGGCCAGATGAATATTCGTTCCTGCAACGGCGGGCCCCATATCCTGGTCAAGGATGTGGTTATCGGGGGTAGATAGTGGAAAGACTGATGGAAATGGCTGCAAAGGTGAGCGATCAGGCGGAGATCTATTCCGTGGAAGATGCGTCTGACGGCATCAGCTTCGAGAATGCAAACCTCAAGGATATCGAAAGTAAGTCCCAGTCGGGGCTGAGTCTGCGGTTGATCAGGCAGGGCAAATTGGGATTTGCCTACACCCGAAACCTGCTCCACCGCCAGGAGGTCCTCCGCAACGGTCTCGACTCCCTGAAGGGAGAAGTGGAGGCTGCCTTCGATTTCCCGCTGACCAGTGACCTTCCTCTTCTCGATACGTATGACCCCTCTTTGGAAGAGACGAGCAACGCTACCCTGGTTGAGGAGTGCAAACGGGTATGCGGGTTCCTTTCAGAAAAAACGGAGGGCCAGATCAACGTGTCGGCCTGGCGCAAAACGGGTCGGATCCGGCTGCTGAACAGCCGGGGGACCGATCTTTCCTCCCGATTCTCCTTCTATCTTCTCAGCGCTGAAATCCTCTACCCGGGCTCTCATGCCTCCATCCACCGTCCCTTCTTCTCGAAGACGTTCGAGAGAATCCCGGATGCCCATCTGAACGAGATGCTGGATCTCTATACCCGTTCTTCGAACGAGGTCTCTCCCAAGGGAGGAAAGATGAAAGTTCTCTTTCTCCCTGAGACCCTCTACGCCCTCCTTTGGAGAATTCAGAGTGCCGCCAACGGAAAGAATGTCTACCAGAAGATCTCTCCCATCATGGAGAAGATCGGGACACGGATCCTGAGCGAAAAGCTCTCCCTGTACAATGCCCCTGCGGACGACCGGCTCCCAGGGGCAAGGGCGTTTGATGACGAGGGGATCCCATGCCGGACGTTCTCGATCATCGATTGCGGCACCCTGACGAACTTCTACTTCGACCTCAATTATGCCGGGAAATTGAACGTCCCTCCGACCGGGCACGGTTTCAAGAGCGCCATGTGGGGAGGGGAAACGATCTCTTTGAAGCCTTCCCCCGCGCTGGAGCATCTCTGCCTGAAGCCGGGGAAAACTTCCTTCTCCGGCCTTCTCAAATCGATCGACAAGGGCATCCTTGCCGCAGGCGTAATCGGGGCTCACAGCGGGAATATCCTCAACGGTGACTTCTCAGTCGGACTCTCCCCTGGACTGTACGTGGAACACGGAGAGATTCTGGGGCATGTGAAGGATGCCATGATCGCTGGAAATATCTATCAGACCATGAACGACGTGATCGAACTGGAAGACACCCAGCACCCCACCTACGGCGGGACCTTCCCTGCGGTCCTGATCGACCAGGTCAGCGTCGCTGCTAAACCTTGATGTGGCGCAAAATCTCACTAATTCCAAAATAAGTCTTTCACCACAGAGGCACAGAGGGCACAGAGAAACATTTTTTTCTTTGGCGGGAGATACCGCCAAAGAAAGAGCGGTTTGCCCTCTCAAAACAAAGATCCTGTGCTGTCTCGCCATAGGGGCGCTAAACATAAAACCCTCACTGCATCTGGTGTTCATATCCCAAAGCGATGAGGCTTATGATCCAATCGTCATCTCCCGATTGGATCATAATGAATCTTCCTCCGTGTCCTCTGTGCCTCTGTGGTGAACAACAACTGCCTCGTAGTACTGCCGGTCTTCGAAGAGACGTGCTCGAACCTTTCCCCCCCGGATCAGGGAATCCATCGCCTGCTCAAGCTCGTCCCGGGTGATCCCCATCCCTTTGGAGAGGTCCTCCAGCGAGAGGGGCCTCCGCTGCAGGATGCTCAGGATCGCCTCCTTGACGTCCCTCTCGTGAACGGATTCCGGGTGCCGATCGAATTCGGAAATGACCGACGCCCTCTCTCCGAAAAAGGACCTGATCCGCTCCATCTCTTCCTGCACAAGCGGGCTTGTTGAGCCTTCGGAAGGAGGCCTGACGACCGTATTGAGATGGATTTGATCGGGCCCAATCCGCTCGACAGCCTCCCGCATCCTGAGGATCTCGTCCTGCCCGTCATTGACGCCTCTGCAGAAAAGGATCTCCAGCCAGATCTGCCCTGCGTACATGTTTCTGAAGATCACCATCCCCTCGATCATCTGCTCTACGGAAAAACCGAAACAGGGTCGGTTGACCCTTTCAAAGACCTCGGGAGAAGCGGCATCCATGGAGGGAAGCACCACATCCGCCTGAAGCAGGTCTTCTCTCACCTCTGCATCGGAGAGAAGGGACCCGTTGGTAATGACGGCCACAGGGATGGTCGTCATCGCCTTGATCCCCCGGATAATCGACCGGATACCGGCATGCAGCGTCGGTTCGCCCGATCCTCCCAGGGAGAGATAGTCCGGCTGAGGGCCTCCCTCACGGAGAAAAGACCTCACTTCCTCAAGGATCTCCTTTTCGGGAACGTATTCTCTCCTCAAGAGGGTCTTGTCCGTCGTCTTTCCGATCTGACAATAGATGCAGTCGTACGTGCACACCTTGTGCGAAACGAGATCAATGCCCAGGGACTTTCCCAGGCGGCGGGAAGGAACCGGGCCGTAGAGATGGCGGTACTTCTTTATCATTCTCTCTTTCCGTATCCTTCGTAAAAGACGAACTCGGCCAATTCTTTTCTCTTGGGAATCGTTCCCGGAAGGGCGGGGTACCCGAGCGGAGTCATGGCAACGACATCCACCTCGGAAGGTACGTTGAGCACCTCGGCCACTTTCCTGTGATCGAACATCCCCGCAACCACGGTGCCCAGCCCCAGTTCATGGGCGGCCAGACAGAGGTTCTCCATGGCGAGCCCCAGATCGAACATGAGCCAATCTCCCTTTTCCGTGGCAGCCTGCCCCTTGTAAAAACCGGAGACACCCTTCTTCCCGCACAGAACGAGAACGACCGGTGCTTCCCTCATGGCAGACGCGGCCGGATTCCCCTTCGGCAGGGCCGCTGCAAGATCGGCTTTCAATCGATCCTCTTTGACCACAACGACCTCCCAGCACTGGGTGTTCGCCCACGAGGGAGCCCATCTTACGGCCTCCAGCACAGTCCGCAACGCCTCTGCGGGAACAGGGTCGGGTCGGTATTTCCGGATGCTGTGCCTTCCTCGAATCGTTTCCATGGTGTCCATTTTTTCCCTCCTCCTTTATTGATTACCCCAGAAAAATTCTTTTGTAAAGAGGAGTCCTTCCTCAGTGAGACAATGGACCTCAGCCTTTGCTAAGTCTATGGCCGAAAGAGAAATACCGTCTTACAATGAACAATCACATGGCAGGAAGGTGAGATGGCAATGAATAAAGAATTCAGATCAGGAATAATCCCTCCCGAGGAAAGCCATGAGGCTGCCTGGTGGTTTGCTTTCAAGGAGGACAGACTCCTCGTGTATGAGGATTCAACTTCCCTCCGCATTCCTTCCGCCGTCAACTTTTCGGATTTTGGATTGGCGGCGTCGAGCACGCACTATCTCGGCCTGCTTGACAGCAGACCCTGCTACGCCGTGGAACTTAGCGACGATGTTACCGCGCCGGAAGGAATGACGTTCGAGGGCTTGCGGCAGGTTTACGACCGGGTGGATGAAGACCTCTTCTGGGTGGCGGCCCAGGCCGTTCAAATCGTCGAATGGGAGAGAACCCACCGGTTCTGCGGCCGGTGCGGGGTTCGGACGGAATCCCGGGAGACGGAACGAGCGAAGAGGTGCCCCCAATGCGGTCTTCTTCACTTCCCGCGCCTCGCGCCGGCCGTCATCGTTCTGATTGAACGGGGTGACAAGGTGCTGATGGCCAGGTCCCGGCGTTTTCCTCCCGGCATGTTCAGTGTTCTTGCCGGATTCGTCGAGCCGGGAGAATCACTCGAAGAGGCGGTCGTCAGGGAAGTGAAAGAAGAAGTCGGCATCTCCATCCGCGACCTCCGATACTTCGGCAGTCAGCCATGGCCGTTCCCCCATTCTCTTATGATCGGCTTCACCGCCGCTTATGCCGGGGGCGAAATCTCGATCGACCCCGCCGAGATCGAAGAGGCCGGCTGGTTCACGGCCGATCACCTGCCGCCGCCGCCGGGCAAGATCAGTATTGCACGGAAGCTGATCGACTGGTTCGTTGCAAAGAATCAGAATTCTCGCAGGGCTGATTAGCCGGCCGCCGCCGTAGGGTCGTTAATATAACGACCCTACCTTGAGACGGGACAGGATTTCTGTTTTGAATAGGCAGAATCCTTTTTGTTTGTCGGTACCTCCCGACAAACAAAAAACAATAATCTACTCTGTGCCCTCTGTGTCTCTGTGGTGAAGAATTCTTTTTGGGCTGGACTTATTCTTAGCTATGACACGAAGACATGAAATCAGGACGATTGATTTATCCGACTTCCGAAAGCTGCCTGATCGGGGTGCTTTCCGACACCCACGGCAGACCCCACCCCAACCTCATTCCCCTACTTGAAAAGCATCGGCCGTCTCTTATTCTTCACGCCGGAGATGTGGGGAATTTCGATCTCATCGAGGAGTTGGAGGCGGTTTGCCAGACGGTATTCGTCCGGGGAAATGTCGATCCGGTGGGTCCGGCCTGGCCGGATTTCATGACCTTGCATGTCAGGGTCGGCAATACCATCCATGTTGATTTGTTGCTCTTACATTTCGCGCTGGCACAGCTCAGACTGAATAAGGATGCCGTGGACCTCCTTCGCCAACATCCCGCACAACTCGTCGTCTTCGGCCACTCCCATATCCCTTTCTTTGGCACGGATCGGAACGTACGCCTCTTCAACCCCGGCTCGGCAGGGCCGCCGAGAATGGGGCTTCCCACCACAATGGGTTTCATCGAGATCGCATTAGGCCAGTTGCGTTTCAGCCATCTCGATCTCCGCACGGGCGAGGTTTGGAAACCGCCGCCGTCGACGCAACGTTGTTGACTGCGTTCACTCACAGAGGTGCGGAAAAACCCGCGGCAGGATCCCTTCCCGTGCAGTCTTTTCCTGGATCGGGAGGAGTCATCTCGGATTTGTCTTTGTCTGCGATCTTTTTAGCCATGACGAATGGCTCTCCGCCATCTTCACGGCAGGGTTGCGCTTCCTTTTTCCCCTCCTGGCCCAGAGAGCTGTCACAATCACTTCTATTATTTCTCCTGCCACAAAACCAAGGACTGCCCCAAGAAGAGTCGCCCACAGCCAACCAAACCTGAAGGTGATTCCTGAGTCATCCATCTTCGGTCACCTCCTCTGCCACAAAGCCAAAGTGAAGCTCTCCGCCCTAAAGAGACTGTGTCGTAATTCGGAGTTTGCCCTTCGACAAGCTCACGGCGAACGGCTAAGCACATTGATTTCTAACGTATCGTGATCCGTTCGTGGTGAGCTTGTCGAACCATGAACGGACTTCGATTCAGCCTCCCCGGAAAGGCGGGATAGGCCGGCACCGGTCCGGTCAAAAAACCTGGTTCAACTTCGGATAGAGGGCTCCGGGGCCAATGCAATTGTCTTTTGTGCAACAGCCATCTTTCGCCTCAAAAAAGCCTTAATGATTTCCATTGAGATAAACACCACGATACCGAATCCCCCAATCATTTTCAGACAGGAAAGGGAGGGGCTGGTGATTCCAAACGCGTCCCGGATCGCCGGGATCTGGATCAGCACGAACGTCAACACCACCTGTGAGAGAATGGCGAGAATGAGCCAGAGGTGGGGAGGGGTCTTGAAGATACTGTACCTCATGGAACGGAAATTCAGAGCAATGATCAACTCGATGACGATGAAGAGGAAGAAGATCTCCGTCCTCGCCGTTTCGATGTCGGCAAGATCCGTGTAGAAGATGTAAAAGAAGAAGGGAACTTCCACGAATAAAGCCAGCAGGATGAAGGCTCTGACGTCCCAAGCAAAGACGCTCTCCTTCGGGTCTCTCGGGGGTCTCTGCATAATATCAGGGTCGGGGGGGGCGATGCCCAGCGCAAGGGCGGGGAGACCGTCGGTGACGAGATTCATAAACAGGATGGATGCCGGCAGAAGGGGCAGATATTCGGGTCCTGAGACGAGAACCACCCCACCGATGACGACCACTTCGGTGATGTTACACCGGAGGAGATAGGTGAGATACTTTTTGATGTTATCATAGATCCACCGCCCGCGCTCGATGGCATGGACGATGGTGGCAAAATTGTCGTCACTGAGCACCATATCCGCCGACTCTTTGGAAACCTCCGTCCCTGTGATGCCCATGGCGACTCCGATATCGGCATGTTTCAGTGCCGGGGCATCGTTGACCCCGTCGCCGGTCATGGCCACCACTTCCCCCCGGTTCTTCCATGCCTTGACGATCTTAAGCTTATCCATGGGAGAGACCCTGGCGTAGACCGAAACCTTATGGACGATCTTCCCAAACTCCTCATCCGTCATCTTTTCCAGATCCTCTCCCACCAACACAATATCACCCTCTTGATAAATTCCCATCTCCCTGGCAATGGCCACGGCGGTCAGCTTATGGTCACCCGTGATCATGATCGGCCTGATGTGAATCTGCCTGCATACGCGGATGGCTTCGATGGCTTCTTCCCGGGGCGGATCGATCATGCCTGTGAGACCCACAAAGACCATCTCCTTCTCGAGTGCTTCTTCCGTGCATTCCATGTGGCCGGAAAAGTCCCTGTAGGCGAACCCGAGAACCCTCAGCGCCGCCTGGGCCATCTCTTCATTCACCTTGAGGATGCCGGCCCTTTCCGACTCTTTCATCTCACGGACTCCGCCCTCTTCCAGCAGATGACGAACACCTCTGCAGGACCGCTTCCGGAGCCCCTTTCATGAACGCCACCCGCTTTCCATCGGACATCTGATGGATCGTGGTCATCCTTTTTCTCTCCGAACTGAAAGGGATCTCTTCCACCCTCGCATTTTCAAGCCTGAGCTCTTTCTGATGCAGTCCTGCCTTTGCGGCGGCCACAACAAGGGCGCCTTCCGTCGGGTCTCCCTTGATGATCCACTTGCCCTCCGCTTTTTCGAGGACAGAATCGTTGCAGAGGAGACCTCCCAGGAGAACCTTGCTTATCGCGTCGCTCTTGCTGACCTCAATCTTGCCGGATCCCTTGAACTCTCCGACAGGCTCATAACCGGAGCCCGTCACCTCGATCATTCTGCCATCGGCAAACATCTTTCTCACGGTCATTTCACCTTTTGTGAGCGTCCCTGTCTTATCCGAACAGATCACGGTGGTGCACCCCAGGGTTTCCACCGCGGGCATCTTCCTGATCAGCGCGTTTCTCTTGGCCATCTGGTGCATCCCGATGGCGAGAGCGCCTGTGACAATGGCGGCCAATGCCTCAGGAACGGCGGCAACGGCAAGGGAGACGGCAAACATCACCATGGTGACGATGAACGGAAAATCAACCTTCCCTCCCCCATCAACTCGCGCACGACGCTGATCCCTGCGACAAAAAAACAGATGACCAGGGAGACAATCCCGAGCCATTTCCCGATTTCCTCGGTCCTTTTCTCCAAAGGCGTTTTTTCCGTTTTGACGGCAGTGACCTCTTGAGCAATCTTGCCAAATTCCGTATTCATGCCCGTGGAAGTAACAGCCGCCTTGGCCCGGCCGTAGGTCACGGTCGTTCCCGTAAAAACCATATTCTTTCTGTCACTGACACGCACGTCTCCGGCCAGGGCTTTCAGATCCTTTCCCACGGTTGCAGACTCCCCGGTGAGGGGGGCTTCATCACACCGGAGGGAGAAGTTTTCAATGATTCTCCCATCTGCCGGAATCTTGTCCCCTGCCTCCAGAAGCAATAGGTCTCCTGGAACAAGTTCTTTCGTTGCCACCTCCTCCTCTTGGCCCCTCCTCAAAACGGTAACCGTCGGGGAAAGCATTTTCTTGAGCGCCTCCAGGGCGCGCTCGGCCCGATACTCCTGGATAAATCCCAGGACGGCGCAGAAAAGGACGATGACCAGGATCAGGAAAGCGTCGAGTGTCTCGCCCACGAGGCCGGAGAGGACCGTTGCGACGAGAAGGATGATGATCAGGATGTTCTTGAACTGGTTGACGAAGAGTGTGAACGGTGAAACTCGGTCCTCCTTTCTCAGCTCGTTTAAACCATATTTCTCGATGCGACGGGTTACTTCTTCGCCCGATAAACCTTGATGCAGATTCGTGCCCAGTTCCTCCAAGACGTGTGCTGCTTCCATTGAATGCCAGTTTGACATGCTTACAAACCCCCTTCTCCTGAAGAATTGTTCAGTTTCCAAAACAAACAGAAACCCTTCGTCACGGGATCTGCAAAAGAACTGCCAAGGGGACAAAAAAAGAAGTCGTTACATTTCGCCGGATTGGAGATATGAGGCGATGAAACAAAGATGAGAAATGGGGAATATGGAAACAGAGTGGGGCAAAATAGGGCAAATCGTTTGGGTGGATGATTATTCTTCTTCTTGGAGTTTCCGGTAGAGCGTCTTTCGGTTCATGCCGAGGATCTGGGAGGCCTTTGATTTATTTCCCCCGGCCTCGATGAGAACTTTCTTGATATACTCCTTCTCCAGTTGATCTACGGTATATTCTTCCCCGAAGGGCCTTACCGGTGGCGTTCTCATCCTCCCCTTGGGCCAACGGGGCCGGCAGATCCTCAGGCGAAATGACGTCACCCGGGGTGAGGGTGATGGCCCTTTCAATGACATTTTCGAGCTCCCTGACATTCCCTGGCCATCTGTAATTTAGAAGGACTTTGAGAGCCTCTTCGGAAATTGCGGAGATATTCTTCTTCAAGTCGCGATTAAACTTGCTGATGAAATGCCGGACGATCAGGGGAATATCTTCTTTTCTGTCACGAAGGGGGGGCAGTTCAATATCGATGACCTTTAACCGATAGTACAGATCCTCGCGAAATCGGCCTTCACGGATCAGCGTGTTGATGTTTCTGTTCGTCGTCGAGATGACCCTCAGATTGATCGGATAGGTGCCCGTATCTCCCAGGGGACGGACCTTTCTCTCCTCGATCACTCTCAACAATTTTGCCTGCACGGTTGTGGGCATCTCCGTGATCTCATCCAGGAAGAGCGTTCCCTCGTTGGCCTCAAAAAGCAGGCCTCTCTTATCTGCTCTCGCATCTGTAAAGGCTCCCTTTTTGTAACCGAACAACTCACTCTCAAGCAGGGTCTCCGGGATGGCTGCACAATTGACCGCGATGAATGGCCCCTCCTTACTTACTCCGTTATAGTGGATTGCCTTCGCAACCAGCTCCTTGCCGGTTCCGCTTTCTCCACCGATCAGGACATTGCTTGTACTTTGACTGATCTTTTCGATCAGATCATAAATCTTCTGCATCAACGGGCTTTTCCCGATCAAGTGATGAAAATCATATCGGGACTCCACCTCCTTTCTTAATCGAGCCACTTCTCCCTTCAAGAAGCGATTTTCAAGGGCCTTCCTGACGGCCAGGACAAGCTCATCCATTTTGAAGGGTTTGGTGATGTAGTCATAAGCGCCCATTTTCATGGCCTTGATGGCCGATTCAATGGTTCCAAAGGCGGTGATGATGATCACGGGCGTTCGGGGCGCCACCCTATTTGCCTCCTTGAGAAGATCGAGGCCTTTGAGTCCTTTCATTTTTAGATCCGTGATCATGACATCGAACTCCTCCTTACGGAGGAGCTTGGCGGCGTCCAGGCTATCGTGGAGAGCGACAACAGCATACCCCTCTCCTTTGAGGATATCGGAGACCATTCTGCACATCTCCTCATCATCGTCAACCACCAGGATCCTATGACCTTTCTCCCTCACCTTTTGCCTCCTGTAACGAGGGAAGATAGACCTTGAAGACAGACCCCTTCCCAATCTCGCTTTCCACGTCGATCCATCCATCATGGTCCTCAACGATTCCCTGGCTTACCGTCAAACCCAGCCCGGTCCCCTTGTCCTCCTCTTTTGTCGTAAAAAATGGATCAAAGATCTTCATCAGCACATCTTTTCTCATTCCCACACCCGTGTCCTCTATGCCGACCTCGATATAGAAACGTTTGCCTTCGTTTAGACCTTCTTTGGAGATCCTCTTCTGGGAGGCAGAGAGACGAAGCGTTCCGCCTTGGGGCATGGCCTGAATGGCATTGAGGAATAGGTTTGAAAAGACCTGATTGAGTTGATCCATGTCTCCCATCACAGGAGGAAGGGGGGACACGACGTCCTTGACCACTTTCACCCCTTGTTTCCGGATCAGGTAGTCGAATAATTCGAGAGTGGTTTCTAACAGAAATCCGACATTGAGTTGCTTCTGTTCCGGCCACTTTTTTCTGACGAACCCCAAAAGCTGCTGGATGATTTTTGTGATTTTCTCCGTCTGCTGAACGATAATATTCAAATTCTTTTGGGCCTCTTCCTTTTCTTCAAGCCTTCGTCTTATCAATTCCGCTCTTCCGCTGATAATGTTCAGGGGCGTCCCGATGTCATGGGCGAGTCCGGAGGCCAATTGGCCGACGATGGCCAATTTCTCCGATTGCCGGAGCTCCCTCTCTAACTGAAGTCTGCTCTCGGCTTCCTGGATAATCTTCACCTGCGCCGTCTTCAGATCGATCGCCAGCTGATTGAATGCTCCTGCCAGTGCAGAGAATTCATCACCCCTTTTCAAATCGATCTGCGTATTGAGGTTCCCCTTCGACAAATTCTTAATTCCATTCATCAGTTGAGCGATGGGAAGGGCAACCCACCTTCGCGTCACAAAGAGGGTCATTCCCACCGTTGCGGCCGTGAGGATGAAGATCGTGATGAAAATGTCCCATTCCCCTTTCCTGATGTCGTCCTCTACGAACGAGGTATGCTGGAGAATCGAGATGCCGCCCATGATTTGGCCGGCGCTGTCTTTGAAGGGGAGGGTGAACGAAAAAACAGGGTCCTTCTTATAAACCCCAAACCCTTCTATGGCGCGATCCTCATGAATCGATCTCTTGATCAAGTCGACATAGGATTCGATCCCATCGTTCAAAGAACGGGAGCGAAAGAGGAGATTCTCTTCCTGAAGATAGACAATGACTCCTAATGTTTTCTCATATTCGTCAACCGAATCGATGATCTCCTTCACATATTCTTTCTCTCTGAAGTGGGTGAGATTCTCGAGAGACACCCGAAGCGTTTTCCCGATGCTCTCCACCTCAACCTTCATCATTCTGATGAGGATATCCCGCCGGGATAGAATATGAAAATATCCATGTCCTGAGAGAACAAGGATGATGATGATGAGCAGAGAGAGGGATAGTTTTGCTCCGAGTCTCAATGCCGGGGCAGGCCTCCGTGTTCAGATTTCGTCAGTCTAATGTATCAATTTCCCTTTGCCCCAACGTCCCCTTGGTTTGTTTCTTTTCTTCTTTTGGTTGTTTCGATTCGTCCAACGTCAAGGGCTGCCCCCTATCGTTTTCTCGCATTATCCAAGCACTTTCTAACTTCTTCCGGCTTCTTCGCAACAGCGTACTGCCAATACCCAAATTGTTGATCGACGTTGACTGCATTAATCCAGCGCTCTGCCGCCGCCTTCTTGATTGATTCAAGTTCGTCAAAGCCTTTGGTTTCAAGTATCAAATAAGACTCTCCACCATCCGTATCTAATCGAATGATAAAATCGGGAATATAATCGTGACTCTGGCCATTGTGGAAATAGGGCATTGCAAATCCCAAGCCCTGGTTCTTTACAAAAGCAGCAGTAGCAGGATGCGTATCGATATAATAAGCGGCTGACTGTTCCCATACGCGGGTATCAGCAACGATATAGTTCAGATGCGACCGCTCAACTTCACGCACCTCTTTACTTGTCCAGAAATCAACGTCAGAAGTCGAGCCCGGTCCTCTGCTTGACTCATAGACGGCTACCTCAGGAGTTTCGCCTGTCATTACATCAGGTTTTATGCTGTTTAAAAGGCTTTCTATGGCCCAGCCATAATACGGGGAAAGAAAAACATCAAGGATATTTGCCGGATCGACAGGTTTCACTTTTTCGCTTAGATAATGATCAACTATTCCAGCAATCTGCGGGAAAAGGACCTGAACGGGAACCTCGCAACTTGGCTGTGATGCATACACCCGAGTTAAGTCACGAGCAAGCTCAAAGACCAATTCCTGAAATCGACGTCCTGTTCTGAATGGATTCAAGTCCACACTTTCCAGCTTTCCCGGCCCCAACAGAGACGGCCTTCCTTGATTGCTAAGAAGGGCCGCTTTCATCTGTACCTCAGGAGGAATGTGGAGAGGGTTCAGAATGAGTTCAGGAATCACATTCCAGTCCACTGATATTCTGTTGCGTATTGCCTGCGTATACCCCTCAACACGCGGAAACTTAATCTCATAGCGGGCCTTCGCCGGGATAGCATAGACATGGTGCCGCTTGACCGGTGGTGTCCGCGGGCCATCCTTCGTTTCCTTAAAAGGAATTATTTCAAAGGGAACACCAAAAACCTTTGCGACTTCTTCAGTAAGTTTTCCGTCCTCCCCCACATCGTAGTTTGATCTCCGCAGCCCACGGCCCACGACTTGTTCACAAAGCAGTTGAGACATAAAGGGACGGAGTCCGATTATATGCGTCACGGTATTGCAATCCCAGCCTTCTGTAAGCATGCCGACACTGACGATACAACGGATGTCTCTGCCGGGTGGGCATAACGGCCTGTCCAGCTTCTTAGCCAATTCCTCGAAGCCTTCAGGATAGAGCGTCCGACCCTGTCTGTCCCGGGGCCACTCCAACTTGCCGACGGTATCAAGGGTAAAGCGCATCCAGCGGGATTCATCACTCTTGGCCTCGCCCGTGTCGGTCTCATGGACAACCTTAGAGTCGACCCGAATAGTGCTGATTCTTCCGTTATTACGAAACCCGTCGATCTTCGACGGGGGAATTCCGGCAGGAGGATTATTCTCAGCAAGCCAATCGTAAATGACCTTTGCAATCTTCGTATTTTTGCAGACGAGGATAAAAACCGGAGGTCGGGGATCATCCTTGTTCCCCTCCCATTCCTGACAGAGTTCAGTCCAGAGTCCGGCAAGCATGACAATCGGAGTATGTGCCCACTTGAGGATCGCCTCAGGTTTTGGCGCCTCTTTCTTGCCGCCGCGCTCGGAAGTTGTCAGGTGTGGCAAAATCCACCGCCAGATATTGAAGTAGCCCGGTATCTCTTTGCCAGTCGTGTCACGCACCGCAAGCTGGGGAATTTTGGTAAGCCCTGATTCTATAGCATCAGTCAACCCGAATTCGCTAACCACCCAGGGGAAGATGCGGTTGCTGTCAGGTCCCATTCTGCCGAGAAAATATGGAGTTGCGGAGAGGTCCACACAAAAATTGATGCCACGATGTTTGTTAATACGATCAAGCCCCTCAACCCAAACAGTAGCCTCTTTGAAAAACTCCTCGATCTCCTCTTCCTCGCCAAAGAGGTCTTCTTCTCCTTCTTCGGGTTCAGGCCTTCTGATCCTGTAAGCGTGATGGGCCTCATCATTAAGCACAAGGATATTCCGCTTTCCTCCGATGTCACGTCCGAGCACACGATTCAACAGCGCAGTATCGCTCTCGACATATTTTGTGGATTCGAGCTTTACCTTCCTGAGATTTCCCTGCTTATCACGCTCCTCAGAAATAATATGCAATATCCCGGCATCAACCTGTTTGGTCAAATCTTCTAACGTCAAATACCGTGTGCCACGGGCGGTAGTAGTCTTTTCGCCGATAGTGATCGTTTCCGTGATGCTTACAGGCACGCCGGTTTTTGCCACTTTGGCGCTGACCCCCCCTGTCTGCATGACCTGCGGCTCAAAAACATGCCAGTTCGTTATCAATATCTTGCCTTTTGTAAGATCCGGCATAAGATGAGGCGGCACAAGGTCACGTGTCCGGTAAATGCTCGCCTCTCCACGTTCAGGGTCAAGCTCCTGCAGCCTGCTTCGGATCGTTACATTAGGGCAGACAACGAGCACTGCATCCGAAAAGCGGCTGTCGCTCTTGTTATTGATCTTGTTCAGAATGCTCCATGCGGTTATCATACCCATGACCGTTGTCTTTCCGGACCCCGTGGCCATCTTGCAGGCATAGCGGCTGAATGCTTTAAACCCCTCGGCTTTTCGCTCTTCGCTCGGCTCGTCAGGCGGAATAGAGATGCCCTGCAGAAAGTCAGCGCGGGCCTCTTTCAGAAAAATAATCGTTTCCGCAGCCTCAAGCTGCGCAAAAAAAAGCCGGTGTTGCCTTCCGTCGCGATGCCAGTAATTGAGGAGTTCACAGGTGACCCCTGTTACGCCGCCTTCCCCTTTGAGCGCCAACGGCAGCCACTCCTTCATCCGATCCCGAATGCGGTTAACAAGCTTCAGCTCAATGGCTGTGCCGATACCTTCAGGAGAGTCAGACATGGATTTCAGCGGCGGGCGATAATAGTACATTGCCGGTCTCCGGCCTTCTACTTGTACGGGAGGCTCGCCTTCGATAATGCGCCAGTATGCCGAAGGCTCAAAATAGGGTGAGTTTAGAATTGGTTCGGGAACTTCGTACTGGTTCATAGTGGGATATTGAAAGCCTTACAGATCGCATCAAGTTTTTCACGAATTTCCGGGTGAATTTCCTCCGGAAGCATGACTGCTGCAATTTCGTTGTACTTTGTATAGGGAATATTGAAAAGACCAGCCGCTTCCAGAGCCGGAGGGATAAGATCGACACGGGCTTTTGTGCTTATCAAGAATGCCGGATCGGACAAAGGATTCTCGATAAAGGGCGGCGGGAAATTGGCTTGAAAATATTTGTCGAGATCGGCCAAATAAGGTTCTGCCGCGTCTTTCCCAACTTGATTTTCGACAAAACGTCTTAATGCAGCAGGATGGACCAGATAACTTTCGATTTCATATCTTTTCCATCGGATGCGCTGCAAGCCGGCGCCGGTGATCGGTGTTTCAGGCACTTCCACCCGGCAGTCGCCGTCAAGCAGCATCAAACCGGGAATGCCGGGCTTAACGAGTTGTAAAGCGTCATAATGTTCGCGCGCCTGCACACCGCATGCCCCAAGCCGGCTTTCCCAAACAGTCGGTTTCCAGAAAAGTGCTTTCGTAAGCAAGTCATAAGCTTTGTGGTTTAAGATACGCGCCCATTCGCGCAATATTGCGATATCGGTATGTCCTTCCACATAAAGAATGCCCGGAGCGTCTTGGGCCATCACGATATCGACGTTAGAAAGAATGGAAAGCGACCGCATCAGATTGGCGCGCTCTTTAGTATCGGCGATCGGCCGCGGACCGTCAAACATTGCAAACAGCTCTCTTGGCTCAACGGAATCGATGATTACTTCTGAATGCGTCGCAATAATGAGTTGTGAATGCTGCTCCATCGCAACAGACCGCAGTTCGCTGTAAATTGCATCTTGGAGAATCACATGCAGATGAGCATCCGGTTCGTCTATGAGAAGAACCGACGCCGGGCGGGTATGAAGAAAAGTAAGCAGCATCAAGACCTGCTGAAATCCGCTCCCGGCACTGGCTATGTCCAATTCTTTCTCGCCGGGCGCATGGCGATACTGCGCAAGAATGTCAGCGCCCGTTTCATCCGGAGGAATAAGTTCATATCCGAATAAACGCTTGATGGACTCTGTGAGGGCGCGCCATGCTGTTTCAGAGTGTTTAGCCTGGACAAGGAGGTTTCGTATCACTTCGCCTGGTTTCGCCTGTCCGAGAAGCTGTGCAATCTTTGGAGGCTGGTAAAGAGGTTCTTCCGTTCCCAAGCCAGTCATCGGAGGTACGTATACAGCGGACAGAGTTTTCTTCTTTAGCGCATATCGACTAACATCCGCGCGCGGACGCACATAGATCTGTTCAGTGCTGTCGGAAATAAACTCCATTGCTATGGGTTTGTTGTCTGTTTCAGTTACTTCAATCTCAAGATTCCCGGCATACCGGCGTCGATACCATAGCATATCGAAGCTGCGAAGCGGGACAGACGAAAAAGCCTGACGCGCAATGGGCGCCTTTACATAGCCTTGCCGCGGATTAAAGTCATTGAGCTGTTTCCACCGGTCCAATGCCAACGACCACGACGCAATAGCCTGCAAGAAGAGTTGTTTTCCCTGTGTTATTCGGGCCAGCAAGAACAATATGGCCGGGGATATCGAATGTTACTTCATCAAAACGCTTGAATCTGCGGATGACGACCTTGGTAATCATTCCTTTGCCTCCGCAGAGGTTTTTCACAACCAGCAACTCATTCCCCCGGTCGTCGATCACCTTCACCGCAATCTGTCCATGCTCTCCCGCCTCAAACGATGCGCTGACCGTTCCGGCAAGATGGTCCCAGACACTTTCTTCATGCGTAGACTTCAGCGCCCGTTTCAAATTGTCCCATGCGCTTGTGCGCGGGAAAAATGCCTGGCTGACATGGAAGCAAAGGCCGTTGTAATCGGTATCGAGGAACCATGCAGGCACGTCGTCACCCTTGCGGTGATCGACCTCCATGGTGACAGGATCGAAGACATCGAGACCGAGAAGTTCCACCTCATACAAAGCATTCCCTTCTCCTCTGGCAGAAGCAGTGAGGGGGCGCCTTTTAGACAGTTTTCTCAGCGCAACCTCCGGCAGACCGCAGACGCTGAATATCTGGCTTGAGCGCATGTTCTTCAAAAGATCGCCCATCAACAGATCCGGTGTTGCCTGCACATATGTTGCGGGCACGCCGACGGCAGCCTCGCAATTGTCGATAAGGTTCCGCGCGCCCGGCTGAATGGCAAAGCCGATCACAAAAAGATGAGAATAATTCTTTGCGTGTGCCTCCCGCGCAGCTTCATATACAAGCTTTTCGCTGATCGCTCCGTTTTCCGGGCCGAAGAGTATTGCTACAGGTTTTCTCCCTGCCCCTCAGGAAGAGCCTTCGCTTTCCTCCAGGCCTCTGCCTCGCCCCTTCGGGAGAGGGCTGGGTGAGGGGTTTTCTACAACCGCTTCGGCCGAAAGTGACAGTGTCTTCGCCGGCTTGCGAATGCCTTTGAACTCAACAGTCTTCCCGCCGTCCAAGTGCAAAACCGGCGATCTGCGCAGAACCTCAAGCATCCGGTCGATAAATGACCCGTGCTCACCGGCTTCCGGCGCACCGGAATCTTCAACGCCATCACCTTCCCAGTCAACAGGAGTCGGGATAGTCGCTTCAAGACAGAAAGGACCGGAAACGCGGGTGATACTGTTTACCGTCTCCGGCCTGTCAACCAGCACTTCCTCTGCTGGCGGCTCATTGTTGGCAATGGACTTGAGCGTGACATGCGGGACAATTCCGCCGACCTCTTCGCCTTTGTTGTTCTGTTTGCGTTTGTAAACAAAGCCGCCTGCCGGACCTTGTTCGGGTTCTTTCAGTTCATAATATGGAAATGTAGCTGTCAACAATCTCTGCCTTGCAAGCGCAAGCGGCACACGGCTCGTGTCAATCGTGATCCACCGCCTGCCCCACTGCTCGGCAACATATGCCGTCGTCCCGCTGCCGCAGGTGGGGTCAAGAACAAGATCGCCGGGGTCGGTGGTCATGAGAAGACAACGTTCAATGACATTTCGGTATTGTCTGAACAATATACAGTTTCTTCCTCTAAAAAGCCGCCTATACGCTGTATCTGTCCAAATATTCGTAACGGGAAGAAACTGGAAAGTCCTGCAAATAGCGTTTGTATCGCAAGAATTACCTAACTCATTAATCTCTTTCGCTCCGCAAGCTTGTTCTATACCTTCTTTACGTGGTTTTCCAATGCACGTTATGGCACGGTTTATAACGTTTTCCCATTCCAATCCAAAGGATCTGTATCTCAGAGACGCCTTGAGACAGATAAGATCTCCATGATCTAAAACGCTGCATCCATCAGGAATCAAGATGAATTTTCCAGTTCCTCTTCGTCATTGGCGCGAATTTCTGCGTCCGTCAAGCGATTCAACCCAGTCGTACTATGTTCGCTCCTTCGCATCCCCAACTCTTTTGAAAGCATTAGTTGATTATACTTGACTCGCTCTTTGTCTTTCGCATACCACAAGAAGTAATCAGTGACAGTAGACAATAAGTGTCGGCTGACCCCACTTGTCTTCTGACAAAACAAATCATGAGAACAGAAATTCTCCGCCCCAAACACCTCATCCATCACTTCCCTTACATGATGCAGATTCTCATCACTTATCTGCACAAAGATGCTTCCGCTTGGGGTGAGCAGTTCCCGCGCAATCAGAAGCCTGTCGCGCATATAGGTGAGGTACGAATGCAGGCCGAGTTCCCACGTGTCGCGATAAGCCTTTACCATCTCAGGCTCGCGGGTCATGTCATCGTCTTCGTTGTGCTTCACATCGCGCTTGCGCACAAAGGGCTGGAAGTTCGAGCCGAATTTCACGCCATAGGGCGGGTCCATGTAGATCATCTGGACCTGCCCGCCGAGCCCTTCGTAATGCACAAGTGAGTTCATCACTACAAGCGAATCACCGAGCACAAGGCGATTCACCCACTTGTCCTTATATTCGTAGGCCTTCAGAATCTGGTCGGTGATCGAATGCTGCGGATCGCCGAAGAGACTGAACATGTCAAGCTGCTTGTCTTTCTTGTGGCTGGCGAGAGTTTCGATAATGGCCTTAGTCGAAAGCCGCTCATGGACAAACAACGGCAGCGTCGGCACATCGAAAGACAATCTTTCCGCCTTGCCGGCCCAATTCAGAAACGGCTTGCCGAGGGCCTTGAGCCCGTCCGCAATCGAGCTGACCGCGACCTGCGCTTTGTCGATCTCTGCCTGGATCTTTGCCCGTTCTTTTTCTGATTCCGCGACTTTAATCTTTGTCTGAAGTTCCGCTAAGGATGCGGTCACGTCATAGAGCTTTGCTATAAGGGCCTCACCCTGTTCACGCGCCGGGTTCTGCCCGTCCCATTCAAGGGCCGGCGAAAGAGAAGAATCATAGCGATAGGTGACAGGCGGCTTCTTCTTTCTGAACTGGGCCTGCGTCCCAACCTCAGGCCGCATCAAACTCTCAGCAGTTGGATGACGATACGTCTCCGTAAGACCTTTCTGGGCCGTTCCGCCTTTCCTGCCGACTTGCGATTTCTTATTGTTTGCCTTCTTCTTAGATGCCGGCATTATCTGTTTCTACCCCTGCAAGTCCCTGTAAAAATTCTTTATATATTATAAGTTTCAGTGAATATTTGCAACTAAAATTACGAGTAAGCAGTGTCTGTCCATGCGACCTTTCCCGTCATGCCTGACCTGAGGAGCCTGCCCCGCACTTGATACGGGGGCATGCATGAAGGTCCACCTGAATCAAACTCGTTGGATGTTTATACTGCCTGTGCCCCCCTCTGGTTTCGACCAAGTACCAGCCTTCTGCCTCTATCATTCCATGGAGAAAACTGAAAAAGGCCTCAGGGTCTCTTAGTTTGTTGACATCGGATGGACGTTCAAGATCCAAATAGACCGCTTTCCCGATTTCAGAAATGATGGCTTTGGCGAGAGTCGATTTCCCGCATTGTCTTGGACCGAGGATGACGACCCCGGGCATGGTCCCAATTTCTCCTTAATCTTATCTGTAATAAAGCGAGTGACGAATCTATGCATATTGGAAGGCTATCTTCCAAATTACAATTTATCAAGGCTTACCCGAATCTGTAATTGCCGCCCTGAACCTTGTGCTCAACTTGTTTCAGTATCGCTTCAGGGTCCAGTTGGAAAAACATCGCGCCCCTGCCTTCATCCTTATCAACCAACGTCACGGGGCTTCCAGGATCAATATCTCTATGTTCGCCCTTAATAATTGCGAATAACCTGCATCCGTTGTCGAGCTGGACCAGGACGCTCGTATAGGGCGCCAAATCCTTATATTCGTCCGGAGGGTAGTAGACCAGGGTGGAATCCACGATGCGGCCTTTCCCATCAGACTGAGTGATCGTTATTTCCCTACCTCCACATTTTGGACAGACCCTTTTCTCCGCCAACGTGGTATTTCCGCACTGCTGACACCTATGACATCCGATGAACAGATTTTTTGCCATCGTCGTCTTCTTACTTTCTTAGGATATGAGAAGTGGCAACGGCTCCACCGCCGCCGATATTTATCGTGATCCCAACCTCTGGGTCGTTCTTCGGCTTGACACCGTCCCAATCCCCTCGCAGTTCCCGTGACAGCTCGCAAAGCTGGTAGGCACCCGTTGCTCCAACAGGGTGTCCCCTGGACTTCAACCCACCGGAAATGTTAACAGGAAGCGCTCCATCAAAGTAGGTTCTTCTTTCTGCGGCTGAGTACACGCCCTCGCCTTTCTTAAACAGTCCCGAGGCTTCCAGGCACATCACTTCACGAATGCTACTGCAATCGTGCACCTCTGCGATCTGGATTTCCGTAATGCTTATCCTGGCCTGTTTCAAAGCGTCGGCAACTGCCTTCTCAGCCGCAGGGACGGCGGTCAAATCCGCACTTTCCGCAATAATGGAGTTGCCAGAGGCTTGTCCTGAACCTTCGATCCAGACGGTGTGCTTATAATTCCTGGCGATTTCCTCCGGCGCTAGAACCAACGCCGCTGCCCCGTCGGAAAAAGGACAGGAATCCATCACTTTAATCGGGGGCGAGACCATGGGGCTGTTCATAACATCATCCAAGGTGATCGCCTTTTGGAAGTGAGCCCTCTTGTTAAACGAACCATGATAGTGGCTCTTTACGGATATTGCTGCAAGGAGCTCTTGTAATCGATCCATAGGCAAACCGTATCTGCGTGCATACTCTTTGGCGGCAAGCGCAAAGTAGGCGGAAAACGTTAGGCCGGCTTTCCGCTCGACGTCGGCCATACTGGCCGACATTGCCCCCTGACTCACGGTCGACGGAACCCCTCTCAGCCTTTCAGCGCCGCCCACGAGCATGATATCATACGCTCCGCTCAGAATATTGAGGTAGCCTTGTCTGAAAGCAATACTGCCACTGCAGCAGGCAGCCTCATATCTGACACAGGGTATGTGATTTTCAATACCCAAGACGGATAAAACCAGGGGAGAAATATTCGTCTGAAACTCCGTCGTGGCGCTGTAAGCGTTCCCGAAATGCAGGCCCTGAATATCGCCGAGTGTCAAGCCGGCTTCTTTTACTGCCTCGAGCGCAGCGTCGGCGAAAAGAACCCAAGACGGCACGGTACTCGTTCCGCATCTTGCCATTCCGGTGCCGATAATCCCTACTCTTCTTGCCATGATAAAATCTCCAAGAATATTTTTACGTTCAAATGCCTGAACTCATTTTTTGTCCAATTCTTTGACTTTGCCGCTCCTCCTCGCGTAGGCCGCTTTCAATAGGCCAGGCCTCACTCCTTCTGGAAGGCTCGCCAAGCTGCGCATATCTGCTGAAAGCAACATGAAATGGTCATAAACACCTCCGAGCTTGCGACTACTCCATTGATCAATGGACGTATGCCCGGGGCAAGTGGGCAACCTTATAATTTTTTTCGCTTCTTTTATCTTGTCCATGTACTCTTTGAACTGATGGTCTGTCCTACAAGCACACTCCCCTACCAGATAAACCTCATCGATTCCCGAAAGGGGTTTGGCTACCATGGCCCTGGTGCCGGCCACAACAGCATATTTCTTCTCCGGATCCACGACGGGTGGTACGGCCGCCATCGCCAAGATACAGGCGTGGCAGGTCCCGCCGAAATATTCCTTGACGTTCATGAACGGCTGGACAAAGCGCCAGTGAGACCTCATGAAGGGGTAGCGAACATCCTGTATCCTCGTTCCAAGCACATCCATTTCACTCAATTCTGCAGTCCCCAGCCCATCTTTGGTGGCTATTTGAACGCCCGGGCTTTCCAGTGGATCATAGCCTACGATTTCATGACACACCGCTTCCACAGCGACCAGATCGGGCGAAGCGGCGATGAAGCCGGGGCTACATACCGTACCCTGGTGAACTCTGCCTTCCATGGCCTGAACTGAATCCACCAGGGTCAGGCGGTGCAGGTGGTGAAAGGCCTTGATAATATCGATGCATCCGGCCGCCATATCGACGGGCGTCCGGTGAATCACTTCACGGTCGTCGCATGGAATCAGCCCGAGGACGCTCTTTATGCCCAAGGTGAGCCCAGCGATGACGGCGTTGTTCTTAAGCTTCGGAATGTCAATATATCCATCCGCCTCCATTAATGCCTTGGGAAGAGTGACCTTGGCGAAGCTTCTCGCATCAGGCACGTCCACCTCGACATATTCCGCAGTCTCCCAATCCCACAGCTCATCTGCACCCGCAGACAGAGCGGCATCTTTGATGCCGGAAACCGTATAGACTTTGTCCGCTTTATCGTTAAACCCGGGACGTTCCATAATCTTCACAACCGCCCCGGCTTCCTTGCACATCTTTACGACCGCCGCAACAATTGCGGGATGGGTCGTATCGGCAATTTCGACGGGGAATGCACCCCCGGCGTTGACTTTGATGACGATCACATCCCCTTTTTTGCAGAACCTGCCGATGCCCCCGAGCAAATGAATCGCTTCCCTCACGGAGCTCTCTGCCAGAGCGTAGACTGGGCATTTCACTATAGCGACTTCACTTCTCGATTCCTGAGGAGGCCGATCCAGGAAAGGCACGTGGAGGTTGCCCGAATTCGTTGAAGCAACCGTTCCACCCCCCCAACAACCAGGTACTTGCCAACTTTTGCAGAGCGTCTAAAACCTTCCTTCATATCTGATCCTCTTTTCGGGCATTGCCCAACGTCCCAGATCGCGAGAAGAGTTACGGTTCCTTGATTCCTGCCTCCAAGCAGCCCCTTGACGGGTTAGAGCTTACCGAAGACCTTAAGGACCGATCCACTCACCATGTCAAAGTCATCCGAGCAAACAGAACAAAGCAGATCAGCCACTTCCTCAGGCTTCACCCAGCTTTCGACCGCCGCGTGAGGTATTCTTCTTGTTCTGAAAGTGTCCATCACGCTTGGCATCACAGCATTGACGGTGATACGGGTGCCTTTCAAATCCTCACGCAATGCCTGCGTCAGAGTCAATAACCCGGCTTTCGATATGGCATAAGCCCCGTACTTCGGCTGAGGCTCGACGGCTATTCTGGCGGGAAATAAAATGATGTGCCCTTTCCCTCTTTCCAGCATATATCCAAGGGCATGCTTACAAGCGAGAAAAGCCGATTTGAGATTAACCTCCATCAGTCGGTCGTAGGTAGAGCTATCCGTCTCCCATATCGTATTCCCGGAATAGTACATACCCACCATGTGCAAGAGCATATCGATGGAACCGAATGTATCTTTCACTTTTTTCATGAGCTGTGAAACCTGCTCTTCTTTGCTTGCATCCACCTGGACATCGATAAATTGTTCCTGGTAGGCTCCAATCAGTGATTTGGCATCTTCCCATTCATGGGACGCGTACCAGCTAATCGCCAGACTCGCTCCCTCTGCCAGAAATTTCTGGCACACGACACGGCCCAGAGGCCCCTCCCCGCCGGTCATCACTGCAACTTTACCTTTAAGCTTCACTGTTCGACCTCTCAAAGGCGGTGCCTTCCCGTTCATTGTGATGTCCTGCCTGGTCTTTTGATTCGACCGTCACATGAATGTTGAGATCGGCCTCTTTCCGGGGACGCAGAATCCCTTGGAGAACGCTTTTGGTGATGTCATCGGCGATTGATACAAGGTCTGCGGGCTTACCGAGCAGGCTCTTTCTGATGACCAGGTGTTCGATCGTGCCGTATATCATGGCTCGTACCAGAAGAGGTTTTGTGTCGGGTCTAAATTCCCCGCTTTTCACACCCTCCCCCACGACTTGCGTCATAAGCCTCGCCGAGAGCTGTACTTGCTTATAAGCTTCCGTTTTCAGGAAATTTCGGTTGGTCTTCAAAAGGAGCATGATCACCTTTGCGTAGTCCGGGTTTGATTCGTACAGTTTGAGCGATCGATAAATCAGCACCCTTATCTTGTTCGCAGCACCTTGTACGTACTGCAGGATCTCCTCGTTCTTTGTGAGGTGCTGCACGGCGCCTTCGGAGGGGATTGAAAACAGCAACTCTTCCTTGGAATTGAAATACTCATAAATGGTCGCCTCAGACACGTTGGCTATTCTCGCAATATCTGCGATCGTGGATTCGTGAAACCCCTTCTTTGCAAAGATCTTCTCCGCCGCCTTCATGATCGATAGGCGCTTTTCCGGATTCTTCATGTTCCTGCGGCTCTTCCTCTGATTTTCGGCGTCTCTCGGCAAGCTCTATCCCTTCGATTCATCAGCAATCATCCCTTTAATACCTTATTGATATTAAGATGTCAAGGAACTTCTCATAGTCACGGTCTGTTATCTTTAAAAAAAATATAGCATCACCTATGTTCTAGTGGAAAAATCATTGACATAAACTTATTACTGGGTTATTTTCCAGAGGCTGGTTCTGAACAGATAAGCTGCGGCAACTTTGGAGGAGGATGCGGTGAAATACAAGAATTTGACTCTCGAGAATAAGGGCCACGTTTGCCTATTGGTATTGAATCGCCACCGGTCAATGTGTGGAACTGGGCTATGGTGGATGAATTCGTACATTCCCCGGCAAAGCCGGGTGTTTACCCTAAGGGGTAACTATGAGAGAAGCAGTAATCGCGGGATATTTGCGAACGGCCCAATCTCGGTCCAAGCCCAATGATCCCGAAAAAGACTGGTTTCATAAATTAAGGGCCGATGATCTGTTGTCCACGCTCTTGCCCAAACTCCTGGATAAAACAGGAGTGAAGGCGAATGAAGTCGAGGATTGCATCACCGGCTCCGTCCTGGGGTTGCATGAGAATTTTACCTATGGCGGGCGACTTCCCGCTCTTCCTGTCAAACCTTTCGGAAACCGTAGCCGCCAAGTTCGTTGACCAACAGTGCGGTTCCTCCATGGCCGCAACCCATATCGCTGCCATGGAGATCATGCTGGGTTATGCGGATATCGTCCTGGCTGCGGGAATGGAGCACATGACGCGTGTCCCGATGGGGCAGTCCACCAGGGAAGATAGCTACGTTAAGCTGAATCCGCGCCTCACCAGGGAAGAAGCCTTCGCTCACTGGGATGTCAAGAACGCGGGCAGAATGGGTATGACGGCGGAAGCCCTCTTCTCCATAAGGGATTTCCACAAGGAAGAGTTGAATCAATGGGCCAAGCGATCACACGATCTTGCCGTGAAGGCAAGAAGAGAGGGTTTCTTCGATGACGAAATTCTTCCGATAGATGCCGAGCAGGCAGACGGATCCCTATTGACCGTCAAGGAAGATCAAGCTGTTCGAGAAAACGTTTCCCTGGAGAGCCCTCGACCAGTTGAAGCCCATTTTTAAGGATGGCGGAGTGATCACTGCGGGCAATTCGTCACCGTTAAACGCCGGCGCAGCCTCTCTACTCTTGATGAGCAAAGAAAAGGCGCGGGAAAAAGGTATCAGGCCATTGGCCACGATACGGTCCATCGGTTTTGCCGGAGTTGACCCTGCGATCATGGGAATCGGCCCTGTCCCTGCCAGCAAAAGGGCATTGAAAAGCGCCGGCCTCGAAGCAAGGGACATCGATTATTGGGAGATCAACGAGGCTTTTACGATCGTGGTGCTCAACTGTATCAAAGAATTGCGAATCGATCCCGATCGCGTTAATGTAAAAGGCGGCGCGACGGCCATTGGGCACGCGCTTGGGGCAACCGGTTGCAGGCTCATCGGGACCCTTGCGAGGATACTCAATATCGAGAAAGGACGCTTTGGTTGTGCCACTGCCTGCGTCGGCGGCGGACAAGGTGTTGCCACCATTATTGAAAGAGAAGAATATGATTGGTAGGAACGAATGACACATAATCGGCCAGGGGTTGGCCATTGACGGTGGCGTGACAGCCTGACCAAGAGGACAGAGCATAGCTTAAAAGGAGACTGAAATGGCATACAGCCGGTATGGCACGGATCGCGAGGAAAGAATCAACTATGACCGGATGCGGAAGTACAGGTTGAAAAGAGCCAAAAACGAAATGGAAAGGGCCGGGTTGGGGGTTCTGATCACCTTTGACGCCTATACCGTCAGGTACCTGACCGGTGCCTACATCACCGTCCCGATCCGGTGGTTGGAGTCGCAGGGGGCTATCCTGCCCGTCAACGGCGAGCCCTATGTTTATGGCGGCGGCAGCTATCCGCATTATATGCGCAGGGAGATGCCCTGGATGGAAGGCAGGATCGGCCCCGGCAGACTGCCCCGCATGAAATTCCTGACGAGCAAGGAAGAAGTCAAGCCCATGGTGGACATGGTGCTCAAGATCATGAGTGATCACGGCATCTCAGGGAAGCCCGTCGGCATTGACGGCTGCTCGTCGGAGTTGCTGGTGCAAGCGGCCTTCAAGGATTATGGCCTTGAAGTCGTCGACGCCAAGGACGTCGTCTTCGAGGCCAGGAAGATAAAGAGCCGGGATGAAGTGGAGTGCATGCGGATCGCCTGCGCCTGCGCCGAGGCGGCCTTCGCCGATATCCAGGAAGCCATAAGGCCGGGCATCACCGAGTGTGAGTTGGTAGGCATCGGCATGAATAGACTTTATGCCCTGGGTGCCGACGAGGTCCAGGAGTTTGTCTGCGTGTCCGGTGAACTGACCAATCCGTGGCGCGTTGACTACACGGAAAGACAGCTCAGGCCGGGTGACCTGATCAACATCGACATCAATGGCAATTCGTTCCAGGGCTACAAATCCTGCTACTATCGCACCTTCTGCTGCGGCAAGCCTACGTCCGAGCAGGAAGAGATTTACGAGGAAGCACGGGCCATGCTTTACGCCGGCATGAGCGGCGTGAAGGCGGGCAATACCACCCTCGACATCTGTGAGAGATTTCCCACCGATCCTGCTTACTGGGGCCCTTACAAGGAATGGAACGAAGTCAGCGGGCATGCCATGGGGCACGGCATCGGTCTGGCTCTTCAGGAAAAGCCCTTAATCTTGCTGCCGAGGGCCAGGGCTAACCCGGAGGTCCTTGAAGAGGGCATGGTGATAGCCTTGGAGACATGGGCCGGCAAACACGGCGGGAAAGACGGCGTGCGCCTGGAAGAGCAGATGGTGGTGACCAGGGAGGGTTACGACCTGCTTTCCCTGTGGCCCATTGATAAGCTGACCCAGTGCTGGACTTAACCGGGGGATATTCCCAGGAGGGCTTTATGTTCAGGCTTGATAATAAGATCGCTGTGGTCATTGGGGGAGCGGGTGGCATCGGTGAAGCCTGCGCATTTGCATTGGCCCGTCAGGGCGCAAGGGTGACTGTGGCCAGCCGGAACCTGAAGAACCTCGAAGAGGTGTCGAAGAAAATCAAGACAGAAATCGGAGCCGGCGTCTCTGCGGCACAGGTCGATGTCACGAACGAAGGGAGTGTGACAGCACTGAAGGACAGGTTGTTACAGGACTACGGCAGAGTGGATATCCTGGTGAATGCCCAAGGTCTGAACGTGAAAATCCCTGCGGTCGACACCGATATGGATCAATGGGATTCTCTGTTTTCTACGAATGTGAGAGGAGTGATGTTGGCGTGCAAGATTTTCGGGAAGATGATGATCGAGAGGAAGCAGGGTAAGATCATTAATCTTTCGTCGGTTCGCGGAATTCGAGGGGTAGGCAGAGGCAATACGATTTACGGAGCGACCAAAGGCGCGGTAGACATGATCACCCGCAATCTTGCAGCGGAGTGGGCAGAGTATAACATCAATGTGAACGCGATCGGCCCGTCTCTCGTTATAACGGAAATGATTAAGAAAGCCTATGCTAATAATCCGGAACGGTTGGAGACATTACGTGCCAGTACTCTTTTAAAGCGATTTGCAACCCCTGAGGATGTCGCGGCTGCTTGTGTTTTCCTTGCCTCTCCCGAGACGGATTTCATTACCGGGCAGATTATATATGTTGACGGCGGCCTGACCGCAGTGGGATGAAGGAGTATTAGATATCTCCCCTCTCCATATCTCTCTTTAATAGACGTATGAGCTCTAAGTGGAAGTCACGCAGGAACTCCTTTGCCTTATCCCCAGACCAATCATAGAAGCCTTTACCGGTCTTCATACCCAGTTCACCCCGCTCGACCCTCTCCTTGATAGGCCCCCAAGGCTCCTGACCTTTTGCTTTCATCAGGTTGTAGGCGAGATCCAATCCCATCAAGTCCATGCCGATGTATCGTGCCGTATAGGCTGTACGACGGCCAAAACCAAATCTGATCAGGTCATCCACCAAGTGCGGGGTGCATCCTCCCTCATTGATCAGTTTCCGAGCCTGCTCCCCGATAACCCACTGAAGCGCATTTCCCCATCCCGCCGGACTTGTCGGTAGCTCGCGTTCTTGAATGACGACTCTTTTTCGCACACTACGCAGCAACTCGGCCACTCTTCGTAGCACTGCAGGGTCTGTCCTTTTCCCTCCGATGACCTCCACAAGTGGAATGAGATGGGCAGGCTGCCAGTAATGAGTTCCCAGAATGCGCCCGGGAAATTCCTTGCCTTGGCAGCACAATCATCCACCTTCAAAATGGACGTGTTGGTGGCTAAACTGACGTGCGCTGGGCAAAGCTCGTCAAGCCTGGCAAATAATTCCTGTTTCAAGGCCAGGTCTTCAGGCACCGCTTCAACAATGTGATCGGCACCCGATGCCGCCTCCGCGATGTCCGTGGTGGTTCGTAACCGGCCGAGCGCCGCCCGAGCGACGTCGGAGGGGATCAATTCCGCTTCTACCATCAGATCAAGCTCTTCCTGCACACTCCGCAAGGACTTCTCGAGTTGTTCCTCCAAGAGGTCATGCAGCACAACCTCATAGCCGAATCGGGCAAACTCAAGTCCGATGCATTTACCCATCATCCCGGCCCCAATGACGGCTACTTTCTTGATCCTAAGTCTATTCATCTTTTCACTATCCAGCAGGAGACTATCAAAGATTAAAACTTGACCTTATCCTTTCCCTTTAGACCGATGATGGCTCTCGCTTCGTCTGGGGTCGCGATCTCCCTGTCCAGTTCCCGTGCGAGGCGTACAGCCTTTTCCACCAGTTCAGCATTGCTCTTGGCCAGCACGCCGCGTCTTATTTCGAGGTTATCCTCTATGCCCACTCGGACATGTCCTCCCATCATCATTGCCTGAGCCGCAATATAAAATTGGCCCGGGTACCCTATGCCGATGACAGACCACTTATACTGTTCTCCCTCGAAAAGAGTCCCCAGTGTCTGTTTCAGGTGCAGCAGATGCTCAGGGCTGGACCCAATGGTGCCGAATCCACCCAGGACAAACTGGACCCAGAACGGAGGCTTGCTGTAGCCCGCCTTGGTTCGCCATAGGAAATGCGCATTGTACAGCCATCCGACGTCAAAAATCTCGTATTCCGGTTTTGTCTCAACCTCCTGCATCTTTCGGCCGAACAAATGGAGGTCGTCGAAGGGGTTAGCCCACACGTCCTTTGATCTTAATCTTAGAGCTTCCTTTTCCCAGGGGAATTTATAGTCCGTATCCTTATATGCTTTTAGGAGACGCTCGCCAGTTCTTGTGACGCTCCCAACATCGTAAGAAGCAAGTTCCGGCTCAAAAACAGTGACAGGCTTGATTTTCTCATCAGCACTCAGCCCTCTTGCCCCGGCGGTGGATATACCGATGACGACATCACTCCGCTCCTTTATCCGAGTGAGGATCTCTCTGAAAACCTCAATATCGCTCGTCGGCTCACCGGTCTCCGGGTTGCGGGCGTGGATATGGACTGAAGCAGCTCCAGCTTCAGCCGCCCTCACGGCCTCATCGGCAATCTGCTTGGGCGTGATAGGCAAATAGGGCGTCTGCACCGGCAAAACAGCAGCGCCGGTTATCGCGGCGGTGATGATCAGTTTGTCCATCCGTCCGTCTCGTTTGCGTTCTTGCCACCCGTGTAGTGCTTCAACCGAATGCGTACGGACTGAGCCCAACCCCACAGTTCAAACCTCTCATGAAAGGCCGGCACCGGTCGACGGCTTATTTCTTCAGCTCAGAATCTATCTTGTCTCTTTCCTTATAAAGATCGAGGTGATCCGGATAATGCAGACTGAATAGGCTGATCTTTCAGCCGCCTCAGTTCAAAAACAACCGGGTTAAGGGGATCGGGACAGGCAACAAAGAAAGTGTCCGGATCGGGCACAGGGGCTGGTATAGGGGCCCCCCACCACAGTGCCTTTAGATTGTACAATATCGCATTCAAAGCGGCATAACAGATATTCGGCACCTCTGGCGGCTTTCCTGGTTCATATTTACAAATCCATTCATCTCCGACTTTATGCGCGTGAGCACAAGTACCTTTCTGTGAGAGAATTCTTATTCGAACGGGATAGCTCACATATTCCTGTCCTGACATTCATATCTCCTTTCTTGCACGATTAACAGAGCCAAGATAGAAAGGACTCACTCGCTATGAAGAAAAGGGCAGGAGTTACCTCCTACCCTTTCTCTTCACCTTGATACACTACTACTTGCCCGGGAAACTAACACCCTTTTCTTTGAGGTATGTTTTCAATAATTGTACCATTTCACCGGTTTTGGGGGATATTTTTTCAGCATACTGCCACAGAGGCAATGTAGCAGCCCGATATTTCTCGGCCTCGGCAGGAGACAGGGTGATCCACTTTACTCCTGCTTTGGTCGCTGAATCAACATACTCTTTATTCTTTTTATCCGAGAAAGGAAGCAAATCCTTGGCGACTACTTCTCGCGCTGTATCCTGGAAAATCTTTTTGAAATCATCAGGCAGTTTATTCCATTCATCAACGTTCACTTCAAGCAAGGAAGGGCTGCAATACAACCAGGCTGGTTCGATGACGTACTTGGTTACTTCCTTCCACTTGTAGGATTCAAGACCCAGACGGCCATGAAATGGCCGTCTATCACCCCTGTCTGGAGAGCATTATAGACATCCCCCAGTCCAAGAGTGACCTGCCGGGCCCCGAGTGCTTTTATAGCCTCAGCACGGGCGCCAGTAGCCCTGATTTTCTTTCCCTGGAAATCTGAGACCGCAGACACGGGAAACTGGGTCATGATGACCATGGAGTCGTGTAAAATGAGCAGTGCTATTGGTTGAACCCTTTTGGCCATCGTAGGCATCAGCTGCCGCTTTAAACGCTGCCCCCCCTTTATAACTGTACCAGAAATCTGCCTGCTGAAGGGCATCAGTATAAGAAAAGGGGAGACCAGTCAGAACATATGATTCAGGTATGAAACCTCCGTCATATCCGGGTGAAGTTAGTCCCACTGGAATAACACCCTGGCCGACGGCTTTGGTTATTTCTGGTGGTTGCACTATTGCTCCTGGTGCTTGAAGAGCAATTTCAAATTTTCCCTGGCTCTTCTGCTTGGACAAGATCGACGAAAGATATTAAAAATCCTTCCCACATATTGGAACCTGGAACAGTAAACGATTGCAGCTTCCAGCTTACTGGCTGTGCCGGTGCCGCTAGGGCGCAGACTCTGCCACCCGCAATGCTACCAATGATCGCCAACGCTAAAAAGCAGTATAAAATAATCCTTTTCATTCTAATTACCTCCTTCATTGTTTCTAACCACTGCGCTTCATAAGATTGAAAAACCAGATATTGAGTTTGCTTCCTGGCATATTTCGATGTTTCCCGTATACCCTGCATTCCCTCCTTTCTCCGATGACACCTCAGTGAGAAGAAGACAGGTGTACATTCAGTGTGTTTTGTATAAGTATGATAATACTATCTCTCATTGAATATGGCAATTTTTCAAGGTATTGCCCCTCAGCATTTGAAACCACTGACTTTGCTTTGCTGAACATTTCGCGATCAAACACGTATTAGACTGCTCACCTCGCTGGTATCATCATTTTAGGGAGCCACAAAACGAGTTGAGGAAACACCATCATGATCGCTAAACAAAACAGCATCATTGCGACGAAAGGAACAATCGATTTATAAATGTCCCCCATCGTTACTCCTTTAGGAACGAGCATCTTCATGTAGAAGAGGTTATAGCCAAAGGGCGGGAGTCAAGTAGCCCATTTCCAGATTAATGACAAAAAGGATGCCAAACCATACAGCGTCAAAGCCGAGCGTCCTGATTAAGGGAACAAAGATGGGAATGGTAATGATCTGAATCCCCGTGGGATCCATAAAACACCCTAAAAACAGTATGATGATTTGCATTATCACGACGACAACCCACGATTGACGCCTGCGCCCGCGATGAGCTCCTTAACAAATTCACTAGCCCCGAGGGCAGAGATATACATGCGTGAATAACGTTGCTCCTAATATGATCCAGCCCGCCATGACGGTGATACGCAGCGTCTTCATCAGGGAATTGCGCACGAGTTTCCGGGAAAACTTGCGATAGATGAACACGACGAACAATGACCCCAGAGCGCCTATCCCGGCTGCCTCTGTGGTAGTGGTTACCCCCAGATAAATGAAACCCAGCACCAAGAATACCAGTATCAGCGGCAGTATTACCCCCCTTAGTGAAATGAATTTTTGTCGCCAGGTACCCCTTTCCTCTTTGGGAATCGCAGGGCCCATGGTTTTATTGAAGCCACACCTTATCCCTATGTAGATGATGAATATGGATGACATGATCAGCCCTGGTATAACACCGCCCATGAATAATTGCCCTACGGATTCCTGTGCCAAAAAGCCGTATATTATCATGGGAACGCTGGGTGGGATTAATATTCCCAAGGTACCCCCAGCTGCTACTGAACCCATGGCTATGGACTTGTCATAACCCCTCTTCATCATGGCGGGGAGTGCTATCAGACCCATGGTGATAGTACCCACCGCACTCATCCCTGACATAGCTGCGAAGATGGTGCAGATAATCACCACTCCCATAGCCAATCCGCCCCTGATGGACCCCAGCCATCGGTACATGGTCTCAAAGAGGTCATCAGCCATGCCAGAGCCTTCAAGGAGGTATGCCATAAATACGAAAAGCGGAATGGAAATCAATACATAGGCTGTCAATGCTTCCCAGGTTGACGTAGTTATGAGGTACAGGCTGGAAGGTCCCAGTTTTAATAAAATAAAAATGACGCCAACGCCGCCCATACAGAAGGCAATGGGTAAACCGAGGACAAGTAGAATCAGCAATGAAACAAAACAAATCAGAGATATCAGCCCAATGTCCATCTGCTTTACTCCTGTCCTGTGAGCGGTTCTATTTTTATTTCCTCCACCCCGGTTACAGCCTGGATAATATATCTAACAAACATGGCAATGCTTTGCAGGAGGAGGAATAGAACTCCGAGCGGGATTATGAGCTTGATTGGGTAGAGAGGGGGATTCCACCCGCTCGCTGAAGTTTCTCGCCATGCCAGAGACTGCATCGCTGCCAATAAGTTCTGACGGAAAACAAGAAAGAGAAAGGTAAATAGTAATAAAGAGGTCAGTATACTGATGATTGCCCTTGTCCTTATCCCAAATCGGTTATAGATAATATCAACATTGACATGGCTTCCTATGAGCAATACCCATCCACCGCCCAAGACGACCATAGTGCAGTACAAGAACTGGGTCATCTCCATTGACCATGATGTGGGACTGTTGAAGACATACCGCTGACAACCTCATACGGAACCAAAACCATCGCGAAAAGAAGCACACAACCACCTATCCAAGCCAGTTTTTCGTTTGCCAGGTCTATCACCTTGAGAATGCGTCTCGCCTTCTCAATCATAATATCTCCTTACCTCGTAGAGGTTATGCTATCAGAACTTTTATATTATTCAAAATGCCTCCTTCCTTCGTAGAGGACTGTGTTATCAGAATTCTTGATAGCCTTCTTAACCAAAACAAGTATCAGTCATTTACTATTTCATCCTATCTTCAGTAATCTTTTGGCATTTCCGCCCAGTATCTTCTTCATCTCTGCAGCCGGGATCTTCATCTTTCTAACCCCCTCCAGATTAGCCCTGACAAAATCCCTGCCTTCTTCAAGGCCATAAGGGTAATCCGACCCAAACACGAATCCGCTCGGGCCAAAGAACGCATAACCGCACGGAAAGGCAGCAACAGTCCCATCGAGAGCCGTATCCCGTAAAAACTGGTCCAATACTCGCTAATGGGCCTTGCTAACTTATGACTCAGGAATTTATTCACGTTCTGTTCAATTCTGCGGGCGAAAAAAGGAAGCATGGCTCCAAGGTGGTGGGTAACAATTTTCAAGGTGGGAAAGCGATCAATGACGCCTCCAAAGATCAGTCTCCATACAGCCTGTGTCGTATCGAAAGGCCATCCAAACACAAGCATCATCCTCCATCCCTTTTCCATGTCGACCAGCGGATAAGATTCCCAGTTGGTGGGATGAAGAAAGAGAGGCAAGTCGTATTCAATCACCTTCTCATAAAATGGGAAGTACTCTTGAGAATCGAGCCCTTTTCCATTCTGGTTTGTTGCAATCGTAATTCCGCGGCAGTCAAGTTCATTGATTCCCCGACGCATCTCTTTCAAAGCTTCCTCTACATCGAGGAGCGAGACCGCACAGATGTTTATGAACCGATCCGGGAACGTTTTACAAAGAGCATAACTCTCGTTGTTAGAAGACCTGCATATTTCAGCCGCATCATCAATGCTAAGGTTGAGCAGAACCGGCGATGGCAGGCTGATCGCTTGTATCCCAATTCCGTACTCATCCATGATCTTCAGGCGGACATCGGGATCAGCGCTGCTCCGCGGAAAGCTGCCTCCCACCCTTTCGCCCATAGCCTTCGAAATGTAATGGCAGAAAATATCGACAACGACCTGTCGTTTGCCTCTTCCCTGTATGTTCTTCTTGTAACCCATTTCCACACCTCCCAGTCTCTCGTTAATAGATCGGACCCGGTCCAAACTGGAATGAGGACTTCTAAGTATGACAGGCTACCCATTTTGGAAAGAGAAGTCAATAAAAAAAGGCCTTATTACCCCCCTGACATCTATTTACACTCTTTCAAATTGATAAGAAAATCTATTATTAGGCAGGCTAACCGAAACCACTTTTAAACTCATTCCAACTTTGATGTCCTCAAGTGGGATCTTCCTGTCCATCTGGCCGAAGATCTTAATCTTGGGGGGACATTCAACGACGGCCAATGTATAGGGCGTTTCATTTTCAAAGCCAGCAGGACCATACATGACCGTGGTAAAGGTTCTGAGCCGTCCTGTTTCCTTTATCTCAACCCATTCCACCGCGCTCCGTCCACACACACGCAGTCCATTTTAGGTGGGAAAGTGATCTGCTGACATTTTTTGCATCGAGTCGTCATCATTTTTCCTTGTTCAAGATAGGTCACAAATTCTTCCGCCTTGGTTTCGGAAACGAAACTTTTCACACCAAATTGATCAAACCCCATGATCAATCCCTTCCCAAAATCGTAACGAAACAGTATACGCCGGGCCCCCCAAGGTTATGCACGAGCCCAATTCTTGCATTTGCCACCTGCGTTTCCCCGCATTCTCCACGAAGCTGTCGCACGATCGTCCGGATCTGGCCTCCTCCCGTAGCACCAATCGGATGACCTTTACACAGAAGGCCTCCATCCAGATTGACTGGAATCTTACCTCCTAAGTAGGTCTCCCTATCTTCGAGTAATCTTACTCCCTCCCCTGGTTTTGCAAAACCGAGGTCTTCATAGTTGATGATCTCTGTGATCGTAAAACAATCATGGACCTCTGCGACATCAATATCTTCTGGACCGATGCCAGCCATCTCATAGGCTACCTTTGCCGCTTCCCGGGTACAGGCGATGCTCGAGTAAGTTTCGCGTCCGGAAAGAGTAGCTGAACCTGAGGATGCACCAAGGCCGTGAATCCATATGGGCTTATCCGTTATCCTCTTCGCAATATCTCGGTTAGCGAGTATCAGCACGACCGCACCGTCCGCATTCGCACAGCAATCCAATAGTTTCAGTGGGCTGACAACTGGCCGTGAGTTCATCACCTCTTCCACCGTCACCATTCTCCGAAATGCTGCTTTATCGTTTAGTGCTCCATAAATTGAATTCTTCACCCGAACTTTTGCCAATTGTTCTTCGGTTGTTCCATATTCCGCCATATGGGCACGAGCAAACATGGCGAAGGCCGCAGGCATGGTCATTCCAAAAGGTGACTCCCACATCACATCTCCACTTCTTCCCATCCTTTCGGCGGCCTCGGCAGAAGTCAATTCAGACATCTTCTGGAAACCAATCACGGCAACGACATCGATGCAACCCCGCTTTGATGAGAGAGTAAGCAACACGAAGACCGCTCGAACTGGAGGAACAGAGGCTTTCCACACAAAAGGTAGGTTTTCCTCTCAGATTGAGATAGTCCGAAACAACACCTGCAGGACTTCTCTGTTTGTCGTATTCCGTTGCTGAACAAACAACAGACGCATCAATCTCTTCGTTCTTAAGACGGATACCCTCCATTGCCTCCTGATAGGCCCAAAAACAAAGTTCACCAATCGACACACCGCACCTGCGCATAAATGGGCTCTGACCTACTCCGACGATGGCAACATCCTTTTCCATCTCATCAATTCCCCTAAGATTCCTCTCATCGGTCGATTGGGTTTCAAGTTGCTCCCCATCATTCTCTTCTTCCTTCAACCGGTCGTAGCACCTTTCTGTCAGGTCTTGCCTTTCTGTCTTCAATAAATTTTTTTGAATTCTTCCGATGGCGCTCTTGGGGAAATCAGTTCGAAATTCCAGAAAGCGGGGAATCTTGAACTCCGCCAATTTCTCTTTGCACCATGAGAGAATTTCCTGAGGGGTGCCGTTCTCATCGGGTTTCAAACACACATACGCCTTTACTTCCTCTTCCCCTGATCCTAAGCCAGAGGGAACACCGATGACCGCCGATTCCTGAACGCTCGGATGACTATTGATTACCGATTCTATCTCAGTCGGTGAGATCAATTCCCCTCTCCTTCGGATCACTTCTTTTTTCCTCCCAACGAAGAAAAAATAGCCTTCCTCATCTTGATATCCAATGTCCCCCGTGTAAATCCACCCATCCTTTTTAGTCTCAGCCGTCCTTTCAGGATCTTTAAAATACCCGATCATCGTCGCAGGATTCCGAATAATAATTTCCCCTTGCTTTCCCCGGGGAACCTCTTTACCCTCCTCATCGACGATCCTAACCTCATTCTTTATGATGGATCTGGATGCTCCATCGGAACACCAATTCCCCCTGGTTTTCTTGGCCGAGTTCCCTCTCTCGGCCCCATGATAGCAAAAACCGCCTCAGTCAGAGAATAAATCGTCTGAATCTTTAATTGAAAGCGTTTCTCAAATTCATAATAGATCTCCGTGGGCACATTTCCCGCGACTAAGAGTTTTTACAGGATTATCCCCGTCGTCTTCTCTGGAGGCCGCTTCCAAACCCAAGGGGTCACCGCTTGAACCAGAACTAGCTTACTTGCCTGATAATGCCTGGCCTGCTCCAGAATTTGAGAGGAACTGAAACGTTTTAACAAAATCAAACTTGCCCCAGCGGTCAATGAACCCATCGTCGGATAGACCTGAGCGTTCGCATGAAAAAGCGGGTTGGAAGTCATCACCCGATCGTCAGCAGTAATTCCAACGGTAAATGCATAGGCCTCTCCTGTCAGCACCCAATTTCTGTGTGAATTGATGACTCCCTTCGGTCGATCCGTGGTTCCCGAAGTATAAATGCAAACCGCCGGATCCTCTTCAGAGATAGCCACTTCTTCCAGTTCAGTCTTCTCGTCGTAGCAACGTCGAAAAAGGAATGGTCCCGGGAGGAGTGCGTTTCATCTCCATAAAAGATCACGTTTCTTAATTTCGGAATTTCCTCTCTTCTTATTCTATCCAATATGGGATAGTAATCTTGATGGATCACGATTCCCGAAGCCTCTGAATGTTGTAAGATATATTTTACCTCCACTTCTGTAAAACCTATATTAATTGGCACCTCCACAGCCCCTATCTTATTCAACCCCATCCAGGTATAAAGAAACTCGGGGGAGTTAGGAAGCATGATGGCCACCCTTTCCCCCTTGTCGATACCCATTCTTTTAAAAGCATTCGCAACCCTGTTGACGGTAAGATTAAAATCCTGATAAGTGATTCTTTGATCCTCAAAGTAAAGAAATACTTTATCCAGAATACTTTTCAGCCTGTTTTTCCAATAGATCCCGGATGTTCATTCTTAATCTCTCTTTACCTCTCGGTCTCTTTCGACCAGTTCAGTGAGAACATTTTGTGTGAAGACCGGTTCGATAAATGCTATTTTTGAGCCGTCCCCGCCATCCCGGGGTTCTCATCTCTCAATCGGATATTATTTTTCTTCAAGCCTCTCCAGCGTATCTTGGATATTCTCCACCCTCAATGCAATATGATGGAATCCCTTCCCCCTTCTCTTTCAAAAATTTCCCGATTCTTCCTTCCCCGGGCTCAACGGGTTCCAATAACTCGATGAGCACTTCACCCAGGGGTATGAAAGCCACCTTAACCTTGATGTCATGAAGGGTCTCTATTTTTATAGCATCCAATCCATAAAGCTTCTTGTATGTATTTATTGCGTCTGTCAAATTCTTGACGGCAATGCCAATATGATCGATCTTCTTAATCATTTTCGTCTTCCTCTGTTTCCTAAAGACTTTAAAAGAATTTTGTTTGCTGATATTCACCGAAGACTCGCCGAAAAACATCACAAATTTCCCCCAAGGTCGCATAACTTTTCACGGCCCGGACGAGAATTGGAACCAAATTCTCCTTGGTCCCTGCCAATCTCTCCACTTCTTTCAATATCTCTTCCACTCTTTCGGTTGTCTCTCGTTTCTCTCAAGTCTTCTTCAATTTTTCCTTTTGCTTCTCAGCGGTATCCTCAGGAGGTCGAAAAATCTCTATCGGTAATTCTTCTTCATCAACAAATTCATTAACTCCCACAATGATTCTCTCTCTTATTTTCAATCTCTTTCTGAATTGTGAATGAAGATTCTCCTATCTTCTCCTGAAAATAGCCTGATTCGATGGCCTTGATCGCCCCGCCAATCTTTTCGATTTCATCCAGGTATTTCCTTGCCTCCTTTTCAAGCCATGTCGTCAGAGCTTCTACAGAAATAAGATCCACCTAAAGGATCGATCGTGTCCGCAACGCCTGTCTCATGGGCAATGATCTGCTGTGTCCTCAGCGCCAATTTAACGGCACTTTCCGTTGGGGTACAGTAGGCCTCGTCCATGGAACAAGGGAAGAAGGACTGGCACCCGCCCAAAACTCCGGCCAAACACTCAATCGTCACGCGAACAATATTGTTCATCGGCTGCTTAGCGGTTAGACTGCTGCCCGCCGTAAAATTGACAAGATTAAAACCCAGTTTTGAAAGATCTTGAATCGAATATCGTTCTTTAAACAACCGTGCCCATAATCGTCTTAAGGCTCTGAATTTAGCGATTCTCTTCAAAAAAGTTCATGCTTACGCACATGAATGCCGATAATTTCGGCAACACTCTTTCAACGCTAAAGCCTCTTCGATGAACCTCGTCCATATACTCCAACGCATTTGCCAACGTGAAAGCGATCTCTTGCGAGGCGTGGCTCCCGCCTCGCGGATATGATAACCACAAACGGTCAACGGCAACCAATTAGGATAGTTTTCTGCGCAATAAATAACAAGATCCGTGGCTAATCGGAGCGATGGCTTCGGCGGAAAGATATAGGTATTTCGCGCTATGAATTCTTTCAAAATATCGTTCTGGATTCTCAAAACGATCTGACCAGGTGGGAACCCCTTGTTTTTCGGCGAGAGCAATGAACATCGCCAGACCGACCAACGCCGTAGCATTGGCCACTAAACTGATCTGACGCGGTTTATTTAGAGGGAATTCCTTTAAAAATAGTTTCCAAATCCTCCAGTGAATCGATGGCCACACCAACCTTACCCACTTCCCCCTCAGCCAGTGGGTGATCCGAATCAATCCCAATTTGGGTGGGCAGATCCAGCGCGATAGAGATCCCTGTTTGTCCATGGTCGAGCAAAAACCGGTATCTTTTGTTTGCTTCCTCAGCATCACCATATCCAGCGTACTGTTGAAAAATCCAGAAATTTGCTCGATAGCCCAAAGGATCTTTCCCGCGCGTGTAAGGGTATTGGCCGGGAAATCCCAAATCCTTGACATAATCAAAACCGCATCTTTCCAATTCGAGAGGAGTGTAGAGACGATCGATTCAATCCCGGATTCCGTTTGAAACACTTTTTTACGTTCCGCTTGATGAGTTCCTGCGCCTCCTTAACCAGACCTTGCTGCCATTCCTTCTCGAGATTCTTCAATTCTTTCTCTCGCTTCATAGCCTAATCTTTATTATCCTTGGTCCTTCACCAGACTCGTAAATGAACACATGTGTGGGCATGGCTATCTCAAAATCATTAACGCGTCTCCGGCTTTCCCTCCCCTCCCTTCTTCGAAGACAAAGAAGGGATTAATATCGACTTCAACGATCCTGTCCTTAAATTCAATTGCCAGATCAGAGACCCTCAGCAGCGCATCAATGATCGCGTGTGTGTCTGCCTTGATTCTATTTCGCGCCCCATCGAGAATGCCGAATCCTTTGATCTCCTTGACCATCTCCTCGGCCTCTTTCCTCGACAACGGGGCTATCCCAAGAGAGCAATCCCTGAGAATTTCTGCATAAACACCCCCCATTCCAAATAGGATCATGGGACCGAATACGGGGTCGTGCTTTACGCCAATCATCGTTTCAAAGGAGGCTTCGACCGCTTCTTGAACCAATATTTCTCGAACTATCGCGTTTGGTGCATACTTCCTCGTCTGGGCTAAAATCCGTTGGTAACCATCCAGGACAGCCTCCGGCGTTTTGAAGATTTAACTCAACTCCTCCAACGTCAGTTTTGTGCAGGATTTCAGCCGAGTGGATCTTCGAGGACGACGGGATACCCAATCTCTCCCGCGATTCTAACGGCCTCCTCAGGAGATAAGGCAATTCTTTCCTTCGTGACAGGGACCCCATAAGCACTTAATATCCTTTTGGATTCGTGTTCTGTCAGGGTTCTCCCTTCCAGCGAACCCGGTTCCAACATTCTTTCAACATCTTCTTTGTGTCGTTGAACCCGTTTATCTCTCTGCAAATTGCTTGTCGTCTTCTCAGTCAGTTCACTCTTTCTCAGATAATCCGTGTATCTGACCACGATGCTGATGGCTCGAATGCACCTGATGGGATCCTCAAACGTTGGGATACGACTCTCCTGCAAAAGTTTAACTGCGTCGTGAGGCGGGTCCATCCAGACAACACACAACATTTTACTTGTTCTTCGAGACAGTTCAACGATATCCTTTATGATTTGCTCACCGAAATTTTTCAACATTCCGAGAAAAATGACGACGATGTCGATTGAATCAGAATCAAGGAGCAAGGCCGCGCTTTCCTTTATGGAACTCACATCATTAATCAATTGACCTGTTAAATCCACGGGGTTTAACGCGCTACCATACGCGGGGATTTTCTTTAACATCTGCTGTTTCAATTTGCCCGTTAACTCCGGAATCTCAAGGCCCAGCTCTTCGCATGTATCTACCATCAAAATAGCCCCACCGCCCGTAATGGTTACGATCCCCATTCTATTTCCACCCGGCAGTGAACACCTGGTAAACAGAAACATGCTGTCAATCGTCTCTTCAATACCTTCCGTTCTAATGATCCCTGCCTTCTTAAATGCCGCAGCATAACATTCATCGCTTCCGGTCATTTTTCCTGTGTGCGACAAAGAGGCCTTTCTCCCAACGCTTGATTTCCCTATTTTGAGAGCTACAATTGGTTTTTTGGCTTCCATGCTTTTCTTGGCAATGGTCATGAATTTATTGCCGTCTATTAACCCCTCGATGAAACAAGCAATCACTTTCGTTTTCTCATCATGGATCAGATATTCCAAACAATCCGAAATATCAATGTCCATTTCGTTCCCTGTCGTAATCAGATAGCTGAATCCGATCTTCATCTTTTGAGCAACAGCAAAGCAAAGGTTGCTAAGGGCGCCACTCTGGGATAGAAAACCAACCTGGCTTGGGATCATGTTGCTTTCATTTTCCAATGCGCCTCCGAAGAACGCCGGAACGGAATCGTGTAAATTGACAAATCCCATGCAATTGGGGCCTAAAAGCTCTTGTATCGCTCCTTACGATGATCTCCTCGATCTTCTGTCTGAAACTCTTTTCCCTTCAGCCCCTATTTCAGAAAACCCGGAACTGAATATAACAATTGCTTTAACATTTTTCCTGACACAAGAGGCTACAATAGGAAGAACATTTTTGTTTGGAACCGCGATGAGCACAATATCGATGTTTTCAGCAATGTCTTCAAGACTCGCAAAGCATTTGATGCCACAGAGTGTTTCATGCTTCGGATTGACTGGAAATACCTTACCTTTGTATCCGTATTTAAGAAAAAACTTCAGTGGCCTCCCAGAAATTTGATCGTATTTGTCTGAAGCCCCAACGATTGCGACGGTTCTCGGTCTAAAAAGAGCGTCCAATTTTTCTCGCTTTTCCATATTTCACTCTAATACGGAACCCCAACCGCTTCTACTCCGGGAGACACTTAGTCTCCAGGACCCCCCATCCTGACGGATTCTGCCGTCTCTACCCAGCTGGGCTCATACGATATCGATAGGCCTGGTGAGGCTCGTCTTTACGAGGGCGTTTCTGTTGCTCTTCCTCTGATACTCGACTTTCCCCGGCAATCTCTTTTCTTTCGATTCATCAGCAATCGTCCTATTAATACCTCATTCATATTTAAGATGTCAAGGGTTTTTTTGTAGTATTGGTATGGTATTCTGAATGGAAATAAAGCGCCACTTTTTCTTCAATGAATAAATTCATTGAAATACACTTATTACCGCATTTTCTTCCAAACGCTGATATGAATTGACCCATGCTTCTGCAAGAGATAATCGGAAGGCTCGATGAGGGAAAAACTGAGTTGTACGGTTCAATGAAAGGGAGCGGGAGATAGAGTAGTACGCCAACCTTCACTTCTACTGCCGCTGGGGGCTTCAAATCCCGACGTTAAGGGAATATCAACTCGAAACTTGGGACCTGCTCTGCTCGCAACTTTTTGGTGTTCTGCGTGTTACACTTAAGGCTCTTGGGTTTACGGCGCGAATATCGTTGCAGAAAATAAAAAAGGGTTGGAACGATCTCGTCCAACCCCCTGACATCCTTGGAGGCGGCAATCGGATTTGAACCGATGAATAACGGTTTTGCAGACCGTCGCCTTACCACTTGGCTATGCCGCCTCTGGAGCGGGAAACGGGATTTGAACCCGCGACTTCGACCTTGGCAAGGTCGCACTCTACCGCTGAGTTATTCCCGCCCATTCAGTTTTTCAATGACTTAACGTAACAAGATTTGCCCATCGATGTCAAGAGGCAAAATGAGAAGAAACGAAGTGACCAGTGATCAGTCATCAGTTAACCAAACAGACAGAAGGCAGTGAGCAGAAGGCAGAAAACAGAGGACAGTGATCAGTCATCAGTGATCAGTGTAAACAAAACAGACAAGGCAGGCAGAGGAACTCTGACACTGACACTGACACTTATTCGTTGGGATTCAGACACCCCTTGCGACTGACGACTTACGCCTCACGGGGTTTACGCTATGCGCTATGCGCTTTGCGTGTTTATTCTCAAACGATGATCGTCTTCAGGAACTTATTGAAGTAGTCGATCCCCGAGAAGACGGCCAGAAGGAGGGCAATCCAGAGCAGGATCATTCCCATCAGATGAATATTGATCGAGAGGTGATTTCCCCCGAGGATGAGCAGCGTGATGGCGGCGACCTCAAATACGGTCTTATACTTTCCCCAGATACTGGCAGAGATCACGGTCCCTTGTGACACAGCGATTCCCCGCAGCCCCGTCACCGCGATCTCTCTCCCCACAATCACAATCACGATCCAGAAAGGAACGTCCCTTGAGGGAATCAAGGCGATCAGTGTCGTCACAACCAGCAATTTGTCCGCCAGGGGGTCGAGAAATTTCCCAAGGGTTGTGACAAGGCCGAGGCGCCTGGCCAGGTACCCATCCAGAGTATCCGTTATGGAGACCAGCAGAAAGAGAACCGCCGTAATGATTTGATAGACAGGTCCTGTCGAAAAAAGCAGGGCGAGAATGACGGGAATGGCAACCACCCGGATAATGGTCAACCCGTTCGGCAGGTTCATGATCTGTTCGTGATTCACTTTTTCCATGAGGGGAACTCTAAGGAGGCCAATCGGTTTCATAGATTTAATGAAGGAATGATAACATTAAAATGGGAGAATTGGAAATACCAATTCCGTCCATGTTTGTCCAGAATAAATGTTTCACCGCAGAGACGCTGAGGACGCAAAGAAATCAATTTATTATTCGGCGGAGGTCAGTTCCTGTAGGACTGGTAGAAATTCAACACCTTCCGGATGTAATCGATTGTTTCCCGGTAGGGGGGGATTGAATTACTCTGAAGGACCAGATTCTCTCCCGCATTGTACGCAGCCAGGGAGAGCCTGAGATCGTACTTGAAAAGGCCGAGGAGGTATTTGAAATAGCGGGTACCCCCTTCGATATTCTCTCTCGGATTGAAGGAGTTATAGACACTCAGTCGCTGGGCGGTCTGGGGCATCAGCTGCATCAGCCCCCTCGCTCCCTTCCTCGAAACGGCGTAAGGATTAAACCCGGATTCCGCACGAATGATCGCCTTGATCAGGGCGGCATCCACCTCGTATTTGCGTGCAAACTCCCGGATCAGTGTATCAAACTCGTTCGAAGTGGTCGAGATCCGGGGGGCCGCACCTTCCTTCTCTTCAGCCGTAACACCATCGACGTCTTCCTTGCCTTCCCGGATGTAGAGTTTGAAGCTCGGGTCCCTCGGGCAGTTCGTAAAAAAGACGTTTCCGTTTTCATCCTCATACCGGTAGATCCCGGCGGAGGCCGGGGCCGAGTAAGTAACAAGGCTGAAAAGGAGAAGAAAGAAGATAATGTACTTCATCATACGTCTGTTCTCTCTGCAAACAAATTATGGTTAAAAGTTACCACAGGAGTTCGCATTTTGTCAATCCAGTTGTGACTCCCGCTCTTGTCTTCTTCAAACAATAGTTATAAAATTCAATAGGTTATAAAAATCTCCCCAAAAACATCCTTTGGTTTAAAAAGCAAAATCCGTGCCAGGCACACCATCCCATGGCAACGACGAACCGTCTCTTCATCTCTTTTCAAGCAAAGAACGGTTTGAGCTCGGCACAGAGCTCTTCCGGTGAAACGACGCAGATCACTTCACCATGGAGCTTCTCAAAGTAGTTGATGTCGCTCGTGTTCCAGGGGGGTAGACTCATTCTTGGGCAAAGCCTTCCATAAATCCAGGAAGGAGCTTCCCGGGACCCGCCAAAGAAGAGGGAGAGGTTGAAGCTGAAGATCTTCTTTTCCAGAAGATACTTGAAGAGGTCGGTCAAGCCGGTGAAAAAATGGTTCCAGACCTCCTCTTCCAGCTCCTCGATATCCGTTCTCTCCCGGAAGAGAATAACCACCTCTCCCAGGATCCCTCGGGGTGAGAAGGCCGAAATGAAGTGGACGTCCCCGCGGCGGCCGATGTATCGTTCCCCTCTTCTCATCTCTTCCGACAGGAAGTCCTGCCAGAAACCTGATCCTTTTTCTTCCTGATACCTTTCCAGACCCTTCAACACTTCTCTGTGGGAAACGGTTGGCACCTCTTCGACGACCGACTGAAGGTGGGGATGGAACAGACCGCCGCCGGACTGAGGAAGGTAATTCCAGTTGATTGACGCGTACTGCATCGGGGGATCTGTCTTGCCTGTCATCAGGATTCCATCCCGGGCGACGAGAAATGCATCTTTCAGGATTTCCTCCGAGAATTGATCCAGGGAAAGAAAATGATCCTCCGAGAAGACCACTACCCAGTTATGATGCGCATACGGAAATGAATTCGGAAACAGCAATGCCCTGCCCCTTCTCATTCTCCCCTCGGCAACAGGGCCGGCGATGAACTTGGGGGTTGAGGAGAGGACCCGGTCCGGACAGAATGGACAGCCCGCTCTTGAGGCCTCGACCATTTGCAGGGGAATCTCTATCCCGGGCAGTTTCCGCCGCCGAAAGGTGAGGATCCGTGACTGGCGGTCAGTAAGAGGATCCTTTCTCACCTCAAAGGAAAGGTCCTTCCGGACATAGCCTTCAGCCGGGTCAAGAAAAGAGGAGTGATGCTGTTTTGCTTCAAATTCGATCTTTGCCAAACCCGGGCTCCCTCCTTCTCCGCTCCCGATCGAAGGGGACGGAATTCGATCCGGGAAAATACGATGTAAAAAAGACTAATTGGCCGCCATTTTTTTGTCAAGTCTTTCTTCTCGCCGCACTTACCGATCGGTAACTCTGTCTTGACAGAGATTTTATGAGTATGTTAACTACCGGTAGGTAAACGAAGCTCTCCGCCCTAAGAGACTGTGTCGTAATGCTTTGTCATTGCGAGCGACCGAAGGGAGCGCGGCAATCTCGATATGTTCAGCCCTCGAGAGATTGCTTCGGTCGTGTCAAGGGCTCCCCCGCGAAGGTGACGTTGCATCTTAGTCTCTAAAGTGGCCCGGGAGCGTTCGGGGAAAAGGAGAGAGAAGATGACGGAAAAAAACAGGAAGTCCGTACCACCCGACCTGGCAGTCCGCCAGCGGCTCTTGCAGAGCGCCATAGACCTCTTCACCCGGAAAGGCTATACCGCAACGACGGTCCGCGAGATGGTCGCCACCGCCGGGGTGACCAAACCCGTTCTCTATTACTATTTCCGAAACAAAGAGGGCATCTACCTCGAACTGATCCGCGGAGCCTACGCCAAGTTCGAGGCCCTCCTCGATACCCCGGGCGGCGAGCGGGGAACCGCACAGGAGAAGATTCTTCGCCTCTGCGATCAGGTCTATTCCCTGTTTCTGGAGAATATTCAGGTTGCCAAGCTCATGTATTCGATCTACTACGGCCCCCCGCAGGGGGCGCCTTTTTTTGACTTTGATGCCTATCACCTCAAGTTTCAAGACGGTCTCCGGCGCCTGGTCAGAGCCGGAATCGCACAGGGAGAGTTTCGGAAGAAGAACGCCGACGACATGATGTGGGCCATCCTGGGGGCCGTGAATGTGGCCATGGAGGTTCAACTCTGCCACCCTGAGCCGGAAATCAACCGGAAAGGACTGGCCCGGATTCTGGACCTGATCTTCCGGGGCATATCAACACACAGGAGAATTCAGGAGGAACAGCGATGAGGGTACGAAACGCGATGGTCGCAGTGTTGCTGCTCAGTCTCTGGATAAATGGTTCGGGATGTTCAGACAGGGGGGAGGGCAAGAAGCCCGACACCCAAACCACGGGCAGGCCCCCTGTAGCCGTCGAGGTGGCGAAAGTGGCAACGACCGATCTTGCCGAAGGAATCGACGTCGTGGGGTCCCTCTCCCCCAAGTTCTCGGCGGATGTCAAGTCCGAGTATTCCGGAGTCGTCACGGAAGTCTACGTCGCCGAGTGGGTGAAGGTGAGCAAAGGGACCCCCCTGGTAAAGATCGATACACGGGAGATGGAGATTATTTTCCAGAGAGCCCGGGCAACCGTCGAAACAGTCAAGGCGAATCTCCTTCAGGCGGAGGTTGCCGTAAATCGGGCGAATCGGGAGTATGACCGGCTGCTCAAACTGAAGGAATTCGGGCTCGTCACGCAGCAAAACCTTGACGAAGGATTGTCCGAGAAGGAGGCGGCAGCCGCCAGAATTGCTGCAGCCGGCGCTCAGTTGAAGGTCGCAGAGGAAGACTTGCAGCAGACCCAGACCCGCCTATCCAAGACCACGATCCGCTCCCCGATCAACGGCGTGGTTTCGTTCCGCGGGGTCAATGTGGGAGACATGGTCGGAGAAATGGGCTCCCAGAAAATCATGTTCAAAATCATCGATACCCGCCTGCTGGATTTCACGGTGACGATTCCGTCGTCCGAGATGGAGAAGGTCCGCGTGGGCCTTCCGCTCACCTTTTCAACCGATGCCATCCCCGGAAGGAACTTTACCGGGAAGGTGATGTTTATCAATCCCGTGGTGAACGAAGCGGATCGCTCGGTCAAGGTGATCGCCGAGGTCGAGAATGCTTCAGAGCAATTGAAGGGCGGACTTTATATTAAGGGCAGGATCCTCACGGGAAAACGAATCGGGATCCTGCAGGTTCCCCGGGTGGCCCTCCTTTCCTGGGATGTGGCCGGAAAGAAGGGGGACCTTTTTGTCGTACAAGGAGACACGGTAAACCGGCGGACCATCCGGACCGGGAGTGTGATGGGGGATTTCGTGGAGATGACCTCAGGGGTTGCGCCAGGGGACGCCGTCGTCATCCGTGGCGGATTCAACCTGAAAGAGGGCGATCGGGTGAATGTCACCCCGATCAGCGGAGGTTAAGAAAATGTTTCTTTCCGATGTCTCCATCAAACGGCCCATCTTCGCCTCGGTGATGATGCTCGCACTGGTCGTCCTGGGCATCTTCTCCTACCGCCGCCTCGCCATTGACATGTTTCCGGATGTGGAGATGCCGATCCTTTCCATCGTCACGAAGTTCCCGGGGGCATCGCCCGAGACGGTTGAACGGGAGGTGACGAAGCGAATCGAGGAGGCGGTCAACCCCATCTCCGGGGTCAAACACGTCATGTCAAGCTCCCGGGAAAGCGTCTCCTCCGTGGTGGTGGAATTCAGGCTGGAGGTCAAGATCAATGAGGCCTCTCAGGAAGCCCGGGCGAAGATCAATGCCATCCGGGGCGATCTCCCGCAGGGAATCGAGGAACCCATCATCCAGAAGCTTGACTTTTCTGCGATACCGATCGTCTCCCTCGCCGTACGTTCGGATGTTCTCTCTCCCAAGGATCTGACCACGCTCGTTGAGAAGAAGGTGAAACGCCGGTTCGAAAACATCTCCGGCGTCGGCAAGGTGGATCTGGTCGGCCAATCGAAGCGCGAAGTCAATGTCAATATCCATCCCGAGCCGGCTCGAAGCCCTCGGCATGGGCGTGGATGAGGTCATCGGCGGCCTTCGGTCCGAAAACGTCAATACCCCTCTCGGCCGCCTCAACCGAAACGGTTCGGAGTATCCCCTGCGGATTTCCGGCAAACCCGAGGTCGTTGACAGGTTCCAGACCATGGTGATCGGTCAGCGCAACGGCAGACCCATCCTGCTTTCGGAAGTGGCCGAGGTGACAGACGGCATCGAGGAACAACGGTCCCTCGCCTTTGTCAACGGCGTCCAGGCCGTCTCACTGAACATTCTCAAACAGTCCGGGGCGAACACCGTGGAGGTCGTCGAACGGGTGAAGAAGGAGATTGAAAGACTTCAACCCGAACTTCCACCGGGAACGAACGATCGAAATGGTCCGGGACGGGTCGATCATGATCCGCGATTCGGTCCTGGACGTCCAGGAAACGCTCATTCTCGGCGGGATCCTGACCGTCCTCATCGTCTTTCTCTTCCTCAATTCCTGGCGCTCCACCGTGATCACGGGGCTCACGCTGCCGATCTCCGTCATCTCCTCTTTCATGATCATGAACTTCCTCGGCATGACGCTGAACGTCATGACCCTCATGGCCCTGTCCCTTGCCATCGGACTGCTCATCGACGACGCCATTGTGGTTCGCGAGAACATTGTGCGCCACCTCGAGGCCGGTCAGGACCACTTCAAAGCCGCTCGGGAAGGAACCAGCGAGATCGGCCTCGCCGTCCTTGCGACCACCTTCTCCATTGTGGCGGTTTTCGTTCCCGTTGCGTTCATGAAAGGGGTCGTCGGCCGATTCTTCTTCCATTTCGGAATGACCGTCACCTTTGCCGTCCTCATCTCGCTCTTTGTCTCCTTTACGCTCGACCCCATGCTCTCTTCGCGCTGGTTCGACCCGGATATCGAACGGAAGGGGAAAAGAAACGTGGTGGCGAGGATACTTGACCGATTCAATCTCTGGTTTGATCGAACCGCGGACCGTTACCGGTTCGTCGTGGCATGGACGCTTAAGTACCGCAAGACCGTACTTCTGATCGCCGTTCTCTCTCTGGTAGGCGGTCTGGTGCTTTTCCGGTTCTTTCTTCAAAGTGAGTTTTTCACAGGCTATGACGCGGGAGAGTTCCAGATCAACTTCACCTCCGCCCCGGACGCCTCCATGGATGAGACCCGGGGAAGGGTTCACGCCGCCCTGACTTCACTGAAAGGGATGAAGGAGATCAGGAACACTTATGCAACCATCGGCGCAGGGGACACGGGAACTGTCCGTGACGCAATGGTCTATGTCAAGCTGGTAGACCGCAAGGAGCGGAAGCGTCACCAGAAGGCCCTGATGGAAGAGGTTCGCCGTCGTCTTCGGGAAATCCCCGGCATTCTGCCCTTTATCACGGAGGCGGGAAGGCTGGACAACCGGAAACCTCTTCTCATTCACGTCCGGGGCGATGACCTCTCCCTTCTTAAGAAATATGCCGCAACACTCAAGGAGAAAATGTACGGGATTTCCGGCATCGTCGATATCGAAGTCTCGCTGGAGCAGGACATCCCGGAGTTCCGTCTGACCGTGGACCGCGAGCGGGCCGTGGACGCCGGAATCATGACAGCCCAGATCGTACGGACTGTCGGCGCCCTGATTGGCGGTCAGGCGGTAACCACTTACGAGGATGAGGATGGCGACGCGGTCAATGTTCGCGTGAGACTTCCAAACTCGCTCAGGCAGGACCCCTCCCATGTTGAAAAGCTGAGATTGGCCGTCCCGAAAGCAGGGAATCGGACCCGCACTCATTCCCCTGAAGGATCTGGTCTCCTATTCCATGCAGTCCACGCCTTCCATGATCGAACGGCAGGACCTCACCCGTCAGGTCGTCATCTCCGCTAACCTCGACGGCCTTCCCCTCGGAACGGCAATGGGAAAAATAGGAGAGGCAGCCTCCCGGATCAACATGGCGCCCGGCTACCGGGTCGTGCTTTCCGGCGAGGCAGAACAGATGAGCGAGTCCTTCGGATACATGGCAGAGGCCCTTGTCCTGGCGATCATCCTTGTTTATCTTATCCTGGCGGCTCAGTTTGAATCCTTTCTCGATCCCCTCTCCATCATGCTCTCGCTGCCCCTTTCTCTGATCGGAATGGCCGGGATGTTAGCGCTCACCGGGGATACGGTCAACATCATGTCACTCATCGGTCTCATCATGCTCATGGGGCTTGTCACTAAGAACGCAATTCTTCTGGTCGATTTCGCCAAGACACTTCGCTCACGGGGGATGGACCGCACAGAGGCCATCATCACCGCGGGAAGGACGCGGCTTCGGCCCATCATGATGACCACCCTCGCCATGATTTTCGGGATGCTTCCCCTCGCGCTGGCGCTCGGAGCGGGCGCAGAGATGAGGGCTCCCATGGCGCGTGCAGTGATAGGAGGCCTGATCACATCCACCTTTCTCACCCTGCTGGTCGTGCCGGTCATGTACTCGGTTCTTGACGATCTGGGCGGATGGGTGCGCAGTCGATGGACACACAAAAAGGAGGCTTAGAGAATGAAACGGCTCTACGGGATGACGATCTTGAGAAAGCCCCTCCCCTTCATCCTGATCTTCCTCTTCCTGGTTTTCCCAGGAAGCTCTTCTCTCCGGGAGGTCCGGGGTGAAGGCAAGGAGGTGCAGATCCTGACGCTGGACGAGGCCCTCCGGATCGCGGCAGAGAAGAACAGGGACATCCAGAGGGCGCGGGAGTTCCGCAATCTGGTGGAGGGCCGTTATGTTGAGGAGCGTGCGGCGATCCTCCCCCAGTTTGTCTTAACGGCCCGTGCTCTCCACGAAAAAGACCAAAGCCAGAGAGCTCGCGACATAGACACAGGCATCGTCACAGGCACAGGCGCAAGGATCCATGTCCCTTTGCGAAGCGACTCCCGCTCTGCAGAACTCGGACTTTCTCAAACCCTTTTCACATGGGGGCAGGTAGGGGCTGCCATCCGGGCCGCCAAGATTGGAATCTCAACGGCGGACGACCAGCTGCGCATCTTCCGTCAGGCCGCCTTTCGGGACGTGTCCGCTTCCTTCTACGACATCCTCCTCGCCAGGGCATTCTACGGCATAGCCCTCCAGAACCTGGAACAGAAGACCCGCCACTACGATGAGGCGCGCAAGAAGCACTCGGCCGGCGTGGCGACCGACTACGATGTCCTGGTCAGCAAGGTCTCGGTCGAAAATGCACAGCCCGATGTCATCCGGACGGAAAATCTCATCCGCATCCTGAGGGATAGACTCCGGTTTCTGCTCGCAAGAGAAGGACAGGAGCTGGATGTCAGGGGAAGTCTGGAGACTGAGATCGCTTCTTACCCGAGGTACGAAGAAGCCGTGGAGGCAGCAGCAAGAAACAGGCCCGACCTTTCCGATCTCCGTCACCGGATGGATGTTGCAAAAGAACTGGTCACCATTGCCCAGGCAGGAGACAAACCCCGCCTCGACTTTAAGGCGGGATATGGTTTGCGAGACCTTGACCTGGGTCCCCGTCAGCACGCCAATGGTGAGGCATGGTCGGCAGGGCTGTTCGTCACCTATCCCATCTTCGACGGCCTCCGCACCCGGGGTCGCGTCTCCCAGGCCAGAAGCACCGCCGCAACGCTTAAGATCGAGGAAGCCAAGCTGTTGGACGCCATCACCCTGGAAGTGCGTGACGCCTGCAATGCCGTGAAGGAGGCGGGCGAGATCGTCAAGGCCCTCTCGGGCACGGTCGGCCAGGCCGAACGCCTTCTCTTTATGGCCGAAAAGGGATACGAATATGGCGTCAAAACCAGGCTGGATGTCCAGGATGCGCAGCTTAATCTTACTCAGGCGGAGGGAAATCTTGCCCGTGCCAAACGGGACTACCTTGTGGCCCGAGTGACCTATGAGTGGGTAACCGGAACAATCGGGGAGAGAGAAGAAGCCCGGAGTTCAAAGCTCGGAATTCAAAGGATACCCTGAGAAGCAGAAGGCAGAAGGTGGATAGCAGAAGGCGGAAAACAGAAAGCAGAAGGCAGCAAACCAGAAAGCAAAAGGCGGGAGGCAGAAAGCAGTAAAACTCATGCCCCGCTTTTTTCACCAATCAGCCTTCTGTCATTCCCATTTTCATTCTGCATTTTGCGCTCTTCACTTCGCGTTGCTCATCGTCCCTGAGGGGTACATTCTGCCCATGGAACGCTCCAGTCTGGCCTTTGCAATATTGAAATCGCTTAAGGCACTGTAGTAGTTCACCCTTGCCTGGGCCAGGAGTGTCACGGCGTCAAGGACCTCGGTCTGCGTCGCCACCTGGTACTTATAGCGTTCCTCGTTCATCCTCAGATTCTCTTCGGCCTGCTCGATGGCCTTTTCAGCCACCCGGATATTCTTTTCCGCCACCTGCACATTGAGAAAGTCATTCTTCACCTCCAGGGTGATCGCTTCGATCAACTGCGTCCTGGCGATCTCCGCCTGGCTGACCCGGACCTTGCTCTCTCCGACCTGGTAGCCAGTCTTTCCCCACTCCCAGAAGGTGATGGTGGCCAGTGCCTGGTACGACCATCGCTCCGTTTTGATATTCCCATTCAGATTCGCTTCCTCCGACGAGCGACTGTAGTTTGTCGTAAAATTCACGGTCGGGAAGTATCCGCTCCGGGCAACCTTGACCCCCTCCTTTGCCTGCATGATCGACAGCTCGGTATTCCGGATCTCCGGCCGTTCGCGATGGGCCTCCCGGAGACAGTCCTCGAAAAGGAGTGTGAAGGGTTTATATTCAAGAATGTCGACGACGTTCAGGGGGTCGTCGATCTCCCTCCGGAGCAGCGTATTGAAAGAGGATTTCGCCTGGGCCACATTATTCTCCGCCCGGACCAAGGTCCTGCCTTGCCTGGGCCAGCCTGACCTCTCCCTGAAGAACATCGTTCTTTGGAACGATCCCCACTTCAAAGAAGGCCTTGGTGACTTCCAGCTGGGCCTCGAACTGCTTGACCTGCTGTTCCGCCACGTCCCTCAGCTTTATGGGCATTCAGGATATTGAAGTACCCCTCCCTCACCTGAAGAACGACATCCCTCTCTCGTCACCTCTGCCGTTGTCCTGGAGATGTCAACCCCGATCTTGTCGATCCGGTAGTTTGCAGTGAGGGCTCCTCCTGCATAGAGGGGTTGGTTGACGCTCGTGCCGAAACTGAAAACATCCTCTTGCTTTCCCTTGAGGTTGCGATGACCCCCCCTCCCGGCCCCGGGTTTGGCAGCACTTTGGTGTTATTAAGAATCGGTTGGTTGTTTCGGGACTAACTGTATTGACCGTTCCACGTGGGAAGAAAATTGGTATACGTCGCCTTCCGCCTGAATTCAGAAGCGACAATCCCTTCAATATCAGAGTGGAGGCTGAGACTCCTCTCCAGGGCAATCTTGATGCTCTCCTCCAGGGTAAGAGGCTGCTGACTCCCCTGGGCATAAAGGGAACTCGTGGAGAACAGGACGGCAAGAACGACTCCGACAATCCACTTCACTCTCATTGATCTACTGCCTCCTTTCGGCCACTGGAAGTTCATCATAACATCACGAAAACCACCCGTCAACGAATGGAAATGATACTACCAGGAATGAGAGGGGAGAGAAACGATTTTCTTCCCGACCTCCAGGGCATGGGAAGCAATGGCCTTCAGGGATTCAATAAAGCCGAGAAAGATAGGAGACGCCTTTGGGATGCAAACACCTTCAATAAGCCTCTTCTCGTGCTCTTCTGCACACTCATTCGCCGTCCTGAATATGGCCTTGGCCCGCTCTTCATTGTGTTCGGCCACGAGTTCGTTCTGTGTCAGAATCAGATCAGGCAGGCTTCTCAGGATCTGAATGGTTGCGTCGAAAATCCCGGAGATTTCTCTGTTGCCCCGGTCGCTGAAAAGAATATCCTGCCGTATCATCTCTTTCAGCCGGTCGATGATCCCATCCAGGTTGTAGCTCATCCGGTCGAAAGTGGAGCTCAGGGGAAGAAAACGCCTGATGCATTCCTTTTCCTTCTCCTTTTCTGAAGAAGAACACCTCGAGATAAGAAATCCAGCCAGCTTCGAGGTCTGCTTTCGAACCTCATCCCTCCCCTTCTCCGCCTCTTTGATCGATTCCCGATTCAGAGTTCGAAATCCGTGATAGGTCAACTCAAGCATTGTTGCCAGACTTTGAGAGACCACGATCATTTTACCGGCAATATCTTTCTCAACCATCTCACCCTCCGTTACAGCCCCCGGCATTCATCGAGGTCTGAGGTCGCAGTATGTGCTATCGTAACCGTCGATCCCCTACCTATTTTTGCCTCAATCCTTTACCGGCGTCAACCGCTCCCCGGCATCCCTCGTATCCTCGTGCTTCGGATAGAGGTTGATCTTTCCGTAAACGCCGTCATGGCCGGGGACGATGGAGATCTTGCCCTGTCTCATATGGAGAATCCCCTCACGAATCCTGTCGGGAACGAAGGCAGTCAGATCCTCCGGGGTCGCATCGAGCAGGATCCGGAACTCCGACCCCCCTCTTTCCACCAGACGGTCATATTCGGTCCGAACCGCCTTCGTCCCAACCCCGTATCCCAGCGCCTCCGCAATAATCTCCTCCAGCGGTACCACGTGAAAGGAAGGGATGGCGTTCTTCGGGATGAAACCTTCGGGACGGTCGGAGAGCTCTTCGACCCGGTGCGCCACACCCACCGTCAGCTTCTTGTGGCACACGGGGCAAAGGGACTGATGGCTCCTCGTCTGGCTAGGGGAAAAGATGACGCCACAGTTACGATGCCCATCGTAATGGTATTTCCCCTCTTCCGGAAAGAATTCGATGGTAAAGAGGAACCTCTTTCTGTCTTTCGTTCGAATGGTCTCAGTGATGTCTCTGTAGTTCAGGTCACATGAAAAGACATTGGCCTCTCGTCCAAGTCGATGGGGTGAGTGAGCATCGGAATTGGACAGGAGTGTCAGACGGTCCAGGGCCGACAGCCTCCAGTTCATTTCGGGATCCGACGAGAGTCCCGTCTCTATCGCATGGATATGGGGCGACAACTCTCCGAAACATTCTTCAAGGGAATCGAATCCGGAGTTGGCACCGAAGATCGAAAACCAGGGCGTCCAGGCATGGGCGGGGATGATCAGGCAGTCCGGCGAAGCGTCCAGGACCATCTTCGCCAGTTCCCTGACCGGAAATCCGAAGATCGGTCTCCCGTCGGAGGCGAGTCTTTCCGGATTTCCCAGTCTGGAACGAATGGCCTCGACCGCGTCAAAGCCCGGCGCGAGGAGGAGAGTGTGGATACGCCTCACCCTTCCCCCCTGGCTGTAGATGTTGCTCACCTCGGCGGTGAGAAGGTAGTGGACCCCTTGATCCCCCTTCTTCAACCTGAACAGACCATCATGAGAAGGTTCCAGTTTGGACTGCAGTTCAGTAAGATAGGTGGGATGAGTGAAGTCTCCTGTCCCGAGGAGCGAGATCCCTTTCTTCCTGGCCCAATGGGCAAGCGTTTCCACGTCCATGTCCCTGCTGGTCGCCCGGCTGTATTTGGAATGGATATGAAGATCGGCAATGAAACGCATAACCCACCTGTTTCAGATTTCTGAAGATTTCAGATTTCAGATTTTGGATTTTGGATTTATCAATCTGAAATCTTAAATCCCTGCCTGCGGCAGGCAGGTGCAATCTCCAATTGGTTGATCCCATCCAAAACGTCCCGTGTTTGGATGCCTTTCAAACATTCCCCGTGTTGACAGAGGAGGAACCGTTCCTGCGGGCAGGGCGAGCAGGGAATCTGGCTGCGCACCACGAAGACCTTTTCGCCCCTGGGGGACCAGAGTGCCGGGTCAGTCGGTCCGAAGATGGCAACCGTTGGAAGTCCAAGGGCGGCGGCCAGATGGGTGATCCCGGAATCGTTTCCGACGAAAAGGCGGCACCCGTCCATGACGGCGCCCAATTGAAGGAGAGACAATCCCTCGGCAAAAATGGCCCCCCTGCTCCCTCCCTCCATCTCCTCGAAGATCTTGCGAACGTGCGGCGGTTCAGCCGGCCCCATCACCACAAGGACCCGGCAGTGGGCATGTCCCTGCAGGACCCGGGCGAGATCCAGAAAACGTTCGCCGGGCCACACCTTCTTCCTGCCCCCACTTCCCGGATGAAGAATGACCGCGCCTTCTCTCTCCGCCTCGGTCAGCCCCTTCCTTTTCCAAAAATCCCTTCCCCACCTCCGGTCCGCATCGTTCAACCGGAGCCGGGGAATCGTCTCTGAAACCGCCACACCATGGCGGGATACCTCCCTGAGGAGGTGTTCGGTGAGATGGACCCGCTCCTCCAGGGAGGGAAAAGAGTTGACGTGAAGAATACGTCCCGGGCAGATCCTTTCCAGATTCCGCGTGAGAGGCCCTTTCGGGTCCTTTCCGATGACCACCAGAAGGTCGAATTGGCTGAAAACCTGCGAGAGGGAAGGATCCGGATCTCCATCGTGGACGAAGAAGGGGGCCATGCCCTTTTGATCGACGGGAAGAATCTCCTCTGCAAAGAACCGTTTTTCCGCCAGTTCGAGGATTCTCGGATAACCGAGGAGGGTCACTCCGGCCCGGGGAAAGGCCCTTCGAAGGTTTTCCAGGGCGGGAAGGGCGAGGATGAAGTCTCCGATCGCTCCCTGGTGAATCACCAGGAGGCTCCGGACCCCCTTTGGCTTCCGCAAAGCAGAAGGATTCATCCCGGTCTGTGCTGCCTTTTCAAAGCCCCCTCCAGGCGACGCCGGATGTGCTCGTCCTCCGGCGTGATCTGAAGGATCTTTTCGTAGGTCCTGATCGCCTCTTTCCATCTTCCCATGTCTTCATAGAGAACGCCGAGATTGATGCGTGCAAACAAGTAGTTCGGATTAATCCGTAGAGCTTTTTTCAATTCGGCCACTGCCTCTCCGTAACGCCTCCGGTCACTGTACAGAAGGGCCAGATTGTAGCGCAGGTCGGCGTAGCGGGGACAGAGTTGCGCGGCTTTCTCCATAGCGCGGAGGGCCTGGCCGTTCCGCCGCATCAAGCCGTAGGCGTAACTGAGGCACGCATATCCCATCCCGTTGCGGGGGTCCATCTTCACCGCCTCCCGGTATTCCTCAACCGCCTTCCCGAAGGCCCCTTGATGGTAATAGACCGTCCCGAGGTTCGCATGAAAAAGAAACTCGTCCGGTTTCAGCATGGCTGCCTTCCGGAGCTCCCGGATGGCCTGTGCGGCCCTTCCCTCTTTGGCCAGATAAAGTCCGACGAAGTTATGGAAGTGGGCCCGCTGGTAGTTGATCCGGAGTGTCATCAGGGCCTGCCTGGCCTTTGGATCCAGGGAAATGCTCCCCTTTTTCCAGGCTCCCTTTTTCCGGTAGAGGTCCAGGTAATAAGGGTGAGAGGCCGCCTTTCGGAAGTGAAGAGAGGCCTTCGTGTCCCTACCCATGTTCAGAAAAGAGACGGCCAGGACATGGTGGAGAGAGCTGTCCCCGGGATGCCTTCGGCTTTCCGGAACGAGAAGATGCTCGGCCTGATCCCACTGCTTCATCTCCAGATAGAGGTAGCCCAGGTTGAGCGAGGCCTCGCGGTATTTCGGGTTGAGACGGAGCGCTTCCTTGAAATGCTTCTCCGCTGCCGGCCAATCTTCCGACTGAGCGAAGAGAAGGCCGAACTGGTTGTGGAGGTCTGCATAGTGTGGGTGAATCCGGACCCGATCCTCAAATTCCCTCAGGAGTCGGCGGTACAGGGGAGACGATTGCTTTTTCAATCGATCCGTTATTTGGAGACCCATTGCCCTTTTTCCTTTTTCCAGTTTGTCAGTTGAAAGATGACGTCCGAGACACCCGGAATCGCCCTGATCTTCCTTTCCAGGGAATGCAGGTTCTTTGCCGCAAAATCCTCTGCGCTGTCCCCCTCTTCTCCCGAATAGTATCGGGCCATTTTGAAGAGGCCCTTCACATAAACGACCCCCTTCACCGTTCCGAACATGATCTGTGAATAGTCGATGTTGCTCCGGACCAGAACCCGGCGGATGTTGGACTGGATGGTAAAATCTTCTTTCAGCATTCCTTCTCAAACCTGAAGAACTTAAATTCGTTAGAAAGTAAGCGTCTGACGGTAACGGTAACGATGCCCGTATCGTCATCCGGCTACGACCCCCGTCCAAAGAATCTCCCGTAACGCCCCAGCCTTAACCGAAACTGGGTCTCGTTACCGTCACCGTAACCGGCTTTTTACCGAGCTTCGACTACGAGCTTCTCCACCCATAAACGTAACCTTTTATCGACGTAACGGGCTTCGTCACCGTAGCCCCTTCTTCGCACCGTCATCCTTCACGTTCCAGTGCCCTCCTTACCGCATCCAGGAGTTCTTCCGGGTCATAGGGTTTCTTGACGTAGAAGCGGGCGCCCACTTCCAGGGCCCTCTCCTGAGCCTTCGGTTCCGGACTCCCCGTAAGGAAAACGACCGGGATGTCCCGGGTGAGCCTGGAATTTCTCAACTGCTCGGCGACGGTGAATCCGTCGGCTCCGGGCATACGGATATCGAGCAGAATCAGATCCGGCCTTTCCTTGTGGGCCGCAAAAACCCCCTGAATGCCATCAAACGCGGAGATGACCTCGAATCCGTTCACCTGAAGGCGAATCGTCACGGCCTTGACGATGTCGCGCTCATCATCCACGATCAGGATTCTCTTTTTCCTCTTCCTTTTCTTCTCCCCCCTCATTCGCCCTTCCCTTCGATCCCTTCTTCGATCTTGGTCCGGAAAGGGGTCTCTCCTTGAAGCAGGGCCATGACGTCATCCCTCCTCCTCCCGAACTTTTCCATCTCTCCTTTCGGGATGGGAGCCCCCTCCAGAAACGTTTCCTTCAGCGGATTTCTGAACCGGCCGTCCTTTGCCAGGCGGTAATCGAGGTGAGGTCCCGTCGAAAGCCCCGTCGACCCCACGTAGCCGATCACCTGCTTCTGGACCACCTTTTTCCCCCTTCGGATTCCCGGACCGAATCCGGAGAGATGGGCATAGCAGGTCGTGTAACCGTTCCGATGGCGCAGGATCACCTGGTTCCCGAACCCTGCATGCCAGCCGCAAGAGGTAACCTCTCCGTCAGCCACCGCCCAGATCGGGGTTCCGATTGGAGCGGCATAATCAACCCCGTGGTGGGGCCGCAGCCCTCCGAGGATCGGGTGCTTTCTCGCCTGGCTGAACCGCGAGCTGATCCGGTTGAAACGAAGCGGGGACTTGAGAAAGGCCTTCTTCAGGGAGGTCCCCTTTTCGTTATAGTAATCCCCCCCGTAACGGATGCCCCGAATCGTCTTCTCGCCCCGCTGGAATTCAACGGCATGAATGACGCCGTATTGAATGAACTGATCCCCCTTGTACAGCTTTTCCACGACCAGTTTAAATCGGTCCTCAGGCTGGAGATCTTTATAAAAATCGATTTCCCAGGCCAGGACCTCCGCAAAGGATATGGTCAGCTGGTCTTCTTCCCCTGCCGCATCCATGGCCTCAAAAAGGGAAGACCGGATCTCTCCCACGACCTTCACCCTGTAGGTGTCCAGGGGAACCTCGATCTTCTGGGCCGCATACCCGGTCGAATCCTTCCCCACTTCATAGACTTCCGTAGGTCCGGCCTCGTAAACGAACTTGACCAGATCCCCCTCGACGTTGGTCATGAACTGGTAGGTTCCCCCTTTGATCCTCTTGAAATCCACAAGCGGTTTCAGTTTGGAAACGATCAGGTCAATCCACCGAAAGGGAACCTTCTTCTCCGAAAGGGATTTGAAGAGGGAACTTTTCTCCTTCACATCTCCTTCGATCACATGGAGCCGGGGCTCCTCCGGCGGTGGGACCACTGTTTCCGGAAGAGGAACGGGAGGAGATACCGTTTTCGAAGGAGGCACAATGAGCAAGGCCAAGGCAATCAGGCCTGCGCAGACGATTCCTGAGAGGATGAGACGCAGCGGCCTCTTCGCCCAATGTTCGGTGAGCCTCAACCCGGCGGAAAAGAGTCTTCCCGGTTTAAAGGTCATTGCCTTTCACTTGCCCTTCTTATTCCAAAAGTAAGTTGCATGAGCCCGGGCGGGCCGGTTGAGAAAAGTTCGACCTGCCTGGCCGAAGCCGCTTCGGCAAAGGCAGGGGCTTACCCTTCTTCGTCCCGGCACAGCCCTACGTTCCCATCACTGTTCTCAGATGAAATGCCGCATGTTCGGGCGGCGTGGGATTCACAAAGAATCCGGTCCCCCACTCGAACCCCTCTCTCAGTCCGATCCGCAACCGGATCTCGATATGCCAATGATATTCCGGCCGGTGAAACCGGGGCTGGACCGGCGACGCATGCAAGGTCAGACTGTACGGCGGATCCGACAAAAGGTCGTAGAGACCGCGAAAGAGCCTTCCGATCACAGAGGAAAGATCCGTCATCTTCTCCTGACTCATGCGGTGGAAATCGGCGGAATGCATCTTCGGAACCATCCAGACTTCGAAGGGGTAGCGCGAGGCAAAGGGACAGAAAACCAGAAAATGGGCCGTTTCCAGAACGACTCGCCTCTTGGCGGAAATCTCTTCCTTTACAATATCGCAGAAGATGCAGCGTTCCTTCCGTTGAGCGTAGTCCAGGGCTCCAACAATCTCCTCATCGATTCCCTTCGGAATAACGGGTATCGCCATGATATGGGAATGGGGGTGACGATTGAAAATACCCGGATAGTTCTTCAGGATCAGGATCTGTTCGAATCGCCGGTCCTTCTCCAGATCGGTGATCCGCTCCCGGTAAGCGAACAGAACTCTCTCGATCTGCTGAGGATCGAGAGTAGCAAGATGCTGATCGTGCTCCGGAGCCTCCACAACGATCTCATGGGCACCGATTCCCTCCATGACATCGTACATTCCTTCCGCTCTTCGTTCAAAATCCCCCTCGATATGGAAGAAGGGGAACTTATTCGGGACGACCCGCACCGCCCATCCCGTATCGGGCCGGGCAAGCACGAGGGTCTCTTTGGGGGTCATCGCCTCATTCCCCGGGCAGAAAGGACAGGGTCCCTCTATTTTCTGCGGCTGATAGGGAGGTTTGAACGGGAGGTAGTCCTGGGGACCCTTGGGCTGTTCCGGCGTGGTCACCACCCACCTTCTTGCAATCGGCTCTCTTCGCAGCTCGGTCATAGGACTCCTCTGGCCGTTTGAATAACTTTAAACCAAACCCCACTCTTTTTGTCAAGACCTTTTCGCCGCCCGACCCTTCAATCCAACGTCCGAACGGAAAACTTCGCCTGTCCCACAAACCATAAAATCCCCCTCTCTCCGCTTTTGGATTTGTGAAGCTCTCCGGATGGCGGCCGTTTCCCGTTTGATCAGTGGATAAAGTGACCCGGGTCTTTCTACACCTTGTCTTACGCCATGCGCCATGCGCTTGGCGGTAAAAATCAGTGGATAAAGTGACCCGGGTCTTTCTGGGCATGAAACGGACCATCCCAGACCGGCTGGGTCTCTTCCAAAAATCGGTCCCGGCAGGAACTGCAGAGGAGCAGGGTGTACTCTTCATACACCTCCTTCTCCAATGCCTCCGCATCCGATGGATCGATCTCTTCCAGAAGCTCCTCCAGCTCACGATCGATATCTCCGGTCGGTTCAACCAGGACACCGTCAAAGTCGGCGAAGGCCCTGATCTCGAAGACATAACCGAGACCCCCGGCCGGAATCTTCTTGCCGCACCGCGAACATTGCCGTATTTTCATCATCTCTCCAGTAGCATCTCTTTCCATCGCTCTGTTTCGGCCAACGCCTGTTCGGCAAGCCGCCGCCTTTTTTCATGACCTCTTGCCCTTCCATGAAGCGGAGGAAACAGACCGAAATTCATGTTCATGGGCTGAAAGGGAACGGTCTGGGTGTGGACCACGTAGTGAATGAGCGCCCCCATGGCCGTCGTCTTAGGCGGCACGACGGGAGGAATTCCCTCCTGGATCCGAAAGGCGTGGATCCCTGCCAGAAGTCCTGTCATCGTCGATTCCATGTATCCCTCCACCCCTGTGATCTGTCCGGCAAAGAAGAGGTGAGGCGCTCCTTTGACCTGCAAAAACTCGTTCAATAACCTTGGCGAATCAATGAAGGTATTGCGATGGATGGAACCCAACCTGACAAACTCAGCCTTCTGAAGGCCGGGGATCATCCGAAAGACCCTTTTCTGTTCCTCCTGCCGAAGCCGGGTCTGAAAACCCACCATGTTGAAGAGGGTCTTGAAGCGGTCCTCCTGTCGAAGCTGAACCACCGCGTAAGGCTGTTTCCCCGTCTTCGGGTCAACGAGGCCGACTGGCTTGAGGGGGCCGAAGGCAAGGGTCTCCATTCCACGATCGGCCATCTCTTCGACGGGGAGACATCCCTCGAAGAGGAATTTTCTCTCAAACGAATGGATAGATGCCCTTTCCGCCTTCCGGAGTTCGTCCACAAACCGGTTGTACTCTTCTTCATTCATGGGGCAATTGACGTAGTCCCCCTCCCCATCTCCATACCGGGAGGCCCGAAAGGCCTTTTCGGTATCGACTGAATCGGCGGTCACGATGGGTGAAATGGCGTCATAAAAGAAGAGATGGCGGGAACCGGTCATCTTCCGGATCTCAATGCTCAGGGCTTCCGAGGTAAGGGGGCCGGTTGCAACAATCGTCATGCCTGCCCCGGGAAGAACGGAGACCTCCCGGCGTAAAATTTCAACGTTCTTCATCCCTTCCAGAAACCGCGTCACCTTTTCTGAAAAAGCCTCACGATCCACGGCCAGGGACCCTCCTGCCGGGACTTTCGTCTCCTCAGCCGCTCTCAAAATGAGGGAATCGAGGCGTCTCAGTTCCTCTTTCAAAATTCCAGGACCGTTCTCCAGGGATTGGGATTTGAAGGAATTGCTGCAGACGAGTTCAGCGAAGAAGGGAGACCGGTGCGCAGGGGAAAAATGGAGGGGTTTCATCTCGGAGAGAAGGACCTTTCCCCCCCGTTTTGCAATCTGCCAGGCTGCCTCACACCCTGCAAGCCCAGCACCGATGATGTGAATCGGTTCCATGGCACCCATTTTAAGGTTTCTTCCTCCGATTTGCAAAACTTCACCTTCTTAAAACCGCCCGATCGTCCGAAAGCCGGGGGGAACCCGGAGAGGCATTGCCAGGCCGTCATGTCCGCAGGAGACTGTGTCCTAAGTCCAGTTCGCCCTTCGACAGGCTCAGGGCGAACGGCCAGGCAATTGATTCCTAAGTTGTCGGGTCCGTTCGTGGTGAGCCCTTCGATAAACTCAGTGCCATGAGCTATGCCGAATGGCCTGTCGAACCATGAACGAACTCGTGACACAGTCTCAAGGTGGGGAGAGAATCCAAACAAGGAAGAAAATAGAAAAAGGCTGTGGCCTTTCAAAACCCCTCAGAAGGGCACGTGCCGGTCACTCCGAAGCGGAAGCCCGATACCCGCATTCCTTTCTGGGACATCGGATGGAAGGTCCCCCCTTTCCCAGTTTCTCGACAAGGTAGGGCGAATCGCACTGAGGGCATTTGACGGGAACAGGCCGGTCCCAGAGGGCAAAGGTACATCGCGGGTAATTTGTGCAACTGAAAAAGGTCTTCCCCTTTCGTGATCTGCGCTCCACGATCACCCCGTCGCATCCCTCCTGAGGGCACCGGACACCTGTCTCCAGGGGTTTGGTCACTTTGCAGGCGGGGTAATTCGAACAGGCCAGGAACCTTCCGAACTTTCCGGTCTTGACGACCATCGGATTGCCGCACTGCTCACATCGGATATCCGTCTCATCCCTCTTATCATTTGAGATCTCCACTTCCCTCGTATACCGGCATTCGGGATAGGTAGAACAGGCCAGAAAGAAACCCCTTTTCCCCCACCGTTTGATCATCTGCGACCCGCAAAGTTCGCAGAGAACCTCCGTAGGGATCTTCTCCCCCTTCACGTCCCTCATGGAAATCTTCGCCTGTTCCAGGTCTTTCTGAAAGGGAAGATAAAACTCCTTGAGCGTATCCACCCATCCCGTCTCCCCCTCTTCCACCCTGTCCAAATTCTCTTCCATCTGGGCCGTAAACTCCACGTCAAAAATATCAGGGAAGCTGACCACGAGGAGATCGTTGACGACGAACCCGAGTTCCGTCGGAAAGAACCTTCCTTTCTCGAGCTTCACGTACTCCTTGTCTTTGATCGTGCTGATAATGGCCGCATAAGTGGAGGGTCTTCCGATCCCCTTCTCTTCCAATTCCTTTATCAGCGTCGCCTCGGAGAAGCGGCCGGGAGGTTGAGTGAAGTGCTGTTTTGGAAGAAGTCCGAGCAGTTCCAGGATCTCCCCCTCGGACAGGGCGGGAAGGATCCCCTCCTCCTCTCCGTTCTCACCCTTCGAATCCTCTCCTTCCACGTAGAGGGCCATGAACCCCTGAAACGTGGGGACGGTTCCCACCGCTGTGAAGAGCGCCTCATCCGCCCTGATCTCTACGGTGGTTTGAAGAAAGGTGGCGGATGCCATCTGGGAGGCGACAAACCGATCCCAGATGAGCTTGTACAAAGCCCATTGATCTTTTTCAAGATACCCTCTGATACGATCCGGGTCATAGTCCATCGAGGTGGGGCGGATCGCCTCGTGGGCCTCCTGAGCCCCCTTCCTGCTTTTGTAGACGTTGGGCTTCGCGGGAAGGAAGGACTCTCCGAACCGGTTCTTGATCCACTCCCTCACACCATGAACGGCCTCGGAGGCAACCCGCGGGGAATCGGTCCTCATATAGGTAATAAGCCCCACCATGCCGCTCTCTCCCAGATCGATCCCTTCATACAGTTTCTGGGCGACCCGCATCGTCTTCTGGGCGGGAAAGAAAAGCTTCCGGTTGGCATCCTGCTGCAGCCGGCTCGTGATGAAAGGTGGCAGGGGATGCCGCTGTTTTTCCTGCTGGACGATTCGGGAAACGGTGTATGGAACCGCATCCAGCCTCTTCTTCAGCGCCGTCGCTTCTTCCTCGTTCTCCAGTGTGATCTTCTTACCCTTCCATTTCGACAGCCGGGCATCGAAGGTGGCGGGGGAATCCTTTCCCTTGAGGGTCGCCGTGATACTCCAGAATTCCTGGGAGACGAAATCCCGGATCGCCCGCTCCCGCTCGCAGATGATCCGGACTGCTACGGTTTGAACGCGGCCCGCACTCAACCCCCTCCGGACTTTGTCCCAGAGGAGTGGGCTGACCTGATAACCGACCAGACGATCGAGAATTCTTCTCGCCTGCTGTGCTTCGAACTTGGGTTGCTGGAGTCTTCCGGGATGCTTAAGGGCTTCCAGGACCGCCCTCTGGGTGATTTCGTTGAAGAGAACCCGGTAAACATTCTTATCTCCGTTGCCGATCTCTTCGGAGATATGCCAGGCAATCGCCTCTCCTTCCCGGTCCGGGTCCGGTCCGAGGTAGATGTTCTCCACCTTCTTGCTCGCCATCTTCAATTCGCGAATGATCTTGCTCTTGCCCGAGATCGTGACATACGTGGGCTGAAAATCCTTCTCGATCTCCACCCCCAATTCCCCTTCGGGAAGGTCCTTGACGTGACCGACCGACGCCTTGATGATATACTGGTCCCCCAGGAACTTCTGAAGTGTTTTCACTTTCGTCGGAGACTCGACGATAATCAACCCTTTTACCATAAGCGCTTGCTCCTGACTCTCACGCAGAGTATCACCCTTCTCTTCTCTTAGTAAAACATTTGCCCGGCCATTGCGAAATCAGTCCCTTGATCTCCAGGGTGAGGAGAAGGCTTGACACCCTTCCCGCCTCCATCCCGCTCCTTAGAATCACCTCGTCAATATGAAGCGGGATCCTCTCCGAGAAGATCGAAAAGACACCTTTCTTCTTCGGGAAGTTCCAGAGGAATGGGGACGGCCGCAGCTCTCTCCCCATCTTTTCCCTCTTTCTCACGGAAAGGCAGAATCTCTTCCAGGACATCCCGACTCGATTCGACCAGTTTCGCCCCTTGCTTAATCAGCCAGTTGCTCCCCCGGCTGCTCTCGCTCCCCACATTCCCGGGCACGGCATAGACATCCCTTCCCTGTTCCAGAGCGTATCGCGCCGTGATGAGTGAACCGCTTTTCATGCTCGCCTGGACCACGACGACACCCCGCGAGATGCCGCTGATGATCCGGTTCCTTTTTGGGAAATGCCCCCCTTCCGGCAGGGACCCCATCCGAAATTCGGAGAGGACGGCCCCCCGTTCGACAATCTTCCCCAGAAGGGTCCGGTTCTCGGGGGGATAGATCACATCGATTCCGCACCCCAGCACGGCAATCGTTCTGCCCCCAGCCGAGATAGCCCCCCAATGGGCTACGGAGTCAATTCCCCGCGCCATCCCACTGACAATCGTCACTCCGTTTCGGGCAAGGTCCTGGCTCATCCTCTCTGTAATCCACCGACCGTAGGGAGATGTCTTCCGACTCCCGACGATCGAGATGGACAGTTCATCCTCCTCCCTTATCTCTCCCCTCACATAGAGAACAGGGGGCGGATCGTAGATTTCTTTCAATCTCCCGGGATAGGACGGGTCATGAAGTGTCAGGAGATTTGCCCCCGCCTCTTTGACGAGAGCCAGTTCCCTCTCCACCTCTGAAGTGGAAGGACCCTTCTGAAGGGTATCAGCGACTTTCTCTCCCAGCCCTTCGATCTTCCGCAGTTCCCCTGCCGAGGCCCTGAAAACGGCCTCCGGAGACCTGAAGTGTTCCAGAAGACGTTTCGAGAGCGTCGCACCGATTCCCGGGGTGAGGTTGAGGGCCAACCAGTAGAAAACGTCTCTGTCCATAGACGAATTCCTCAGAAGAGGAAGACCCGTTGTCGTGAGGGGCCCCTCGGCGCCAAACGCACACCCGTCCTTCGGCTGGCACCCTCACTTTTTCGACCCGAGGACTCTTTCCTGAAGCCCGGCGCCGCCCCACTGACAAAAAAAGGCTCAGGAAATGCAGACAGGAACCCTCCTCTCGAGGGTTCTCATCTCCTGGGCCCGGAAACAGAAGAAACGTAGAGAGTGAAGCCGCCCATCCTTTAGGGCGAAGAGCTTCACGCTGAGATCCGGTTTCGTCTTGACCTCAACCTCAGCCTTGGCCTGTCAGTTCTTCTTTACTTCTCCTTCCATGATCGCCTTCGAGTAAGGCTGGATCACATCGCCTTTCTGAATTTCCTGAAAGGACTCAAGAATCTTTGCCGCAAAAAACTGACCATGCTGATCGATCACCTGAAGGTTTCCGGTAATGTTGTACCGTCTGCCTATCCTTTTCCCCGTCACCGGATGAACCAGAGGCTCCGTGGCGCGAACGACAGTATATTTGTTCCCCACCAGAACCGGCTCAGCAGTCTTAAAGGTCAGATAGACGATATCACCTTCCGACATCAGGTTCTTCCCTTCTCTGCTTTCCAGGACAAGACCAATCCCCTGGGACTCCACATCGCTGAAAAATCCGGCTGACCGCGTATCCGGCCATCCAAGGGGTTTCACGTCCACGGGTTTTGCCTCAGCCTGCTTCTCCTCGACCGCCTTGGGCTTCTCTTCCGTCACAGCGGACGGAGCGAGGGACTTCCGCCTTTCTTACTTCAGGCTGTCCCACCATCTCCTTTGGCTTCTCCTCGGTCACCTCTCTGGGCGGTTCCTTCTTCTCCTCTTCGAAAGGCGTCAGACGAATGGGTTTGCCCGGATAAATCAAGTGGGGGTTCGTAATATAAGGATTCCTGTGCCACAGTTTCGGCCACAGGAAAGGGTCCTTCAGAAATTGAGCGGAAATATCCCACAGCGTGTCTCCCTGTTTGATCGTGTAGATCTCGTCCGCTCCTTTCTTCTCCTGCCCCGCGATGGGAAGCGCAATACAAACGGAAAAGAGTAAGATCGCAAGTAAACTGAAACCCGTCGTTTTTTTCATTTCTACCTCCTCCCGACTACGGTATAGACTTTTTCAAGAATCGTCTCTGTCTCTCCATTTCAGATCAGACTGTCGAGTCCGAGGAAATATGGACAGAAATTAGCCTGTAATCGTTTCATTGTCAAGAAAAATTCGAAGCAATAACCATACCAAGCTTTCCGGGATTATTCATCTAATTATCTGATAATATTAGAAGTTCTTTGAAATAACAGAAGAAAACCTACGGTTCCCCCCGATAGAAGGTGATTGTTTTCTATCCAGGCTTCTCTGCGTTATGAACAATTTTTTACACTCCCGGTCCCATTTGGGAGAGAAACCGGACTACCGTACCTCTTCACGTGACGAGTGGAATAGCAGAGTAAGAACAGGCGGGAGGGGCTGTCGGAAAAAACTTGGAGCGGAACCTATACTGGAAAAATTCAAGAATGAAATGGCAATAAGAGCGTCCGCAGCCCTCATGCCCTTTGATTCGCCGCACCTGTCAAATAACCGCTTGCCAAGGTTTTGGAGATAGCTCCTCCCGGCCTGGGCAGGTGAGTCCCCTTACCGCCACCTGAGTCTGAAGGGTTACGCACCACCCTGCAGCCGCGTTGACTCTGCCCGGTACCGTGTGTTAGGTTTCTGTAAGAGATGTGAATGAAACCCTCCCCTTTACCTGACGAAACGCTCAGTGACTTTCTGGACGGCCGTCTCCAGATCCTTCAGAAAAAGAAGGGCTATCGATTCTCTGTCGATGCCCTGCTGCTCAGCCAATTTGCCAGAATTCGGAAGAATGAAAGAGCCGTCGATCTGGGAACCGGGTGCGGAATTATTCCTCTTCTTCTGTCTCAGACCACCGAAGCCCACTCGTTCGTGGGGATCGAGGTGCAAGGGGAATTAGCTTCACTGGCGAAAAAGAACGTGATTCTCAACCGTCTTCAGGACCGGATAACCGTCTATCAGCAGGACTTCAGAAGGATGAGGGACCTCTATCCTCCGGGGTCTTTCGATGTTGTGCTGTCCAACCCCCCCTACCGGAGACACCAGGCGGGGAGACTGAATCCGTCCGTGGAAAAGGCCATCGCCCGCCACGAGATGAAGGGAACCATCGAAGAACTGATCGAGGTGATCGCCTACCTGCTTCCTCGCAAAGGGAGGTGCTACTTGATCTATTCGGCATCACGGGCAATCGACCTTCTGGTGAGCCTCAGGAAGAATGGTCTGGAACCGAAGAGACTTCAGTGGGTCTATCCTCATCTCCACAGGGAAGCCAATTTCGTCCTCACCGAATCCCTGAAGGCAGGCGGTCCGGAGGTCAAAGTCATGTCTCCTCTGACGCTCCATGAAACGGTCCTGAAATAAAGCACGGCGTGGCCCCCTTCTCTTTCAAAAATATTTTGACAACGTCAGGTGAATAGGATATTTATCAATTAATATGGAAACGTCGAGCACTCCATTTCCGTCTGCCGGCGAGAGAACCCCCTCCCTGGACGCCCTTCTTGGGCTGATCGGGGAGGACCTTGAAAAGGTCGACCAGGAATTCAGGAAGAACCTGAAATCGCAGGTTTCCATGATTTCGTCAGTCGGGGAGTACCTCCTTTTCAGCGGAGGGAAACGGTTCCGACCGGTTCTCCTTCTATTCTCCGCCCGGCTCTGCGGTTACCACGGTCACCAGCATATCTCCATGGCGAGCCTGATCGAGTTTATTCACACTGCGACACTCCTCCATGACGACGTGGTGGACGGAGCCGAGCTGCGAAGGGGAAACGTATCGGCCAATTCCGTCTGGGGAAATGAAGCGAGCGTCCTGGTCGGAGATTTTCTCTTTACGAAGTCCTTCTCTTTGATGGTAGACACCGGAAACCAGAGGATTCTCCAAACAGTTTCCAGGGCGACCACACTCATGGCTGAAGGGGAGTTGGAGGAGTTGATCCGGACCAACGATCTGGCGCTTACCGAGGAAGGTTACCTCACGATCATCGAGCGGAAAACCGCCGCCCTCTTCTCCGCCGCCACGCAAATCGGTGCCATCCTTGGGGAGGTTTCTCCGGAGAAAGAGCGAGCCCTCGCTGATTTTGGGGTGGACATCGGCATGGCCTTCCAATTGACGGATGACACGCTCGACTATACGTCCAAAGAAGAGGAATTCGGCAAGGAGATCGGCATCGATCTCCAGGGGGGAAAGATTACGCTGCCTCTGATTCATGCCCTTCGACATTGCTCTCCCGAGGAGCGGTCCCTGATCCAGAAAGCCGTGGATGGCTCTTCCATCACCCGAGAGACCTTCCTGCAGGTCGGAGAGCTGATCGATCGTTACGAGGGAATATCCTACACGTGGGAAATGGCGAGGCAGTATATCGAGCAGGCCAAGAACCGTCTCAAGGTTTTTCCTCTATCCGGGGAAAGGGAGGCCCTTGAGCAATTGGCCGACTATGTGGTGGGACGGAAACTGTAGCAGCGGAAGACTTTGAAGATGAACAGGAGAGAGGTATGAGTCAGGAAACGGAGTTGCTCCATGTCGGTGACAAGAATTTTGCTGATGAAGTTCTGAATGCGCCCCTTCCCGTGCTGGTCGATTTCTGGGCCACATGGTGCGGGCCGTGCCGTACCATCGGCCCCGTGGTCGAAGAACTGGCGAAGGAGTTCAACGGAAAGGCCAAAGTGGTCAAACTCAACGTGGACGAGAATCCCGCCACCCCAGCTCAGTACGGTGTCCGCGGCATTCCGACCCTTATTCTGTTCAAGGGAGGAAAGGTCCAGGACCAGATTGTGGGTGCCGTTCCAAAAGCCCGCCTTGTTGCCATGATTGAAAAGGCCCTGTAGCAGGCTGCTGAAAAACGGCCCTGCCCTTGCCTACGGTGGGCAGGGCCCGGCAAAGGAAGCAGAATTCGCCAAGCTCAACTTCTCGCTGCCTGCCGAAGCCTGGCGCAGCAGGGCCATTTTTGAGCAGCCCTGCAATACTGGTTTTTTCACCAACTAAACCGATCGCCGTACGCCTCCGGGTCTTTAAGGAAGGACACGAATTTGAAGATTACGGTTTTTCGTAACGCCGTTATTTCTTTTTTATGTCTGGGGCTGCTCTTCCTTTTCTCCGGCTGTCAAAAGGAAAAGAAAGAGGCCGTCCCCGGGAAGGCCCCTGAGTTCTCCCTGAAGAGCCTCGATGGAGAGGACGTGGTCCTCTCCGGACTCAGGGGAAGCGTCGTTCTACTCGATTTCTGGGCAACCTGGTGCGGTCCCTGCCGGGAATCGATCCCTCACCTGATTGACCTTCACAAAACCTATCAGGAAAGGGGACTTAAGATCGTCGGAATGAGCATCGACAAAGAAAAGGATGAGGAGGCCCTTCGGCACTTCGGCAAATCGTTGGATATTCCTTATGCGATCGTCCTGGCCCCCGAGAATGTGGTCAGGCAGTACGGCGTGACAGGCATTCCCGCCACGTTCCTGATTGACAGGGAAGGCAACATCCGCGAGAGGATCGTCGGGTTTAACAACACCATCGCCAAACACCTGACGGCGCGGATCTCAGACCTGATCGAAGAAAAACCCAAGTGAAGAATTGGAATATTGGAATAATGGAACATTGGGTGAAAACCCTTGAGTTCAGAATTCCGGCCCTCTAATTCCTCGTCCCTTTTTGGGTGTCATTCCACTCTTCAAATCTTCGATGGTTCTATTGTTTTCCTCTGTCTTCTTTTCCCATCATTCCATTATTCCTTCTTTCACATTCCATTATTCCACCCTTCCAATATTCCTTCTTTCCTTTTCGCGGTCATTTTTTCTTCTTCTCAACGAACAGGGTTAGATAATCTTCGATCACCTTCTGCGAATCCAGCCTGAGCGATCTGGCATAGGCTTTCAGAAAGCCCTTCAGATAAACCAGAGGAGGAAGCTTTTCGACGGCCTCCTCTTCAATCCATTCCAGAATTCGGAAATTGATCCGGGTCTCTTCGGAGATGGCTTTAAGATCGATCCCCATGCCTTCCCGGATCTGCCTCAGCGCCTTCCCCCGGAAGGTTTCCGCTCCAACCTCCACCGTAATCTCGGTAAACGAAAGACGGGAATCCACCTCTTTCTCGGATTCCGCCGGTCCTTCGAAGTGGTTAAGCTGATCATATTTTTTCCGGAGGCTCTCGTCACTCAGGACGCGGTAAGCCTCTTCGACGGCCGCCCGAATCGTTTCGATGTCCTGATCCTGAAAGAGGGAATAGACGGCGGGAGAATCCCGGGTGAAGGTTTCCATGGCATGTTCGTAGGCCTTTTGAATCTCTTTGGCTGTGGCCTTCGTGGGGACTTCTAAAACCTCGTAGTGAGTCTGCTCTTCAATCCGTTTCATGGTCGTGGTGTCCTCAATCACCCTGGAGGGGCCGTCTCCCGGCTTCCGGACAATTTCACGGCAATCTCCGAAATGCATCGGGCCGCTCTCGATTGAGGATTCTCCAGCACAAGAGGCTTTCTTCGTCGTATGGAGTGGCTGACGTCCGGATCATGGGAAATGTAGCCCAGGTAATGCATCTGGAGGCCGAAGTATTTCCGGCAAGCACTTCGCATGGAGAAACCCATGTCAATGTCCTGCTGTGAGCGAACTTGATTCATGATGAGGTTCGGTTGAAACACCTCCACCTCATTCTCCAGGCGGACCGCCGCCTCCGTATCGATCCTCCGAACGGCATCGATGAGGTCGTAGGGAGTCTGAATCCCCATCTCGTTCTTCCGATCCATGGCCTCATCAATCACCCGCTTCACCTCCGGAGAGTGGGCAAGGGGTCTGAGATTCCGATAGAGCGCACTCTTGAGAAAAAGGTATGCGTTCTCGACGGAAGTGGGCTCGGGGGTGACCACAAGGATCCTGCCGTCCGACATGAGAAAGAAGTCCAGGATGCTCAACGAGGTCCCTGCTCCCAGATCGACGATCGTCACGTCGCTTTCCAATCCTCGAATCGAGCGGAAAAGCTTCTGCCTTTTGAAACTGTTCGAATCGGCCGTGTTAAGAAGGTCCTGGGCGCCCGTCAGAAGTTGGAGGTTCGGAATGGAAGTGGGGAGCAGAACCTCCTGAAGCTGCATCACCCTTTTTTTCAAGAAATCGGAAATAGAAAGCGCCGGGGCAGGGACTCCCAAAATGGTGTGGAGGTTCGCTCCTCCCAGGTCAGCATCGATCAGGATCACTCGAAGTCCCATTTGAGAAAGGCAGACCCCGACATTGGCAGCGACAAAACTCTTGCCACTCCCCCCCTTCCCCCCGCCAATCGCCCAAACGGTCTTCCCGCTTCCCTGCTGAACTGGATCCATGCTCCGTCACGTTCCTTCCGATTCCCGTTCAATCCCTGAGGGCCCTGCTCCAAGATTAGAATTTTTCCCTATATAACAGAAATAGATTGCGGATGTCTACTGAAGTGGCAGAGCCAGAAGGTCTTTTGACGGAAAGAAATCCCTTTGTTACTATAGTGGAAACGATGGTTAATGTCCTCAATCTTCTAAGGAAACGAAGAAAGCCGCGACCCGATGATCGAGTTAAAGAATGAATTCTCCTGGTCCAAGACAAGGGATGAGGTCTTCAGAATCTGTCCGAGACAGTACTGGTTTGCCTATTACGGCTACTGGAACGGCTGGCTGGAAGACGCGCCTGAAAGGGTTCGTCGGATCTACATTCTGAAACAGCTCAAAAACCGGCATGCATGGGCCGGCGTGAAGGTTCATGAATGCATCCAGAGAAGCCTCAACAATCTCCGCCGTGGCATCCGTGTTCTTCCCGTGGAGGAGGTGATCTCCATCACTCTCGATCAGATGAGGTCGGAATTTCGTTCTTCAAGGTCGCGACATTATGTCAGGAACCCTAAAAGCTGCGCCCTCTTTGAACACGAATACGACTCCGCCGTGACGGACGGGGAATGGCGGGATGTGGCGGCCCACGTTGAGGCCTGCCTTCGAACCTTCTACGCGTCCGACATCTACCACGGGCTGAAATCCCTCGACACAGCGGAATGGCTCGAAGTGGAGGAATTCTCTTCCTTCCTCTTCGACTCCGCAAAGATGAACGTCGTGATCGACTGCGCCATCAAAGAAGGGAAAGACCTCGTCATCTACGACTGGAAAACCGGGAAAACCTTCTCCGAGAATATTTCGCTTCAGCTCTGCTGTTATGCCCTTTACGCCGTCGAAAAATGGCATATCCCTTTGGACCAGCTGAGGATGATCGAATTCAACCTCTCCTCCAACAAGGCGGCGGAGTTCTCCGTTTCTCCGCGCCAGGTGGAAGAGGTCAAAAGCTATATCAGGGGGAGCATCAAAGACATGCAGTCCCTTCTGACCGATCCGGACAACAACATCCCGAAGACGTCTGAGCATTTCACCATGACAGGGGATGAACGGATCAGCCTCCGATGCAATTTCCGTAAGGTCTGCAAGCCCTGAAGGACTCAGTGATCAGTGAGCCAGTGATCAGTGAGCAGTGAAACATAGGAAGAAAACAGTAGGCAGAAGGCAGAAAGCACACAGTGCAGAAAGCAGTGTTCAAGTGTATGCGGAATCATGAACGCAACCACCGAAGGTCAAAGATTCGATTGACACGGAAGCGATCCGGGGTGTATTCTGGAGACATATGGAACAGGATGAAGAAAGGAGGAATGGATGACAGGGAAACAGGTTTTGATCATGACAGCGCTGATCTTGTGCCTGGCCACCGTGGGGGCGTGCGCAGGAACCTCCATGGGAAAAGATGCGCCCCGAATCACCAAGGAAGAGCTCCGGGCGATGATGGGAAAATCCGATGTGGTCATTGTGGATGTGCGAACCACGCCCGACTGGAACAGCACCAATTCGAAGATCCAGGGAGCCGTCAGGGAGGACCCCAAGACGGTCAACGCCTGGGCAAGCAAGTATCCCAAGGATAAAACCCTCGTCTTTTATTGCGCCTGAACGAACGAAGGAACCAGCGCCAGTGTGGTGCTGCAGCTGTTGGAGAAAGGATACACAAAAGTCTACGCATTGAAAGGCGGCTGGAACGAGTGGTCCAAGGCCAATTTTCCGACGGATAAGAAGTGAAAGAAGAGGCTGTCGTTATCGATACTCGTATCGATGCTGGAAACCCGGGAACAAAACCCGTGTCGAAGAACGTCGATAACCCGGCTTCTATGACCAAGCCTCGATACGAGATTCTACAACGATAAACGTAACCTTTTCTAACGAAACGGGCCTCGTCACCGTAACCCTAACCGATTCTCATGGTTCGTTAGCGTGAAAGAAGCCCTCTCCCAACGGGACGAGGGCTTCTTTTTTCTCATCAAAAGGTCGAGAACCGGGGCCGGTCCTGTCTGATCATACGGCTTTTCGGGTCCCGGCCTTCTCAGAGGCAATCAGGGCGGCTCCGAGGGCGCTGACGATCTGCGGCTCGCGATAGATCTTCAGCGGAACCCCCAGCCTGGTCTCGATGGCCTTCACCACGCCGATGTTCTTGGCAACCCCTCCGGTCATCGCAACGAGGCCTTCCTTCAGCCCTTCCGGCGCGGAAAGGTCCCCTACCCTCTCCAGGAGGCTGACGGTCCGGTCCGCGATCGAATGGTGAAGCGCGTTGAGGATGTCCTCCACCCTCTTCCCTTCCGACACCAGGGAGATGACCTCCGATTCAGCGAAAACGGTGCAGATACTCGAAATCTGAAGCTCCTTCTCAAACAGGAGCGACCGTTCTCCCATCTTTTCCAGTTCTACGTTCAAGGCCCTGGCCATCACTTCCAGAAAGCGACCCGTTCCGGCCGCACATTTATCGTTCATATCAAAAACCAGGACCCTCCCGCCACGGTCAATCTGGATCACCTTCGTGTCCTGTCCTCCGATGTCGATGATGGTCCTGCAGTCCGGAAAGAGATAACTGACCCCCTTTGCCAGACAGGTAATCTCCGTCACGCGTTCATTCGCCAGGGGGACCATATCCCTTCCACACCCCGTCGAGACAAGATAATCGATCTCCTGCCGGGTCAGGTTTGAAAGATGAAGGGCGCTCTCCAGGGAAATGTCCGCTGCCTCCCTGCTGTTTCCTCCCGTTAAGACGATCGAGTATCCCAGAATTTCTTTCTGATCCCGAACGATGACGGATTCTACGGAAATGGATCCGATGTCAACTCCTGCGGTAATCATGTTTTCTCCTCAGAGTGAAAGTGACGGGTGTTAGTGATTGTGAAAAAAATCTCACGGAATTCGCAGATTCCACCAGACCCTTTCCAGATTTCACTATCACCATCACTGGGGTATTCCAATTTTCACCCTTACCATCACTCTTCATCAAGGTGATGGTGACTGGTGATGGTGATGGGAGAAACCGTATCTCTATGAATCACCCTCACTATCCACCATCACTCTCACTGTTTCACTCAATCATCGCGATGGCTGCCTCTGCCTCTACTTCCTGTCCCGCCTTCACGCACACCTCTTTCACCCTTCCCGAAACCGGAGAGACAACGGGCATTTCCATTTTCATCGCTTCCAGCACAGCCACCTGGTCGTTCTCTTCCACCCGATCTCCGACCTTCACCGAGACGGAAACAATTTTCCCCACCATTGGAACTGTCACTGCTGTGGACATACGGACCTCCTTCTCTTTTTCTCTCTCCTGTCGCAACGGCGCCTTGGCCCGGACCGTGTCATCGGAAGCCATCTTCCGGCGCAACAACCGGGCACAAATTGATCTGTTGATTTAAACTGAACCAACCCTCGTTTGTCAAGATTTTTTTCCGGAAAGACCGGATCAGAAAGGAATTGACATCCCCACCGCGGTATATTAACCTATGTGACAAATTCGGGGGGATTCAAGAATTCCCGCTAAACAATCCCGATAGTTGCCTGATAAACCTATCACCCGAGCCAGGGAGGATTGCCATGGACAACAGAATAATCGCAGTCGTTGGCGCAGGTTCTATGGGAAACGGGATCGCCCAGGTTGCAGCCCAGGCCGGATACCTGGTCGTCATGAGAGATGTCGAAGAACGCTTTGTCCAGAACGGCCTGAAGGCGATCGAAAAATTTCTTGCCAAGAGCGTCGAAAAAGGGAAGATGACCGAGAGCCAGAAACAGGACATCCGCGGAAGGATCAAAGGAACGACCCGGATGGAGGACCTCAAAGAGGCGGATTTTGTCATCGAAGCGATCTTCGAGGACCTGGCCCTGAAGAAGAGCGTCTTTCAGCAGCTGGATGAACTGACACGTCCCGAAGTGGTTCTTGCCACCAATACCTCTTCCATGTCCATAACGGAAATCGCCATGTCGACCAGACGGCCGGAGAGGGTTGCGGGGATGCACTTCTTCAACCCCGCCCCGCTGATGAAACTGGTGGAGGTGATCCGCGGGTTTCATACCAGCGATGAGACCACCCGCACCGTGATGGACATGGCCAGGAAGATGGGCAAAGAGGCCGTGGAGGTGAAGAAGGATACCCCGGGATTCATCGTGAATCGCCTCATGATTCCTCACCTGATTGAAGCGGTCAAAATCCTTGAAGAAGGGGTGGCCAGCATCGAGGACATCGACAAGGCGGTCAAGATGGGGTTGAACTACCCGATGGGACCCTTCGAGCTTATGGACATGACGGGAAGCGATATCGTTCTTCATGTAACGGAGTATCTTTATAAGGAATTGAACAAAGAGAGTAAGTGGTCCTCTCCCACTCTTCTGAAATCCATGACCCGGGCGGGAATGCTCGGCAAAAAAACGGGGAGGGGCTGGTATAAGGATTGAAAAAATGTGTCCGGATTTCGTGTTCGGTGCGACAAATCCGTATGAAAGGAACTTTGATGAAAAAAAGATGGATGCTGCTTGCATTGCTTGTTACTCTCATCCTTCCTCTGTCTTCCGTGCCTCAGACAAGGGAACCCGGGAAGGTCTACACCGTCGCCATCCTCCCCTTTCCCATCCACAGCCAGGAGAACCTCGACTATTTGAGGGAAGGCATTTACGACATCCTCGTTTCCAGGGTGACCGTGGAGGGACGAATTACGGTGATCGACCGCTCTCTTGTGGAACGGGCCCTCCTCGAAGAACGGCCGATGCGTCTGGATGAAGCCGCCGCGACCCGGATCGGGATGCGCCTGGGCGCCGACTACGTGGTCCTCGGAAGTCTCACCAAGGTCGGCGACTACATCAGCCTGGATGCCCGGATGATCAGCGTCACCGCGGAAAAACCCCCTCTCACGGCCTTCACCCAGCACAAAGGGATCGAGGATGTCATGGTGAAGATCGGGGACTTCGCGCAGGAGATCGGGCTCAGGCTCCTGGGGCGCCGCCCCATGGCGGGTCGGTCCGGAGACTCCCGCGACTCCCATCTCATCCGGCCCGGACGAGAGGTGGGAAGGTCGGGCGCTGAAGGCCTGGGGTTTAAGACGAGCGAGACCTTCGGCTTTGAGATCAAAGGGATCGACATCGGGGATGTGGACGGGGACAAGAAGAATGAACTGGTGGCCATGGACAGCCATGATCTCTACGTTTTCAAGTATGACGGCGAGAAAATGAGGCTCTTTCAAAAAATCGAAGCGGGGTTTCACAACAACTTTCTGACCCTCGATGTGGCGGATATCAACCGGAACGGTATTGCGGAGATCATTGTCACCTCGCTCGTTGACGACAACCTTCGTTCCTTTATCCTGGAATTCGAAGAAGGCAGATTTAGAAAGATCACGGAAAAGGCTGGCTGGTATTTTCGTGTGCTGGAGCACCCGAAAGACGGGCCCGTTCTGATGGGCCAGGAGATGGGGTCGGAGGGAACCTATGTGGGTGCCATCTACCGGTTCGTCTGGAAGAAGAAGTCCTTTGAAAAGGGAGAGAAGTTGCCTTTCCCGAAAGAGACGAAGATCTTCGGCATCGCCGTGGGCCAGATTCGTGCCGGGGCCAAGCCCGATCTCATCACCCTGGGTCAGAACGACCGCTTGTCTATTCTTTCTTCCGACGATGGCAAACTCCTCTGGAGGAGTGGCGACAGGTTTGGGGGAACGAACAACTTCTACGACTCATTGAAGAAGAAGGATCCCAGGTACAGGCCGAATGAAGCCCCCCCTTTCCGGGTCTACATCCCAGCGAGAATCCTCATCCGGGACCTGGACGAGGACGGCATTTCCGAGATCATCATCAACAAGAATGAGTTTGCATCGGGAACCCTTTTTGACAGGGTCCGGATTTATGAAAAGGCAGAAATCCTCAATCTGGTCTGGGACGATAGCACCCTGTTGACCAACTGGAAGACACGGGAGATCAAGGGCTATATCACCGATTACCAGATCAAGGATGTCGACAATGACGGCGAGGACGAACTGGTCGTGGCCACGGTGGCCCCTCCAGAAGACACAGCAGGCCTCCTCTCCAGGAAAGAGAGGAGCAACATCCTGTTTTTCAAGATCTTTTAATACTACGGTGACACATCACCCATTTCTCGGGAGGAGCAGCATGCCTTCGACAGGCTCAGGACATGTTTGCTGCGACAGGCCGTCGCACCAGGATGGTGCTCCCTACAGATCGCTGAACCCCCCATAACCGAGGTTACCAAAAAATGAAAAAAAAACTTGACATCCTTTTTTAGGGGTGCTATAGAAAACAAGATTAAAAACCTTTAATTTTGTTGCAACGCTTTTTCACAAACCTTACGGGGGAAGGAGGTGAATGAGAAATGCTGCTTATGGCTGTCGGCTGCAGGATAGCGAACCGTTCGGTTCTCAAGGTTCACCCTGAGCGGTCCTTTCCTTTTTCGTGGTGTCGGACGGGCGTAGGCAGGCCGAATGGAGCGGCGTGGTCAACTGCTTCGATCGGCGTTGGCGTAAGAAGGTGGTAGTGAATTCTGTGAGTGGCTCAAGCACACGAAACACGATTCACGGATCACAAAAAAAAGAGGAGGAAAAGAGATGAAAAAGTTTTTGCTTTTCGGTCTTGTGGGCCTGATCACACTTGCTCTTGCAGGGATGGTCTATGCCCAGCCTAAATTCGAGTTCAAGGCTTCCGGAAGATTTGACGCAGAGGGGATCGCCGGAAAGAACAACCCGCCCAACAGCCCGGCAGCCGCCTCGGCAATTCCCGGGCCGCCGGCGAACTTCGGGGGTCCAGCAACCCCAACCACTAACAAACTGGCGTTCAACAACACCAACTCCTGGCTCAACTCCCGCGGAACCCTCATCTTCGACGCAAAGATGGGCAACGAGGTCAGCGGGACGGTCATCTTCGAAATCGACTCGCTCAGGTGGGGTGATGTCCCGGGCGGCCAGATTGGAAAGATCAGCGAAAGACAGACAACAGGTTTCTGGGGTGGTGACCGCGCCTCGATCGAAGTCAAGAACGTTTACCTCGATTTCGGTGTCCCCGGTGTCCCCTTTCCGACCACCTTGCGGATCGGTGATCAGCCCCTGGCCATTCGACCCGTGTTCTTCCTCTATACGGATGGACCCGGCATCACGGCAGGCATGAAATTCGATCCCCTCACCATCTCTCCTTTCTGGTTCAAGGCAGTGGAAGGGAATGACTGGTCTGCTGACGATGTCGATGTGTATGGTGTCCAGTTGAGGGCCAATATCGACAAGTTGACCGTCGGTGGCTACGCGGTTTACTACAACATGAACACCTATCCATTCTTTGCGAACTCCGCCACCCCGGCCGGGTACAATGCAACGGTCCTTGGCACCCAGAGAGCTGCTTTCTGGTGGCTCGGAGCTTACCTGGACGGCAAGGCGGGTCCTCTCGCCCTCAATTTCGATTTCGTCTACGATTACGGCAAGGCGGAGAGCAGATTGACCCCCGCCGCGCCCGATGTGGATTATCGCGGCTGGAGAACCCGGGTCAAACTCGACTTCCCCTGGGAGAAGTTTAACTTCGGTGGTATCTTTGCTTATGGTACCGGCGCCGATGCCAAGAAGACCTCGGCGAATGGTCTCCCCGGAACTTCCACGGTAAGAAACCCAGCCGTTCTTTCCAAGAGAGTCGGCACCTCCGTCTCGCCTCCCGGATCAGAAGAGAGCGTGATGTTCGGGGAATCGCTGATTTACTACAGCTCGCCTGTCGTCCGTTACACGGGCTGGTCAGCTAACCTCAACAACTTCGCAGTCAATCCGGGTTCGCTCGGCGGATCCTGGTTTGCGAAACTTTACGGCACCTGCAAGGTTGCACCTGATTTCAAAGTCACCCTTCAGGGACTTTACATCGGCGACACCACGAAGAACGCCAACACCGTGGGTACCGCTGTGAAACCCGGGACCACTGTCCGCAGGGACGACTCGGATATCGGCTGGGAGTTCGACCTCATCACCGAACTCCAGGTTTACAAGAACCTGACATGGCAGGCCGGCGCAGGATACATGTTCATGGGTGATGCCATGGATTTCCAGCAGGGAACATTCAACAAATCGCCCAACAATGCATGGACACTCCAGTCCAGAATCATGTACGTCTTCTAAGGAGGGCGAAAGTTCTGTCTGAAAGGGCGGCCCGGAGCGCTGGCGACGGGCCGCCTTTTTTTATTCTTTTCCTGCCTTGACTTCCCTCAAAAAATGGGTAAGATAACAACAAAACTTTTCGAGGGAACTGCCTATGTTTCGAAATAGAAGAGAGCTGTTTTTCAAGTTGGGTATCCCGGTGGCCATGCTTTTTTTTCTGGTTTCCTGCGCCAATCTCCCGCTGATAGGGAAGAAGAAAGAAGAGAAGGCGGCAAAACAGCCGTCAGGACCCACGGTAAGCATCGAAGGCATGGAGACGATCAAAGGGGTCAATCCTTCGAGATCCGAAAAACCCTCTTCTGCCCAAAAAGCTCCGGCGCAGCCCTCTCTCCCGAGGAAAGAGTCCGACACCCGGGTGACCTCTCTCCCGTCCAGGCCTCCTCTCAGTCCCTCCCTCCCCTTCTTCCAGACAGGGTTCAAGAAGAAGGTGGCCGTTCTCGACTTCGAAAACAATACGACCTACAGTGAAGAAAAGATCGGGGAAGCCGTGGCAAAGAGACTGTCCGATAAGCTCGAAGCGAGCCAGCGGGTCGTTGTCATGGATAAGACCGTTGTCTCCGAGATGTTGAACCGGGAGGGAGCAAAGGTCGAAAACCTCCTGACCCCTTCCATCATGAAACGGGCCCACCAGTCCCTGGGGATTCAGGCCTTCGCCTTCGGGACCGTCACGGAAGTGAGCCTTCTCTCTTCGAAGACCTCCGAGACCGCAGAAGAAGAAGTCACCTCCGCCACTTCCAGGATTGAGATCCGGCTCGTCGACGCGTCGACCGGGAATCCGCTGAGAACCTTCATCGGGAGGAGCCCCATCTTTGGGACGCGGGAAACAGGTGAGGACAGCCGCGGGAAAGCGGTGCTCAAGGCAATTGAATTGAGCCTGGATGAGATCCTCGACGGTTTTCTGCGTCAGCTCGACCTCCTGGACTGGACCACCACCGTTGCACGAATGGACGGAGACACCCTCTACGTCAATGCCGGAAAGCTCTCCGGTCTCCGGATCGGGGATACGCTGGAGGTCTTCGAACCCGGGAAAGAGATCATCCATCCGGTCACGAAGCTCTCCCTCGGCTGGACCACAGGACAATTGAAGGGGGTCATCCGGGTCACCGAACTCTTCGGTGTGGACGCGGCAACGGGAAAGGCGATCCAGGGTCAGGGGTTTGCCCCGAACGACGTCGTCAAATCCGCGGCAAGATAACCTCCCTTTCGTGATTGGGTCCCCCGTCGTTATATGTTCTTCCTGGTGAACGATCCGGTTCTGCGCGTATTCTTTCCACAGTTTCCACCACCGCTTCCCATACCTGCCTATCTATTATATTTCGACGAGGTCACTTGCAACATGCGATTTTCGAGGCCTCAGGGTTGAAAGAGAAACCGGGTATGTTATAATGGATGTGTTCATTATGTAGAACGCTTACCGAACCTGGGGAGGCCATGGAATGAACGCCGTCTCTGTACTGCCCGATCTCTGTACGGGGTGCCAGTCCTGTGAAATGGTTTGCAGTCTCTCTCACGAGGGGACGTGCTCCCCTTGCCTCTCCCGGATTCAGGTCAGGAAATGGGGAGAAATCGCAGTGCACATCCCCATCGTCTGCCAGCACTGTACGGATGCCCCCTGCATCACGGTCTGTCCTACCCGGGCGCGCAAGCGAATCGCCGAAACTCAGGCCGTGATCACAGACACCCAGTGGTGCGTAGGCTGTAAATCATGCATCTATGCCTGCCCCTACGGAGCCCCTGTCATTCATCCCCGGATGCGAAAAACCATGACCTGCGACCTCTGCGGCGGAAACCCGCTCTGTGTGGAGGTCTGCACCGTTGGTGCCCTTTCCTATGCCTCGGAGGGAAGGAACTCCTTTGAACGAAAGAAATTTTTCGCCCAGAGGCTTGTTCAGCCCTACCGGATTGGAAGGTAAATGGAACCGCATGGGGCAAAGATCGAATCGAGAGGTTATCGGTGTCGATGCTCGTATCGTCAAAAGGCAACGGAAGTAAACAACCGGTTATCGTTATCGATGCTCGTATCGAAACCGGAAGCTCGGAGTCGAAGCTGGAAGTGCTCGAAAGCCTGGTTTCGATCGCCGGGTATCGATACGAGATTCGACACCCATAAACGTAACCTTTTCTGTCGAAACGGGCTTCGATACCAGCCTCCACAACGACAAACGTAACCCTTGAAGTGAGGACCGCATGAACGGCTGGATGGGAAAAAAACTCTTTGTCGATCTCAGTCTCCAGCGAAGCTGGGTCGAGGAGATTCCTGTTGATGATTTGAAAACGGCTATCGGCGGAAGAGGTCTGAACGGGAGTTTTTTTCTGAACTGGGTCAGATCGCAGGAGTTCTCCCCTTCCCCTGAAAACCCGATCGCCCTGGCAACGGGGCCTCTGGCGGGGACCCTGGCTCCCTGCTCCGGATGGACCAGCCTTTCAGGCATTTCAGAGTCCTCTCACTTCTCAAAATACGTCCACACGAGCCTGCCGGGCCACTGGGGACCTCAGCTCAAGTTTGCGGGCTTTGACCAGCTCATCATCCGGGGAAAGGCCGAGCATCCTCTCTACCTTGCCATTGAAGGCGAAGAGGTGCATTTTGAGGACGGAAGACCTCTCTGGGGGAAAGACACCGCCGAAACCACGGTGGCGATCCGGGACAAAGGGAAAGATCGGAATACGGAGGTCCTCTGCATCGGTCCCGGCGGAGAAAACCTCGTCTCGTTTGCGAATGTGACAAACCGGTTTTCATGGACGGAGGGTCGCGCCGGGTTTGGAGCGCTTTTTGGGTCAAAGAACCTGAAGGCCATAGCGATCCACGGCAAAGAAGCGGTGAGCCTTCACGATCCCGACCGCTTTTTACGAACCTGCCTGACCCAGAGAGAACAGATCCGGAGGGATCCCCGCGCCATCAGACTCCGGGAGGAAGGTCCCTTTCTGATTCTCAAACAGAGCGGAGCAGGGCTTGGAATCAGGAATGATGCGACCGCCAGCCGGCCGGAAGCTGCCGCACAGTGGGGGGCGGCCTATTTCAGAGATCACGCTTACGGGAAAGAAGGATGTTTCTCCTGCCCCATCCATTGCGGCCGAATCTCCGAAGTGAACGGAACCTATTTCGGAGGGGTCCACCTTGAAACCGCCTGGAGCCTGGGACCGAGAATCGGCGTGGAAGCATGGGAAAAAATCCTGCTTCTTCATCGGACATGCCAATTGCAAGGCCTTGATCCTTCCTCCGTCGGTTCCCTCCTCTCCTGGGTCATGGACTGTTATGAAAAGGGGATCCTTTCAACTCAGGAACTGGGGAATATCTCATGCCGATGGGGAGATGAGAAGGCGGCTCTCCAGCTGATTCAAGGGATCGTTCAGGGAAACGGCGTCGGAAAGATCCTCGGTCAGGGGAGTTTCCGGGCCGCCCGATCCTTCGGGAGAGGAACGGAAGAAGCCCCCCATTTCAGCGGAGAGGATCTCCCGGTGAGAGATCCCCGATCGTCAAGAGAGTTCGCCCTGGGTTGCGCCCTCTTCCCGATGGAGCGGGACTACCTCCAGAGCATGATCGAGGACCCCACGGAGAATGAAACAGGACCGGCGCTCAAGAACCTGCTGACGCTGGAGGCACGGAGAATACTGGCCGACGTGACCTCACTCTGTCCCCTGATCGTTGCCCGGTTCCCTCTTCTGTCGGTTACCGACATCGGCGAGCTCATCACCGCCGCCACGGGAGAGGAAGGAAACGAGGAAGGGTTGATCGAAGCGGTCCGGAAAACCCTCCGGGCCGAAATGGCGCTCCGGCAGAGATCAAAACCGTGGGATACCCGGACGGACCGGTTTCCCCTTCGTTTCTTCAGAGACCGGGCCGATCAAGAAACCTTCGAGAAAGAGGTCGATCAGGTCGACCTGCTGAAGGCATCGCTCACTTTCTCGGGAAAGGAGAACGTCTCATGACCCCTTCTTTTTCAAATCCTCTCCCCAGATCGGCTTTTTTTCGGCTTCTGGAATACCAGAAAACGGCAAAACCGGATTCTTATGAACCTGACTTGCCCCTGGTCCTCTTTATCTCTTTCTCACGGGTGGCGGCAGGCCTGTCCCTGGTCTCGATCTTTCTCCCGGAATCCATCCTCTGGGTTGGAATTTCCCTGGGGTGTATGGTGCTTGCCACAATGGCCTCCATTGCCCATCTCAGCGTGCCCCAGCGGTTCATGACCATGGTCATCAACAGCCGGTCTTACCTCGTCTGGGAAATCCGGCTTGCCGGGGCCCTGACGTCTTTCCTGGGAATCGAATTCCTGACCTCTCTCGGGTGGTTTCAGCCTATTCATGTCTTTCTTCCCTGGATCAATGCCTTCCTCTCCGTCCTCTTTCTGATTTCAACCGGCTGGGCCTATCGTTTTGAGTCCCACCCGGCCTGGAGGTCCCACCTCCTCGGGTTCTACTACCTCACCTCAGCCCTTACAATCGGCCTGGGTCTCCGGTACATTCAGTACCCCTTCAAAGGGGCCCCCTTTCTTTTTGCAGCCCTCCTTCTCATGAAGGGATTCCTGCTCATCCTCTACCGCAACCACCTGCGGGTGACCTCACCCACTTCCTTGAAGAAGACTCGTGGTCGACAGGGAGAGATGGGTTTTTCTTGCTTTTCTCTGGACGGACCTTCTGTTGCCGGCGCTCTTCACCCTTTCCTTCTTCATCAAAGGGGATTTTGTCATCTTTGACTGTCTCTTTGCCACCAGCTGTTTCATCGGAATCCTTCTGGAAAGGGTTCTCTTCTTCTGGGTGGAGAGACCCGTCTTCTTCCTCTCCTTCATGGGAAATCCGGAACCCGGTAAAGAGGCTCCCTACTGGATCAGGGGCTGAAAGAAAAAAGAGGTAGGTTAAGCCTGCGTCAGGCTAAGAGCTCGTGGTAAACCGTTCTCCGGCTCAATGGCGGGTTTCAGGAAATCTTAGAGCGAAACCTGATATTCAGCTCAATTGTTCTGCATGGCTGCATAACGAGCTCAACGGTGCTCAGATGCTAAAGGTCGCCCGAAAGCCTGGGAGTGGGCCTACCTAAGGCTACAGCCTACTCATTTGTACCTTACAGGTGCAAGGTTAAGGCTGTGAGGGCAACGCCCAAATAGGCGGGATTCAGCAGCCTTTAGGCGGTCGGTTTCCGGTGGGTTGTCTCTTCAAGGCGTTGTTTGATCTCCTGAGCCGTCTTTCGGATTTCGGCGACAGCCCTTTCCACTTTCTTATCATGGAGGGTGGAAGTAAAACCCACCACCCAGATGGCCGCAGGAGGAAGTGAGTCCGCGACCACCGGTGCGGCAACGGCCCGGACCCCCAGAAGATATTCCTCGTCATCGAAAGCGTAACCTCTCTTCCTGGTCAGTTCCACTTCCGACAGAAATAACCTGGGATCGGTGACCGATTTCATCGTGTAGCGGTGCAGTCCCATCTTCTGAACGATCTCCCTTGCCTTCCCGGCTTCGAGTTGAGAGAGAAACACCCTCCCCGTTGCAGCAACAAGCAGGGGAAGTCTGGATCCGGGAGGAGAGGTGATCTTCAGCTGGTTTCGGGATTCCACCACATCCAGGATGGTGATATGGTCCCCGTTCATGGTTCCCAGGAAGACGGTCTCGCCCACCTCCTCCATCAATCTCTCCATCGGCGCTCTGGCAACGTCCCTCAGTTCCATTCTGCCAAAGGCCCCTTTGCCAAGTTCAAGGAGGGTGTACCCGATGGTGTATTTCTTCTGGAGCGGGTCCCTGGCCAGAACGCCCAACTCTTCGAGAGCAAGAGTGATTCCGTGGACGGTGCTTTTTCCGATTTTCAGCCGCTTTGCCAGTTCACTAACGCCGAGGCCACCCGAAGAGTCGGCAATGACCTGGAGGATTTTGAAGGCTTTTTTTACGGATGGAGCGGAATAAATAATCTTTTTCATCTTTCACCAGGGTGAACGGCTTTCCACACACACCTTAGCAGATCCAAAACCCGATGTCAATCCGCTCAAACTGTAGAATTCTCCAGTAATGCGTCACTCTACCGTGGCTTTGTTCTGGTCCGGGAGGGATGTCGGAAGAAATCTTGTCGCGGCAACCTCAGATTGTTCGTGAAGTCAGTGCGTTTCCAGAACACTCTAAAACCTGTCTTATTGAGGACGAACGTTACCCTTGCCTGAGAAAATCCTATCCGTCCGTATGACAAGACTTCTGGAGATATCCCTGCCGGATCTGGGATTTCTCCCCGCTTCAGTGACGCATTACATTCTCCGGT
>CAVSVC010000053.1:0-73718 GCA_963731045.1 uncultured delta proteobacterium | reverse complement strand
GAATTTGGGATAAAAGCTCAGAAGTGCACGATGTGCATCGACCGCCTCGATCAAGGGTTGAAACCCATTTGCGTTCTGTCTTGCCCCTGCAGGGCTCTCGATTTCGACCTCCTGAGTCGTCTTACGATGAGGTATGGAGACAGAAGAGACTTGGAAGATATGCCGAAAAGCCTCATCACGAATCCTGCAGCCCTGTTCAAACCCCATGCCGCAAAAACGCAACTTGTCGCTTACGATACCGAAAGGGCCTTGGAATTGATGATGAAAAGAGATCCCTTACCCGCTCTCTATACGTCCACAGCCGAGGTAAAAGAATCCCAAGAGGAATGGTCGGGCGTGGTGAGCTGGTGATTAAGCACGGATCAGTCGCCGATCTTATGTATCACACAAGGAATGACGAAGGATAAGACTCTGCACATCCTCAGTATACACCCTTGGTTGCGCCAACGATGAGGAGGACATGCATATGAAACAAGACGGGGAGAGAGAAAATTATTTTTTGAAAAAGCCACCGTACTCTGGCGGTGCCGGTTGTTCTGGGAGGAGGTATAAAAACAGGACCGTGCAATGGCTCAAACAACCGCTGAGATGGAGGGAAGCAGGGGCAAAGATGAAAAAGATTTGTGGAGACATTGGCGTACCCCCGAGGTAGGAGAGATAGGTGATAAATGGAGGGAAAGGACGAAAGTTCCCCTTTCGAACGACCCGAAGGCGACGCCAGGTCTTTCTCCGCATTGGAGATTTTGAGAAATTCCGTCTCCCCCTGATGGATGAATACGGTATCACCATGCAGGTGCTCGCAAGCAGCTCTCCAGGGATTCGGCGGCCCCAGATGCGGCTACTGCTGTGGGCGCAGCAAAAAGGTTCAATGATGCGCAGGCGGAAATGATTCGCAAGTACACCGGCCGATTTGCAGGGTGGGCCTCCCTGCCGACTCAGGACCCCAAGGCTGCGGCCGATCAGCTCGAACGGACAATCACGCAACTCGGATTCAAAGGAGCTTTGATCCCAGGGCCGCGCCGAAACTGGGAGTATCTCGATGAGAAGAAGTTCTGGGTTATCTGGGAGCGTGCCGAAGCCCTTGCGGGATTGCCCCGATATACCTCACGTCGCCGAACCCGCACTCGAGGGAAGAAAATCTCTGAAGAGACACTCGTTGAGGACTGATGGGACCTACCTGAGGGAGTTCGGTGCGTCGAGACTGCCACTCACGCGTTGAGAATCGCCGGAGGGGGAGTTTTTGATGCCTTTCCCCAAAGCAACCCTTGTTCTCGGCCACCTGGGAGAGACGCTTCCCTTTCTCTTTGGACCGGTTGGACGAAGGGTATGCAATGTCCTTTAAGCCAAGGAAACTGAACAAAAAGCTTTCTGAATATGTGAAAGAAAATATGTATGTCACGACCAGTGGTAGATATAGGCCGGAAGCCCTGATCTGTGCAATCAATGCAATGGGGATTGATCGTGTTCTCTTTGCTGCCGATTATCCCTATGCTGGGATAAAGGAGGCAGTAGCAGATATCGAAAGGACGCCTCTCAGCGACTCAGATAAGGAAAACATTTATCATTTCAACGCCGAGCGGTTGTTGCGGTTATGACGTGCCGTTGACTCCATCTGCCATCCTGGTAAAATATTCGCCTTTGAGGAAGATGATCAGTTAGAATAGCAACCGGTGACTATTTTCTTAGATGAGGAGGAAGGGATTAGGATGAAAGTGGTTAAGAATTATATCAACGGCGAGTGGACCGAGTCTGAAACAAAAGAGTACGGGGACGTCTGGTGCCCTGCCACCGGCGAGAAGATCGCACAGGTTCCCTATTCCACGGCTGCGGACATCGACAGGGCGGTCCGGGCTGCCAAAGAGGCCTACTGGGAGTGGCGATGCACCCCTCCCCTGACCCGCGCCAGATATCTCTTCAAACTCAAAGACCTCTTTGAGAACGCCTTCGAGGACATCGCCCGCGTCCTGGTCACAGAGCAGGGAAAGACCCTCGATGAGTCCAGGGGCGAAGTCCGCCGGATGATTGAGAATGTCGAGCATGCCACAGGCGTCACCACGATGATGACGGGCTACAACCTGGAGGATATTGCTCACGGGATCGACTGCACGGCCGAGCGCCAGCCCATCGGCGTCTTCGGGGTCATCGCGCCTTTCAACTTTCCGGCCATGGTGCCCTGGTGGTTTCTGCCCTATGCCGTGGTCTGCGGAAACACGTACATCGTCAAACCCTCGGAGCAGGTTCCCATGACCCAGACCCGGATCTTCGAAGTCGTCGATCAATGCGGATTTCCGGAGGGCGTGATCAACATGGTTCACGGGTCAAGGGATGCGGTGAACGGAATGCTCTATCATCCCGACATCAAAGGGATCTCCTTTGTGGGCCAGAGCAGCACGGCCCGTTATGTTTATAAGGCTTGCGGAGAGACGGGCAAGCGGGTCCAGTCCCTGGGCGGGGCGAAGAACTTCGTCCTGATCATGCCCGATGCGGAGCTGGACCGGTCCATGCCTTCCATGATCACCTCCTTTTACGGATGCGCCGGAGAAAGGTGCCTCTCGGGCTCGGTCCTGGTGGCGGTCGGGGATGTGTACAAGGAATTGAAGGAGAAGTTTGTCAAGGCAGCCAAGTCCCTGAAGGTCGGTAACGGCCTCGAAGAAGGTATTCAAATGGGACCCGTCGTCTCCCAGAAGCACAGGGAGAAAGTGCTGGGGTATATCGAGAAGGGGATTCAGGAGGGAGCGAAACTCATCCTGGACGGCCGGAACATCAAAGTGGAAGGATATCCCAACGGATTCTATATCGGCCCGACGATCTTCGACGAGGTGACCCCGGAGATGACCATTGCCAGAGAGGAGATCTTCGGACCGGTGGTTTCGATCGTTCGGGTCAAGGACCTGGACGAAGGCCTGAAGCTGATCGAGAAGCAGCGAATATGGAAATGCGGCCTGTCTGTACACCACCAACGGGAAGACGGCAAGGGAGTTCAAATACCGGGCGGTCGCCAGTATGATGGGCATCAATCTCGGGATCGCTGCGCCCATGTCTTTCTTCCCCTTCGGCGGGGCAAAGGGCTCTTTTTTCGGGGATATCAAAGGCCATGGAAGAGAAGTTTTTCAGTTCTTCACCGACACCAAGGTCGTGATCCAGAGATGGACGTAAGACTTACGCATGCGCTGCGTAATTGGAATAATGGAATAATGGAAGAGGTTGGAGGAGAGGGAAAGCCTCGTCTTGAGTTGCTGCACATCAATATTCCATCCTTCCAACATTCCATGCATTCCTGAAGTGTTTAACAGGAGAGGCAGGATGGCTCTTACAACGTTTGGTGCAATCATGGGATTTGCCGCAGAGATGCTGCGGCGAACAGGAGAGATCTATCGCGAGGCGGTTCAAAAAGCGCAGAATCCTGCCCTTCGTGAAGCACTGGAGATTCTTCTGGCGGAAGAGGCAAAGAACCAGTCTCTCATGGAGAAGACCCGCCGTGAGAATGTGACCGAGATGATCCTCGAACCCATCTCCGGGCTTCGGCAGGAAGATTACGAAATGGATATCGAGGTCCCAGGCCAGTCCGCGGATGCAGATTTACTCAGAATTGCGTTGATCCTTGAAGAGAAGGAGAAGAAGTTTTTTGCCGATGCCTCAGGAAAGATCCCTCTTCCCGAAGCAGCCAGGGTCTTCAGGAAAATGGCCCAGAAAAAAGAATCCAACTTAACCAAACTCAGGGACCTTGAATCAACCCTGTCGTTGCGGAAATGAAGTCTTTTTTTGCAGGCTGCTCAAAAATGCCCAGATGCAAGGCGCCCGAAATCATGAGGAGTGAGGTGTACTTGGATGTACGCCGCAACGCCGAAGGATGAGAGCAACGCCGCAGATGGGCGTTTTTCAGCAGCCTGATAGGGAGGAAAACCATGCCCAACAAGCCCAAAATGCCCCATCCGTCACACGAAGAGCATCTCTGTTTCCTGGAGAATATCGGCTATTTGAAATCTCAGGAGCTTCTCGAAATGGGAGTCGATTCAAAGGAGTACTACAAACAGCTCATCCGGGGAGCGAAGTTCTTCTGCAGGAAATGCGGCCGAGCTGCCGCAAGCGACAAGAACCTGTGCGAACCTGAAAAACTGTAACCTCTCACAAACCTTACGCGAAGAAGTCTTTTGGTCAAAATGGAACGGCTGCAAAATAGGCAGTGCCCTTTCTTCCCTGCCTTTTTTTCCTCCGATGAGTAATCGAGTTCTTGGCCTTCATACGGACAGCTTAAATTGAATATATGCATATCAAAATACAACCACATAAAGGCCTTGAAAGTAGCGGATAGATAGCAACTATCGTAACCTCGTCAAAATGATTTCTGCCACGTCCCTGCGGTTGCACGTTAGCACCACAAGTCCTTATTTCGGGGCGGAGCCAAGAAGTGATGATTACCGATTGGAAAGAGAGAAAAATGACGGACATCATGGGGAGCCGGATTTGTCGGCGATCTGGTGAATGCCGTGGTTATGCAAGCTTCTTTTGTCTTCTGATGATTTCCACCAGGGATCTCAATGCCTGATTCACTGAATCATGGTCAGGAAAAACCTCCGCAACGTCTGGGTCAATGACTACAACGTTCGTTCCTTCAGCATATTTTATTGCGTATTTGCCCTGAACACCTTTGCTGAAATCATATTCCTCAAGCATGTCCGGATCTTTTTGCATTCTCTTCATATTGCATTCTCTCCTTTTTGGATGCCTTTCTTGCGCTAATCAGCCTGATGTTGTCGCCCCTTTCTGTGTGAACAACCACCAGAAGACGGTCTTTGTGAGAGTTCCCGATCAAGACGAACCTGTCTTCTTCTTCGGAATGTAAGGGGTCATAAATTGCCAGGGACAGAGTATCTCGAAAGGCCGTGCTTGCTTCGTCAAAAGAAACCCCATGGATTTCGAAGTTTTGTTTCGCCTTGTTCGGGTCCCATTCAAAACGAAGCACTCATAACCCCCAGAAATCTATTATACCCTTCCTATTGAAGTTTAACAATCAGAGCGGATTCTCGCCGTTTAGCCGTGAAAATCTTCACGTTTCGGTCTATCCTGCAAAGGCAAGACTTCAGTACTCTATAGTTTCTGTGTGAACTTGTCAACAGTGTTGTATCGTCTTCGCCGATTCTCAATCCGCATCGAGCCTGAAGTTCCACGATCAACCTATCCCTGGGGTTCTTCGCGTTGTAAATCATCTCTTCCACCATCTCCTTATCCAGAATCCTCCGGGCCACCTGCTTGGGTCTCTTAAAGGCCTTGGATAGGAGAGGGGTTGCACAGGGGTTACGGATATTAATCTCGCGTTTCTCGATGCAGAAATTGGAGAACGATTTCAGCTGAGTATATCTCAGATGCCGTGTCGATTTCGAAAGGTTTTGGGTCAACGTTTCCAGAAATCGACAAAGGTCGTCAGCTCCTACCGAATCGAATGAGAGTTCACCGAATTGGGTTTCGAACCTCTGAAGAAAATGATGGTAGCTGGCAATGGTTCTTGGTCGTAACATCGATCGCTGATGATTCTGAAATAATTCAATTGCTTCGCTAATCCTCATCCGGACCTCCTTTCGTTTTCGCAGGAACCAGGGCAACGGGGTATTCACTCCATTCTACCACCGGCGTTGAATGACATGGGTTCGTGGGGTAAGAGGGGTTGGATTTTACCCGAAAGCGAGCCTGCAAATCCTGTTGACAAGTTACTACAAAACCAATAGATTGTTGACAATAACGAACGCGGGTTACTGAAAGGCAGAGAGGTATTGTTTGAGTCCAGATAAGCGATTCATCGGCAAAGACACCGAGCCAGTCTCCCAGGGAGGTTATGGTCCCGTCGTCATCATAGCGGGAAAACATCAGGGCCGAGTTGGGTACTACGACAATGACGAGGGGAGAAAGGCCGTTGTCTATTTCGGGGAGTCATTCAACTCGGATTTTGTGCTGATCCCTCTCAGACATTTGCGGAAGACCGACGTTACGCCCCTGGAACTTGAGAGGTTTAAGAGAAACACCCGGAGGTGGCAAGATACACTGGGGTCAAAACAAGGAGGTGAACCCCACTCTTTCTTCCTCTTCACTTTCGTGAAACTGGCGAAATGTGCATGTTATGGAGGTCCCGACAGACATCGTGCCGGCAATACGGCAACTGATTGCAAAACACAAAGCAGCTTGATGCGCGCTCCGTCGGATCGACGATAGATCCGTCTCCCGGAAGGGGCCGCCCCTTCGAATTTGCGGAGCAAATCCTTGAACAGTTCTTCCTGAAAGAAAGCTTTGACACAATAGACTGATAAGTTTATATTTTCATCGGAAATGGTGAAAAGGTGCGGTGGTTGCATACCACCCCCAAAGTGAGATATCATATTTCATGAGGTGACTGCATGAAGATCAAAATCGAAAGAGAGGAGGATGGCCGCTGGATTGCTGAAATTCCTGACCTCCCCGGGGTTGTGGTGTATGGGGATAGCCAGAACGAGGCCATATCAAAAGCAGAAGCATTAGCTTTGCGAGTCCTGGCTGACCGTCTCGAACATGGGGAAGAAATTCCAGAACTCAAGGAAGTTTTCGCGATCTCAGCATGAGCCAATGGCCCTCAACCAGAGCAAATCAAGTCCTCGCTGCCTTGCTTCGCATCGGCTGGAAGATTAAACGGCAGTCCGGCACGTCTCACCGTGTTCTGGCTCGGTCCAGTTGGCCTGATTACGTATTCGCATTCCATGAACGCGAAGAAATCGGGCCAAAGATGTTAGCAAGGATCGCCAAACATACCGGCCTCAGCCCCGAAGATTTATGAGTATCGTTTCCTCCGGGATCCAATCGGATACTAAAAAAAATGCACCCCTTTTTTTTCAACGCGATACGTTCTTTCCATTGGTAATCATCACCTATTCGTGTGGCTTCGGCGTGAAGATTTGGTGAAAGCGTTAAATGGGATCAAACCGGAACTCCTCTCTTTGATGGCTCGATATCTTGCCAATATTCGCCTATTCCAGTGGTTCCAGATGGTCATTCCTGGGTGCGGCAGGATCCCCCTGACACTGCCTGCGACGGAGAGGTTCCTTTCCTCACATTGGGTAAATTTGACAACAATGGCGGTCCGTTGATAAGATGGAGTTCTGCACACTTTGTGAATCGATCACAACCTGCCAGTGAGCCTCTCAAAAAGGGGGACCCATGAACCAGAGGATCAAGCAAGCAGCGGTGCTGGGCGCAGGAGCCATGGGGAGCGCCATCGCCGCTCACCTCGCCAATGTGGGAATTCCTTCTTTTCTTCTCGACATCGTCCCAAAAGAACTGACCGAAACAGAGAAAAAGAAGGGACTGACTGCAGAAAGTCCGGAGGTGCGGAATCGCTTTGCCGCGATGGGAAAGAAAAGGATCCAGGAATCGAACCCCGCCTCTTTCTACTCGAAAGAGGATTCCGACCTGATCAGGGTTGGAAATCTTGAAGACCATCTCTCCTGGGTTTCCGGGGCGGATTGGATGATCGAAGCCATCATCGAAGATCTTAACGCCAAGAGGGATCTGCTGAAAAAAGCTGATTCCCTTTCTTCGAGAAGGCGCCGTCATCAGCTCCAACACCTCCGGGATCTCCATCCGGCAGATGTGCGAAGGTCTTCCCCAAGACTTCCAGGAACGCTTTCTGGGAGCCCACTTCTTCAATCCACCAAGATACATGAGGCTTCTGGAGATCATTCCCTCTCCATCCTCGTCCAAACAGGTTGTGGAGAGGATGGCCGGAATCGGTGAAAAGATCCTCGGAAAGGGAATTGTCTTTGCCAAGGATACACCCAATTTCATTGCCAACCGGATCGGAACCTATTCCCTGATGGCAACGCTCAGAACCATGCTGGAAGACGGATACCGGATTGAAGAGGTGGATCAGATCACAGGCCCTGCCATGGGAAGACCGAAGAGCGCCACCTTCCGCACCGCGGACCTGGTGGGTCTGGATGTCATCCTCCATGTGGCCCGTAATCTCCGGGAGAACCTTCCGAATGGAGAGAAAGACTTCTTCAAGCTCCCCGAGTTTATCAACCGGATGGTCGAGCGTCAGTTCCTGGGACAGAAGACCCAGCAGGGTTTCTACAAACGGGTGAAGCAGAACGGACGGGAAGAATTCCTTGTCATCAACGAGAAAGGAACCGATTACCGGCCCCAGGAAAAGGTCGGTTTCTCCTCCGTGGAGATGGTAAAGAATATCGAAGGGACCGGAGAACGGGTCAAGGCCCTTATCATGAGCCCGGACCGGGGGGGACAGTTTGCCTGGAAGGCCTTGAAAAAGACCCTTCTCTACTCAGCGGAGAAGATTCCTGAGATTGCGGACGACCTTGTCAACGTTGACCGTGCCATGAGATGGGGCTTTAACTGGGAGTTGGGGCCCTTTGAACTCTGGGATGCCATCGGCCTTGAGCCGTCGGTCAAAAGAATGGAGAAGGAGGGAGAAAGGATTCCACCCCTGGTGAATGATCTCCTCAACCAGGGCCATTCCTCCTTTTACGAGGCAAGGCAAGGCCGTCCTTTCTTCTTCGATCTCGGGAGCAGACAATACAAAGAGATCGAAGAGAAACCGGAGGTCCTTTTCCTGAAGCGTCTCAAGGATCAAAACAGGACCGTTCTTTCGAACCCCGGAGCCAGCCTGGTCGATCTGGGGGACGGGGTGGCCTGCCTTGAATTTCATTCCAAGATGAATGCCATCGGCGCAGACGCCATCCAGATGATCCAGTCTGCCATGAAAGAGGTCGGGGAGAGATTTGAAGGCCTCGTCATAGGAAACCAGGGCGAGAACTTTTCTGTCGGGGCCAATCTGATGCTCCTTCTCTTCGAGATTCAGGATGAGAACTGGGACCAGATCGAAGAATATCTAAGGATGTTTCAGAATACATACACGGCCCTCAAGTATTTTGAGAAACCCGTGGTGGCTGCGCCTTTTGGTCTCGCTCTGGGAGGCGGGTGCGAGCTCTGCCTTGCCTCGGCGGGTGTCCGTGCCCATGCAGAGACCTACATGGGCCTTGTTGAGCTGGGTGTCGGGTTGATTCCCGCGAGCGGCGGGACAAAGGAGATGTTGCTCCGGTGCACGGAGGGAATTCCTCCCGGGCGTCAATGCGGACCTCTTCCCCTTTGTCCGGCAGGCCTTTGAGACCGTGGCCATGGCCAGGGTCTCCACCAGCGCAAAGGAAGCCCGGGGATTGGGCTATCTGAGAACGACTGACAGGATCACGATCAACCGGGATTATTTGATCGCCGATGCCAAAGCGACGGTGCTCCATCTGGCCCGGGAGGGTTATCAACCGCCCCGGCCCAAGAACCAGATCAAGGTCCTCGGGGAGAAAGGGTATGCCCTCCTTCGGATGGGGCTTTATTATATGAAGGAAGGTGGCTTCATCAGCCCCTATGATGAGCAGGTCGCCAGGAAACTGGCCTATGTTTTCTCCGGAGGCAAGCTCCCTCCCAATACGGAAGTCACCGAGCAGTACCTCCTGGACCTGGAGAGAGAAGCCTTCCTGAGCCTCTGCGGAGAACCCAGGACCCAGGAACGGATCGAGCACATGCTGAAGACAGGAAAACCACTGAGAAATTGAAATTCATAACCCCACCGATGCCTCCCCTTATCTCAAGGGGACGGAATTTATGCCCCCCTCTTGGGCTTAAGCGGGGACAAGGGGGTAGTTACTTCTCATCCGAATAGCAGGGGGTAGAGATGAAAGAAGCCGTGGTGGTTTCTGCTGTCAGGACGGCGGTGGGAAAGGCGCCCCGGGGAATGCTCAAGGACACCCGGCCCGACGATGTGGCCGCGCTGGTCTTGCAGGAAGCCGTTTCGAGAACCCCGGGTCTCAGGCCTGAGGACGTAGACGATATTGTGCTGGGGTGCGCCTTTCCCGAATCCGATCAGGGGCTCAATCTCGCCAGGGTCGCCTCCCTGAGGGCGGGGTTTCCTTATTCCGTACCCGGACAGACCGTAAACCGTTTCTGCTCCTCCGGCCTGCAGGCCATTGCCACGGCCTCTTATGAGATCATGGCCGGTGCAACGGAGATCATGATCGCCGGTGGGGTGGAGTTCATGAGTCAGGTCCCCATCATGGGCCTGACTCCTTCCCCCAATCCCTATTTAGTTGAGCAGTCACCGCAGGCCTACTCCACGATGGGACTCACCGCAGAAAATGTTGCCCGGAAATTCTCCATATCCCGGGAGGATCAGGACCGTTTTGCCCTCACGAGCCACCAGCGGGCGGCAAGAGCCATCCGGGAAGGAAGGTTTAGGGAAGAGATTGTCCCTGTCCCTGCGAAGATCAAGGAGACAATGGGAGACGGTAAGGTGATCGTCAGGGAGGTGCCCTTCGATACGGACGAAGGGGTTCGTTACGACGCCTCTCTGGAAGCCCTCTCAACCCTCAAGCCTATTTTTCATGCCAGGGGCACAGTCACGGCAGGTAACTCGTCCCAGACCAGCGATGGGGCTTCGGCACTGGTCCTGATGTCGGGGGAGAAAGCGGAGAACCTGAAGTTAAAACCCATGGCCCTTTTCCGCTCCTTTGCCGTCGCCGGAGTTCCCCCGGAACTCATGGGGATCGGGCCGGCGTTTGCCGTCCCCAAGGCCCTCAAGAAGGCCGGCCTGACACTCGATCAGATCGGACTGATCGAACTGAACGAGGCCTTTGCCTCCCAGTCCCTTTATGTCATCCGCGAACTCGGGCTCAACCCGGATATCGTAAACGTCAACGGCGGCGCCATCGCCATGGGTCATCCCCTCGGGTGTACGGGCGCAAAGCTCACCACGACGCTTCTCTATGAGATGAAAAGAAGGAATGTCCGGTACGGTCTGGTCACCATGTGTATCGGAGGAGGAATGGGAGCCGCCGGCATCTTTGAAAACATCGCCTGAGCGGGAAGAATGGAAGACTGGAATACTGGAATAATGGGGATTGAACGACAAGAAACAACCCGGAAGAATGAAGAATTAATACAAACGCGTTAAGTAATTTGTCATTGCGAGGAGTGAAACGACGAAGCAATCCCTGACATTTAAAGCGAGATTGCCACGCTCCCGCTGGTCGCTCGCAATGACAATGCAAGAGTATTTATTACGTTTGTATTAGCTTTGACTTTTCTGATCTTAACCCAATATTCCATCATTCCAATATTCCATTATTTCATTTGATTTCTTTTGGAGGAGGAAGCTATGGAAGAGCGCGGACCTGTCAGGGGAGGGGCTTTTCTTATCGAATCCAGTTCTCCTCAGGATGCGTTTACGCCTGAGGACTTCTCAGAGGAACACCGCCTGATCGCCAAGGCCACCACGGAATTTGTCGTCGGTGAAGTTCAGCCCTTGATCGAGGAGATCGAGGCACAGAAAGAAGGGTTGATGCCGAGCCTCGTAAAGAAGGCCGGAGCGCTGGGCCTTCTCTCCGCAGACATCTCCGAAGAGTACGGCGGCCAGGACCTGGATAAGATCAGCTCTCTGCTCATTACGGAGAAGATGATCCAGGGCGGAGGGTCTTTCACGGTAGCCTGCGTGGTCCACACGGGGATCGGTTCCCTTCCCATCGTCTTCTTTGGAAATAAAGACCAGAAGAGAAAGTACCTTCCTGCCATCGCCACCGCGGAAAAGATCGCTGCCTATGCCCTGACCGAACCCGAAGCCGGCTCGGATGCCCTGAGCGCGAAGACAACGGCCGTTCTCAGTTCGGACGGGAAGCACTATCTTCTCAACGGTCAGAAGCAGTTTATCTCGAATTCGGGTTTTGCCGATCTCTTTGTCACCTACGCCAAAGTGGACGGGGACAAATTCACCGCCTTCATCGTGGACCGGAACACCGACGGGGTTTCCGTGGATGAAGAAGAGAAGAAGATGGGCATGAAGGGGTCTTCCACACGGAGCGTCATCTTCGCCGATGCAAAGGTTCCGGTGGAGAATGTCCTCGGCCAGATCGGCAGGGGCCACGTTGTGGCGTTCAACACCCTCAATATCGGCCGATACAAGCTGGGAGGGGCCTGCGTCGGATCCTGTAAGATCGCGCTTCAGGATGCCGTCACCTATGCGAAAAAGCGGGTCCAGTTCGGCAAAGCCCTCGCGGAATTCGGACTCATCAAGCACAAGATCGCGGAGATTGCCATTCGAACCTTTGCGGTGGAAAGCATGGTTTACCGGACCGCCGGAATGATCGATCGGATCCTGCAGAAGATAGACCCTCAGGCTGAGGATTCGGGAGCGCAGATGGCAAAAGGGATCGAAGAATACGCCATCGAGGATTCCATCAACAAGGTCTACTCCTCCGAGATGCTCGACTACGTCGTGGACGAGGCCCTGCAGATGCACGGCGGGTATGGCTATATTCAGGACTATGCCGTGGAACGGTATTACCGCGACTCGCGGATCAACCGCATCTGGGAAGGGACAAATGAGATCAACCGTCTCTTGATCATGGACATGCTGATCAAGCGAGCCGTGAAGAACCAGCTCCCCCTTCTGGAGGCGGCCCAGAAATTGGGAAACGAACTGCTCTCCCTCCGTCCGGGCATAGACTGGGACGATGGGACGCTGAGCCTTCAGAAGGAAATGGTGGAGATGTCGAAGAAGATCACGCTCCTGGTCGCAGGGGCGGCGATCCAGAAGTATAGGGATCGATTGGCAGAGGAGCAGGAACTCCTCTCTCTGACCAGCGACATGGTCATCGAAGTCTTTGCCATGGAGAGTTCCCTGCTCAGGACCATGAAATCAATGGAAAGGTCAGGAGACGAAACATCCCGGATCCAGAAGTCCATGGTGAGTGTCTATATCAATGATGCCTTCGGCCGTGTGGAAGGATGCGCAAAGCAGGCCCTTGCAGCCATCTCGGAAGGGGATACCCTGCGGACCCAGCTTTCCGCCCTGAAGAAATTGACCCGCTTCAACCCGATCAACACCGTTTCGCTGAGGCGGCAAGATCGCCGATCATGTTATTAAACTGGGAAGGTATCCCTTTTAGCAGGCTGCTGAAAAACGCCCATCTGCCGCAGTCGCCCTCACCTTTCGTCGATTGCGCCGTACGTCCAAGTAAGGCTCACTCTCAGGATTTCGGACGCCTTGCATCCGGGCATTTTTGAGCAGCCTGCGGAAGATGACTTTTTCAGCAAGCTGTTAGATCGAAATCCGAAGCACTGAAAAACAGCGGCACAATGTAGCCGCAGGCTTTAGCCTGCGAATACCGGCAGGTGAAAGAAGAGGATCAAACCTGGTGGAAAAGAAGGTGAAGCAAGGGCTTTGCGGGATCTGTCCCGGCGGATGCGGGGTCAAAATCCATCTGGAAGGCGACCGGCTCCGGTCCATCAAACCCATGAAGGACCATCCCCTGGGGATCATCTGCACCAGGGGGCTTCACTCGGAAGAGGTCGTCTACGCTCCCGACCGGTTGAAATCCCCCATGAAACGGGCTGGGAAAAGGGGAGAAGGAAAGTTTGAGAAGATCTCGTGGGAGGAGGCCTTTGAGACCTCTGCAAAATTGATTCAAGGAGTCGTAAAGAAGTACGGCCCGGAGGCGATGGCCCTCTATTCCGGAAGGGGAGGGTTCGAGCAGTCGCTTCTCGATCTGTTTACGACGGGCGGCCACGATACCATCGCTTTAAACTTTCTCTTTCCCCTCGGCTCTCCCAACACCTTCAGTTGTGCCTCCCTCTGCAACAACAGCCACAGGGTGCTGGCACCGCTCACCACTCTGGGAGCTCCCCTGGAGCGTCTCTTCCCGGATTTTGAAAGGGCGGACCGTATCGTTGTCTGGGGATCGAACCCTGCCACCGATTCCCCCCCGATCAATTTGAGGAGAATCCTTACGGCAAAGAGGAGAGGGGCAAAGATCGTGGTCATCGACCCTCTCAAGACCCATACTGCGGAAATTGCGGATGAATGGATCGGAATCAGGCCCGGAACGGACGGGGCGCTGGCCCTTGGAATGGCCCATGTCCTTGTGGAGAGAGGTTGGTACGACACCGCCTTTGTGGATGACTGGACCCATGGTTTCGAAGAGTTCAGGGAATATGTCAAGCCCTTCTCTCCTCAACAGGTTGAAAAGATCACCCGGGTTAAAGCAGGCCATATCGAAAGACTGGCAGAGGAGCTGTCCCGGGGGAAATCGGCGCTGCTTCTTCATACGGGACTGGAGTATGCAAACAGCGGCGTCCAGAACATGAGGGCCGTTCTGACGCTCTGGGCCCTGACCGGAAACCTCGATCGAGAGGGAGGGCTCGTCTTTCGGATGCCTCAGCGGTCCCCCCTTCGAAGAAACAGGATCGATCCGCCGAAAGGGAAACCCGCCATCGGGGCGGACCGCTACCCGTTGTTCTGTGATCTCAACCGTTCCGGCCATTTCATGGAGATGCCGAGGGCCGTACTCCACGGAGATCCCTACCCTGTCAAAGGATTGATCGTTCTGGGAAGCTCCATTCTCACCTCCTATCCGAACCCGCAGTTGTGGAGGAGAGTCTTCGAGTCCCTCGAATGTCTCATCGTCATTGACCGGTTTCTGACGAATGAGGCCCTCTACGCAGATGTCGTTCTTCCGGGAAGCACCGGATATGAGATCCTGTCTTATCAGCGCTATCCCGGGCACCTCTCCCTGCGGGAAAGGATCATTCCTCCTGTTCACGAGGCAAAGAACGATTATCTCATTCTGGCCGGATTGGCCAGGGCATTGGGCTATGGAGAACGTTATCCCCAGTCCGAAGAGGAAATGCTTGGATTCGTCTTCGAGAAAGCGCCCTCTCTTCTCGACTCATTGAAGTCCTCGGCCGAAGGGGTCCCATTACCGTCGCCGCCCATGATTTATGAAAAATATAGGACGGGACATCTCCGGAAGGATGGAACCCCGGGCTTTGAGACCCCGAGCGGGAGGTTTGAGATCTCCTCCCAGGTGTTGAAGGAGTATGGATACCCTTCCCTGCCCGTCTACCAGGAACCCACCGAGGGACCGGAAGGTTCTCCGGAACTGACAGAAAACTTTCCCCTTGTTCTGACCACAGGGACCCGCACCCAATCCGCCTTCAGAAGCCAGCATCTCAACATCCCGGGGCTCCTCAAACTCCAGGACAAACCGAACATCCTGATCCACCCGGAGGATGCAAAGAAGAGAGGAATCGAGAACGGAGACAGGGTCTGGTTGAAGACAGCGCGGGGAAAAGTCGCTTTTTTATGCAAAGGTAACAGAGAAGATCACAGAAGGCGTGATCGAGGCCAACATGGGTGGAGGCGGCCCCCTTCAGCCCGGGGATTGGAAGAATGCGAATGTGAATGAGCTCACCGACTTCGACAACCGCGACCCCATCTCAGGCTTCCCGGTGTTCAAGGCGCTGCTCTGCGAAGTGGAGAAAGCTGAAGCAATGATACTTGGGGAGATGGGGATGTTAGGGAAATGGGGAGTAAGAAGATGTAGGGATAGGGCGTTGGGGAAATGGGGAGAAAAAAGATAAGGAGATAAGGAAATGGGGAGAGGTTCTTCTCTCTTTCTATTCCGTGCTCTTTCTCCCTATCCCCTATCTCCCTATCTCCCTAAAAAAAAGGCGGGAGGGTTGACTTTTCGGCAGGATGATATAAAATAGGGTTTACTTTGGGCGCTTAGTTCAGGGGGAGAACGCCTGCTTCACACGCAGGAAGTCGGAGGTTCAAATCCTCCAGCGCCCACCATGTTTTTTCCATCCATGTAAATAGTCCACGTAATTAGACCCTCACAAGCCCCTTCCTCTTTCTTGCGATTGAATACCCTCCGGCCGTAAATGCATCGAATTGACTGGATGGGGTGAAAATTGTAGATCTACCTTAGAAATAGCTACTCGCTGTATGGCGCTGACTCCAGTTGGATAGCCTGGGAGTCTTTCGTGATATAAAGGGTCAATCAGATGTTGGAGGTTTCAGGTGAAAGCGGATTCCAAGGTTAGAGTCATGCTTTTATTCGAAGATGAAGATACCGCGTGGGATGAACTCACGACCTCTCAGTTTATGAAAGGTTATTCTGAGAAAGATTCCATCTATGACAAACTATGTAATTGGTGACATAGTCCTCATAGAATTTCCGCATACCGACCTTCGGAGCGTATCAAAAGGCCGCAATTGTCATATATGCTTCCGGGGTTTGTCTCTTCCATACTTCACTGGTTCTTCAGCCACCCGTTGGACTTTTTCCCAGTGCTCAGGCTCAGCAAAGCCATACTTTCGCCGGATGTGCTCCAAATCGCGCTCTAATAATTCCGGATGTCTTGTGTAACGCGCGAGAGTTTCGTTCGGATCTCTCGCATCATCTTGACGCAATCAAATGTTTTCTTCATCAAGCACCTCCCGGGGAGAGCGGATCTCAATCATAGTGTATCCCTATCGTATTACCAAGATTTTTCACCACGAAGTTCCTGTCCTGTGAATCGGTGCTTTGGGAAGACACAGACAGGACATTGCTGACTGAGTTGACTTGTGCAAATGGATAAGAGACCGGGGAGGAGCGGAGGTAAACCCTTATCTGTTTCGCGGCTTCCTTTTCCAGCACGTCTTCTTCTTGACATTAGACCCAGGTTTTCGTATACATAGCTGGGATCTGAACAAATGTGTTGGGTGGGTGAAACCCGATTTCTCACTCTTTTAGAGATCACTGAAAAGAAGGAACCGTTATTAAAACAAATTCTTAAAGGAGGGTAGCTGGTATGACCAATGCATCAAAAGCGTCAGGAACGACGATCCGAACCATCACACTTGAAGAGCACTTCGTGACCCCTGCTTTCCTGAAGGGTCCGGGGGCCCGAATTAAAGAGCAGCGACAGGGGACCCACCTTCTTGATCAATTGTGTGATCTCGGGGAAGGCAGGATTGCGGATATGGACGCGGCAGGGATCGATGTGCAAGTCCTGTCGCTGACCGCCCCCGGTGTGGAGCAACTCGACGCGACCGAGGCAGTAGAAGCTCGCCCGCGATACAAACGACATCCTTGCAGACGCAGTGCGGCGCCACCCGAGCCGTTTCGCCGGCTTCGCCACCTTGCCGACCGCCGCTCCGGAGACTGCGGCCGACGAGCTGGAGCGCATGGTCCGCGAACACAGCTTCAAGGGAGCGTTGATCAACGGCCACATCCGGGGCCGCTACCTTGACGACGAGTTCTTCTGGCCGATCCTGGAACGAGCCGAGGCACTCCAGGTCCCGCTCTACCTCCATCCGACCCCGCCTCCGCAAGCCCGTGATCGAGGCCTCTTATACGGGAAACTACTCAGCCGAGGTGACGGACCGACTATCGACTGCGGGCTGGGGATGGCACATCGAAACCGCGCTCCATACCCTCCGCCTCATCCTCAGCGGAGCATTCGACCGATACCCGCGCTTGCAGCTTATCATCGGCCATCTGGGCGAAGCGCTTCCATTCATGCTGCCCAGAATCGATCGCAGTCTGCCGATGGCAATGACGAAATTGCATCGCCCGATCGGCGCTTATCTCCGGGAGAACCTCTACTACACCATTAGTGGCTTCAACTTCATGCCCACGTTCCTTGACCTGTTCCTTGAGGTCGGTGCCAGCCGAATCATGCTCTCAGTCGATTATCCCCATGGTTCGATGTCGCAGGCCCTGACATTCCTCGATCAACTTCCGGTGACCCCTGCCGACAAAGTGAAGATCGCGCACGGCAACGCAGAGCTTCTCCTGGGACTTTGACGGGCCGGAGGGACTGCACGAGAAAACTTCTTCCAGAGGCGAAGACTGCGTGTCATGCGTGGGCTCTGATGCCGAATCTGAGGGATAAAGACGTTAGAGAAACACAGGGGTATGGTTGGATCCAAATGCGGGTTTCACCAAAAATGAAGGGCTCACTGCCCTGAGCGTGTCGAAGGGCTTCCCGGTAAGATAGTCTCGCTTATATTGCCCCTTCCTGCCTGCCCCGCCCTCGGTCGGGACCGGGGACCGGTAGGCAGGAAGGGGACGTGCCGGTCAGGAGGTAACTGAGATGCTTATATCTGTCGTACTGATTCTCTCCATCACCTTAATGTTTGGCTCCATTGTATCGGAAATCGCGATAGCCCAGGAGGCCTATCCGGTCAGGCCGATCAAGATCGTCGTTGGTGTAGGGCCTGGGTCTGCTGCCGATGTATTGGCCCGTCTCCTGGGTGAGTTTTTGCGTCAGGAGCTGAAGACGGATGTCGTGGTCGATTATAAAGCGGGCGCTGCAGGCGTCGTGGGGGGGGACTTTCTCGCTAAGTCCAAACCGGACGGTTACGTTCTGGGTGTGTTCCAGTCCTCTATCCTGACGACCGCCGTGGCGGTTTCGTCCAGCGCGCCCTACGACCCGATCAAGGATTTTACGCACCTGGCCAATGCCGGGATGAACTCCATCGCGCTGGTCGTCAACGACAACGCCCCGTGGAAGAGCCTGCCGGAGTTCCTGAGCCATGCCAAGAATAACCCCGGCAAGGTCAGCTGCGGCATCATCGGGATAGGAAGCCACAGTCATATCAATCTCGAACTTCTCAAGACAGCGGCTGACGTTCAGTTTAATTCCATTCCCTTCAAGGCCGGAGCCGGTCCTGCCATCACCGCATTGCTGGGCGGCCATATCGACAGTGCTTCCTTGCTCTGGCCTGCCGTAGCAGAACAGGTGAAGGCAAAAAAATTGCGGGTCCTCGCCTTTACGGGCCCGGTCAAAGGGTTCTCCGAAGTGCCAACCTTTGGGCAGATGGGTTTCCCGAAGGTAAACCTCGAAGTCTTCTTTGGGATCTATGGGCCGGCCAAGCTTCCCAAGCACGTGATGGCCCGGTTGGTCCCTGCGCTGGAGAAGGCGATGAAGGATCCTGGGGTTGTGGAAAAATTAGAGAAGATGGGATTCACCGTTGCCTACGAAGGACCGGAGGTTTTGACTGAGCGGCTCAAAAAAGAACTGGCCGTCGTGCGGGATGTCGCCGCGAAGGCCGGGATTCGTCTTGAATAGGAAGCGAACCTTATCATCTCTCCCTCCCCTCGGCAGACTGTGTCGTAATTCCCACTTGTCATTGCGAGCGACCGAAGGGAGCGTGCCTGCACGCCGAAGTGCAGCGTTTCGGTACGCTGGCGTGGCAATCTATCTGTTTCGCGCCTCAGGAGATTGCTTCGGTCGTTTCACTCCCTCGCAATGACATTACGGCACAGTCTCTCAGCCGGAGGGAATGACTGGCAAATTTCAGGCATTTGTCGCTAAAGCTTGATGCGCTGTTTCGCCAGTTTCTTCCCGGTTTCGTAATATTCCCCCTTAAGAGCAAGCTCGGCTTCCTCTTCAAACTCCTTTGTCCAGAAGCCCAGGGAATAGCCGTACCAGGGCTTAACCATGTTCAACTTCGGCAGGCCCTCTTCTTCCCAGATCCTCATGGCTCCTTCCATGAACTCCTTCCTGGGCAGGGAGACCGGAGGGTAGTCCCACTTGGTGGTCGCATTGATCAGCATGGCAGAACCCCCGACGCCTCCTGGGATAGGAATCTCTCGCTTCGGTCGGAGGTGCCAAAGAGGGATCCAGCGCTCCAACCATGCCTTTGATGATGCGCACATCGCGGTCCGGCTGCGTTCTCCAGGCGATGGCCCAGTTCACGGAATCGGGGTTACGGGGATCGATATCGTCGTCCACAACGACCACGAATTTCCGGACCATAGAAGCAGTGACCGTGCCGTTCAACACCTGCCAGGCCTGAGCGGGATGGGTCTTCTTGATGCTCACCACACAGAAGGGCTGGGCGCTGCACTGTTCGTAAATGGCCACATCGATCACGGGCAGGCCGCAATCAAAGCGCAGGAATTTGTAGAGGTTGGCTTCTTCTCCGATGTAGCGCATGGTGCTGCTTTCACTGGGCGGAAACTGGCTGAGAAAAACATTGAAGATGGGATTCGTGCGATGGGTAATGCATGTCACATTGAAATAGGGGCCGACGACCTCCGGGGCCATGTAGCCTGTGAATTCGCCGAAAGGTCCTTCGCGCTCGAGGAAATCCGTCGGCAGCAGCCCTTCGATGACGACTTCCGCTGTCGCCGGAACCTCCAGATCAAGGGTCCGGCATTTGACCAGTTCAATGGGCTCGCCGGCGATCCCCCCGCTGACAGCCATTTCATCGACCTCATAGGGGAACCTCACTGTGGCGCAATAACCGACCGCAGGCACCGGTCCGATGGCAATGGCGGCCTCGAGGGGTTTGCCCATGCTCCGGCATTTCTCCCAGTGGATTCTAAGATCCTTCGCCGGAGGATTCATGATACCGATCCTGGTGGGGCTTTTGATCATGCCCCGATAGTTGCCCACATTCCTGTTGCCGGTCTCCGGATCCTTGCTGATCCAGTTGGCAGCCGTCAAATAGGGCGCGTTATCAAAACCCGGGGTGGAAATGGGAACGGGGAATTCTTCCAGACCTCCATGTTCGAGGAGATTGTTCCCCAGATGAATCTCGTCATGAACCGGCCCGGAGTCTACCACCCTCGGCTCAATAGGATTGGAGCGGGCTCGAGCCCATTTTTCCGATATCTTCTCCGGCTCGCATTTCATGCCGATGGCGTACACCTCCCGGTTGGCGGCGTGGGACGCGACCAAAACCGGCACAGGATATTTCTTTCCCTTCACATCGATCACATTCTCAAATAGAAAGGCCTTGCGGTCCTTTTCCGGAAGCCCCCGGAACTGACACCGCACGAGGGGCATAAGTTCGGTATCTTTGTTGATCTCCCTCCTTATTCTGATAAGCTTGCCGCTTTCCTCCAACGCATTGACGTGTTCCCTGAGATCCCTGTAGTATGTCATCTCCCTTTACCTCTTTTCTTTTCGAATTCACCCACCCCAATGTAGTTTAGATTGCCGAACCTGTCAATCGGATTTCAAGATGCTGTCGGATTTAAAGATGCATTGGACCCAGGTCTTCTTGGGAAGAAGTCCTGATGGGCATTTAGGGCGTATCGGTTATTAGGGGACGAAGGGAGGATTAAGGAGACGGTTTTCCGCATCCGGACCTACCCCACTCTTCCTTGAGCCTTCCCAGGAGGTGCTGCTCCTGCCGGATCGAAAAGTCCGCGTAGGCGAGATCCTTATTCCGATAAGTCTTCTCAATGAATGCAATGGAGTCGTTGGCGCTGCGGATCTCTGCTTGGATCGCCTCGCACCTTTTCGATTCCCGAGGGGCTTTGATCGATTCTCCCGGGGGCGAGAGAAGCCGTGTCGTTTTCACCGGCGTCGCAGAAGTTCCTCTGCATTGGGCTCCGCCCCATTCTTCGTTGAGTCTTTGCAGGAGAAGTTGCTGTTGCCGGACCGAGAAGTCCGCATACTTCCGGTCTTTCTTTCGATAGGTCCTGTTGATGAACGCAATGGAGTCGTTGGCACTGCGGATGCTTGCACGAATCATTTCGCACTTCTTCAATCCCCATCGGGCCTCGATCGAGTCTCCCGGGTGAGGGGAGAGCCAGCGACAGTTCTGATAGACCTGAAGGAGCGTCACCGACTGGTTGCCTGAGATGGGAATGGAAATAGCCTCCATCATCCCTTTCGCCGTCCCCGGACCGAGAGGGGTCGACGCGATGATCTGCGAGAGGTGGTCCATCAGGGAGACGATCATTCCGTCACGGCCCGGGGTGCTGTGAATCTCCCACCCCTCCGAGGCCTCCGGACAGCCTCCGTAGCCGCACTGCCGATACCCCTCGAGAACAATGGGAACCCTTTCCCTGAGAAGACGGGTAACCGTGCCCATTACCCTTGCCATCCTCTCCAGAGGAGACTCGTTCGCTGGATCGAACCTCCTGGCCACCGCCTCGACAAAGTCAGCATGGCCCGTACAGAAATCGGATGCATACTGTTCTTCGGAATAGAAGGGATGCTCTTTCACCGGGAGATATTTCCACTCCCCGTTTTCAAAAACGGGCCATCGGAATCTGACCAGGCCCGAGCCGGCTTTGGATTCGGGTTTCGTCGCGAAGAAATATCTCAAGTTCAGTTTCTGCACCTTCACCGGAAGCGCCGATTCCCAGGTCTGAAGAGGATGGGCCTGACTGCCGTCCCGGAAGACGCGGCCAATCATCCCGGTATGGGATTCCGTCACCAGAAACAGGGTCCCAGGCGTAACCGAATCAGGAGAGATGCGAACCGGGTAGGTGTCGCGGGAGAGCGTTCCCGTCCAGATCCTCGGGAAGAGGAAGAGAAGGGCGGCCCGAAAACGTTCGTCGCTCTCCCACTCCGGGTGAGTTGGAAGATGCTTCCAGTCTTCGGACCAGTTTCCGACCAGTCGGCCCATCCGTGGTGGTCGCGGCGGCGGGAAGATGGGCGATCCGGGCATAGATCCATCGGATCGCATAAACCGCATCCGCACAATCCGTTGGGATCCTGTGACGGATGAAAAAATCCTCCGTAATCGTCTCTTCCACCCACTTCTCAAACAGACGCTCCTCTTCAATCGTCCACCGGCGATCGCCGACTTCCCAGATCCGGTCAGGGGATTCGGTCCACGTCTGGCCGAAACAGGGAATTGAAAAAAGAACGATCAGAAGGAGGAATATAAGAGACATGGCCTTGATAGAAGCAACTCCTCCATCCCCTTGACTCCCCCTGTCCCCCTTAATCTAAGGGGGGGTGAAGGGCGGGTTATTCCTTCCCTTGAGCGACTGCGTCACATTTCATTTGTCTTTGCCAAGCGACCGCAGGGAGCGTGGCAATCTCTTGTCCAGCAGTTTACAGATTCTCGGCGTTCCACTCCCTCGCAATGACATTACGACACAGTCTCTGAGATGGAGGCGGGTGAGGTCGGAGAGCGCATTGAACACGAATCACCTGGAGCACCTGCTCAGCCTTTCATTGAATTCCTCGGGGCTGAACGTGTATTCCTGAGTGCCGTAACACTCCACAGCGAATGAAGCGCAAACGCTCCCCATCCTGGCGCATTGTTCGATATCTTTTCCCCTGATGAGGCCACTGATCAGTCCGCCTCGGTACGAATCGCCTGCGCCTGTCGGATCCTCGACCTTCATCGGCCTTGCAGCCGAAACGCTTATTTCACAATCCTCTGTGAAGACCTTGGAACCCAGCTCCCCCAGAGTGACGATAACCGTTCTGGCCCGCCGACGCAGGGTCTCTTTTTTGAGGCCGGTCTTGCTCAAGATCAGATCCAGTTCATAATCATTGGAGATAAGAATCTGGCACCCCTCTATGGCCTGGATCAGATCCTTCGCACCCAGCATGGGGAGCGACTGCCCCGGGTCAAAGATATAGTTGATTCCCCTGGCCTGGCACAGGCGCGGGTAGTTGACCATGTCTTCAAGGTTCCCGGGAGAGATGATCATCAGGGTCTCCATCGGATTAAGCCTCTCGAAATCCAGAGAGGAGGAGTATTTCATCGCTCCCGGGTTGAACCCGGTGATCTGGTTGTCCGCCTGGTCTGTAGTAATATAGGCCCCTGCAGTGAACTCGTCCTTGATGATCTTGATGGTTTCAGTGGAGATCCCATTCTTGACAAGCCATTCGAAATAGCGCTGATAATCATGGCCGATCGTCGCGGAGATGCCGGGTCTTTCCCCCATCAGGGTGAGCGCGTAGGCGATGTTGCCCGCCGTGCCGCCGAATTTTTCCTTCATGCCGTCCACCTGGAAACAGACGTTCAGGACGTGTATCTTTTCAGGAAGGATGTGGTCCGAAAAATGCCCTGGAAAATCCATAATCCGATCGTAGGCCAGTGACCCTGAAACAATGATATCCATAGACCCCTCAAATAAGTTCGAAATCCTCTTCCGTGATACAACGGAGCCACTCATGTGTGCTGGGTTCAGAAGATGAGAAGGCCGACATGTCCGAATCCTCAACAATCTGATCGTCCGTGACCATGCAGACCGACCAACCCGGGAAACCCGGCAGGACGCTGCAGTGATCGTTGATCCGATACGCCGAAAACTCCCTCTCGGTGCAGCAAATCCGGTATCTTCTGTCGCGGCGTTTGATCCGCAGCGTCTGGTTGAGCCATCCCTTGCTCTCAAAAATGCCGACAAACCTCTCTAAGACTTCCATCGATTTCCTTTCTCCATCCCCTCGAAACGGTCTCTTTCCTGTTTTCACGTCGGCCCCCGCCTGTTTGATGAAAAAGGATCGAGAATCCAAAGGTTCAGAATCCAGCCCTTCAGGCTTGTATCTTCGGTACAAAAGGTAAATAAAATACCTTCGAATGTCAAGGGAGCAGGGAAAGACCTGGTCTCTTCTTCCGGGGAGTTGGAAAAGATTTCTTTTTCTCATTGACACTCATTCCGGCTTTTGGTATTTTCAATTCTCCCTGAAGGGAGTTCTCATCATAAAGGAGATATGAATATGAGAAGAAAAACTTATCGTGACCCAAGGAAACCAAACACTCTTTACCCCCTTGCCGTGCTGCTATTTGCCTGCCTCGTATTGTCGGCCCAGGTTGTCGGCGCTGGCAGCCCATTGGAAATGTTCCCTGAGCCCGATGGGTCCCTGGCTTATCAAGTCATCCCTATCCCCGATGGGTTACGTGATCGAAAGGGATGTCAAGGTAACCATGCCGGACGGCATCAAGTTGGCCTGCAACGTCTACCGCCCCGACAAACCCGGAAAATTTCCGGTCATTCTGTCCATGACACCCTACGGGAAAGACCAGACTCCCCCCACTTTTAAACCGGATGGCACTCCCGTTCCAAACAGCTATGCGCCTTACATCCTCAGGGTGTATGCCCATGGGGCCGATCTCGGCCACATGAAGATATCGATGCTCGCCCCTTGGGAAGGTCCTGATCCTGCCTTCTGGGTGCCACACGACTATGTGGTCATCATCGTCGACAGAAGGGGCGACTTTAAGTCTGAAGGAAAAACGCCGAGTCCTGCCCAGCAGGGAGATGACATATTCCATATGATCGAATGGGCCGCCCGCCAGGAATGGAGTGATGGCAAGGTGGGCATGATCGGCGTATCCGCTCTCTGTATTAACCAGTATTACGCGGCTAGCCATCAGCCACCGTCGCCTCATCTGAAGGCCATCATTCCCTGGGAAGGCTCTCCGGACGCTTACAGGGACAGCGCGTTCTGGGGCGGCATTCCGGAGACGAACTTTACCAAACGAGATCTCAAGGTGGCCATGAAGAAGATGCCTGCCGATCAGGCCGCAAAGGTCTGGGCCGGTGCGATCGACACAGTTCGTAACCAGAATATGATACAAGGGGCGCCCAAACTCGAGCTGATCACAATTCCGGCCTTGATTTGTGCCAGCTGGTCGGATAAGGGCCTTCACACCCGGGGCACCTTCGAAGCTTACAGGAGGATCCCCTCCGGAGGACAAGTGGCTTTATACCCATGGCGGCAAGAAATGGGAGCGCTTTTATAGCGAAGACGGCCTCGCGTACCAGAAGAAATTCTTCGATCACTATCTCAAGGGCATGGAGAATGGCTGGAAGGATACGCCCCGTGTCCGACTCGAGGTCCGCGAGACCCGGGACGAATATGCGGTGCGTTTCGAGAACGAGTTCCCCTTGGCCCGCACCCAGTACGAAAGGCTATACCTGAATGGCCGGGATAACTCCCTGAGTCCTGCCAAACCGGCGAATGAGGGAAAGGTCAGCTACAATTCGACGCAGGGCGGCGATGCTTCCTTCGGCGTCACCTTTAACAAGGACACTGAGTTAACAGGCTACATGAAGGTCAAGCTCTGGGTATCGGCCAAGGACGCCGACGACATGGACCTGTTCGTAGCGATCAAGAAATTGGACGCCCAGGGGAACGAGGTTCAGTTCCGCGGCATGAACGGCTTTAGTGGCGATATGGCTGCAAAAGGCCAGATGAGGGTCTCCCAGAGGGAACTGGATGACAAGTTATCGACTCCCTGGCAGCCCGTGCAGAAATTCCAGGGTGAGAAAAAGCTGACCCCGGGAGAGATCGTGCCGGTGGAGATCGCCTTTCTGCCATCCAGCACCCTGTTCCGTAAGGGCGAAAGCCTGCGCCTGTTTATCCAGGGCCGTCATCCGGTGATCCAAACCCTGTTGTTCTATGGCTCGCTGATCAATAAGGGCGAGCACGCCATCCACACCGGCGGCGAGTATGATTCCTATCTCCAGATCCCGGTGATTCCGTCGAAGAATTAGTTGGGACGGACCGAGCAGGGAATGTTCGGCTTATAAGGTTCGCCGACAATGGCAGGAAATCAGAAAGGAGGCTTTAAGATGAACGAGAACGTCTATCGCGGTAGAGGGAAATCCTCCCTGTTTTACCCCCTTGTCATCATGCTCTTTGCCTGCCTCGTGTTATGGCCGGCCTTGTCTCCGGCGATCAACCACCCCACAAGTAACCCGTATGAAACACGGCCTTCTCCCGATGGATATCTTCCCTATCAAATCATCCCCGTCCCCGATGGATTACTGATCGAAAGAGACGTTATGGTGGGTATGCCGGACGGGGTCAAGTTGGCCGCCAATATCTTTCGTCCCGATAAGCCGGGAAAATTCCCGGTCATCATGGTCATGACACCCTACGGGAAGGACCAGACTCCCCCCGCCTATAAACCCGACGGTTCTCCTCTTCCGGGATCGTATTTTCCCTATGTCTTCAGGGTTTATTCGCATGGCGCCGATGTGGGCCACATGAAGATATCGTCGCTCACCCCCTGGGAAGCCCCTGATCCTGCCTTCTGGGTTCCGAATGAGTATGCGGTCGTAATCGTTGACCAACGGGGCGGCTTTAAGTCCGAAGGAAAGCCGCCGACCCCTGCTCAGGGAGGAGATGATCTCTATCACCTGATCGAATGGGCCGCCGCAAAGGAATGGAGCAACGGTAATGTGGGGATGGTCGGCGTGTCCGCCCTGGCCATGAACCAGTATTTCGCGGCCAGCAGACAGCCCACGTCGTCTCATCTCAAGGCCATTATTCCCTGGGAAGGTTCATCAGACGGTTACGGAGATTTCGCATTTTGGGGCGGCATACCGGAAACAAACTTCTCACGAAGCCTGGGCCCTTTCAAGGCCAACCTGCAGAACATGCCTCCTGATCAGGCCGCGAAGATCTGGGCCGCTGCCATGGATCCTGTCGCCAACCAGAAAATGCTGTTGGACAATCCCAAGCTTGAGCTCATCACGGTTCCAGCCCTGATCTGTGCCAGTTGGTCGGACAAGGGCCTTCACACCCGGGGCACCTTCGAGGTTTACCGGAGGATCGCCTCCAAGGACAAGTGGCTTTATACCCACGGGGGCAAGAAATGGGAGCGGTTCTACAGCGAAAACGGCATCACTTACCAGAAGATGTTCTTCGATCACTATCTCAAGGGGATACAAAACGGCTGGCAGGACACGCCGCGGGTCCGGCTCGAAGTCCGGGAGACCCGGGATGAGTATGGGGTGCGTTTTGAAAACGAGTTCCCTTTGGCCCGCACCCAATATAAGAAGCTTTACCTGAATGCAAAAGATAGCTCCCTGACCCCCAAGCAGGCGAAGACCGGAAAGGTCGTCTACAACTCGACCCAGGGCGGCAATGCGTCCTTTGGCGTCACCTTTAACGAGGACACCGAGATTACGGGCTACATCAAGGTCAAACTCTGGGTATCGGCCGAAGACGCCGACGACATGGACCTTTTTGTAACGATCACAAAATTCGCAGGTCCCTGTGATGCCGATAGCCCGATCTGCAACTCCCTCGAAGAAGTCGTCGGGAAGGGTCGCATCGCCAAAGGCAACGAAATCCAGTTCCGCGGCATGAACGGCTTTAACGCCGATATGGCGGCCAGAGGCCAGATGAGGGTCTCGCAGAGGGAACTGGACGAGAAGCTGTCCACTCCCTGGCAGCCAATGCAGAAGTTCCAGGGCGAGAAAAAGCTGAAGCCAGGCGAGATCGTGCCGGTTGAGATCGCCTTTCTTCCTTCCAGCACCCTGTTTCGCAAGGGCGAGAGCCTGCGTCTATCCATTCAGGGCAACTGCCCGGTGGACCAGCCGCTCTTGTTCTATGATTGGTTGATCAATCGGGGCAGGCACGTCATCCACACCGGCGGAAAATATGACTCCTATCTGCAGATCCCGGTGATTCCGCCGAAGAAATAGTCGGACAGGGTTCGAACGGGAAAAGTCCTCTCTCAGGGTGAATCGTCTGAAAAGAGGGGATCGGAATAGTGAAGCCCTCCGCCCTAAAAGGCGGGGCTTGCGGGGCACGTGCCGCTCCTCTTGAAGAGGACGGCGAGCGGGAATTGAGAGGGAAAATGATCCTTTTATTGAATCGTACAAAACCATTCTTTGTCTTCGTTGCCGCTTTGGGGTTGATGACGCTGCTTGCGCAGGAACTCGCTCCCCGGAAGAATTTCGGATTCGCGAGTGAGGCGAAAGAAAAAAAACCCGGCCAGATCGTCCTGAAGTTTGCCAATTCGGAGCCCCCTCCCAGCGTTTTCACCAAGGCCTTCGAGTGGTGGGCCGATGAAATCGGAAGACGGACCAGGGGGGCATTGATCATTAAAGTCTATTCCAGCGCGATTCTGGCCAAAGAGCGATCTGTCCTGGAGGCCGTTAGAATTGGACTGGCGGACGCCGGGGAGGTCGTTACCGTGGTGGCACCCGGAAAAACCCCTTTAGCCACGGTGGGCCAGACTCCGGTGGGAGATTCCGATCTTTACGTCAACCACAGGGCGATGCAGGATCTCATCAACCATTATTCCCCTGTCCAGGAGGAGTTTAAGAAGTTCAACCAGATCGCTCTTTGGACACAGGCCACAGGCAGCCAGAGGATCATCTCGAAAAAACCCGTTACGGCCCTTGAAGATTTGAGAGGCTTGAAGATCAGGGCAACGGCCCAGATGGCCCTGCTGTATAAAAGACTGGGCGCCTCCCCTGTTTTTATCCCCATGACCGAGGGGTACGAGGGTCTCCAGAGAGGCGCGGTGGAAGCGGCCTCTGCCGGACTGCTGCATATGGAATCACTCCGCTTTCATGAAGTGTGTAAACATCTCTTCCTGATCGAAGGGATCGGCGTCAACAACGCGGGCTTCGGGACGATCAACCTTGACCGGTGGAAGGCTCTCTCTCCTGATCTCCAAAAAGTGGTTCTGGAGGTCAGTGATGAATTTCCTGCCCATCTGGCAAAGAATATGATTCAATCGGAAGAGAAAACCCTTGAGACGTTCCGGGCCTCCGGCGTGAAAATCTACCCGTTAAGCCCTGCGGACAAGAAGAGATTGCAGGAGACGGGAAAGGAAGTAGCGGACGTCTGGGTGAAGGAATTGGGAGAGAAAGGACTGCCCGGGGCAGAGACATTGAATTTTTTGTTGCGGGCGGATGCGAAGTATCATGGCGAGGTCGAAACAAGAGGGTATCCCTGGGCAAGAAAGTGAAGGGCGGGACTGCGAAGGGAATCTGATTCGTTGGGCGAGTGCGAAAGTCGACCGGCTGTCTGTCTTCCTGGCGAGGATCGTCGAAGGAACGTTAGTGGCCATGATGCTCCTCACGGCCGCGGACGTCCTTCTTCGCATGATGCTCCGCCGGAGCATGGTCGGTGCGATCGAGATCGAAAGTAATTACTTCATGGCGGCCATTGTCTTTCTCCCCCTCGCCTTCGGAATGGTCGCCCGGCAAGGCCATATCCGCCTCGATTTTGTCATCTCACACTTCCCTCCCCGGCTTAGACTCTGCCTCGAAATAGCGGGCCTCGTCCTCTCCCTCTCCGTCTACCTCCTCATCACCTGGTATGGCGCGGCCGGAGGGATTCATGCCTGGAGAAGCGGAGACACCATGGTCAACATCGCTCTCCCCACGTGGCCGGGAAGAGCCCTTGTGGCCGTCGGCGGGGGAGTGCTCTGTCTCCAGATGATGATCAGGATCGGTCAGGGTCTGGAGACCCTCCTTAAGAAAGGAACCTGAAGAATGATTCTTAGAAGCCAGCCCAGAAGGCTTTTCGATCATGCAGATTGAGATCCTGTTGACGATCCTGATCATGTTGGTCCTGATGTTCATCGGAATGCCCATCGGGTTTGCCATGGCCTTTGTGGGAATCCTGGGCCTCTTCGTGGTTTCCGGGCCATCGGTCGCCACCGGTCTTCTGACTTACTTCCCCTTTGATTTTTCGTCCGAATACACGTTTACCGTTGTCCCGATGTTTATCCTGATGGGACAGCTGGCCTGCGAGGGAGGCTTTACAAAAGAGCTCTTTGCGTTCACACGGGCCTGGCTGGGACGGTTGCCGGGAGGCCTCGTCCTTGGGACACTGGCGGGATGCGCCATCTTCGCAACCTGCTCCGGATCGAGCCTGGCCACGGCGGCTGCCATGGGCAAGATCAGCATTCCGGAGATGAAAAGGGCGGGTTATGACCCCAGGATTGCAGCCGGGAGCGTCGCCGCCGGAGGGACGCTCGGCATTATGATCCCTCCCAGCATCTTTCTAGTGCTCTACGGTGTCATGACCGGGACGTCCATCGGGAAACTCCTCCTTGCGGGATTCCTGCCCGGCCTGCTCTCCACAGTGATGTTCATGATTTCCGTGGTCATTCGAAGTGCGATCAACCCCGCCATCACCCCTGCTATCCGGGATATTAGCTGGGGTGAGCGGCTCTCCAGCATCAAGAAGATCTGGGGGATCGTCTGCATCGCCTTCCTCGTGCTGGGTACGATCTATCTTGGAGTGTGTACCCCGACAGAAGCGGGGGCCCTGGGCGCATTAGGAGTCATCCTGCTGGGTCTCGGGACCCGAAGATTCGGCCTCAGGACGTTGAAAGAGGCCTTAACGGAAACGACCTATGCTTCAGCGACGATCTTTGCCATCGGACTGGGCGCCACGCTGATCCTTCCTCTCTTTGCCGCAACGGAGCTTCCACAGGCCCTTTCACAATGGATCCTCGGGTTGAAGATATCCCCCACAGGGGTTCTCTTTATTCTTTCGCTCATCTATATTATCCTTGGAATGTTTATTGATGCCCTGTCCCTGATGTTGATCACGTTACCCGTTGTCTTTCCGACGGTAATTGCCCTCGGATTCCATCCGGTCTGGTTCGGAGTCATCATGGTGAAGTTCGTCGAACTGGCCCTGATTACGCCTCCGGTGGGGATGAATCTCTACGTCATCAAGGCGATTGCACCGGATTTCTCGATGGCGGATATCTTTCATGGCGTCACAGGCTTTGTCGTCGCCGATCTCTGCACCCTGACGTTATTGATCCTATTTCCGAAAATCGCACTCCTGCTGCCTGATTTGATGAAGTAGGGAGGGGTGTGTTACCTTTTCAATGTCCCATGCCCGGAAGGCAACCTCGAAATATAAAAAGGGCCAGTGGGTTTAGGGAAAGGCCACGGCTACGAAGCCTGTATCGTTTAGGGTCTGACGGCAACGTGAATTCCTTAAGACGGATAACGTAACCGAATAACGAAACGGGCATCGTTGCCGTAACCGTCAAACTCTAACTTTCTAATTCATACTCATGAGACCAGGCAAATCCCTTTTCATCACCGGCGCCACCGGGCTGGTGGGCAGTCTATTGACCCTGACGGCTCTGCGTGCCGGGCATGCCGTTCGCCTTCTCGTTCGGGGTCAGCAGAACCGCTCACCGGAAGAACGCATCCGGCGCATCCTCGACTGTTTTGGTGTCTCGTCTGCGGAATGGCATGAGCAGGCCTCGAAGATCGAAATCTGCGAAGGGGATATCACGCTCCCTCAATTCGGACTTTCCAGCAGGGAGTGGCATCGCCTGTCCGAAGGCCTCTCAGGGATCTATCATGGTGCGGCCTATATCGGCTTCAGAAAGGATCAGAGACCGCAATCGGTCCTGAGCAATGTCGAGGGTACGCGCCATGTCCTTGAACTGACGGACTCCTCGCAGGCCCCCCTCTTCCATATCAGCACGGCCTATGTAGCGGGAGACACAAAAGGCCGCGTTCTCGAAAAAGAGAGGGAAGAGATTCCACTCTGGAGAAACCCCTATGAAGAGACGAAGTTCCTTGCGGAGCAGGAGGTTCATTCCACCTGTCGCAAGAAGGGTTTGACCTATGCCGTATTTCGCCCTGCGATTCTGATCGGCGATTCGATTCACGGCCGGACGATCCGGTTTAACAGCGTCTACTACTTCATGAAGTTATTCCATCGCATGTCGAGGCAGACAAAATCCTCCCCGGCCATCCTGAAGGCAGAACCAGAAGCCACATTGAACCTTGTCCCGGTTGATTTTGCGATCAAGGCCATCTGGGATCTCTCCCGACATCCCGGGTGTGCCGGTAAGATCTTCCATATTACCAATCCTTCGCCCCCTCGATTCCAGAGACTGATCGCCATTGCAGAAACCATGTTCGATCTATCCATCTCATGTTCGGCCCCATCCGGAAGGAACCGGTCTCTTCCGGACGGGGCCATCCTCACGGAGCCCGTTGAACAGAAGAACGAAGAAGGCAGGGAAACGGCCCTCTCGCTTTACGCACCCTACATGTCCGGTGAACCGGAATTTGATCTCAAAAACAGTTGCTCCACTGCTGCCGGATTACGAATCCGCTTTCCCTCCCATGGATGACGCTTATTTTCGAAAGATCCTCACCTATGCCATCGAGCATGACTGGAAGGACCCTTCAGCCTTTCCGGCGCGGCCCTCTCCCGGGAAGCCCTGGGCGCGGTTCTCGGAAAAGTATTTCAAGGAGTTCCTCGGAGCCAGGGTAAACCGGCCGCTTTTGAAAAACGTGAGGAATCTGAGTGCCGTGTTTTCGATCGAGATCGAAGGGGAGATGAATTCCCGGTGGGTGCTGGAGGTCAGGGATGGAACGCTGCTCTCCGTTGCCCGAAATGGGTCGGCGCCGGAATGCAGTTATGTGACGGACGGGGCCACGTTTGAAAGAATCGTCAGAGGTCTTTATCCGCCCGAGGAGGCCTTTTTCGAGGGACGGGTCGACATCAGGGGAGATATGGAAAAGGGACTCCGCGTGGCAGCGGCGCTGTCCGCCTTTTGCTCAACCTTCCCGTACGAGGAGAAGACCATTTCCGAATGACCCGCATCATTCAATTTATCTCTGAACGAGCCTTTCCCCTTGCCCTCCTCCTGGTTGCCGTCGGTATCTGGCCCCTCACCCAGATCGGCAAAACCAGGGTGGACAACTCGATCGACCTCTGGCTCGATCACCAGAGCAAGGAATACCGCGATTACCGGGAATTCACGGAGGAGTACGGAAGCGACGAGTGGTTTCTCATCGCCTTTTCCATTCGGGATCTCCCCTGGGAGAGGGCCCTTTCCGATCTGAAGACCCTGTCAGTCCATTTGAAAGAGGTTGAAGAAGGGGTCAACGCGATTTCGATCGCCAATACGGAAAACCCGGCCGTTTCCGTGCTCAGACCCGTTCTGCTGTCCGAAGACAGGAAAACAGCCGGCATCCTTGTGCTTCTCCCGAAATCGGCGACACTCGACCGGCCAACGCTCCTCCGCCGTGCTGAAACGACCCTCCTGCCGTACCGGTCTCAATACGACTTCCATCTGGGCGGGCCGACGGTGGTCAATGTGGAACTGGATCGAGCCTCGAAGGACCAGATCCGTTTCCTTCTGAGCCTGGCCTTTGTTCTGTCCGCCCTCGGCCTCTACTGGGTATTTCGATCCGCAGGGTATGTCCTGGTCGCTATCATCGCGTCGGGCTTCTCTGTCCTCTGGACCCTCGGGATTGCTGCCGGGTTTGGCATGACGATGAACATGATCACCACGGTGCTGCCCGTCCTGCTCTGGGTCTACCTGCTCACCGGGGCCATCCATGTGATCTACCATATCCGTCTCCGGTGGACGGGAGACGTTTCGCTGAACCGGGCCATTTTCGGCGCCCTGCAGGCAATCTTCTTTCCCTACAGCATTGCTTATCTGACCACGGCGATCGGTTTTCTCTCGCTCTTAACCAGTCCCATGCAGCCTGTTCGCGATCTGGGACTGTATGCGGGACTCGGAATCGGCCTGGGCTTCGTCAGCAATCTGATTCTGATCCCGGGAATCCTGAAGGCCTTCGAGGGAATGAAGATCAGGAGCTTTGTTCCCGGGGAACGGTCTTCGCGGATTTCCGAGGCAGGTATTCTCGTGATCCGGAAACGGAGCCGGGCCATCGCTCTGATCGGGATTCTCGTCCTGATCCTCCCGGTCCTCTTTCTCCCCTCCCTTAGGGTGGAATCGAACGTCCTCACCTTCTTCAAGCCGGGATCGCGTCTTCTCAGCGACTATCAGTTCATCTCAGCCAACCTGACCGGCCTGTCAACGATCGAGCTCGACTTCCGGGGAAGAACAGAGGACTGCTTCGATTATGCCTACCGGCTCATCGAGAAGGTTAAGGATCTGCCGGATATCAGGCCCATTGTCTACCCTTTCGGATCCAACGTCCGGATGACCATTCCCGTCAGGGTGATGGAATCCATGGCTTTCAATCGGCTGGTGAGAGGCATTAAGGCCCGTATGGACGGCCTTTCCGTCGAAGGGGTGAAGACCCGGCTCACGGGCACGGTGGTCCTGCTCAATCAGGTCCAGGAAAAATTGCTCCAAACCCAGGTCAAGAGCTTCGCTCTGGCCTTCATTGTGATCTTCGCAATCTTTGTTCTGATTTTCCGGTCCTTCAGCCTGGTCCTCATCGGGTTCATCGTCAATCTCTTTCCCATTGCCACCCTCTTCGCCTTTCTGGCCATCTCCCGCATCCCCTTGAATGTGGCTACCGCGATGATTGCAAGTATCGCCATTGGAATTGCAGTCGATGACACGGTATACTTTCTGGGAAGATTCCGTTCGGAACTCGCGGAGGGAGGAGACTGGGAGGGTTCGATCGAGCGGGCTTACATCTATCTCGCAAGGCCGATGTCCTTTACGTCCCTGGTGACCATCCTCGGTTTCTTGATCCTGGTGTTGGCCAGTTTCAAACCGATCTCTTACTTCGGATTGCTGGGAGCCGTGACTCTCGGTGCAGCCTGGGCAGGCGATCTCATCCTTTCCCCCGCCCTGCTCTACCTCATGCCTCGGCAGATCAGGAAGGTGTAGACCATGAAAGAAGAAGAACAGGACCGCTGGCTGGAATCCATTCTTAAGATCCATTTTGATCCTGAAGAAGGATCTCTCTACTGGCTGGAAAAAGCCCGTCAACTCGGTATTACTCCCGTGAAAGAAATTCGCACGGCAGGGGACCTGAACCTCTTCGGCCCCATGGACGAAGAGGCGTTGAAGCGGCGCCCCATAGAGGATTTTGTTCCCCGGCGCTACTGGCCGGAGAAGTCGAGATGGGTGACGGGTGAAACCGGGGGAACGACAGGACATCCCATTACCACCGTTTATCTGGAGGATGAATTCTACCAGGCCTTTATCTCTCCCTTCGACCTGGTGGCCCGTTACCGGAATTTCCCCCGGGGCCAAAACTGGCTCTGGGTGGGGCCGAGCGGGCCCCATGTCATCGGGAAGGCCGCAGTCGCCTGTGCGAAGGCCCTCGCTTCCCCTGACCCCTTTTCAGTAGACTTCGATCCCCGCTGGGCAAAGAAACTGGCGCCCGGTTCCATGGGTTTCAAACGCTATTTTAATCATGTCCTTGAACAAACCCTGCGGATCCTCTCAACCCAGGAAATCAGGGTCCTGTTCAGTACGCCGAAGGTTCTCATCGAATTGAAGCAGGTGATGTCCAGGGAACGCCGGGAGGCCATCCTCGGGGTTCATTTCGGCGGCATGGAACTGGAGAGCGATCTTTTCCAATCCATCACAGAGGCCTTTCCAAATGCGGTCTTCATTTCGGGGTATGGAAACACCCTCTTTGGAATGTGCCCCGAATTTACAGGGAGCCCCCGGCTCCCGCTGGATTACTACCCGGTCGGCCCCCGTTTGATCTTTCAGACCGTGTCCGCCAATCCGGAAATGACCCCTGAGGAGAAGCTGAAACAGCCCTGCCCTCCGGGAGAGTGCGGTCAAATCGTCTTTTCCCGTCTTGACAGAGGCTTTCTGATCCTCAATCTCTTTGAAAGGGACCAGGGGGAACTCCTTGACCCGCGGCAAGGGCCGGAAGGTGTGGAGAATCTCGGGCCGGGTGTCCGCAATCCCCGCCCATTGAAGAGTCGTGGTCGTGAAGCCGCGGCCGCCATAGGGCTCTATTGAAATGGAAAAAGGAAATATTTTTTCAGAACATGTCTTCATCCCTTTTGAGGGGGGTGAACTTGAAGGCTGGTTATCTTATGACGCGGAGGAAACGTCCTGTGACGGGATTCTCCTTCTGCCGCCTCATCCCAGCTTTGCCGGAACGATGGAGAACAATGTCGTCAGGGAGCTGGCAACGGCTCTGAACGACTCAGGCTTCGCAGTGCTGCGTTTTAACTATCCCGGCATCGGCGCGAGCCGTTTCAACATCCCCTCTGGAATGTCTGCCCTGGATTACTGGAATGCGGTGGAAAAGGAGCAGCGATTCGACGAAGCCCTGCGGCCTGCCCTGACCGCCCTCCATTTTCTCAAACAATCCCTCGGGGAATTCATAGGTCGCATTCACCTTGTCGGCTATTCCTACGGAGCCATGATCGGTCTGATGATGGCCCGGGGGATGTCCGATCTCCGCTCGATCTCAGCCGTCTCTCTGCCGTGGGTGCCCCAGTATCAATACGGTTTCCTGGGAGAGATTCGCTGCAGGAAACTATTCATTACCGGAAAACAGGATTTTGCCTTTGATCCCTCTGTCTATGAAAAGGCATGGCCCCATGTCGCGGAACCCAAAAGAGTCAAATGGCTTGATTGCGACCATTTTTTCAGGAAGCATGAGCAACAGCTTGCCCGGGAAGTCCGCGCCTTTCTCCTGGAGGTTTCCCATGAAGATCCGTGATTCCGTAAAGAGCCGGTTTGTTTCTCTCGTGATTCTCTTCTTGTGCGTTGGATCTTTCGCGACAGAAAGCTCGGTTTCAGGCCAGGTCGCCAGGCCGGGGTTAAAAGAGGAATCCCTTCAGTTTATCTTTGATCAAGGGCGGAGTTCGATCTACTTCCTCGCCTCATCGACACTGCACCCGATATCCGGCAAGGCGAAGAAGTTCGACGGAAGGATTCTGATTCCCACTGCCGGGGATCCTTCGACAGGAGGAGTGACCCTTCAGATCGAGGCATCCACCCTGGATACCAGCCTTGAGGCCAGAGACAAGAAGATGAAGGAGAGCTGTCTGGAAGTAAGCCGATTTCCAATGATTCGATTCAAATCACTCGAAATCCGTGCTGGATCCGGGACCTATTCCCCGGGGAGCACAGGAAAAGCGGAGATCCTGGGGCTTCTTGATTTGCACGGCGTCCAGAAGAAGGTCACCCTCCCGATTGAATACAACTATTCAAGACGAGGTCTTCCATGGCCGGGGGAAGATGGTCGTCAAGATGTCCGACTTTCAGATTCCGGAGCCCAGAGTCCTTTTCCTGCGTGTCAAGGACGAGATTGAGATTCTCTTTGAAATCGAGGCATTTCCAGTACCCAGTCCATCGAAAAGCCAAGATTGACCTTACACCCACGGAGGAAGCCCCGCCCTTCAGGGCGGAGAGCTTCGCTTCGTAAAATTTTCCTTGATTTTCTCCGGTAAATATTATATTTAATCAATGGATTGCTTTATGGGTGTCAATCAGGGACAGTTAGTTCGAAATCTCTCCGGATCACAACAAATCTACTCGGCTTACATCTCAGGGTAAAACCATGTCTGGACATTCAAAATGGAGTACGATCAAACGGAAGAAGGGTGCCGCCGACGCGAAACGAGGCAAGGCTTTTACGAAGATCATTAAGGAAATCATGGTCGCCGCCCGTTTCGGCGGAGGAGATGCCAATGCCAACCCCAGGCTTCGAGCCGCGGTCCTCGCGGCGAAGGCCGAAAACATGCCGCGGGACAATATTGACAGGGCGATCAAGAAAGGGACCGGGGAGCTTGAAGGGGTCAACTACGAAGAACTGACCTACGAGGGCTACGGACCGGGCGGGGTCGCAATGTTCCTGGAAGTGCTGACGGATAACAAGAACCGCACGGTCGCGGACGTAAGGCACATCTTCTCCAAACAGAACGGCACCCTCGGGGAGTCGGGATGCGTCTCCTGGATGTTTGAAAAGAAAGGTTTGATGACCCTCGACAAAAAAGGGGTCGATGAAGACCGCCTGATGGAGGTAGCACTGGACGCGGGCGCCCTCGATGTGAAGGATTCGGGGAAAGAGTTCGAGGTCACAACGGAGCCCGCCGGTTTTGAGCAGGTGAAGAAGGCGATCGAAGATGCCGGTTTCAAGACCCCCTATGCGGAAGTGACGATGGTTCCTCAAACCACGGTTCGACTGACCGGAAAAGAGGCGGAACAGATGCTGAAGCTGATGGAGAACCTTGAGGATTCGGATGATGTCCAGAAGGTTTATGCCAATTTTGATATCGCAGAAGAGGAGATGGAACGTCTCAGTGCCTAAACCCAGGTCCGATGATGGATGTTTGCAAAAGCCACCTTGTTTTCGATGACGAACGGGTGGCTTTTTTATGATAAGGCTTCATGGAACGGCATTGACGAGATTCAGAAAAGATGGGTTTGGTTCACCACGGAGACACAGAGGACACGGAGCGAAATGTTTTTTGATCCAATCGGGAGACGGCGATTGGATCAAAGACTCCATCCCTTCGGGGATCAAATCATCGACACCCCAAGGATGTTCTGAGACAGGGTAGAATCCATGCCTTGCATTAACAGGAAGCCTTTTGTTTGGCGGCATCTCCCCGCCAAACAAAAAATTGACTTCTCTGTGCCCTCTGTGCCTCCGTGGTGAAAATTCTATGTTGGACAGAACTGATCCTATGAAGGCCATTGGAATTGATCCGGGATTAGCTATGACGGGCTTTGGAGTTGTTGAGAGCCAGGCCCGTGGAGGCAGGGCTTGTGAATGGGGAACGATTCGGACCGAATCCCACACCTCCACCCCGGCCCGTCTCGGAATCATTTACGACGAGATTGAAAGGCTTCTTGAAAAATGGAGGCCCAATCTTCTCGTTCTCGAGGATGTTTTTGTCCTGAATCAATTCCCAAAGGCTGCCATTCAGCTGGGCGAAGTCATGGGCGTAGTCTATCTGGCGGCCCAGAAAAGAGAGATCCTTGCGTTATCTGTGAAGCCGACGGAGGTCAAAAGCGCCCTAACCGGAAGCGGGAGGGCGGACAAGGAACAGGTTCAGAAGATGATTCGCCAGATCCTCAGGATCGAGAATCCCATTCAGTCGAGCCACGCCGGAGATGCCCTGGCCCTTGCCTTAACGGGTCTCTCCCGGGAAGGCAATTTCCGGTGGTAAATGCTTCACCGCGGAGACGCGGAGGGCGCTGAGAAAAGAAAAATGATACGCTACATCGAGGGAAAGCTCTTTAAGAAGGAAGAGGATCGGATCGTGGTCCTGTCGAACGGCCTGGGCTATGAGATTCTTCTCCCTGCCATTGTGCGGAAGACCTTTGCTGCAAAGAAGGCGGGGGAAGAGGGTGAGATGGTAAGACTCCACATCTATTACCATCAGACCGAACGGCAGCCGAAACCTCTTCTCATCGGTTTTAACTTCGAGCCTGAAAAAGAATTTTTTGAGCGGTTCATCACGGTGGAGAATATCGGCCCGCCCACGGCGGTGAGAGCCCTCGTCCTGCCCATCCCGAGGATTGCGAAAGCGATCGAAGAGAGGGATTCAAAGACCCTTGAAAACCTGAAAGGGATTGGAAAGAGAACGGCAGATAAGATTATTGCCACGTTGCATGGGAAAGTAGGTAAGTTTGCCCTGATGAGGGAAGATGAGGTTTTCGCCGAGACAGAGGCAGTCGATTTCAAAAAGCAGGTGGAGGAAGTCCTGGTCAGGGATCTCGGCCATAAGCTGGGGGAGGCTCAGCAACTCGTCAAACAGGCCCTGCTGAGGAATCCCAATATCGCCAGTCCCGAAGAATTATTTGAGGAAGTCTACCGGGGCGAAAAAGAAACCCTGCGTTAAAGTCTTGGGCAACCTGATGAAAAAGTCGGAAGAAGAAAAACCACCCATTGAAGAAGAGTTAAAACAAGGAGAACAGCCGGAGGTTGAGGATTACCTGGACCTGAGGCCCCGAAACCTCTCCGATTACATCGGCCAGAAACAGGTCGTGGAAACCCTCGACATCGCCATCCAGGCAGCCAGGAAACGAGGGGAACCGCTCGACCATATCCTCTTCCACGGCCCCCCGGGGCTTGGAAAGACCACCCTGGCCCATATCATCGCCATCGAGATGGGGGTCCATATCGTCACTTCCTCGGGGCCTGCGATTGAAAAAGGGGGAGATTTGATCAGTATCCTCACCCATCTGGAAAGAGGGGATGTCTTCTTCATCGACGAGGTGCACCGGTTGCCGAAGGTGGTGGAGGAGTTTCTCTACCCGGCCATGGAGGATTTCTGCATCGACTTCATCTTTGATAAGGGGGCCCATGCGAGAAGCCACCGGTATCGGTTGGAACGGTTCACCCTTGTCGGGGCAACGACGCGAGCCGGTCTTCTCTCAGCGCCGCTCCGGGATCGGTTCGGAATATTGAGGAATCTCGATTTCTATTCTGTGGACGAACTGTGTCAGGTGGTGAAGCGTTCCGCCGCCCTCCTCGGAGTCACCATCGACCAGGGAGGGACAGAGGAGATTGCCAGGCGATCCAGGGGAACTCCCCGGATTTCAAACCGGCTCCTCAAGAGGGTGAGGGATTTTGCAGAGATTCGGAGACAGGGAAAAATCGACACAACGATCGCCGATGAGGCCCTGCAGCTGGAAGGGGTCGATCAGATCGGCTTGACGAGTTTAGACCGTCGGTTCCTGGAGACCATCATCCGGTACTACAGAGGGGGACCGGTGGGAGTGGAGGCGATCGCGGCCACACTCCAGGAAGAAACAGACACGCTTGTCGATATGGTCGAGCCTTATCTTCTTAAGATCGGCTTTGTTGCCAGAATGCAGAATGGAAGGAGGGCGACCGATCTCGCCTACCACCACTTTGGAATTCCCTATTCGGAATCCGGAAAGCAACTCTCCCTGCCCACCCGAAGCAAACAATGAATTCAACCACAAATGAGAAGAAGGGCTTCGTAAAGCGGCTTCGGTAACGATGCCCGTTTCGTCATTCGGTCACGTTATCCGTCTTGGGAAGTACACCCCTGAACCCCGCAGGCAGGCATGTCGGTGTCAGACCTTAGCCGATACGGGCTTCGTAACCGCAACCTCTGCCGGTCTTCATGATTACAGCGCTTCCTTGTTGATCTCGATCTTGGCTTTGGATTTCAGCTGGGTGAGCCAATTCTGAAAGACCACCTCCTGGGCCTGGGCAAGGAGCCTCTTCTCAAGATTGGCCTTGGCCGACGGAAATTTGCTCAGGTCGGCGGGTTCGACGGTCAACAGTTTGACGATAAAGTATCCTTCTTTGGTCCGGATGACTCCCTTGGCAACAGGGTGTTTGTCCGTCAAAGACGCGATCGTATCCATAAATTCGCCCGCAGGTCCGATCTTCGGAACCACCCCTGCCGTTCTGGCGAAAAGACCTGTTTCTTCCACCCGGAGGTTCTTTTCTCTTGCCACATCCTCCAGGGTCTTTCCTTTCCGGATTTCCTCAAGAAGATCTTCGGCGACCTTGCGCGCCTTTTCTTCGGCTTTTTCGTTCACCCATTTCGCCCGAACCTCTTCTTTGATCTCTTCAAAAGGAGGAATCCGCGACTCTTTCTTGTCCACCAGCTTCAGGACATAGAAATTGGGCGGAATCGACACCACGGGGGAGATCTCTCCCACCTTCAGGGAGAAGGCGCTCGATGAGAAAGTAGGATTCCTGCCGAACTCCGGTACGTCGTCCCCTTCCTTGAAGAAGCCCGTTGTCTTAATGGGAACTCCCTTTTCACGGGCGTATCCTTCCAGATCACGGCTCCGAAAAAGGGAGTAGAAGGCATCGTCCGCCTTGCGGGAGGCCTCTCCTTTTCCCTTCTCTTTTTTCAGCAATTGAAGGATCTGGTCTTTCACTTCGTCAAAGGATTTTGTCTTTTCTTCCTGAATGTCCTCCACCTTGAAGATGGAAAATCCTTCCGGTCTTCTGATCACTCCGGTCATTTCGCCTTTTTTTAACGCGAAGAGGGCCTGATCAACGGGTTCTTCCAATCTCCCTTTCGGCACCCATCCGAGATCGCCCCCCTTGAGGGCTGTCTCCGATTCCGATGCCTGTTTGGCCAGCACCCCAAAATCCTTCGTCTTCTTGGCTTTTTCCAGCACTTCCCCTGCCTTCTTCCTTTTCTGCTCAAGCTGGTCAGGAGAATCCTGCGGACTGGTCTTGATGAGAATCTCCTTTACCCTGACCTGCTGGGGTGTCTTAAACCGGTCCTTTTGAGCATCGTAGACCCGCTTAACTTGATCGGTGGAAATCGGGGCTCCTCCCTCGAAATCGGCGGGTCGGAAAGCCAGATACTGGATCTGAATGGACGTGGGGATCCTGAACTCCTCCTGATGTTTCTGGTAGAAGTCTTTAAGCTCCACGTCATTGGTGGTGACCTGTGTCTTGAAGCTGTCAGAGGCCACTTTGATGAAACGAAGGTTGATTCGTTCGTTTTCGTAGAGGTAGGTATCGAGAACCTCTCCCTCAGAAATCTTTCCGCTGTTGAGCCGAATCAGGCCCACAACCTTCGACATGAGAAGGTTGTTCCTCTGCGCCTGTTCGAATTCGTCCGGGGTCATCTTGCTGCCTCGGAGGTACCGTTCATAGGTGCGGGGGTCGAATTGCCCGTCAAATTGAAAGGATGGAATCGATTCAATGGAGGTCCTCAATTCCTCATCAGAGACATCCATCCCCAGCCTCTTTGCTTCCTGAAGGACAAGGGCCTGGTTGATCAGATTGTCAAGAATCCTGTCCTTGAGCCGGAGTTCTTCAATCATCTTCTCCGAAAAGGCCGGGCCCAGGGCGTCGCGGTACTGCCTGATCGTGCTCTGAATGGCTGTAGCATACTCTCTTCCCTCGATCCTCGCATCGTTTACCCGGGCCACATAGGTGGTGTCTTTTTTTTGTCGGGTGTAGTAGGAATATCCCCCCCAAGAAACGAACGACACAGCGACCAGAAGCAAAATGACCTTAAGTATCCAGGAAGCTGCATGTTCTCTCAATACTCTCAGCATAAATAAGCTCCTTTTCCTCTCAGCCTTCCCGTGGGAAGGATTCATTTGAGTAAACCTTATGGTATTATTAATCAATCCCCCGCCAAAAAACAAGCTTTTAAAACACGAATTTTCTTGAATCAATGTTTCCGATTTGTTAATATTAGGCGGGCTATTGGAAAAGGAGACAAAAAGGATGGTACTCAACTCATTATGGGGTCTCTTTTCTACGGATCTGGCCATCGATCTCGGAACGGCCAATACGGTAGTTTATGTCAAGGGAAAAGGGATTGTCTCTTCCGAACCCTCTGTGGTAGCCATCCAGAGGGATTCGCGGGGAGAAAAACATGTTCTGGCCGTGGGCCGCGAAGCCAAGGAGATGCTTGGAAGGACCCCCGGATCCATTTTTGCCATCCGGCCGATGAAGGATGGCGTCATTGCCGATTTCGAGATTACCGGCGAAATGCTCAAGTATTTCATCGCCAGGGCTCACAATCGAAAGACGCTGATCCGGCCCAGAGTGGTCATCTCCGTTCCCTCCGGCATCACTCCCGTTGAAAAGCGGGCCGTCCGGGAATCGGCCCAGTCCGCCGGGGCAAGAGAGATCTACCTGATTGAAGAGCCCATGGCCGCGGCCATCGGGGCCGGACTTCCGATTACGGAGGCCTCGGGCAACATGATCGTCGATATCGGCGGGGGAACCACGGAAGTGGCTGTCATCTCCCTGTCCGGGATCGTCACCAGCCCAATCCATACGGGTGGCCGGAGACAAGATGGATGAGGCCATCGTGCAGTATGTGAAGAGGAAATACAACCTCCTGATCGGGGAACGGACCGCAGAGCTGATCAAGATCAACATCGGTACGGCCTACCCGGAAGAAAACCCGCAGAGCATCGAAGTAAAGGGCAGGGACCTCGTGACAGGAATTCCAAAAACCCTTGAGATTAACAGTGAGGAGGTCCGGGAGTCTCTGGCCGAGTCGATCAATATGATCATCGATACCGTCCGGATCACCCTTGAAGGGACCCCCCCGGAGCTTGCCGCAGATATTGTTGATAAAGGCATCGTGCTCGTGGGGGGAGGAGCCCTCCTGAAAAATCTGGATATCCTTCTCCGGGAGGTGACGAGCCTTCCCATCACGATCGTGGACGATCCCCTTTCCTCGATCGTGCTGGGTGCGGGGATGGTTCTGGACAATGAAAAACTGCTTCGCACCGTAACATTCCAGTACTGAAAAATTGATGAGGATTCGAAGTTTATCCCTCTTTAAGAAGATTTCGTTCAGCGCGCTTATCATTGTCCTCCTCCTTCTTATTGCCCTGGCTTTGATGTCCTATAGAATTAAGCAAAAGAGGGGATTGGATTATGTTGACGCCCTGCTGCTGGAGGTCTGTTCCCCTGCCCAGGAAGGTGTCTCGTTCGTCGTGAATACCATCGGGGGGATCTTCCAGAAATACTTCTTTCTGGTTCACGTGCAGCAGGAAAACGTCACCCTGAAAAAGAGGATCGCCGAACTGCAGAACGAAAACTATCAGATGAAAGAGATGGTGCTGGCCAACGAACGTATGACGCGACTTCTCCAGTTTCGCGAAAAGATGGCAACCCCGATGATCGCCGCCGAAGTGATCGGCCAGGATCCCTCTTCATGGTTCAAGAGTGTCACGATCGATAAGGGGGAGAGGCACGGGATCCAGAAGGGAATGGCGGTCATCTCGCCCGAAGGTGTGATCGGCCAGATCCTTAAAACAGCCCCCCATTATTCCACGGTTCTCCTCATTACAGACTATAACAGCGCGATCGACGCCATCGTCCAGAGGACCCGGGCCCGGGCCATCGTGGAAGGGAAGGGGGAGAACCGGTGCCAGCTGAAGTATCTGCTCCGGACCGAGCAGGTGAGCCCGGGAGACGTCGTCGTGACCGCAGGTTCCGGCGGAAACTTCCCTAAAGGCTTGATGGTTGGAGAGATTCAGAAGGTGGAGAAGAAAGGGCTGGGGGTCTTTCAATATGCGGAGTTGATTCCCGGTGTGGACCTGACCCGGGTTGAAGAGGTCTTCGTCATTTCCGAGGTCTCTGCGCCGGTCCGACAGGAGGAGAAGGAGCAGAAAGAGAAGAAGCTTCCTCCGGTGAGGCGAAAGAAGAAATGAGAAGGTTGATGCTTCCCTTCTTAACGGGAATTATACTCCTGACCGCTCAGGCGACGGTCCTGCTTGTCCTTCCGATCCATCGGATCAGACCGGATTTGATGCTTATCTTCACGCTGTGGATCGTCTTCTCCTTTCCCCCTCTTTTCGGAGGGATTCTGGTCTTTGCCCTGGGATACCTCCTGGATCTCTTCTCGGGAAACTCGTTCGGCCTGTACACCTTCTCCAGGATACTGCTTTTTTGCGTGCTCTACCAATTCAAGGACCATTTCTACCTGGAAGGTTTTCTTTCCCAGTTCTTTCTCGTCTTTATCTCCGCCTTCGCTGGAGGGCCTGCTTCTGACCGGCTTTCTCGTCATCCTGAACCCGCATCCTTTACAGGCCTTTTATGGAACCTGGGTCACGGTTCTGCTTCCTCAGTCTTTTTTCACAGGGCTGATCAGCCCTCTCTTCTTCTCGCTCTTCGAAAAAGGATCGGCATACATATTGCAGGATAAAATTGCCTGATCTGATAGAGGACAAACGGGATGACCGAGTTGAATACCCAGAAAATGGAGGAACTCAAAGGAAGGCACAAATACTTCCTTGCCTTTCTGATCATCGCCTTCCTGGTCCTCTTCGTCCGGCTCTGGGACCTTCAGGTGATCAAAGGCAATGAACTCCGCCGGCTATCCGAGAACAATCGGATTCGAATCCGTGAGAATCCTGCGGACCGGGGAATGCTCCTGGATCATAAGGGGCAGATTTTAGCTCATAACAGGCCTTCCTTTGAGGTTTATCTCGTGCCGGAAGATCTGAAAAGAGACCCGGAGATCATGAGCAGGGTGGTAGAACTGCTCGATATGGACCAGGACGAGATTCAATCCCGGCTCCGAAATCAGAAACGGCGTGCTCCATTCAAACCCGTCAAGATCAAATCCGATATTGACTGGGATGAGCTTGCCCGTCTGGAATTCAACAAGGTTCACCTTCCGGGACTGGTCGTCGATGTCCGGCCCCGGAGGGCCTACAATTATGGCGTCCTCGCCTCCCATCTTCTCGGCTATATCGGAGAAGTGGATGAAAACGAGTTAAGACAGACGAAGGAAACGCCTTACCGGATGGGAGCGGACATAGGAAAATACGGGGTGGAGCAGCGATGGGAACCCGACCTGCGGGGAACGGACGGCGGACGTCAGATCGAGGTCGACGCCGTGGGAAGAGAAATCAAGCCCCTCCAGACCGTTGATCCCCTCCCCGGAAACAACGTCGTCCTGACGATCGACCTCGATCTCCAGCGGGTAGCGGAAGAGGCCTTTCAGGATAAGAATGGGGCCCTTGTCGCCATAGACCCTCAAACAGGCCGGATCCTGTCAATGGTCAGCAGGCCCTTTTTCGATCCCAGCATTTTTGCAAGGAATATCACTGCGGAAGAATGGAAATCCCTCATTGAGAATCCTTATAACCCCCTTCAAAACAAAACCATTCAGTGCCAGTACCCTCCCGGCTCCGTATTCAAGGTGATCACGGCCATTGCGGGTCTTGAATCCGGGATCATTACACCCGAGACCCAGCTTACCTGCACAGGCGCCTTCCATTATGGAAACCGGGACTTTCGCTGTTTTAAGCACGAGGGACACGGGACCCTGAGCCTCCACCGGGCCATTGTGGAATCCTGCGATGTCTATTTCTATCAGGTTGGCTTGAAGGTGGGAGTGGACCGAATCGCCCACTACGCTCATGAGTTCGGTCTGGGACAAACGACCGGTATTCCCCTGCCTCATGAAAAATCCGGAACGATCCCATCCACGTTATGGAAGAAGAAACGATTTGGCCAGCCCTGGTACAGCGGGGAAACCCTGTCGATCTCGGTCGGCCAGGGATACGTCAATGCGACCCCTCTGCAGCTGGCCATGCTGATGGCAACCGTGGCAAACGGACAGAGACGCTTCCTTCCCCAGGTCGTAGAAAGAGTGGAAAATATCCAGGGAAAATCCATCAGGGAGTACCCGCCTGTCGAAATCGGGAGAGCGAACATTTCAGAGAAGACCCTCCAGATCGTCCGGGAAGCCCTCCGCGGCGTTGTGAATGAACCTCACGGGACGGGAGGAGCCTCCGCCGTGAAAGGGATTCAGGTCGCAGGAAAGACGGGAACCGCCCAGGTCGTTCACATGGAGAGGAATTTCAGGAGAGGGGATACGCAGCGGCTGCCTTTTCAGTTCCGGGACCATGCCTGGTTTGCCGCTTACGCCCCCTTTGAAGACCCGAGGATTGCCGTGGCTGTCCTGGTTGAACACGGCGGCTACGGAGGGGCGGCGGCAGCTCCGATTGCGAAGAAGGTGATTGAGAAATATCTTGGCGTACCCTCCCCCGGCCCGCTCAAGGTGGTGGAGAAATCAGAGGATTCCCAATATGATGATTGACCGGCGCCTGATCACCCATTTTGACTGGACGTTGATGGGGATGGTTCTTCTCATCGCCTCAATCGGCATGCTCAATCTCTACAGCACGACCTCCGAGGGGGATTTATCCGGGACTTCCTTCTTTGCAAAACAGATCCTCTGGATGGTGATCGGCCTGGCCGTGATGATCACCGTTGCCTTTATTGAATACCGTTTCTACAATGATTTTGCTTACATGGTCTATTTCATCACCCTCTTTCTTCTCCTGACCGTTATGGCCTACGGTTATATCACCTCCGGCGCCCAGAGATGGATCAGGATCGGATCGGTCTCATTCCAACCATCTGAATTCGTTAAGATTTCATTTATCCTTGCTCTGGCAAAGTTTTTTCAGCGACCTCCCGGCAGGGAGGGATACGCACTCAAGGACCTCACCCATCCGTTTGTCCTCGTTCTCGTGCCCATGGCCCTGATCCTGAAACAGCCCGATCTGGGAACCGCCATCCTTCTGCTCCTGATCTTTGTTTCGGTTCTGTTCTTTGTCAAGATTCAATGGACATCCCTGCTTACGCTCGTCGTCGCCGGCCTCGCCGTCCTTCCCCTCATCTGGACCTTTCTCAAAGAATACCAGAAGAAGCGGATCTTTACCTTTTTCAACCCCGACATGGATCCTCTGGGGGCCGGTTATCACATCATTCAGTCAAAGATTGCCGTAGGGTCGGGTGGTGTTTTTGGAAAAGGCCTGGGGATGGGAACTCAATGCAAACTCGGTTTTCTTCCTGAGCAGCAGACAGACTTCATCTTCTCCGCGCTATCGGAAGAGTGGGGCCTGATGGGGTCTCTTGTTGTCCTGGCCCTCTACTTCTTTCTGATTCTCTGGGCTCTTCGAATCGCGGTCCATTCAAAGGACCGATTTGGAGCCATCGTTTCCTTCGGCGTGGCAGCCATGCTCTTCTGGCACGTTTTCATCAATATGGGAATGGTTTTGGGGATCATGCCTGTGGTGGGAATTCCTCTTCCCCTGCTCAGCTACGGCGGGTCTTTCTTCCTCTCAAGCCTGATCGGCGTCGGTTTGCTTCTCAATGTCAGTATGAGGCGCTTCCTGTTCTGATTTCAGATTGAAGATTGAAACGCCTGAAAGTCCGCGGAAAAAAGCATTTGTCCCTCAGGCTGATCAAAAATGCCCAGATGCAAGGCGCTCGAAATCCTGAGGAATGAGGTGTACTTCGATGTACGCCGCAATGACGAAGGATGAGAGCAACGCCGCAGATGGGCGTTTTTCATCAGCCTGGGAATTCAGAAGGGGACGTCGTCATCCGACGGCCCCGGAATCCCTTCCTGGTCCATGTCAATCTCTTTACCCATATCCGACGATGCCGCTGCTGCGCCCGCTCCGGCTGCCCCGGCTGCTCCAAGCATCTGCATCTGACTTGGCAACGATCTCCGTCGTGGATCTCTTGTTTCCGTCCTTATCGTCCCATGAACGGGTCCGGATCCGGCCTTCAATGTAGACCTGCTTCCCCTTGCTGAGATACTCCCCGCAGATTTCAGCCAATCGGCCAAAGGCGACAATCCGGTGCCATTCCGTAATCGTCGTCTTCTCCCCCGATGTCTTGTTCACCCGGTTCTCGCTTGTGGCAATTCGAAAATTGGCTACGGTGGTACCATTGCTAAGATATTTCACCTCAGGATCAGCGCCAAGGTTTCCCAGAAGAATGACTTTGTTTACCCCTGCCATAATACTCCCTCCTTCCCATCCCCGGAGTTTCGTCGTTAAGTCACCATATCACGTCCAAAACCTCTTTGCAAGGATGCCCCGGACGCGGGAAATACTCCCCTTGTCACTCCGTTCTATTTTCTTTATAATATAGTCTTATGCGAGAATCCCAGTTCAAAGAATTTGAGGCCACTTCTCTTTATTGTCCGAGGTGCAAAGCCGCTGTCCCGGTCAGGAAGCGGCTGCTCCTCGTGCTTCCCGAAGGTGACGAGTACGAATATCTCTGCGCTTATTGTTCAACCTCGGTTGGGATGAAAACCGATAAAGCGGCACCTCCTCTTGAGCTGATCCTGAAACCCTGACGACCTCGCCATATTGGATTGCCGGTTTCTCTGGCTCTCTAACTTCAGCCTGAACTTTAATCTCAACTCTGGTTTTTAGGCCTTCTCAAACATATCTTTGGGCGCGCCACACATCGGGCAAACCCAGTCGTCAGGAAGTTTTTCGAAAGGGGTATTCGGAGAGATATCAGCGTCGGGGTCTCCCTTGGCAGGATCGTAAACATAACCGCAGATTTTGCACTTCCATTTTTCCATTTCAGCCTCCAATCAATCGAATGTAAAGAGAACAGGATATAGGGCAAAGAGAAAAGCCTCAACGCGGTGGACCTTGCGCTTGTTTCAGGATTTCATCGTCGTACGCATCATTTTAAGCAATGGGACATCCCGGGTCAAGAAAAATTTAGGTGTGTTTTCTTAGAAGTCGCATCGAATTGAAGATCACCAGGAGAGAACTCACCTGATGTAGAACCGCCCCCAGGATCATGGTCATCCAACCTTCGGCCGAGATCACCACCAGCAGGGCATTGAATCCGAGGGCAAAGATGAGGTTCTCCTTGATGACCCGGAGGGCCTTCTTGGAAAGCCGAATCACAACGGCAATCTTATCGAGTTCATCGGTCATCAGCGCGATGTCTGCAGTCTCAATCGCCACGTCCGTTCCCACCGCCCCCATGGCAATTCCCACATCTGCAGCAGCCAGGGCCGGGGCATCATTGACGCCGTCGCCCACCATGGCAACGACCTGTCCCTTCCGCTTCCAGTCTTTAACCTTAATCACCTTGTCTTCGGGAAGAAGACCAGCCTCGTAACGCACCCCTAATTCTTCTGCGATTTGGTCCGCCACCTGCACGCTGTCACCTGTCAGCATCCAGACCTCAGAAACCCCCTCCCGCTTAATTTTGTCGATCGTCCTTCTCGCATCTTTTCTTAATGTGTCCGAGATCCCGATCAGGCCCTGGAGGTTCCCGTTCATGGCAACCAGAAGGGGGGTTCTTCCTCTCCATTCCCTCGATTTCAGCTGCTCACCGATGGAAGCAGAGACCTCGACACCTCTTTCCTTCAACATATCAGGGCTGCCTACCATAATCGACCTGCCATCCCACTGGACCTGAACCCCCTTCCCCCGGAAGCCCTCGAAAGAATCCGGATGGGGAATCTTCATCCCGGCCTCTCCCGCTTTCTCGGTAATCGCTCTGGCAAGGGGATGTTCAGACCGCTTTTCGGCAATTGCGGACCAGTAGAGGATTTCCTTCTCGTCCGCTCCGTCCATAGGGCTTATTTCAACCACTTTGGGCTTCCCCTCGGTCACCGTTCCCGTTTTATCCAGGAGAAGGGTCTGCAACTTTCCCATCTGCTCGAGATAGGCCCCTCCTTTGATCAGGATCCCCTGGCGGGCGGCGTTCCCAATGGCCGCCACGACGGCAGTCGGAGTCCCCAGAACCAGGGCGCAAGGACACGCTACGATAAGAATCGTAATAGCCCGAATGAGATCTCCCGTAACAAGAAAAGTGACAAAGGCAATGGCCAGGATCACAGGGATAAAATACCGGGCAAACCGGTCCGTCACCCGTTGAATGGGCGATTTTTCGGCCTGGGCTTCCGTGATCAGACGTTTGATCTGGGCCAGTTTGGTGTCATCAGCAACCTGTGTGGCTTCGATGGAGCAGGAGCCTGCTTCATTGATCGTCCCGCAGAAGACCCTGTCCCCTTCCGCTTTCTCTACAGGAATCGATTCCCCTGTCAACATCGCCTGGTTGATGGAGCCGCACCCGGAGATGATCCTGCCATCCACCGGGATCCTCTCCCCGGGCTTCACGATCACGACTTCGCTGGGTTGAACCTTCTCGATAGGAACCTGAACCTCTTTCCCGTCCCGGATGACCCATGCCGTCTTTGGAGAGAGCTGAATCAGGGAGGCGATCGCCTTCCGGGTTTTTCCCACGGTGATCCATTCCAGGGACTCGCCCACGAGCATAATGAATACGACGGTTGCCGCTTCATGAAAGGCGCCAACTGCAGCGGCCGAAATCGCAGCGACCGAGACAAGGGTATCCACGTTCAAGTCGGGGATAAGAAGGGCTTTGACGGCACTTTTCAAGATCGGAAAACCGCCGCAGACTAAGGAGACGATGGCGAGAGCATTTGGTAAGGGAGCAGGTCCCCATCCGGTCCATTCCAGTATCCACGAAGCAGCTAAGGTCACTCCGGATAGACCCAGAAAGATGAAGGATTTCATCTGGTTCCAGAATGCCTTCGTCCTTCCTGTAAAAGTCTCACGGACGATATAGCCCGGTTTGGTGATCGCCTTTTTGATCTGATCTTCCTGGACCCGGTGGGGGTCAAAATAGACGGTCGCCGAAGAAGAGACATAACTCACCTCTGCGGAGAGAATGCCCGGAAGGTGCTCCACGGACCGCTCGATGTTCAGAGCGCAGTCTCCACAGTGGATGGTGTCGATCGCTACGATGACTTTCGACTTTCCTTCAGTCTTCTTCTCTTCCACTTTCATTCCCCTTAACTATATGATTATTATTCTAACCCTCTTTGTCAATTCGTTTACGGTCTCCATTGGGGGTTTTAGATGTGTCGATTTCAGTTGAAAAAACTGCAATCTGCAATCTTCAATCTCAAATCAATTCAGTCTCCCCAACTCCAGAGGCCGGTATTCTGGACACTGTAAAACTGATCATTCAGTATCTTCTCGTGGAGGGCCTCCTCCTCGGCCAGACGCCTGTACATCTCTTTTCCGCGGGGGTCCGTCGTCAACTCGGCCATGGACCGGTAGTAACTTTTCGCCTTCTTTTCTTCCCCGATCGCCATCTTCAATGCTTCCAGTTCCGTCAGGTCCTCCTGAACTTTCGGTTTTTCCCCCTCCCAGGGGACCGCTCTCTTAGCGAAAGATGTCCCCTCATAGGACACCCATTCCCCTTTCTCTCTGAGCGATTTGGAAAGTTCCTTCAGTTTCTTGAAATGGTTCATCTCGAATTCCGAAAGTTGCTGAAACATCTCCTTTCCCTTGGCGTTCTTGATCTTCTTCGACGCATTTCCATAGAACTCACAAGCCCTCTTCTCAGCTTCCATGGCCACCTGAACAGCCCTGGCGGCTTCCCGGCCCGCCCATGGAAGGTCCTGGCCGCAGGCTTTGCAGGCCATCTTCTTCTTTCGCTTGATGACGTCCGCCACCCCTTCAAACCCTTCGATGGTCATGTCCGCCTCGGCACCGCATTGCTTGCAGGAAAAGCCCTCCCGGTCACTCTGCGGGACGGTCTCCCTGCCGCAGGCGTGACAGACGTGTTCCTTTTCTCTCCGGACGACATCTCCCACGGTCTCAACCCCGTTGAGGGTCATATCCGCTTCAGCGCCGCAATGTTCACAGAAAAAAATCTCCTTCTCGCCGGATCCCATGTCTCCCTCCCTCAATTAGAAAATCACATAGCGCATGGAGCCCTTCGGCCTCGAGCCCTTCGACGTTCTCAGGGCGGTGAGCAAAGTCGAACTGCTCAGGGCCGAGAGGCATAGCGCATAGCGTAATGATAAAAATATTCGTATCGGCCGGAACCAAGGATCGAGAACCCGGCTTCCATAACCGAGCTTCGATACGAGATTCCGCAACGACAAACGCAACCTTCTTGAATGAGGTGTCTACTCGTTCAAGGGTTTGTCTTTCTTCCCCGCCAGTCTCGGATCGAGGTTTCCAGGACCTCCGCAATCCGGGATATAGCACGTCACATCACTGAAGGTGCACGCCTCCTGACAGGACGGGCACCGGTCTGGGATCGTCTCTCCCCCAAAAATATAACCGCAGTTCGAGCATTTCCACTGAGTCATGGGGATTCCCTCCCGATTCCGGAACTCTGATTTATGGGTCCCGGACAAGTTTCTTTCCCGCTTCCAGGGCCTGAGCTAAGGCCTCAGGATGGGTCAGGATATCGCCCTTTGCCTCAACCTCTTTAATGAGCAACTCGCCCGCATATTTTACGTGAATCGCATCGTAAAAGTACCGCACCGTCAGGACCGCTCCCTCAAAGAGCTTCACACCCTTGGTCGCTCCCACAGAGATGAAGAATCCCTTTCCGTCGCAGTTGCTCTCTGGACAGGGAAGGATCCTTGATGAGATACTTCCTCGTCCACAGGGCCTGGCTCCTGTCCACCAGGGCTTTTGCCCAGGCCGTAATTCCGTAAAAGAAGATGGGAGAGGCAAGAATGATCACGTCGGATTCCGTCAGTTTAGGGTAGATCTTCTGCATGTCGTCTTGAATGACGCATCGTCCGGTTGTATCACAGCCGTGGCATTCCAGACAGGGAAGTACATTCAAAGCGGTCAGACGCAGGCCCTCCACTTCCGCCCCGGCCTCGCCGGCCCCTTTCATGGCCTCTTCCAGCAGGATGTCCGTGTTGCCGCCCTTTCGCGGGCTTCCGTAAATTCCCAGTACTTTCAAAGGCCCCTCCAGATGATTCCCTCATTGAAAGACAACCGTGAGATGATGTGAAAAAAAAGCCAAAAAGATAAGTCCCTTCCCGGAAGGATGGGGCGGTTGGAGAGACTTTAGAGCGTAACCTTAGACCTTTAAACCCAAACGCCACAAAATCAGTGATCAGTGACCAGTCATCAGTTACCAGCAAACAATGTGCAGTAAGATGCCCGCAGTTCTAAAGTTTCGGAAATCGCCCCGTTCTTCCGGGAAAAAGAGAGATGGGACCCATTTTTCTCCAGATCTTGAGAAGCAGGTGCCGGACAGGTCCTCAGAGGGCCCGGGTACCGAAAATCTCCCTCCTCAAACCGTCATCTCGTGAAATTCCCTCAACCCGTCCAGTTTCGGATCTTCAATTCCCTTGTGCTGGATCAATACCTGAAAGACTTCCCCCATCCCCGCCTCAGGCTCGATCAGATGCTTCAGGCTGAGCCTCATCCGCAGCCCCTCGACCTCGGATTTCTCTTTTTCGAGAGACTGCCACCTCCCGGACAAGGCCCGATCCGAAAAGAAAACGGGACTGCGAAACGAGGCCGGTCAGCCGGAGGCCCGCCTCTTCTCCCTTCCGGATGAGACTCGTGAAGTCGACGTGGGCCGTAATATCCTGTCTGCCCAGTCTCGCATAAGGATCCCCCGATACCTTCTGCTGATAATAACAGCGCAGGGTCCCCTCGCGTCGATGGGGCGCATACAGTTCTTTCGCAGGAAGACCATAGTCGATGGTAAGAACAAACCCCCTCTTCAGGCAACGGGCCACATCTTCGATCCAATCCAGGGCCTTCAAATTCACTTCCGCCTTCTGACCCTCTTCAAGAAGGATCCCCATGGACTCGAAATAGGAAGCGATCCTTGACTCTGAAAGTCGTCCCAGCCTCTCTTCAAACCGCCCCAGACTGCCTGGAGACATAGATCTCTTTCAGTTCTCCACGGTCCATCATGACCCGATGAACAGGAAAGGCATCCAGGAGTTCATTGGACAGGACGCAGCCTTCTACCCACGCCTCTCTCTTTCGAAGGCTTTTCGGATCCAGCCAGAAGACTCTTCCCTCCGCTTCCTCCCGTCCAAGCCGCTTCCTCTGCTCTTCGAGGAGAGCGGGTGAGGTTTCAACAAGATGATACCGGATTCGGTCGTAGAATTCAGGAGCCCTTTCTTTCGCCCAACGGAGGACGTCCTCGCAGAGAAAACCTCTCCCTCCTCCGAACTCCAGCACATCAAATGCACCGCCTCCTGTGAAATGGGCCATCTGGAGGAGCTGTCCGGCAATCAGACGACCAAAAAGGGGATGGACGCAGGGGCTGGTATAATAATCCCCCCCTTTTCCTATCTTGTCTCTTTCGGATTGATAATAACCGTACCGGGGATGGTATAGGCACCACTCCATGAATTGGGAAAAGGGGACAGGACCTCTCGCGGCGATTTCGGAAAGGATGAAGTCCCTCAGCCCTTGTTCCCGGCCTCGATTCTCCTCTTCCATATACAAAGCAATTCCCTGGTATGGTACCCGGATTGAATGAGCTCCCAGCCGTCCAGTCCCTTCTCCCGAAAAAGCTGGGTCAGCCACTGGATCCCTTCCTGCGACGCGTCATGGACGAAACAGCGGCCTGTCTGATCGCAGGCGATGATTTCGCCCACTTCCGCCGATGGAGCGGCCGGAATTTCGTGATACGTAATCTGATATTCCCACTGGACCATAAACTTTCCCTTCGTTTTGAAATGTCAAACCTAAGTGAGTCTAACGACGATTTAATGGAATGTTGGAATTATGGAATAATGGGAAAAAACTAAAAACCCAGTTTTCTTAGCCCAGCATTTCAATCTTCCCTCTTTCCATTATTCCTTTTCATGTAACATTTTGGTTCTTTGAAAAACTCCAAAAAAGATAGGGACGACGGCCAGGGATGCTGTAATAGATTTAGAGCGGAAACCTTTTACCGCATATTCTCGGATCCCAATTCAGATCCGCCGTTCTCTTATTAAGGCCGCTTATTTCCAGTAACATACAAACCAGCCGCATTCTATTTCTTTGGAAGTATTCCTGGCCGGCGGCCCTTCCAAAATCCGATTTCAAAGAACTAAGGTGATACCTTCTTATTAATCCTCCGGTCCTCTCGCCTTGACCGGCCCTTCTTCAAAGGCCTCGTGAGCCCAGTTCAGGGCGGCAATCATCTTCGGGAAACCGATGGTCGTCAGGCTGAGAAGGATGGTGTGGCAGATCTCGTCACGGGAGATCCCCATGTCCATGGCCCTTCGGGCATGGGACTTGATCGCCCCCTCGGATTCGGAACCGATGGCAATCCCCAGCTTGACCAGCCTTCGAGTCTTCTCGTCGAGCGGACCACAGGCATGACACTTCAGGGCAAGTCGTTCGTATTCCTTCCCGATCTCCGCAAACTCTTCTTTGAAGCGTTCGTACGAAAAAGGCAGATACGCCATCTTGGCCCCCTTTCTCCGTCATCGCAGGCTGAGATTGACCTTGTTGACCATGTGGTGAGGAAAGTAGGATTCCTTTGCCTTTCTCAGACCCTCCTCCCCCAGATCCTGTTCCCGATTGACATAATCGAATGCCGCCCAGTGAGTTTCCAGAAAGACCTGGTTGATCGTCGGATAGAGCCCCTCGTAGACCGAATTGGCCTTCTCGATGTGAATGACGACCGTTTGCGGATTAAGGAGCTCGCCGAAGGTGAAGGCCTCTACCTTTCCATCGATCACAATGACGCCTCCTGTGACCTTCAGCCTGTCGAAGTGTGAGAAGACCTCCTTAATGGCACGCGATTCGTTTGCCAATGCCGGGACAGCGTCGCAGTTCCGAAGATTGCACCATTCCCTCTCCAGGCGAAGACATTCCGGAATCCATTCCGCAGTGATCGGAACATACTGATAGGAATACTTCTCTTTGAACTGTTTGATATGGTTTCTCTTTCGATGATACTTTCTCCCCTGAAGTGAGACAAGATCCCGGGTTAAGTAAACGTAATCGGACTGGCTTCTGTCCGGCTCGGCCTTGATCCCTCCTGCTTCCAGATCGACCTCGGCCGCCAGGGTTTCAGGAACCCGGTAGACCCCCGGCTCCGTTCCTTTTTCTTTGAGATAACGGAGCAGTTCCTGATAACATTTTATCACATCTCCCTCTCCGATAACAGGAAAGAAAAATGGACTCTCCGCCCTATCGGCGAGGAGGCAGAGAAAGTCCTGAAAACGGGCCGCTTTTGTGTGGTAGGTATGCCGCCAGATGAAAAGATTCGTAAATGTAAACTCGGAGATGACGGGAGGAATGCGAGAGAAGAGATCATCGAAAACCGGTTTATCGTCTATGCGGATATCCCTGAATTGCGGGAATTCGGGGAACCCCCCCAACGCTTCATTCATCAGCTGACTCCTTCTGTTTTTTGGGACTATCGGGCCAGGTGGGCGACCATGGTGCAGATCTCATTGAGTATGAAGGGCTTGTAGATAAACCCGTAAACCCCGAGATCGATCGCTTCTTTAAGGAAAGTATCCCCCCTCTCTGAAACGATCAGAAGGATTCTTGTCCGGTGGGCCTTTTTGATTTCGAGGAGAAGATCTTTTTCCCTGACTCCCGGCGTATCAACATCAAGAATGAAGATGTTGAAATATTCTTCCGGGAGATAAGGCTTGACCTGGGACCCGCTGTCCAGAGTTGTAACACAATGCCCTTCCCTTTCCAAACACTCTCTCAGATAGCCGCGGCTCGCCAGATCATGATCGACGATGCAGATCCTGCAACTCATTACCCCTTCCCTTCAGCAAAACATTCAATCAACTCGATTCTCGGGAAGAGGTTTCACCGTTTTCTACCGAGCCGGTTCTCCAATATAACCTGGTCAACAATATCGCCGCAGAAGATGCATCTCCACCCGAAGAACTCGTCGCAGATGCTGTAGAACTTCTCGTAAACCATCGTACCCCCGCACTTATGACATTTCATGGTAGCCTCCTGAACTCTGAACTAAACCAGGAGGGCAGCAAGTTCCATACCAAAGCAATGTATATTTTTAACTCATTGATAATTAAAGGAAATCATTATGAAAAACGTGATGGAAAGGAAGTTCAGGGAGAACTTATACTGTATAAAATCGGAACACATCCAAACGGGTTATCAGCCTATTATATTAAAAATACGCCTTATTACGGTAACTTACGTATATGTATCATATCGGACATACATGTGTTAATATTGGGCGTCGTTGATCCCGTATCGCCTCATCTTCCCATACAGGGTGGAGCGATTGATCTTCAACTTCTTGGCCGTCTGATGTTTGTTCCAGCTGTTTTCTTTCAGGGTCCTCAGGATTAGGCTCTTTTCATAATCCTTCAGCGATTCAGCCTCCTGAGGCGCTCCAGCCCCCTGGAGGAGATACTGGGGAAGGTCTCTGGGGAGAATTCTGTTATTCTTCGCAAGAATAACGGCGTGTTCGACGACGTTCTCCAGCTCACGAACGTTTCCGGGCCAGGGGTGTCCCATCATGGTCTCCACCACTTCAGGAGAAAAATCCAATACCTCTTTTCCCTTCTCAAGACTGAATTTCCTCAGAAACTCGGAGGCCAGAAGAAGAACGTCATCTCGCCTCTCGCGAAGGGGTGGGATGAAAATCGGAATCACGTTCAGCCGATAATAGAGGTCTTCCCGGAAGGTGCCTTTCTTCATCTCATCCCTGAGATTCTTATTCGTAGCGGCGATGATCCGAACGTCTACTTCCAGGGTCTCCTCTCCTCCGACGCGCTCAAACCGGTGATCCTGGAGGACCCGAAGCAGAAAGATTTGAGTCGGAGGAGACACCTCGCCGATTTCATCGAGGAAGACCGTCCCGCCATGGGCCATCTCAAATCGCCCGATCTTCCGACGGATGGCGCCGGTGAAAGCGCCCTTCTCATGACCGAAAAGCTCGCTTTCCAGCAGATTCTGGGAATAGGCAGAGCAGTTTGCCACGATGAAGGGTTTCGATTTTCGGTGACTGTTGAAGTGGATGGCCCGGGCAATCAACTCCTTCCCGGTACCGCTTTCGCCCTGGATAAGGACCGTTGAATCCGTATTGGAAATGTCGGAGATCAGGTCGTAGATCTCCTGCATCTTTTCATTCTTTCCGACGATGTTTCCGAATGCGAATCGCTTTTCCAGCGCCTGAGTAAGAAGGATATTTCTGTCTTTTTCCTTCTTCAGGGCATCGTGAAGATCCTTGATCCGAAGCATGACCCTGATTTTGGCCAGCAATTCTTCATTGATAAAGGGTTTGGTCAGGTAATCATCCGCCCCGATATCCAGACTGTCGATTTTGTCCTGAAGCCCCGATCTGACCGTAAGAATGATCACGGGGATGAATTTCATCTCTTCATCTTCCTTGATCTCCCGGCAGATCTCCCGGCCATCCGCATCGCCCAGCATCACGTCCAGGAGGATCAAGTCAACCGGGGTTTCGAACTCCGGGGCCTTCTGCTTCTCCGTTTCCAGAACCTTCCTCGCCTCCATGCCCGAATAGGCGGACAGAACCTCATATCCCTCCAGTTCGAGAAGGGTCGTAATCATCTCTACCGTATCCCGTTCGTCATCGACGACCAGAATCTTTTTGGATCCCTCTCTGTTCCATCGTGATGAATAATATCACCGAAAGACCCCTTGATGTCAATTCCCTTTCCCTGTTATCATCGGGGACCTTCCCATGCCTCAGGGGTCGTGAAATCATTCCGCGACCGGCGCCGGATTTCTCCGGGCTGATTTCTCCGTGGCTCGATCGAATCCGTCGATCAACGCGGTTTGACATTTTGAGGCTTTTTTGGGAAAATTAAGTTTTGAAGGGGAGGTCTCTATTGAAACGTTCGGACGGCAGATCCTATGATGCGCTAAGACCCGTCAGAATCACCCGGGATTACTTGAAACACCCTGAAGGGGCGGTTCTCATTGAAATGGGAGATACCAAAGTCATCTGCACCGCCAGCGTGGAAGAGAAGGTTCCACCCTTTTTGAGGAATACGGGCAAAGGATGGATTACAGCCGAGTATTCCATGCTTCCCCGCGCCACTCACACCCGGACGATCAGGGACTCCACGGCGGGCCGTGCCAGCGGCCGCTCTTTTGAAATTCAGAGGCTCATCGGCCGCTCACTCCGTTCCGTAACGGATCTCAACGCATTGGGAGAAAAAACGGTCTGGATCGACTGTGATGTCATTCAGGCGGACGGGGGGACAAGAACGGCTTCGATTACAGGAGCCTATATCGCCATGTTGGACGCTTTTCAGAAAATGGTGAAAATGGGGAGCTGGAAGGAATTCCTGTTCGGGACTCTGTGGCAGCCATCAGCGTGGGAAAGACCAGGGAAGGGATCCTCCTCGATTTGAACTATGAAGAAGACTCCAAGGCTCATGTGGATATGAACATTGTCATGACAGGCAGCGGGAAGTTCGTCGAAATTCAGGGCACCGGGGAAGAGGCGGTTTTCTCGGAAGACGATGTGGGCGAAATGATGAAACTCGCCCAAAAAGGGATAAAAGAACTGACAAAGATTCAAAAAAAATCTCTGGAAGGAAAAGGAAAAAATTAGGAAGAGACTCGAAATCATTCTCGGAACCCGAAACAGGGGAAAGGTCCTGGAGATTCGAAAGGCCTTAAGCGGGGCTGGGAATCAAGATAGCATCGTTGACGGATCTTGCGCGAGTGCCCACCGTTTCGGAAGACGGCAGGAGTTTCTCCGAGAACGCCTTAAAGAAGGCCCGGGAGTATTCGAAGTTTTCCGGAAAGGTGACGATCGCGGACGATTCCGGACTGGAGGTCGATGCGCTCAAGGGGCTGCCCGGAATCTACTCGGCCAGATATGCAGGGGAGAAGTCTTCGGACTCGAAGAACAATGAAAAACTCCTGAGAGAGCTTGATGGAGTGCCCACTGCAAAACGGGGAGCGAGGTTCGTCTGTTCGATTGCCGTGGTTTCGCCCGACGGAAGAGAGACGGTCGTCGAAGGGGCGTGCAGAGGACGGATCGGCCTCAAGGCCGTTGGGAAAAGAGGGTTTGGATACGATCCCCTCTTTTTTCTTCCCGGGAAAGGGAAGACCATGGCTCAGTTGACGGTCGAGGAGAAAAATAGAATAAGCCACAGGGGAATCGCCCTGAAGAAATTGCGGAAGGTCTTGATGGCCTTCGTCTCCCCTCTTCCCCGGCGGGATAGGGTGAACAGATCAGACCAACAATGCGAACATGACGTTGTTCTACCACTCATTGTGTGTTAAGAATCTATTTCTAACCTAAATTGAGCGATTCTTGTGGTGAAACGTAGCCGCAACCTTTAGGTTGCGAAGATTTTGGGTTTATTCGATTTTCACCCTACGGGTGATAACGATGCGCAGGCTAAAGCCTGCGGCTACAAATCATTTACAGGTCATTCTTAAAAGAATCGCTCAATTGGGGTCTATGTAAGAAGGTACGGGGCGTAGCGCAGCCTGGTTAGCGCGCCTGCCTTGGGGGTGGGAGGGTGCCGTCGCGACGAATAAGGAGCGACTCTTTGCCACGCCGCCAGTCGGTGAGGCGGCCGGACCGGCAGTTCTCAATGAACCCAGGAAACAATTAGGCCTAGGTTTAGTTGGCATTTGGAAATTTGCTTTGCGTGATATGTTATTGTTGGATGATGGACACGGGGCGTAGCGCAGCCTGGTTAGCGCGCCTGCCTTGGGAGCAGGAGGTCGGCAGTTCAAATCTGCTCGCCCCGACCATAACTTTCTCAGTGAATTCAACTTAGATGAGAAATCTTGTATCGGCCCCCCCTCTCCTCCCCAGCCCCCCTCCAAGACTCTCCTAATTTCTCACTTGACACGTTGCCCCCTTTTTCATACTCTGTTTTCAATTCGGATGGGTCCATTATTCCATTCCGCTGCCGATCTGCTGCATTGGGCGGACAGATAAGTCGGTTTCGGCGATTTGCGGTCCGACGGAGGGGAGGTAGATTCCAAACAACTTGCCACGTTCCCGCCATTTGTCAAGAGTTCGTATCAGATAGGAAGGAAAGGGTCGGAGAAAACACCTCGGAAGGGCGAATCATGAAAATCCGTGATATCATAAAATTGATAGAGACAGAAGGCTGGTACTTGGTTGAAACCAAGGGGAGCCATAGGCAATATAAACATTCAGTAATACCGGGTCGGGTCACAGTTTCCGGGCATCCAAACGATGACTTGGCACCAGGCACTTTAAACAGTATTTTGAAGCAGGCAAAACTGAAGGAGGTTAAGTAAATGTATCGTTTTCTTATCGTGATTGAAAAGGCAAATGGTAACTATTCGGCATACTCGCCTGACTTACCTGGCTGTGTAGCAACAGGGGCTACCCGTGAAGAGACAGAACAGAATATGTATCAGGCCATTGAATTCCACATTAAGGGGCTACGTGAGGATGGTTTGCCAGTACCTGAATCGACCGCCTTCGCAGAGTACGTAGCTGTGCAATAGTGGCCGGTTCCCCCCGGAAGGGCATCCGGTAATCGTGCTAGCGGAAATGGTGAGGTAGGAACGTTACAGCCATACGGATGGGGCTGGACGGGGGCTACGAAAGGATGGAAGGAATCTGATCTTGAAGAGCTTGCGGAAACGTAAAGCCTGACATCCCTGCCAGAGATCGATATAGATTTTTCTACTTCCGCAGAACCGAGATTGACCCCTTCATGGCTGTTGAAGAGATGATTTCCTCGGCTAGCAAAGGTTCTTGCTGCCTTGAATCTTTCAGGTAAGTTTGTATTAATAATGAGTCCATAATAGAAAAGACATGCTCTTAAGAAATCTCCCCCGTGAGCCTTGGCGAACGGTCCCTCTTTGCCAAAGAGGGGTAATTCCTCCCTTTGTAAAGCTTGCCTGCGGTAGGCAGGGGAGGGAAGGAGGGATTTGGGTTCCGGTGTCTACACAATTATGGACCGACTAATGATATGAGCATCTTTCCGCATAATCCCTCATAACATATCCTTAAAGCTCAGCCAACAAATTGATAGGTTCAGAGCGTTTCCTGTCCAGGTTGCATACACGAGAGGCTAACGAATGTCCCGAGCTCCTCCGTTAATGTCTCTGTCTGCCTGTCGAGTTGGTTCAGAAAGGGAATCGGTATGAGATTGAATGAAGATGAAGTCAATAACTACCTGCAACCTCTCCTGGGACAAAACGAAGATAGTTTTCAGCAAGCCTGGGTAGATATCCTCGAATCCGATCCCCAAACACTGGAAGAAATCACTCCCATCGTCAAGAGGGTCAGAAACAAAGCCATAAAACAGTATTGGAACAAGAAATGCAAAGAGGTGAGCTTGCAGAAGCCCATTGGAAAGGATGGGGATGAGAGATTCACCCTTGAGTCAATCCTGGCAAGCCCCACAAATGAGGACTGCTGAAGAAGAGGACCATGGGAACGGTGGTCTTTACAAGAAAATAGTGGATTTTCTGGTAGGAGAGTACTTCAGCCAAAGAAACGAGAATATTCAGCTAAAGAACAAACAGATCGAGCTTAAGGCGGAAAGGCTCAAACTGCGCGAAGAATGGCTCAAATTCAAGAGAGATCGCTATGAATCTTGGAAGAAACTGATGGAACAAAAGGGGAGAGAAAAAGAGAATCGGCTTAAGATCAGGGTCCAACTCCAAAGAGAAAAGCTCGAATTCAGAAAGAAGCAGCTCTACCTCAAGGAGAGAAAACGGACAAAACCAGGCTACACACCAAGGTAATCCCGGAGTTTTCGTAGCGTCTCGCGGTGTTTGGCAGGTGTCATTCGGTGTATGTTTTGGAGCTTCCATTGAACACCAGGGAGATTCTCAATTCCTGGCACCCCCAACAAATTCCACTGGGGTTCTCCCTCTTTAACGGAAACGATAAACCGTCTTTCTTCTTCGGTCATTTCCTCGCGAAGCCTGGATACCAACTGGTCCCCTGCAGTCTTCAACTCCTCAGCCGTAACCGGTTCGGTCACCATTCCTTGAAATTCTTTCTCGAAGACCGGGCGCAGGTCGTTCCAGCGCGGGTTGAGGAGCTCGACCATTGGTCGGGGGTGACTTATAAGATAAACAATGAATGCCTTGCGTATCTTCTCCGTGAACCCCTCATTCTTGAACAACATATCGATGTCGAAGAGGTCCCTCGGATGCTGTCGGTCCAGAGCTGCACACGCCTTGCCTCCGTAAAGATCTTCGAAAGAAAGTATGCGAACTTCCATTGAGACCTCAAAGAGATCCCGTGCCTTTTGGCAGAGATCTCTCGTTTCTATTGGAAACACCGATCCCCTCAGAACAGAGTTGGGTTCCACTTTGATCGTTGCGTCGCCCCGGCGGATGAGTAAGCCTGCTACAAGGTTGAATTCGGGGTCCCTCTTAAAAAATACACGAACACCGGGATTAGTTTTCTTCACCCTTTCCGAGATCCGAAGAAGGGCTTTGTCGATGTCAGATAAAGCAACTTTGCGGTCGTTTATCGGAAGGTAGGTCAGGTCAATATCGACGGAAATACGAGGGAGATCCCTTAAGAAGAAGTTGATTGCAGTTCCCCCTTTCAGGGCAAAGACCTCCTCTTGGTTTATAAGTGGCAGAACCCGGAGGACCAACTCTGCCTGCCTGAAGAAGACGGTGTCTCTTTTCAAATTGTTCCTTCTCCTTGTTCTCGGGGGACCGTGATCCCGTACTTGGCATTGAGTATCCCCCCGGATACGATCTTTCTCTTTCCTTTTCCGAAATCTATGCGTGACAGATCAAGCTTTTCCACCCACGGATGCCTGTGCTTTTCGGCCATGTACATGAAAAGCCTTTTGACTTTGACAAACCGGCACATCTCCAGAAGCTTTCTGAACGACCACGGGCCTGAGCGTGACAAGGCCCTCCATGACGAGAAGAGATTCCTCGAAGCTTATTTTTCGCGGGACCAGGTAAAGCATTTCCATGGCCGCCCGCTCGGGCGATGAGATCCGTATGGAAAACTCCCTCTCCTTCCATTCAGAAAACCCTTCACGGTTGTTGCCGGGAAAAAGACTCGTTCGAGTCACAACAAGGTTGAGTCCTAACCGTTCTTCTGAAAACCAGGCGGGCAGGATCACCTTGGGCTGAGCGTAAAGAAACAGAGTTCTTGTTTCCGCAGATACGTAGTGGCCGTAACCCTTGAGTTCAAGTGCGGTCTTACCCCCTGCGTGAACTTCAAGCTCAAGCCGAGATTGAACTGCGAACAATGCTCCGGGCCACTCGACCGGATCTTCAGGAAGGACATAGGCTCCCTGGCCGAAGGACTTGATCCAGCCGCCGCGGCGGTATTTGGTCAGCAGGTCGTAAGTGAACCCTCGCCTGTTCAGGTACGAAGCCGTTGCAACAGTTCCCCGGGGCCATTTACTTATAAGTTGGTTTATCTTTGATGGTTTTTCATTACCCATGGTACTTAAATAACCATAATTATAAACCAATGTCAAGAGGAAAGTTTAAAAATATCAGAATTTAATTACTCAAAGGCAAGGAATAATCATATTTTTAAACCTTTGTTTCCGCGCTTGTCGCCAATCCAAAAGCATCTCCAAAATGCCCTTTTAAAAAGTCCTGAAGTTTTGTAATGTTGGTCAGGATCTAATAAGGGGGGAGAGGGCATGGAGAACCAATCAATTATTCTTACACGAGAGCAGCTCTACAAGAAGGTTTGGTCTCAGCCTGTTTGGACTTTAGCTAAGGAATGGGGAATCTCTGATGTTGGTCTTGCAAAAATCTGCAAGAAGAATAATATCCCGAGACCAGGTCTCGGGTATTGGGCCAGGAAAGAACATGGTTATAACCCCCGGCAGACGCCACTCCCGAAAGGAGAGGACAAGAGTATCGAAATTCATTCTCACCAGGCGGGATCAGGAACCGTAGACGGAGAACAGGTGAAAGAGGCGATGGAGAAGGGGGTCTTCGAGAGGGAGGCAGATAATCGGGTGACCGTTCCAGAAACATTGGTCGATCCACATTCATTGGTCGCCCGAACTCAAAAAAGCCTTGAAAGTGCGAAGGTGGACCATAAAGGAATTGTAAGACCAAGAGCAAAAAGTACATTGGATGTGGCCGTTTCCCCTGTGTCGGTCGAGCAGGCCATGAGAATTATGAACGCCCTACTTAAAGCATTGGAGTCCCGGGAATTGGAAGTCCACATTGCAGATCAAGAAGAAGAAAAACCCGGGGCATCGAGACTATGGTTTAAACGGCCGGCCAACTGATTTCGTAGCCCGAACATCTCGCCAGACAGGAACGTTCGTCTCAGTTCTTGGAGAGTTGCTAAAGTTTAGCCTCGAAGAACAGGTTGCTCGCAAAGAATCTCCGGCAACATCAAAAGACAAGAAGGAGTACTCCTGGTATTCTATCCGTGAATATGAATATTTTCCAACGGGCCGACTGTTCTTGAATATTAAAGATGTTTCAGGTACTCGGCATACCTGGAGCGACACGGATAAGCACCGACTTGAGGATCTCCTGAATTCTTTCATCATCGGTTTAATGACCGCCGCCGTCAGTGTTCGGACAAATCGTTTAGAGCGTGAGAAGAGACAACGAGAGTGGGAGGAACAACGGCGAAGGGCCGACGAGCAAGCCAGACTGCGTCTTCAGGAAGAGAACCGAATCAAGCGCCTACTGGAGCACGTCTCGAACTGGCATCAGAGTCAGAGAATTCGTGAGTTCGTTGAAGCTGTCCGTGCGCACGCAATCAGGACCCGAGGCTCAATAGAATCTGGAAGCAAAGTGGAGATGTGGATTACGTGGGCTACCCGATATGCAAACCGGCTTGATCCCCTCCTCAATGGACCGCCCTTCATGATCGACGACCCAGAGCTTTACTTATAGTAACTCCGGATTTTGACAACTTTGTCCCATCTTCTTACTCCTCGTCCAACAGAAGAAGCCATTTCTCTCTTGCCAATTTTCAGGTCACTTGGTTTGCCCCGCTTTCCAAAGCTTCCTCCAGCAATCCTGCATTCGTCAGCCCCCGTAATGAAATCTCCCCCGGGTATTCCCGTCTCAAATCTTTCCGTTCTGTTTCGCTTGGTGGCTCCTGGACAAGTGATTCATTCCGTTCTTGTCTCGCTCAAACTTTTGGCTCGCTGATCGGCATTTTGTCACGGTGATAGTCCACGTCTTGGTTCTTTTCAAGCCATTCCTGGATCGCCGAAGGCGAGAAGCGAATCACTTTGCTGCCCGCCAAACGGAAAAATGGGATTCTGTGCTGTTGGCACAATCTGTAAACCCATACTCGGCTTACTCTCAGTGTCTTAGCAAGCTGTTCGGGTGTTAAGAAATTCTCGAAATCTCGCATTTTACTTCCCCTCCCTTCGCTTTAGACTCGAATCCCTGTATATTGCGTCCCAACAAAATCTTCTTACCGACTTCTTACTTGTACGTAAATTTGGGCTCTTTAAGGTCCAGATTTGTCAAGTAATTTGAATCATGGTTTGGTCGTTCAAAGACGAGAAGATCGATAGACACAAGCCTCTGTAATTTAAGGACTTCTACAATTGTAGGTGTCACAAAACAACAGTTCTTGGGAGCAGGAGGTCGGCCGTTCAAATCGGCTCGCCCCGACCATAACCCAACCGCAACGTAAACCGGACTGAGGCTCCCAAACATTAAGGCCGACCGTACTGCGGGGAGCAGGAGGGTGCCGTCGCGACGAATAAGGAGCGACTCTTTGGCACGCCGCCGAGTCGGTGAGGCGGCCGGACCGGCAGTTCAAATCGGCTCGCCCCGACCATAACTTTCCCAGCGATTTTAACAGATTGATTGAACTGTTTGATTCCGCATATTCTTGCTTGAATCCTCACTTCTTACTACTTTTCTTGCTCCCCTCGACGGTTACGTAACCCATTCAGCAGTTCAATCTGTTCTCTCCGAGACTTCTCGCTACCGGGCGGCTATTGACAGTGATTGTCTAAGTTCGTCTTTTCTCTACACCAAAAAGACCCCGGCTGGCCCGATTAGGATGTGGTCAATATTGAATTTTTCGGCAGGAAAGTCATGATAGACGTGGTAGCCGTTGAACATCAACTTATTGAGTTCCTCGGCCACAGCGAGTTCACCGTCTAATCCCACTTTAAAAGCTCGTCTTTGAGGGATCAATCTGAAAATCCTTTGAACATAGTAAGCGATAAAACACACCCCTATGATGGCAGCCACCCCGAGCGAAGACACTTTAAGTTCTTTTCCGGATAATAACGCCGACCCCAAGAGGACTCCGCTTATGAGTGATGGAACTAAAGCCACAATGAACAAAGCCTCAGAAAGGGCGTCGCTTGCTTCTTCAATCTGAACCCTCAGAGACTCCCCGGGTGGCCTCAGAAGCTGGCTCGTTAATGGAGACTTCAACCCCTTCCGCTTCCTGTACCACCGGTACAGGTGCAAAATGCCTAAAAGGAAGAATATGGGTCCTAAGAATATTGCCAAGCTAAGGAAATTGATCATTATTTTCATCCATCGGCGAAGTTTGGAAGAGAGTCCCAGTCGATCCCAAATTCCTTGCACACTTTTTGCCAGGTGGTTACGCCTATGAAACACTGGTGAATTTCTTCTCGCTCCTCCGGTCCTCGATGCGGAAGGCTTGATGCTAAGGCTTCTTGACTCCTGGTGATATCCGCTTCCTTTATCCAGCGTGCTGGGACCTGATCATTTTCTCCATCGCTTTCCACAATAAGGAATCCGAAAACTTCTCTCTTCCCCTTGATTTCCCAGGCACAGTCAATGTGCCGCCACATTTGATGCCGACCCGACATCCATTTCGTATTCTTCGTGGTCTCCCGCTCTGTCCGCTTCCCTTCGATCACGATTATAAGGTCCGGGGTCTGGATGAAAACGTCCGGTTGGGTAGTCCCTTCGAAAATATGCCAGTCCTCTCCTGACGGATTTCTTCGCAACAAACTTAGCGCCTCCCGTAATCTTGTATCAGAACCTTCGATGAGTTCTCTCCGCTTCTGGGCCTTCACTGGATCTTCAGGTTGTTGCGTGATTTGCTCTAAGATTTTCTGTGAACCTTTCTGGGAACCCTTCGGTCCCTTGGTTCCCAGATGAACCGACTCTGGCTGTGGCTCCAGATTCATGACTCTCTGGTCAGTTGTTCCGACAGGGACCCGGAAAATCAGAAGCGCTGCGCCCCCGATCTCGGCAAACTCCGGCGGTTTGATGCCCGCCGCACGGTACATATCGCCTACCCGATTACGGCATATCTCGATCTATTGCAGCCATTCAATCCTTACAGGGTTCTTTTCTGCGGGATTGTGTGATATATTGAGTTTTCGAAGAACCATCCGCACAAATTTATTTAGAAACATATTGATATTACAGCAAGTTACAGGAATTGTACTGTGTGTTTTTTGTTATTCCCTGCACAATTCGAGTGCACAATTCCAGCACAATCGGATCTTTAGTCCCAATGGTTCTATTAGGGTTTTTTATGGTTCTATGATCTAATCAGACCTAATCCTAATAGGTCATAGCCGTTGAAAATTAATAAGTTACATTTAGGTCGTATTTTGCCTTGTGTTAGATTTGTTATCTAAGATTCTACCATTTTTCCTAATATGCCAAAGTCCTGCACGGGTCTTGCCCGTAGAGTACACCTGCCCTTCTCCCTTAAGTTCTCTGAGCAAAGATTTGATCTGGTTTTCAGAGAGTGAGGGCAGCACTTGTGTGAACTCTTTGAATCGGGTGCCATCTTTGTCGTTATCTGAAATATGTTTGAGCAGAAGCGCCTTATTGGTTTCCCGATCAAGTCCTCGTTTTCGGGTATAGATGCCCCGCTTGCCGATAAATTCATAGAACTGGCGAGATAAAACGTAGCGGCTACCGCGTCCTCGGCTGATTTGCTCGATCACTCCGCTATCGACAAGTCGCAGCAGATTTTCCCTGAAACAATCGGAGACGGGTTCATCCCGAAAGACGTTATCAATGACCAGAAGGTCTTGCGTCGTGAATAACCCGCTGCCTTGAATCTCTAAGATAAGGGTTTGTATTGATAGGAGCATCCTTCCGCATGATTCTTCATAACGCATTCTGAAAGCCCAACTCATTTAATCTGTAGGATCAAAGCTTTTCCCTTTAGGTTAATAACAAGGGATTCACGAATAGTTTTGAACCTCTGTCAATTTATTCGCACGCCTATTGGGTGATTCGGAAAGGAAATCGGTATGAGATTGAATGAAGACGAAGTGAATAATCATCTGCAATCTTTTTTGGGACGGGATAGAGACAGTTTCCAGCAAGCCTGGGTAGACATCCTCGAATCCGATCCCCAAACACTGGAAGAAATCACTCCCATCGTCAAGAGGGTCAGAAACAAAGCCATAACACAGTATTGGAACAAGAAATGTAAAGAGGTGAGCTTACAGAAGCCCATTGGAAAGGATGGGGATGAGAGTTTCACCCTTGAGTCAATCCTGGCAAGCCCCACAAATGACGATCCTGAAGAAGAGGACAATGGGAACAGTGGTCTTTACAAGAAAATAGTGGACTTTCTGGTGGGAGAGTACATCAGTCAAAAGAACGAAAATCTTGAGCTGAAAAGAAAAGAGATCGAGCTCAAGAGCAGAAAGACTCAAATTGCGCGAAGAATGGCTCAAATTCAAGAGAGATCGCTATGAATCTTGGAAGAGACTGATGGAACAAAAGGGGAGAGAAAAAGAGAATCGGCTTAAGATCAGGGTCCAACTCCAAAAAGAAAAACTCGAATTCAGAAAGAAGCAGCTCTACCTCAAGGAGAGAAAACGGACAAAACCCGGAGGAGCAATCCCGCCTGTCTGAAATAAACCGTGTCTCTTTTCAACCTGGTCCTTCTCTCTGTTCTCTGGGGACTGTGATCCCGTACTTGGGATTGAGTTCTCCCCCGGATACTATCCTCCTCTTCCCTTTGCCGAAATTTATGCGTGACAGATCAAGCTTTTCCACCCAGGGATGCCTGTGCTTTTCGGCCATGTACATGAAAAGCCTTTTGACTTTGACAAACCGGCACACTTCCAAGAGGTTTTGAACAACCTTGGGCCTGAGCGTAACAAGGCTCTCCATGATGAGTAGCGATTCCTCGAAGCTTATTTTTCGCGGGACCAGGTAGAGCGCAGGAAAGAGTTGCGGGAGGGAGAAGCAATGGAAGAGGAGGTTTATTATCTTCTCTGCCACATCCATGGCGTCGACGATATTTTGATCCCCCGGATTGAATCAACGATGGCGAAACGGGAGAAAGAAGTGGAGCAGAGCTTGGAGGCTTTCGAGAAAGATCCGAAAGTTCTTCTGGAAAAGAGCGTCAAGGTGGAGCTGAAATGCCTCCAATGCCGGAAGTCGTACCATTACGACGTTGAAAACATCTATTTCCTTCCGGAGGAGAAGGGAAAATCGAAAATCGCGGACAAAATTGTGTGCAAGAATTGTAGAGCCATCAACCGCTACGAGATTACACCCATGGGCGAGCTTGCCATCGCCAGCCATCTCGTTATGATAGCGGCTCTGGAGGAGAAAGGAGAGAAATTCGATCCCGAACGGAGTCCGATTAAGATGGTCGAAGCGGGATTAACGGATGGCAGGCGCATGTCCTTCAACCAAGCTTTCGAATAGTATCGAAAAGAGATCAAGAGGTTACCTGAGGACCCTGCGTTGAGGGTTGGATTTGGGAATATCTTGATGAAAAAAGGCGAAGCAGAAGAGGCTATACTGCACTATCGGGAGGCGTTGCGGTTGGACCCAATGGCTGTGGAGGCCTATTGCTGTATCGGAGAGTATGAAGGAGACAGAGGAAAGATCTCTTCGGCCTATGACTATTTCAAAAAGGCGGCCGACTGCATGCACACGGGCCACTATTACAGGACGAGGGACCCTGACCAAGTAAAGGAGGCCATTTTAGACAACCTGGAGCGTTTTGAGGAGGTCCTGGGTACGAGGAGGTTTGGAAGACCCCTTCCCCTCTCTTCGGAGATCGTTAAGACGGAGAAAGTGGGAAGGAATGCACCGTGTCCGTGCGGGAGCGGAAAGAAATATAAAAAGTGCTGCCTCAATAAGGAAGAGCTTACCCGCTGAGGAAGGACGATAAAAGAAGAGTATGTCGCACCCTAAGGATACTGCGGGAGTTGGATTAGAAGAGGAATCGTCAGATCGCAAAAAAAGGCTTCAGCGAGCCCTTTGAGAGCCCTCTGAAGCCTCTTGCGGTCATGGGATAATCCGTTTTAGACGTTCACTTCGTCTCCGATCTCGTGGACAATAGACCGGATTACTTGCGCAGGCCGATCTTCTTGGCGATTGCGAGATTGACCTCATAATCGGAGGTCGCGATCTTCTTTGCCTCTGCCGGGGATTTGTAGTCTACTGCAAACCCGAGCTTCTCAAGTTTGGCCTTTCCCTCCGGATTCTTCAGGGCCTTCTCAATCGCAGGAATCAAGACCTTCTTGACTTCTTCCGGCATTCCGGACGGGCCGTACAGGGCAAACCAGTCCGAAACCAGGTCCTGGTTATAGCCCAAATCCCTAAGGGAAGGAATCTTGGGAAGATCCGCCATCTTCTTGGTCAGCAGGAGGATCCGCATCTTTCCACCTTCGACATGAGGCGTGAGCTTATTGACTGCATCGAATGTCATCTCCACATGTCCCCCGAGAACGGCTGTGATGACGGACTCTCCTCCTTTGAATGGGACGTGAGCGAATTGGGCGCCGGTCAGCGCCTGGACGACTTCCAGCTGGAAGTGGGTTGAACTTCCCACCCCCGGGGTACTCACGCGAACTTTGCCCGGGTTCTTCTTGGCATACTCCACAAGCTCATTGAAGTCTTTCCATGGGGCGTTTGCCTGCACGGCAATTCCGGTCGATATAAATAAGTGAAGTCCCAGGGGTTCCAAATCTTTATCCGGGTCATAGGGAACGGTCTCAGGATTGAGGATCCGGGAATAAATAATCGCCGGAGAGTTCGTATAGGCGAGCGTATAGCCGTCCTTCTTACTCCTTGCCACGGCATCCGTGCCCAGGGTAAATCCCTGCGCCCGGTTTGGTCACAACAACAACCGGTTGCCCAAGAATTTTTCCCATTTCCTCCGCCACGATCCTGCCGGCGACATCAAGGATCGATCCTGCGGCGCCAGGGACGACCAGCTGAATCGGGCGATCCGGGTAGGTTTGGGCGAAGGTCGTTGGTACTCCCGTGCCCAACCGGATATCGTTAAAAACAACGCCTACAATGAAAAGAAATCGTAAAGAATTCTTCATGTCCGTCTCCTTCCTTTTGCTAAATGTCCGATTATTCGACCTCTTCTGCATCCTTCTTGAAATAGGTCCGCTGCTGCTTCGTTCTTTGGCGCAGCAGGCCCTAAAATCATTATAGCCCATCCACTATTACCGGGGAATGAGGTTGATCAGGTTCTGTCCTTCTCCGGCCAGAAACTTCTGGAGGTTCGGCTCGAAGACTGTAAGGGCCTGATCCATATAGATATCGCTCATCCCGCCGACGTGGGGGGTAATGTTCAGGTTCTTGGTCTTCCAGAAGGGATGACCCTTTGGAAGCGGCTCCTGGATAAATGCATCCAGGGCAGCCCCTGCGATCTTTCCCGAATTCAGGGCATCGATCAGGGCCTGTTCGTTGACCAGCTCTCCCCGTCCAATATTAATGAAGAAAGCCGTGGGCTTCATGGCTGCAAAGACCTTCTTGTTGATGATATTGAGCAAGACCAACTGAAACCAAGCCACAA
>CAVSVC010000052.1:0-201843 GCA_963731045.1 uncultured delta proteobacterium | reverse complement strand
GCATGCAGAAATTACTGCTTACAATCGACAAGATCAGCACGTTTGTCGGCCAGGCGTTCTCCTGGCTCATCGTGGGGCTCACCTTTCTGATCACCTACGAAGTGTACGCCCGCTACGCCGTCGATGCGCCGCACGCCTGGGCCTTCGATATCATGCTCCAGATGTACGGGACCCTGTTCATGATGGCGGGCGCCTACACGCTCTCGAAGAACGGCATGGTCCGCGGCGACGTCCTCTACGGTTTCTTCCCGCCCCGTGTGCAGGCCGCCCTCGACCTGACGCTCTACATCCTCTTCTTCCTCCCCGGGGTGACCGCCCTCTGCTGGGCCGGCTACTACTATGCCGGCGACTCCTGGAGGATTCTCGAGCATTCGAGCATCACCGCCGACGGTCCCCCGCTCTACCACTTCAAGACGATCATCCCGATTGCCGGGGCGTTCATCCTCGTGCAGGGCTTCGTCGAGATCGTCCGCTGTGTCCTGTGCCTCAAGGCCGGCAAGTGGCCCTCGCGCATCCAGGACGTCGAGGAGGTCGACGTCGAGAAGCTGAAGGCGACGGTGCACGTCACCGACGAGGATATCGCGAAGCTCGATGAGATTATGACGCACGGAAAAGGGGGCGACAAATGAGAAGAGAAGCCTGGTTCGGAATATCGATCATGGCACTGGTGGTGATCGGTGTGTTCTGGGCGATGCCCCCGCTGTCACAGTGGACGACCGGCCACCTTGGCCTCCTGATGCTGGCGATGATCGTCATCGCGATCATGCTCGGCTTTCCCACCGCCTTCACCCTCATGGGGATGGGAACGATGTTCGCCTTTTTCGCCTATTACAGCCAAAACCCGAATACGGCGGTGGCCCACACGTTCGATCTGGTGTCGCAGCGGGCCTATGCCGTCATGAACAACGACGTCCTGATCTCGATACCGCTGTTCGTCTTCATGGGGTACCTGGTCGAACGGGCCAACCTGATCGGCAGGCTCTTCAAGAGTCTCCACCTGGCGACCTCCCGGATCCCCGGGTCGCTCGCCGTCGCGACGGTCATCACCTGCGCGATCTTCGCCACCGCCACCGGCATCATCGGGGCGTGCGTGACGCTCATGGGCCTTCTCGCCTTTCCGGCGATGCTCAAGGCCGGATACAGCACCCGCCTCTCGGCGGGGGTCGTGACCGCGGGAGGAACCCTCGGCATCCTGATCCCGCCTTCGGTCCTTTTGATCCTCTACGGCGCGACCGCGGGCGTCTCGGTCGTCCAGCTCTACGCCGGGGCGTTTTTACCCGGCTTCATGCTGACCGGCCTCTATCTCGGCTACATCATCATCTCCGCAAAGCTCAATCCGAAGACCGCCCCGCCGCTCTCCGAGGAGGAGCAGCGCGTCGAGCTGCCCAAGTTCGCGGAGGTGATCTCGAAGAAATCCAACAACGTCATGGTCGGGCTGATCGGTGCGATCAAGGGGAAGCGAAACGCCGACGTCCCGATGAAGACGCTCCTCACCCACCTGGTGATCGCCATACTTCCCCTGGTGGCGGCCTCTCTCCTCGTTCTGATTGTCTACCTCTGGACGACGGCACCTTCGCTTGTGGATACGTCGGGGCTGCAGACGATGGGCATGGAGTCGACGGAGACCACGGAAGTCTCGACCGACACGGGGGGTCTCCAGGAACCGGAGGAGTCGAGCGCGGCCTGGCGGAGCCCCCGGCCGAACCCGGTCAGGCAGCGCAGGTCGCCCCGGCCGCCCCGGCCGAGGCCCCGAAGCCGCCCGCTGAGGTAAAGCCCGCGACACCGTGGTACCGGCCGCACCCGGACGCAATCCCGCCCCGCTGGTCTTCTGGATCACCTTCGGCGTCATCGCGGCGGGGATCGTCATCTTCTATGCGATCTTCACCTTCGCACGTCTCGAGATCTTCAAGATGCTCCTCGGATCGTTCTTCCCGCTGGCCCTGATCATCCTCGGGGTCCTCGGGACGATCGTCGTGGGGCTCGCGACCCCGACCGAGGCGGCGGCGATGGGGTCCTTCGGGGGGTTTGTCCTGGCGGCCGCGTACAAACAGCTCAATTTCACCGTCGTCAAGGAGTCGGTCTTCCTCACCGCGAAGACCTCGGCCATGGTCTGCTGGCTCTTCGTCGGATCGAGCATCTTCGCGGCTGCCTTCGCCCTCCTCGGCGGTCAGGAGATCATCAACGCCTGGGTGAAGTCGATGGACATGACGCCGACCCAGTTCATGCTCCTGGCGCAGGTGATCATCTTCCTCCTCGGCTGGCCGCTGGAGTGGACCGAGATCATCGTCATCTTCATGCCGATCTTCATCCCGCTCCTGGCGCACTTCAACATCGATCCGCTCTTCTTCGGTTTGCTCGTGGCGCTGAACCTCCAGACGGCGTTCCTCTCGCCGCCGGTTGCGATGGCCGCCTTCTACCTGAAGGGCGTGGCGCCGCCCCATGTGACGCTCAACCAGATCTTCATCGGGATGCTGCCGTTCATGATGATCCAGTGTTTGGCGATCCTGTTGCTCTACCTCTTCCCGCAGATCGGTCTGTGGGTGCCGAGCCTGGTGTATAAGGGGGGATGACAGAGGCTCCTGCGCCGGGATTTCAGCGCCCGCGCGGGGTGGGTAAATTGCCTGATTCACGAAAACCTACAGCAGGAGGAGAAAGATGCGGCATTTTTTGTTGGTGACCGGCGTCGTCGTTGGTAATTTCATTCTGTGGTCGTTGATCACCAAACTGCCCGTTCATGCCATGGTCATTTTTTGTCTTGTGATCGCCGTGGGCTGTCTCATGCTTTTCACCATCGTGCGCTTCGGGAAAGCAGCGGATAAGGATCCATCCGCTAAGGGTTGATCCGAGCAAACTGAAGATGTTGAAACAAATGCTCCGCGCCCGTCGTCGGAGCAGATCAGCTCAATTTTCTGAATCACGTAGGCAGGGAGATTACATATGTGGGAAAAGCTGGGTGGACTCGCTACCATCATTGTTGCAGTTGTGGTGTTATGTTTCATCAGTATTTATGAACCACCGACATTCGTCCAAATTATCCTTGCGTTAGCCGGCAGCTTTATCTGTCTTATCGGCATCGTGTTTCTCTTCGCCGAGGGGCAGATTCTTACAAAAGACCGCCGGGGCAAGAAGGCTCCCAAGGTTGGTTAGACCATTGAAGTGACGGCATCATGATGCATATCTGATCCGGAAACTCCTTCGCTTTTTGGGCATCTGCAATTGATGTACAAATGAGAATCCAAGCTCCGAACGAGCAGTCCATTCTTATAAGAGGGTAAATAAGACGATGAAACCGAAAGTACTGGTGAGCCGGGAAGTCTTTGACGATGTGCTGGAATACCTCTCGCAAAACTTCGAGGTGACCTCCAACCAGGCCGATCTGCCAATGGATGCGGAAACCCTGGCCGCAAAGCTTTCCGATAAACAGGGCGCCATGATCACCCTCTCCGAACGGATCGATGCTTCGCTTCTTGCCCGCTGTCCGAGCCTGAAGGCAGTCTGCAATATCGCGGTCGGGTATAACAACATCGATCTGGATGCCTGCACCAAAGCAAGGGTCATGGCCACGAACACCCCTGGAGTACTGGACGACACGACCGGGGATTTCACCTGGACATTGATCCTTGCGACTGCCCGCAGGGTAACCGAAGCCGAAGCCTACCTACGTGCAGGACAATGGGACGGCTGGAAACTGAAGCAATTCCTGGGACTGGATGTCCATCATGCGACGCTGGGCATCTTTGGCCTGGGACGGATCGGTCAGGTCGTGGCGCGCCGTGCCATCGGTTTCGAGATGCAGGTGATCTATCATGATGCCCGGCGGATGCCCCCTGAAATTGAGGAGGCATGCCGGGCAAGGTTTGTGAGCAAAGAAGAGTTGCTCTCACAGGCGGATATCGTGACCCTTCACGTCCCCTACTCTTCGGCCACCCACCATCTCATCGGCCGACCCGAGTTGAAGCAGATGAAACCCACGGCAATTCTGATCAATGCCTCCCGCGGCGGCGTGGTGGACGATGCGGCACTGATCGAGGCCCTTCGTTCAGGAACGATTGGCGGTGCAGGCCTCGATGTGTTCGAGAATGAGCCGAAATTCGACCCCGGGTTTCTCCCCTTGAAAAATGTTGTTCTGGCGCCCCATATCGCCAGTTCGTCCCGGGCGACACGGCACAGGATGGCGATGCTGGCGGCCCAGAATCTCGTTGCCGCCCTTACCACTCGGAAACCCGCCAAACCTCTTGAATCCTTTTTAATACCCGATGCCGGATACCCTGACCCCGAGAACGGAGGACAAAGATGATCCCAAAAATCAAAAAGATTCTTTATGCGACCGATCTCAGTAAGAACTCTGCTTATGCTTTTTATTATGCGGTGGACATGGCCAAGAGGCATGACGCCGAGATCGTCATTTTGCACACCATCGAGCTCATTCCTGCTTACGCAAGAGCCTATGGAAGCAAAATGGACACAGCCCAGCAAGACCAGCTTGGGGTATCCAAGGAGGTCATCCGGAACCGCCTCCAGAAGTTCTGCGAAAAGGTGGAGGAAAAGAACAGTCTGGCCTGTGTCAGCCTCGTGACCAAGACCCTCGTTCAGGTGGGCTATCCCGTCGAAGAGATCCTGAAAGCGGCGGATGAAGAGGGATGCGATTTGATTGTGATGGGAAATCACGGGAAAGGATTCCTTCAACATGCATTTCTTGGATGTGTATCGCGCTCGGTGCTGGATCGAACGCGAAAACCGGTTTTCCTCATCCCCCTGCCCTCTGAAGGAATCTCAATTTGGGATGAAATGTGACGGATCGCATCATCGATCGACGAAAGAGGCAGGGGCGCCAACGCCCCTGTCTCTTTCCTGCGAGCCTCTTTGCATCTTCTGACTGCCTTCTGGAAATCAATGTCTCGAATCGAGAAGAATTTTACCCAAAAGGGGGGTCTTTCCGGGAAGGTTTCCCATCTTGACAAAGAAACGGGTTTAATTTAAAAAGGTAAGACCATTTGACAATGGGTATCTTTATGTTCAGATCCATCAAACATAGCCGTGTCTCCGATGAGATCGTCAATCAAGTCAAAAACCTCATCAGTGAGGGAAGACTGAGGCCCGGCGACCGGCTCCCCCCCGAAAGGGACCTCATCAAAGAATTCGGTGTCAGCCGGCCTTCCCTTCGGGAAGCCCTCAACTCTCTCGTGGCCATGGGCTTTCTCGAAATCAAACAAGCCCGAAGAACCTACGTGAAATCCATGACCTCCGGAATGATGCAGGATCCCCTTTCCTTAATGCTGAAAGCGGACGCGCAGAAGATCTTCGACCTGGTGGAGGTCCGAAAGGCCATTGAGGCCTGGGGAGCCTTCCATGCTGCACAGAGGGCGTCTGCAGAAGACATTCATCGGCTCGAAACCATTGTGGAGGCCATGAGGACTGCCGTGGAGAAAGGGATCCCGTGGGATCAGCAGGACGCGGATTTCCATCTGGCCATGGCCCAGGCGACCCATAACACGATTCAGATCCACATGATGTCGACGATCTTCGATCTCCTGAGAGGGTATATGTCGGCCATTTTTGCGGCGATCTTCACCGATGACGAAAAGGCAAAAAGGCTCTTCCAGCAACACCTCCAAATATTCAATGCCATCAAGAACCGCTCCCCTGAAAAGGCCAGGGAGAAAACGCTGAAACACCTGGATTATATGGAATCCGAGCTGAAGATCTCCACGGCTCAATTGGAGCGGCAAAAGAACCGGGTGGATGGGTTATAATGGATACGGCGGCAAGATCCCGGCCGAATCGTCTTCGAACCCTGGGCCTCTAAACAATGAAGAAGAGAGGATTCGAATGAGGCAGTCTCTCATTGACATTGTCGGCGAGGAGAATTTCACAGACCGGTTGGAAGAACTGGTTCCCTACAGCTATGATGCCTCCATGAACGTTCATCGGCCTGAGGCGGTGGTCTGGCCGGAATCCACCGAACAGGTTTCGAAAATCGTCAGCTTTGCGAACCGGGAGAAGATCCCCGTAATCCCCCGGGGGGCAGGAACCAGCCTCAGCGGAGGCGTGATCCCCATCCGGGGCGGCATCGTCATCGATCTTTCCCGGATGAACCGGATTCTCGAGATCAGCATCGAAAACCGTTATGCCCTGGTTCAGGCGGGGGTGGTCTGCGACGACCTCAATCGGGCGCTGGCGGCCCATAAGTTCTTCTTTCCTCCCGATCCGGCCAGCAGTTCGGTTGCGACGATCGGAGGGAATGTCGGAACCAACGCGGGAGGAATCAAAGGGGCGAAATACGGCACCACCCGGGACTATGTGATGGGGCTCCAGGTCGTTCTTCCCAGCGGGGAAGTGATGCACACCGGTGCCTATACCATGAAATGCGTTTCGGGTTTCGATCTGGCGAAACTCTTTGTGGGGTCGGAAGGAACCCTGGGGGTCGTCACCGAAATTACGCTGAAGATCAACCCCATGCCCCGCCATGCCATGACGGCAGCGGCCACCTTTACAAGGCTGGAAGATGCCGGAAAGGCCATCTCCCAGACCATGACGAGCGGCGTCCTTCCCAGTGTCATGGAGATCCTCGACAAGGTGACCCTCAAGGCGATCAAGGAGAATACGGACATCGATCTGCCCGAGGCCGAGGCCATGATTCTGACGGAGACGGACGGTTTCACCTTGGAAGAGGCAAAGGCCCAGATGGACGTCGTTCTCGGTATTTTCAATCAGAACCATCCGAGCTCGATCAGGACAGCCAAAGACGAAAAGGAACGGCTGGGGCTGTGGAAGGCCCGTAAATCGGCTTATGCGACCCTCGCCAGAACCAGCGCCAGTTTTGTTCTGGACGACGTCACGGTGCCCATTTCCAAGATACCGGACCTTCTGGTGGGAATCCAGCAGATTGCAGAAAGGCACGGACTGCTCGTCGCGACTTACGGCCACGCGGGAGACGGAAACCTGCATCCCCAGATCCTCTACGATGAATACGACCCTGTCACCGTGGAGAAGATGGAAAAAGTCGAAAAAGAGATCTTCCAGCTGGCCATCTCGTTCAAGGGAACATTGACCGGCGAACACGGCATCGGACTCTCCAAGGCAGCCTACATGAACCTGGAACATGACCCCGTGGAAATGGCCCTGATGAGACAACTGAAAAGAACGCTGGACCCGAACAATATTATGAATCCCGGAAAGAGAGCGCTGGACGGATAAAACACGAAATACTGGAATAATGGAATATTGGAATATTGGAAAAAGAAATGGAAGAACGCAAAGGATAAGAGAGCCCTGATTTACTCCTAGATTTACCCATTATTCCATTATTCCATCATTCCAGTCTTTCCCAGCGTATACCCTTTTCAGTTGAGGAGCATGGATGGCCAGGCAGCTTCAGTTTGACGAAGAAACGCGGAAAGCGATCACCCAGTGTTCCCGGTGCGGGTTCTGCCGTGCGGTCTGTCCGATCTTCGAATTGACCAAAAGGCCCATCACAAATGCCCGGGGGAAGATGATTCTTCTGAAAGAGGTGATGGAAGGAAAGATTCCCGCTACGGAGGGGGTGGCCCAGGCGCTCCTGCGCTGTACGACCTGTATGAACTGTACTGTCAGCTGCCCCTCGGGGGTCGATCCCCAGAAACTGATCAAATCCGTGAGAAAGGATCTGGTCGGTCTCGGCTACGACAACCTCTTCAAGGCCATGGGGGAGGTGGTCGAGAAATACGGAAACATCTATGGAGAGGAAGAGCGGCATGACTGGGGTCACAGAAAAGAGAAAGCCCCGTATGCCCTGTTCCTGGGTTGCGTGGGGACCTTCCGCGAGGAGGAGAGCGTCGAAGAGACGCTTCGGCTGCTCGATCTGATGAAGGTGGACTTCACCCTCATCGATGAGGTCTGCTGCAGCGGGGTCATGGAAGACGTGGGATACAGGATCAAGGACGACCTGGCCCGGCAGAACGTGGAGTCGCTCCGGAAAACCGGAGCCCGGACGCTGCTGGCCACCTGCCCGTACTGCTACCGGGTATTCAAGGAACATCCCTCTTACAAAGACCTGGGGATGGACGTAAAACACATCACCCAGTTTTTGAAAGATTTCGACTTCGGAGTGAAAACGGAGAAGAGGGTCACCTACCACGACCCCTGCGATCTGGGCCGCCACGCAGGCATTTATGACGAACCCAGAGAGATGATCCGGAAGATCGCTCCCAATTTCGTGGAGCCCAGAAGGGCCCGGGAAAATGCCCTGTGCTGCGGCTCGGGCGGCGGACTGAGGGGATCTTTTCCCGCGGACTCGATCGAGATTTCGCGAAATCGTCTGGGCCAGATCATTGAAGACACGGGGGCTGAGATTTTGTTGACGGAATGCCCTTCCTGTCTCCATAATTTCCGGAATGCCAAACTCCGGAAACAGAAGATCGAAATTTACAACATCACCGAGTTTATTGCACAACTGATGCAGAACAACACGTCAGGCGCAAGGGGCAAGGCGTAAGGGGTTAGGACCTCACACCTGACGACTTGCGACTTACGAGTTACGCTCTACCGGGGAGGTGCGGATGAATATCGAAGGCTATGAATTTCCGGAGGGATTCTATTACGAAAAGAATCACTTCTGGGCTCGTCCGGAAGGGGACGCCGTGGTGATGGGCATGACCGACTACGCCCAGAAGATGGCCGGCAGCATCGTCTACGTGGGCCTGCCTCCCGAAGGGAAGAAACTGGTCCAGGGGAAAAACTTCACAAAAATTGAATCGGGCAAATGGCTCGGAAAAGTCTTTGCCGTGGTCAGCGGTGAGCTGGTGGCCGTCAACGAAGAATTGGAGCGGAAGGCCAAGCTGATCAACGAGGACTGCTACGGGAAAGGCTGGATGTTCAGGATCAAGCCCGACAACGTCGATGAACTCAAGAATCTCATGACCGATCCGGGCGTCATCCAGGAATGGCTCAAAGGAGAAATCGCCCAGCACGGTAAGAAATAGAGATGGTGCAGGCTGGAGTGAACGGCCTTTCAGGCCTTGAGGATAGAGGCTAAGTCTCTTGCCTCAAACACAGTGCTCCTCAAGCGAAGCGGTCCTCCAACACTTACGCAAAATGAAATGAAACTTTCCGCCTTATCTCCAAAGCAGCTTATTGAGATCGACGCCTGCACCCGTTGCGGGGAATGTCTCAAGGTCTGTCCCGTTTATGCCCAGAAGGGCGAGGAGGCGATCGACCCCCGGGGGAAGATCCAGGCCTTTAAAGCGTTTATCCGGAGCCAGTACGGCCTCTGGGCAAGGATCTTCGGCCCGAAAAAACTGGACGAAGAAAAGCTGAAGAAATTCTCAGAGATGGTTTATCGATGCACCCTCTGCGGGGAGTGCAGCGTCAGCTGTCCGGTCGCCATCGATGCGAAAGGTCTCTGGACCGCCCTGCGGGAAGTCCTGGTGGAAATGGGCCACTTCCCTTCGGCGGCAAACCGGATGAAGGCCAACGTCCTCGAAGCCCACAACGTTTCAGGAGACGAGAACGAAGAAAGGGTCGAATGGCTGGAGTATCTCGATGACCTTCCCGAGCATCGTTTCCAGAAGGAGAAGGCGGAGGTCGCCTTCTTCGTGGGATGCGTCGCTTCCTTCTTCCCCCTGGTGCAGAGGATTCCGCAGGCCTTTGTCGAAATCCTGCAGAGAACCGAGATCGATTTTACGCTCTTGGCAGGGGAAGAATGGTGCTGCGGCTTTCCGCTGATCGGAGCGGGCATGAAGAAGGAATCGGAGATCCTCATCCGGCACAACCTTGAGGCCGTGAGAAAGAAAGAGGTCAGGCAGGTTGTCTTCGCCTGTCCTTCCTGCTACCATACCTGGAAACAGGAATATCACGCGGGAGAGATCGAGCTTTTCCATTCCACCCAGTTCGTCACCCATCTCATCCGTCAGGGAAAGATCCGCTTCAAAGAGAAGAAGATGAGGGTAACTTACCACGACCCCTGTGATCTGGGAAGGGCCGGCCGGGTCTTTGAGCCTCCCCGGGAAATCCTTCGGGCCATCCCCGGCGTGGAACTCGTGGAGATGGAAGGAAACAGGGAGCAGTGCAAGTGCTGCGGTGGCGGGGGCAATCTGGAGATGATCGATCCGGAGCTTTCCGCTGCTTTGGCCCAGGAGAAGATCAACCAGATCCAGGCCACAGGCGCGGATACGGTGATCACCGCCTGTCAGCAGTGCGTTCGGACGATCTTGACGACGGCCCGGAGAAAAGAGATCCCCATCGCGGCCATGGACATCACGGAATTCGTCCTGAAAAATATGAAATGAATTTCAGCTTTCACCACAGATATACGGAGGACACAGAGAAATCCTTTTCTTTCCAATTGCCGAGAGACGACGGCAAATGGAAATGAATCAGTCTCCTTGTTGCAGGTTTGGCTTAAGACAAGGATCTTTTGTCCAACCGGTACCTCCCGGTTGGACAAAAAGTCGCTCTCTGTGCTCTCTGTACCTCCTGGTGAAAATTGGACCTGATTATGGAAAAGCACCTCGTCTTTTATATTATGTTCTTTCCCACGGTCATCTTCTTTCTCTGGGGGATGGGTTTACACGTCGGCGTCTGGTTGGAAGGAAACGTGGAAGGGGCGGAGAACGCCACCAAGTGGGGAAAATTCAGGATCCTGATCGGAAGGGGCTGGCATGGCTTCTGGAAAAGACCCGGATGGTATGTCCGGATTCTCATCACGGATGTGATCTTTCACCGGAAACTCTTCGGTCAGTCCTTCTATCGCTGGCTCGCTCACACACTGCTCGTATTCGGCTTCGTAGCCACCTTTGCGGTCGACATGGTCAAAGGACTCACGACGGGTTACCTTGTGGAATTGAGCCACACCCTTCCCCTCTTCTCCTTTGCCCATGCCTTCGAAACCGGCGCGATTCGTCCTTTCCTCGACTTCTTCCTGGAGTTTTTCAGCTTCCTCATTCTGGCCGGTTGTGTCATGGCATGTGTTCGCCGCTTTTTGATCCGGCCGGACCAACTCCGGACGGACGAAGAAGACATCACGACCCTCGTTTTCATTCTCTTTCTGGAGCTTTCCGGTTTCTTCATTGAGGGCTACCGGATCGCCCACCCGGAAGTGGTCAGCGCCCATCATTTCATGGCCAACTTTACCCCTGCCAGTGCCAACAACTGGGTCTCCTTCGGCGGCTACTCCATATCCTTATTCCTCAGGAACGTTGCGATCAATGCCGACCTCCTCTGGTACCTCCATGTGGTCCCGAGCCTGATTTTTTTCATCTATCTCCCGCACAGCAAGCTCCTCCATATCTTCACATCTTCCATCACGGTGATCTCCGATCGACAGCGGGAAACGCCCCATCCTCAGGCAATCGAGGTCCCCTCTGAAACCCTGGAAGGCCCCCTGACCGCGCGCCCTTCGCATTTCATTTCGAAGCAGTAAATGTTACAAATAAAGGGTGTCCCAAGGACAGGGACCGCTATTTGTGGACAGACTCCGATCAAGGCTCCGTGCATAGAAGGCGCCTTCGAACCGTAAGCTCGGTTAGGGTAACGGCTACGAGGCCCGTTTCGTTTAAGGGCAAAGGGTTACGTCAAGCTCTTAGGACCAAGAACGTTACCGAATGACGATACGGGCTTCGTTACCGTTACCGTTTTTCGAAACCTGTTACTATTGACAGGAAAGGATCCGGGATGACAGGTCATCCGCTCTTTGTAACCTTTTTCATGGCGGGCGCCGTTCTCTTCTTTATCGGACTCGCATCGAGACTCTTTCTTTACTGGAGAGGCCAGTGGGACCTCGGGGCCCTCTTGAAAGGTGTTCTCTCCACCCTTCTGAGCCGCAAGATCCTGAAACTGATCGAGATGATCTTCTTGGACGCCATTCTCCAGAGGAAACTCTTCGGCCAGGACAAACTGAGATGGCTGATGAAAGTCTTGATCATGATCGGTTACCCCGGGATCCTGATTGCGGGCCATTTGAAAGTGGAGCGGATGGTCCAGTTTGCCGAGCTTCCCCACCTGATCCGGTTTCTCTACGCTCCTTTTTGCGATTTTTACTTCTTCCGCGATTTGACCGGTTCCGTGATCAGTCTCTCCGATGCCCTCTTTGCCGTCTCGTTTGATCTCTTCGGGACCATGATCCTGGCCGGAGAGTTTATCGCCCTCTACAGGCGATTCGTCGCAAAAGCGCTGCCTTTCAAGACCTCCACCGGAGATATCATCGCCGTCAATCTGCTGGGAGGGTGGTTCGTCCTCCGGTTCCTGTGCGAGGCGACAAGCATACTGGCCTATGCGGTACCGAGTTCCGTAGCCCAATACTGGTTCCTCTCCTTCGGACTGAGCAGGGTACTCTCTCCCCTCGGGCTGCCCTGGTTCTCTCTCAACTATCCCCTCTGGTCGATCTCGGGGCTTTTTCTGGCTGCCCTGGTTGCGATGATTCCATTCAATCAGAAACTCTGGCATATCGTCACGATCCCCGTGGTCATGTTCATCCGCTTGATGCCTGCTGAAGCCTTCCAATCCGGCAGCAGGAAGACTTCGCTCCCTCTTTCCGTGAAGAATCTGATCGCCCTCGATTCCTGCGTAAAGTGCGGCAGCTGCGTCGAGGTCTGCCCGGTCTACGGGCAGACGCAAAAATTGGAAACCACGATGGGAGGGCTCTACGGCGGACTCAAATCCTCCATCAAGAAGGCCTATGGGATCAAAGGAACGCTTTTCGGGTCGGCGGAAGCGAAGGACTTCCCCTCACGCTATTCCGAGCAGACCTATCTCTGCACCCTGTGTGGAAGATGCAAAGAGGTGTGCCCTGCCTTTATCGACACAAAGGAGTTGAGGATCGCGACTCGGGGATTCATGGTGGAGAAGGGGGTCCATCCCCGCAATCTCGACCGGCTGAGAGAAACCCTGGCCAAGTTCCATAACATCATGGGCGAACCGAATGAAAACCGTCCCATGTGGACGGAGGCTCTCAGTGAATTTCCAGCCGGTTCGTTTCAGAAGGAGAAGGCCGAGGTAGCCTACTTTGTCGGATGTGTCGCTTCCTTCTTCCCTATGGTGAAGAAGATCCCTCAGTCTTTCGTCCGGATCCTGGACAGGGCCAAAATCGATTTCACCATTCTGGGCGGCGAGGAGTGGTGTTGCGGATTCCCCCTGATCGGCGCAGGGATGAGAAACGAGGCCGGGGCCTTTCTCCGGCACAACATGGAGAGATTGAAGGAGAAGGGAGTGAAGCAGGTTGTCTTCGCCTGCCCCTCCTGCTACCACACCTGGATGGAGGAAGGTAAGACCGGGATCGACATCTTTCATTCCACCCAGTTCATCAAGAGTCTGATCGACGAAGGAAGGATCCGCTTCAAAGAGGCGGGAATCAAGGTGACCTACCATGACCCCTGCGATCTGGGAAGGGCGAGCGGGGTCTATGACGCTCCACGGCAGATCCTTCAGGCCATCCCTGGAGTCGAACTGGTGGAGATGAAAGGACACGGTAAAGAGTCCACCTGCTGCGGGGGCGGAGGAAATCTCGAGATGGTCAATCCGGATCTATCCGCCGCCCTGGCCCAGGCCAAGATCGAGGAGATCAGAGCCACCGGGGCGAGTACGGTGGTCACGGCCTGCCAGCAGTGTGTCCGGACCATCATGACCACCGCCCGGAGAAAGAAGATCCCGGTCACGGCCATGGACATCACGGAATTCGTCCTGAAACATATGGCATAGAGCATGGGGCAGAGGGCGTGGAGTTTAGAACGGAGAGATAGGCCTCAGCGCCCAGACGACCGGGTTATTGACCGATCACGGTGAGCACGCTTGAGCTCGCTCGGAAATGTTCGTTGAAAATGATGCCGGAGCGCCCTACCCCAGGATCTCCTTCAGCGCTCCGGTCAGCGTCTTGATATTCTGCAACCGGCATGTCTCTCCCATCAACCCCACTCTCCAGATCTTGCCCTTGAGCTGCCCGAAGCCCCCTCCCACTTCGATGTGGTAATCATCGAGGAGCCTCCTGCGCGCAGGCGCATCGTGGACCCCTTCGGGCAGCTCGACCGATGTGAGCATGGGCAGCCGGTGACCCTCCTGAGCAAAGAGTCTGAACCCAAGCTCTTCCATTTCCATTTTGAGGAGATCGCCCAGGGTCTCGTGCCGTTTGAACCTCGCCTCGAGCCCTTCTTCAAAGATGATTCTCAGCCCTTCCCTCAGGGCATAAAACATCGTGGCCGGGGCGGTGTGGTGGTAAACTCGCTCCTCGCTCCAGTACTTCTCCAGCAACGTTAGATCCAGATAGAAGGTTTGGATTCTCGTCTTCCTCCCGGTGTGGACGTCCATGGCCTTCGGACTCACAGTGATGGGCGAAAGCCCGGGCGGAACGCTCAGCCCTTTCTGGGAGCAGCTGTAACAGACGTCGATTCCCCACTCGTCCACTTGCACTTCACACCCGCCCAGAGAGGTCACTGCGTCCACCAGAAAAAGGGTATCCACCTTCCTGCAGTAGTCCCCGATCTCCTTGAGAGGTTGTTTCACCCCGGTGGAGGTTTCGCCGTGAACCAGGGCGCAGATCTTGGCCTCCGGATGTTCTTTCAGCAGGTCGATCATCTTTTCGGGTTCGATGATCTTACCCCATTCCTGTTCAAGGCGGATCACGTTCGCCCCGCACCGGGCGGCCACCTCCACCATCCTGGCGGCAAAGAATCCATTCACGCCGACGATCACCGTTTCCCCCGGCTCGAGAAAGTTGACAAAGGAGGTCTCCATCCCCGAACTCCCGGTTCCCGAAATGGCCAGGGTCACCTTGTTCTCTGTTTGGAAAACGCCTCTCAGCATATGGCGGATCTCGTCCATGCATTTCAGGAGCTGAGGGTCCAGATACCCTACGACAGGGGTCCCCATGGCCCGGGTAACCCGGTAGTGGACGTTACTCGGTCCGGGTCCCATCAATACCCGGGGGACCGGATTCAATTCACCTATGAAGAACTGCTCCATCGACAAACCTCCTTAATTTTTAACCTCTATTCCCCCACTTACCCTTCTTCAAGCTCTGTCAATCTCTCGTCATCCAGACCGAAGTAGTGTCCGATTTCATGGATGACCACTTCTCTCACTTTTGTCACTACCTCTTCCTTCGTCCCGCAGATCGACTCGATTGGACGTTGAAAGAGGGTGATTTTATCCGGAAGGACGTTCCCATAATAGAATCCCCTCCGGCTCAGGGGAACTCCCTGATAGAGGCCCAGCAATTCGGAAGGCGACCGGAGTCCCATCTCCGACAGCACGTCCTGAGAGGCCTGTTCTTCTACGACGACATCCACATTCTCCATCTTCTTCCTGAAGAATCTCGGAAGCATCTTGACCCCGGAAACCACCGCTTCCTCAAACTCTTCTCTGCTCAGTCTCATCATGGGAAGTGCATCATCCCTCCTAAGAGAGGGCAGGAAAGGGATCCCGCTCGTCTTTCATCCAAGACGAAATGGCGAATGGCCCTAATCTTTTAACACCTTTTCAGATTTTTGGAAAGACCTTTCTCGGCCTGGGCGTAATGCGTCACTCTACCGCGGCCTTGTTCAGATCCGGGAGGGATGTCGGAAAAAATCTTGTCGCAGCAACCTCAGCTTGTTCGTGAACTCAAAGCGTTTCCAGAACACTCTAAGACCCATCTCATTGAGGACAACTGTTACCCCTACCAGAGAAGATCCTATCCGTCCGCATGACAAGATTTCTGGAGGAATCCCTCCCGGACATGAGGAAGTTCTCCCCCGCTTCAGTGAGAAGCTGTGAAAAAATAGGTCCGTATCCTTTTCGGGTCCAACGAGGGCAGGCCGCTTTCCAAACTTTAGAATTGCGATCTTTTAATCAGGGCAACCATGCTGTTAGTAAGTCTGCGTTACTATTGTATATATACGCACTAGTTCGCTCAATAAGGTTTCGCTCTAAAGTTTTCCAAACGGCCCACCCTCATTGGACCCGAGATACTTTTCCGTTTTTTCTAATTTTTTCACACCTTCTGACGCATTACGCTTGAGCAAATTATTCCTTCTTTCTCTTCTCAGGTCTTGAGGTCCTCCAGGTTCTTATATTCCTCCAGGATTTCGGGATTGGCCAGGGCCACGATGTTTGAAACAGGTCTCCCGTGAATGAGATTCTTCACGGCACTTTCCACCTTTTTCATGTTCAAGGTGTAAGGGATCCCCTTCACCTCGATGATCTTGGCGGGAACGTGACGGGGAGTCGCATTCGCCCTGATCGTGCTCTTGATTCTGTTCTTCAGCTCTTCGGTCAGTTGATATCCGGCCTTCAGCTTGACGAAGAGGATGATCCTCATGTCATTGTCCCAATCCTGACCGATCACCAGGCTGTCTTCAATCTCGCCGATCGTCTCCACCGGGCGGTAGATCTCCGCCGTTCCGATCCGAACCCCGCCTGGCTTCAACGTTGCATCGGATCGCCCGTACATGACGACCCCTCCCGTCTCGGTAATCTCGACGAAATCCCCATGGTGCCACACGTTGGGGTAGACATCAAAGTAGGCGCTCCGATACTTCTTCCCATCCGGGTCATTCCAGAAATAGATGGGCATGGACGGCGCTGGAGCCGTACAGACCAGTTCCCCCTGCTCATGAAGAACCGGCCTGCCCTCGAGATCGAAGGCCTCCATCTTCATCCCGAGGCCCCTCACCTGCAACTCCCCCGCATAAACCGGACCAATGGGATTCCCCAGGGCAAAACATCCGTTGATGTCCGTTCCCCCCGAAATGGAGGCAAGCTGGACATCCTTTTTGATCTCCCGGTAAACGTACTCAAAACTTTCGACCGAGAGGGGAGATCCCGTAGAAAGAACGGCTTTCAAGGGTTTCAAATCGGTATCCCTCCCCGGCCTGACCCCTTCTTTTTCGATGGCTGCCAGGTACCTGGCGCTGGTTCCGAAAATCGTGATCTTCTCATCCTGCGCCAGTTTCCATAACGTTCCCGGATCAGGATAGAACGGTGAACCGTCGTAAAGGACGAGAGTGGGCCCGAGCGAAAGGGAGCAGATCAGCCAGTTCCACATCATCCAGCCGCACGTGGTGAAATAGAAGATCGTATCTTCCCGTTTCACGTCGGTGTGAAGCATCAACTCCTTCATCTGATGAATCAGGATGCCTCCTGCACTCTGGACCATGCACTTCGGCAGTCCGGTCGTGCCGGAGGTATACATGATGTAAAGCGGGTGGTCGAAGGGAAGCTGTTCAAACTGCATTTCAAGACCGGTCTCTTTTGCCAAAAAGTCGCCATAATGAACGGATTTCGGGACTCCATGGATGTCCGCCCTTTTTTCCGTGTAAGGGACAACCACCACCTTCTCCACGGAAGGAAGCTCTTTGACGATCTCTGAGACCCTCGCCAGAGAATCGAATTTCTTACCTCCGTAGGAATAGCCGTTGGCCGTAAAGAGAACCCTGGGACCGATCTGTCCAAACCGGTCCAGAACTCCTTTCGTGCCGAAATCAGGGGAGGTGGAAGACCAGGTCGCCCCCACGCTCGTCGCCGCGAGCATGGCAATGGCCGTTTCGCTCATATTGGGCATGAATCCGGCAATCCGGTCCCCCGGCTTGATCCCGAGTTCGCGAAGGGATTTGGCCAACCGGGCCACTTCGTCGTAGACCTGGGCATACGTCTTTCTGACCGGCGGGTCCGCCTCACCCTTGAAGACGAACGCAATACGATCGTCCCGGTAACGAAGAAGGTTTTCGGCAAAATTGAGCCTTGCCCCTGAAAACCACTCGGTTCCGGGCATCCTGTGAACATCCTCCACGACCCGGTCATACCCTCTTGAAGCCTTGATCCCGAGGAATTCCCAGAGCGTGGCCCAGAATTCGGGAATGGATTCGATCGACCACCGGTACAGGTCATCATAGACCTTGAAAGACTTCCCGTGTTTGCGATTGACAAACTCGATGAACCGGGTCATGTTCGCGTTTTTGATCCGACCTTCAGACGGCGTCCACAACGGTTTTTTCATAGCCCTGACCTCCCGTGGGTTCGTTTTACAACAGTCCTGCGTTCACAACACAGGCTCGACAACTGCCTGAGATTTCAGATCATGACCAACTTGGCTTTCCACGTCGTATCGAGATATCGAGGTAGGTATCCTAAAAAGGATTATCTTATTTTTTAACAAATCTTTCGAAACAATGCAATCAAAAAACGCTTCCGGTCGTCACCTGTCCGGAACCATGAAGTATTTGTAAAACCTTGACAAAAAATTCAGTATTTGTTAATAACTGCCTGGAAATCACATGGTAAAAAGGAGAGGGCTTATATGGAAATCCTGAGTGAAGGAATCGGAGCAATGATTGGGTGGCATGACCCTGACGAAGCCAGGGAATGGGTCATTGAGAACAAATCCCGCGAGCTGAAAAGCAAGGTGATGACCGCCAAGGAGGCAGTCGAAAAGTACGTTAAGGACGGGGACTTCGTCGCCAGCGGGGGGTTCGGACACGTGAGAATCTCCATGGCGATCGTCTACGAGATCATCCGGCAGAAGAAGCGACATCTCACCTTGGCCGGGAAGACGGCGGTTCACGATTGTGACGTGATGGTCGGGTCGGGCTGTGTCGACAAGGTGGAGGTGGCCTACTCCTTCGGACACGAATTGAGGGGCCTGTCTCCGGCGTCAAGGAGGATGGTCGAAAGCGGCAAATGCAACGTCGTGGCGGAAATCAGCAATGCAAGTTATCAGTGGCGCTTCCTGGCCGGCATGATGGGACTTCCCTTCATTCCCACCCGCTCCATGCTGGGGACGGATACGCTGAAATACAGTTCCTGCAAGGTCGTCAAAGACCCTTTTACCGGGAAGCCGATTACGTTGATTCCTGCCGCTTATCCGGATGTGGCCTTCATCCACGTTCACTGCTGCGACATCTACGGGAATGCGCATATCGACAGCACGACCGTGGAGGACATCGAGCTATCGAGATGCGCCCGCCGGCTGATCCTCACGACGGAACAGGTCGTAAGCGACGAGGTGATCCAGAGGGAACCCTGGCAGACCAAAATCCCGTTTTTCGTAGTGGATGCGATCGTCGAGGTGCCCTACGGTTCCCATCCCTGCCAGATGCCCGGCATGTATTACTATGACGAAGAACACGTGGCGGAATGGCTGAACATGTCGAAAACGGCAGAGGGAACGGAACAGTATCTGGAAAAATACATTTACGGTGTCGAGGGCTTCGACGATTACCTCAAGCTATGCGGCGGGGTGGAGAAGATGAACTACCTCAAAAAACGAGAGTTTCTCAGAGAGCCGATGATCGCTCCCTGGAAGAAGTAGCCGCCCGCTGGGAAAACCAACTTTTCGGGCTGCTCAAAGACGAGCCGGTGAGGCGGCCGGATAACGCCGTTAACGGGCATTTTTCAACGGCCTGACAGAACCTTAAGAGAGAGGTGAATGACCTATGTCACAAACAGAGAACAAACAATACAATATAAGAGAGTATTTGGCTTACATGGGGGCCATCCTGCTGGAGGATAAGAAATCGGTTTTTGTCGGTACAGGCCTTCCCATCATCTCTGCGATGCTGGCGCAGAAGACGCATGCCCCCAATCTCCTCATCGTCTTTGAAGCGGGGGGAATCGGTCCGGTGTTGCCGGAGCTGCCGATTTCCGTAGGGGAATCGAGGACCTTTCATAAGGGCATGATCGCCACCAGTATGCACGACGTGATGTCCCTTTCCCAGGCCGGATACGTTGATTTCGGTTTCCTGGGCGCCGCTCAGATGGACATGTATGGAAATATCAATACCACGGTCATCGGTGATCACGATCATCCCAAAACCCGGTTGCCGGGCAGCGGCGGCGCAAGCGATGTGGCCTCGTTTTCTCAGAAACTCATCATTATCGCAGCCAAACAGTCCAAGCAGACCTTTGTCAAGAAGGTTGATTTTCTTACGACGGGCGGTTACCTCGGGGGACCCGGTGAGAGGGAGAAGGCCGGGCTGCCGAGAGGATCAGGTCCCTACCGGGTGGTTACCCAGCTTGGTCTTTACGGTTTTAATTCAGGAAGTAAGAGACTCGAGCTCATCTCATTGCACCCGGGCGAAAAGACCGATTCGATCAAGAATAACAGCGGTTTTGATATCCTGATACCGGATAAGATCGGAACGAGCCCGGAGCCTCCGGAGGAATATCTCCGAATCCTCAGGGAAGAGATCGATCCTCTGGGTATGGTTCTGGGAAAGTAACTGGATCTTGAGCGCCGGGCTCGTGCTTCATGGAGCACGGCCCGGCGCGGCCGTCCGACGGTCCTAAGTGTGTTGAAGGACTTCCCGGTAAGGTACTTTCATTTATATATATTGTGCCCCTTGACCCCGGCCTGAAGACCGGGACCTGTAGCTTGAGCGCCCCGTAAAACCGGCTGGCCCGCTTCTGACTCGTTACAGAGTCAGACCGGCAATTTTGCCCCATGTTTTCTGGCCCTTCCGCCAGCTCCCGTTGCAGTTTTTTTAATGTCGGATCATCTCGCCACAGATTTGTAACTCCCCCTCACCCCCTCTTACTCTTAAGAGGGGGGACAACATCCCCACAAAACCCTGAAAGCTTGTTTTCTTGAGAGTGTCAGAGTCGCGAGTGGTAACCCCTTGCTTTTGATGGTTTACACTTTCGTTAAAGAGAGAGAGCCGGCGTCTGAAATTCAGATTCCGCCCGCGATGATTTGCGATGCCAAAAGGGGATGTGTTATCTTTAAAGCTATCCCTTAAGGTGGATGCGGCAGAATGATTCTTCTCTGATTTTCCTGATAAGGTGGTCGATGATGGCTAAGATTGAGATTGATCGGGAGCGATGCAAGGGGTGCGGTCTCTGCACCATCTCCTGTCCAAAAGAGTTGATCCGGATCGGCAAGGAAATGAACCGCCAGGGTTATTTCTGTGCCTTCTGGGAAGAAAAGGAAACATGCACGGGATGTGCGATCTGCGGCGAGATCTGTCCTGATCTGGCCATCCGGGTATACAAGTGATCGTCAATGGTAAAACGGTGATAGTGATAGTGAAATAGTGATGGTGAAAAGGAAAAAGGAATACCATCACCATCACCCGACACCATCACACTCTAATTGAGGATAAAGGTGTAAAACGGTATGGAGCAATATCCTGAGAGATTATTTGTAAAAGGGAACGAAGCCATTGCCATGGCGGCCATCGATTCCGGGTGTCTTCTCTATTTCGGTTACCCGATCACCCCCCAGAATGACATTCCGGAGTATCTCTCGAAGCACCTTCCCCCCTTGGGCGGAGACTTCATCCAGGCAGAAAGCGAGATCGCCTCAATCAACCTCCTCCTGGGAGCATCCTCAACAGGAGCGCGGGCCATGACCTCTTCATCCAGTCCGGGTATCTCCCTGATGCAGGAAGGCATTTCCTACATGGCGGGAAGTGAGCTTCCGGGTCTGATTGTGAATATTTCGAGAAGCGGCCCCGGTCTGGGAGGGATTTCCCCTTCCCAGGGAGACTATTTTCAGGCGACCCGGGGTGGCGGCCATGGGGATTACCGAATGATCGTGCTGGCCCCGTCCACCGTGCAGGAGATGTATGATCTGACCTGTCTTGCCTTTGATCTTGCAGACAAGTACCGCAACCCGGCGATGATTCTGGGGGATGCCTTGATCGGCCAGATGAAAGAACCCCTTCTCCGAAGGAAGCCGGAAGGGCTCAACCTTCCGCCCAAAGACTGGGCACTGACCGGAGCCAATGGAAGAAACCGGAACCGTATCAAATCACTCTATCTCCAGGATGGTGAGCTTTCGGAACATAACTGGAAGCTTTACGAGAAGTACGAAGAGATGAAAAGAGAGGAAGTCCGGTTTGAAACCCTTTATACGGACGATGCGGACCTTGTCATCACTGCCTTCGGGAGCATGGCAAGAGTTTCGAAGACCTGCGTCGACCTGGCGAGGGAGTCCGGGATGAAGGTAGGTCTCTTCAGACCGATCACCCTCTTTCCCTTTCCGGAAAGGGCGCTTCGCGGGATCTCTCAGAAGGTTAAATCCATCTTGACCGTTGAGTTGAATACGGGACAGATGGTCGAAGATGTCAAACTTTCCGTGGAACGGGATGCCGAGGTCCACTTCTACGGGAGACCCCCGGGGTCTCTTCCTTCGCCGGAAGAGGTTCTGGAAGAAGTGAAAAAATACTATCGATAAAATTCGAAGCACGAAATTCGAATATCGAAACAATATCAAATAACGTAAATTACAAATGGTTGAAACAAGTAAAGGGCTATGACATTTAGGTTTTGAACATTCGAATTTGCTTCGGATTTCGATATTCGGATTTCGGAATTTAGGGAGACAGTTATGCAGCAGGTCTTTAAGCGTCCCGAGTCTTTGGTTGACACGCCTTTTCATTTCTGTCCGGGTTGCCACCATGGGATCGGCCACCGTCTGGTTGCGGAAGCGATAGATTATTTCAAAATCCGGGAGCGGACCATCGGCGTCGCCTCGGTAGGCTGCTCCGTCTTTATGTACGACTACTTTGACGTCGATGTGCTGGAGGCGCCCCACGGCCGGGCCTCAGCGGTTGCCGCCGGCGTAAAACGGGCAAAGAAGGACAGGATCGTATTTACCTATCAGGGGGATGGCGATCTTGCTTCCATCGGGATTGCGGAAGTCATTCATACCGCAAACCGGGGCGAAAACATTACCATCATTTTTGCCAACAATACGGTTTATGGAATGACGGGCGGCCAGATGGCCCCCACAACGCTCTTGGGTCAGAAAACGACTACGAGTCCCTACGGACGGGATTTTTCCCTGGACGGTTATCCCATCCGCATGGCGGAGATGCTCGCCACCCTGGAAGGAACCGCTTTTGTGGCACGGGTCGCCGTCAACACCCCTGCGAACCTGATGAAGGCGAAGAAGGCGGTCCGGAAGGCCTTCCAGATGCAGGTTGAAGAGATGGGATTCTCCTTTGTCGAAATCCTGCTGTCCTGCCCTACCAACTGGGGATTGAATGCCCTCGAAGCAAACCAGCGGGTGGCGGACGAATTGATCCCGTACTTTCCCCTGGGCACATTGAAAGAACGAAAGGTGGCGGATCATCTGTAACGACCGTAAGGGGTCCATCGCGAAGGGTGAGACCTTTTTTTGTTTTAACGCCTCGCGCCTTGCGACTTGGAATTTCAACGGGTCCCATATTGTGGAGTGAAGGATCATTTATGTCAAACGAACGTGACTATCATCACCTTATCATCTCCGGATTCGGGGGCCAGGGCGTTCTGGTCATTGGAAACCTTCTGGCCTATGCAGCCATGATGGAACAGAAACAGGTGACCTTCCTTCCCACCTACGGAGTGGAGATGAGAGGAGGGACGGCCAGTTGCACGGTGGTCATTTCATCGAAAGAGATCGGCTCGCCGATCGTGGAAAAACCTCATGCCGCTATCGTGATGAACCTTCCCTCACTGGTCAAGTTTCAGGACCGGGTTGTGAAGGAAGGGCTCCTTCTCTTCAATTCTTCCCTGATCGATCCGAATGAGGCTACCCGGCCGGACGTCGAGATCCTGCCTGTTCCCGCAAACGAAATTGCCCTTGGAAACGGAAACCCGAAGCTCGCCAACATGGTGGTCCTGGGCGCCTTTATCGAAAAGACGAGGTGGGTTCAGATCACCTCCATTTCTGAATCCCTGAGCCGGGTTCTGGACCAGCGCTATCACCATCTCATCCCGGCCAATATCAAGGCCATCGAAGTGGGAGCCAAGTACATCCAGTCTCGTTGAAGCGGATAGGAAAAGGAGAGCCCATGGAAGAGGATAAGGGATTTGAGGAAATCCGTGTAGGGGAAAGGATCAAGGCCCTTCGCGAAAGCAAGGGACTTTCATTGAAGGACGTCGCAGAATCAACGGGATTTTCAGCAGCACTCCTTTCTCAGATGGAGAACCATCTCATCTCTCCATCCCTCGGCACGATGACCAAGCTCGCCTGCGCCTTCGGTGTCAAAGTCGGAAACCTCCTCGGTGAAGCCCATGAGGAACCTTTCAGCATCGTCAGAAAGGATGAGCGAAAGCAAGTCTCCCGGTTTGCATCCAAAGACGGAGTCAAGTACGGTTATGTCTATGAAGCCCTGGGTTTCGAGAAGAAAGACCGCCGTATGGAGCCGTTTATTGTGACCCTCGAACCGGCTACGGTCAAGGCCTCCAAGACTTCGGTCCATGACGGCGAGGAATTCATCTTTGTCCTGGAGGGGGAGATGGAGGTCGTCCTTGGAAACTACACGGACGTGCTGTATCCTGGTGATTCGATCTATTACGACTCCACCATCCCTCATCGTGTTCAATGTCATCAGGAGAAGGTAACCAGAATCCTGGCGGTCCTCTACGCGGCCGGCAAGTAGGCCTGACCGTTACGTTCACAAGACCCGCCCTGCAAGATTAAGGTCATCTCTCTCCATCTCGCTTTCGCAGAGGGCGATCTCCCCATGAAGAAGATCCTTTATTTTTTGATCCTGATTTCAATCCTGACCTGCGTTCCCGACGCGGGTTTTGCCCAGCCTGTTTTGAAGGTGGGGGCGCTCGTCCCGTTCTCCGGCCGCTGGGGGGAGTCCGGAAGGGAATGTGCAAAAGGGATCCTGGATGCTTCGAAATGGGTAAACCAGCGGGGAGGCGTATTCGGAAGAAAGCTTGAGGTGGTTCTGATCGACGATCCATTGCAGGCCGGAGAGACCCTGGCAGCCTTCCGGAAGCTGAACGAGGCCGATCGAATCCACCTTTTTTATGTCTTCTCCCTGGACACGGCCCTCGCGCTGGTCCCTCACATTCACTACCACCGTCTCCCGACTCTCATCGGCTCCATGCCCACCTCCCTGGTCAAGTCGGACAAGTATCCATACGTCTTCTCCGTCACACCCACCCCCCGCGACCTCGGAAAGATTGCGATGAAATTTATTGCCGAGAACCCCGGTCCTAAATCGAAGAAACCCAGGGTGATCTTCATGGGATACCCTGATCCTCTCAGCCGGGACTCCCTGGATGAGGTCAAAAAGTATGGGAACACCCTCGGGTTGGACGCCAAGATAGACATCTCTCTCTCAGACCCGACAACCCCCGCAGGGATCTCGTCGGCCCTCAGCACCCTTTCCTCCTACAGTCCGGACTTCGTCTTTCTCAGTGGAACCTCCAAAGAAGCTTTCTCTGTTCTTCAGGGTGCCGCACGGATGGGTTCCGGACCAAAATGGATCTTCAGCGCAAGGGCCTTTGATGAAACGCTCTCCTCCTTCGAAGGCATCCTGGGAGTTCAGCCTGTTTCCCCCTTCGGGGAGGATGTCCCCGGAATGGGAGATCTCAAGGAGGCCCACCAGCGCTGGCATCCCCTTGACTCCCACACCGTTTTCTACGTGGAAGGCTGGGCCACCGTGCGGATCATTGCCGAAGCCCTGGGGAGGTCCCTGCCGGAGCAGAAACTCTCCCGTGAAAGGGTCAAGAACAGTCTGGAGGGATTTAAGGATTTTATGATGGGAGGAATCCTTCCGCCCGTGACCCTCACGGCCAACGACCACCGGGCAAGCGTAGAATCCAGGATCTTCACCATGAAAGAAGGTAAGATGGTTCGCCGATCGGGCTTTATCTCCGTGGGAAGATAAAGGAACAATAAAAGAATATAGCCCCCCGTGCCCGAAGGGCGCCCCTGCCTACCGCAGGCAGGCGCAAACCATGACAATGTGCGGATTTTTGGGTTAGGGCCGGGGTTACGAAGCCCGTTTCGGTTAAGGGCAAGGGGTTACGGTCAGGTCTTAACCCAACAACGTAGCCGAATAACGATACGGGCATCCTTACCGTCACCGATGGACGAAACCTATTTTCGAATTGCGATCTTGACAAAAGAGACCGCGGCTGATATTTTGAGATAATATCCTTCCTTAAGATAAACTGAAACATTTGAAAAGCGTCGTACCTGGGTTCCATAGCATTCCCAATGGATGGTGGGAAGTCTATCCTTAAGGAGGTACTGTTTATGAAGCGAAGAACGTTGTTCTCGGTGACGGGGATCCTCTCTGTTTTTGTCATCGTCAGCGTGACGCTCCCGGGGGTCGGGGTGCAGGCTGCCGAAAAGCCGATCGTCATAGGCGCACCACTGGCCACAGCATTTCTTTACGGGTGGGATGCGGAAAAGGCGATCAAGCTGGCCGTCGAGGAGATCAATGCCAAGGGAGGAGTCACCGTCGGGAAGGAGAAGAGACCCTTCAAAGTCGAGGTGATCGACACCCGGGACCTCGAACCCGGGGTGCCGACCAGTGATGCCCTGTTAGTGGTGGAGAAACTCATTCTGGAGAAGAAGGCCGATTTTATCGTGGGGGGGCCTGTCCGCTCCGAGGCTGCCCTGGCAGCGATGGACCTGTTGTCCAAGTATAAGAAAGTCTCGATATTGACCACAGGGGCACTCACCCCTGCGTATCATGCCCGCGTCGCGAAGGAATATGACAAATTCAAGTACTGTTTCAGGATCTCGGGAGAGGTCCTCTGGATGGTGGAAGGAGAATTCATCCCGTGTCTGATGGGGATCAAGGAGAAATTCGGATTGAACCGGCTCTTCATCATGATTCAGGATGTTGCCCATGCCCGGGGAGGAGGAGATGCCGTGAACAAAATGGCCTCCGAGAGAGGATGGCAGGTTCTCGGGAAAGAGATCTTCCCCACCGGGACGACAGATTTTTCGGTGGGATTGCTCAAGGCGAAAAAGGAGAATGCCCAGGTGATCCTCATCTGGATGGACATGCCGGAGAGTTCCATCCTTCTCAAACAGTGGTTTGATATGAAGATCCCGGCCCTCCCCTTCGGCACCGTCATCTCTGCAGCCGAGGAGCCCGGATTCTGGAAAGCCACCGAAGGGAAGGGGGAATACGCCCTGGCCAGTGTGGTCAATGCGGGCAACTCCCCGTCGAATGCGACCCCGTGGACCATGAGGTTTGTAGACGCCTATAAGAAGAAATGGGGACTGGAACCGGAAGGCTACGGGACATCGTCCAGCTACATGGCGGTCTATACCTTGAAAGATGCCATTGAACGGGCTGGATCCCTTGAGTCTGACGCCGTTGTCTCCGCCCTCGAGAAGACGGACATGATGGGGGTCTACGGAAGAATCAAGTTCAATCCGAAGACCCACCAGATCATCCCGAGCGTCGATCCGAATGAAGGAGCGGTCGGAACCATCTTTCAGTGGCAGGCCGGGAAAAGGGTCGTCGTGTTTCCGCCCAAAATCGCCATGGGGGAAATCAAACTCCCTCCGTGGATGAAAAAATAAGACACCGGAATATTGGAAGAATGGAATAGTGGAAGATTGGGGAAAGATTCGGAAAAACCCAAAGAAGCAACGATGAAAAGACGAAAGGTCTGAGTTTATTGGGTTTACCCATCATTCCATTATTCCAGCATTCCATCATTCCAATATCTTGACACTATGGATATCCTCATCTACGGCATCATCAACAGTTTCTCCCTTGCCCTCATGGCCATCGGTTTCACGCTGGTCTACGGCATCAGCAGGCTCCCCAATTTCGCTCACGGGGCCTTGTATGTCGTGAGCGGCTTCCTGGTCTGGACTCTGCTGAACCTTCTCAAGATGCATTATGTCTTCGCCATCCTCCTCGGCCTGATCATCATGGGACTGGTTGGGGCAGGCCTCTATCGCTTCATCCTCATCCGGGTCAGAGGGATGGCGACTTCTGAGATCATTGCCTCTTATGCAATAGGCCTGGCCATCCTCGAAGGTCTTCGTTACGGAGGTTTCAAGGGGATGACGTACCGGCTTCCGGTCTTTATTGAAGGAACCGTCGAAATCGGAGGAATCCCTGTTGACTTTCAGCGGATCGTTGTCATCGGAGTAGGAATCATCGTCATTGCCTTTCTTTGGATCTTCACTCATTACAACAAAATCGGGCTGGCTCTGAGGGGGATGGCGCAGGATGAACATGCCGCCATGATGCTGGGGATCGATTCCGACCGGATGGCTGTGATCGCCATGTCGCTCGGCTCCATGCTGGCCGGGTTGTCCGCCCTGGTTCTGCTCCCCCTTGGAAACATCGTTGTGGAAGCGGGGTACAACGTCTTGATTTTGTCTATCGCCGTCTGCATTGTCGGGGGCTTGGGGAGTTGGATAGGCGCCGTCCTGGCCGCCTTCATGATCGGGTTTCTTCAAATCATCACGGTGGCTTATATCCAGTCGCACTTTCACATGGTGGTGGCCCTCCTGGCAATCATCGTCACGCTTATCTTCAAGCCTTCAGGTCTTTTCGGCAAGCAGAAGGCCCTGGAGGAAAGAGTCTAACAGGCTGCTGAAAAACGCCCATCTGCGGCGTTGCCCTTATCCTTCTTCGTTGCGGCGTACGTTCCAGTACACCTCACTCATCAGGACTTCGGGCGCCTTGCATCTGGACATTTTTGAGCAGCCTGCCAAATCCGTAACGTAAACAAGAGTCCGTAAGGGGCAAGTCGCAAGGGGTGAGGGGTCTTCCTTCACGCCTCGCGCCTTACGACTTGCGATTTACGGAAGGGAATGGGTTGTGGAGAAACGAAAAGAACGTATCGATCGGGGCATCAAGGTCCGGACGGAGGGGATCTATGCCATCTCTTCATGGCAGGAAGCAGGTTACCTGCTCCTTCCCCGACTGATATTGATTCTGGGCCTCCTTCTGCTCCCCGTGTTGATGCCCTCCCTTTACTGGGAACGCGTTATCTCCATCGTCTGTATTTACGTGCTCCTCGCCATCGGTTTTGATTTCCTCTCCAATTTTGTAGGTCTGGTCTCTCTCGGCGGGGCATTCTTTACGGGCACGGGGGGGTACGTTGCCGCCGTTCTGAATCAATCCCTGGGGTTCCCAATCTACCTCACCCTTCCCATTGCCACTCTTGGGGGGGGGTTGATCTGTACGGTTCTCCTGCTGCCCTGCCTTCCCCTTCGTGGCGTCTACTTCGCCATCGTCACCCTGATGTACCCTCTGGTCCTGGCACGGGTGATCGAGGCATTGAACCTCTTTGGCGGAACGGACGGCATTCTCGGTGTGGCCGGATTCCCGGGCAAGGAGATCGAACAGTACCTGATTCTTGTCATCGTGATCATCGCGTTGTTCTTGCTGAGAAGGTTGGTCAACGAAGACATCGGACTGGTTTTCCGCGGGGTCAAAGACAACGATCAGGCGGTAAGGGCCTCGGGGCTCAGTATCACCCTTTACAAATCGATTGCCGTGTTCATTGCCGCGGCTCTCGGTTCCCTCGGAGGGGCTTACCTTTCCCATATCTATATGTGGTCGGGCATCTCTCAATTCGCCCTCGATTTTTCCATTATCCCCATCGCGGCGACGGTGATCGGCGGGGGGGGAACCCTGGTGGGGCCCCTCATCGGCTGCTTCATCCTCGTCCCCGTTTCCGAACTGCTGCGGGCCTTCGGGACCCTCCGGATCGTCTTCTACGCCCTTCTCCTGGTCGTTTTCATCATGTTCCGAAGCGAAGGAATCATGGTCTACGCCCAGCGAAAATACCACCAATTTGAAAGGTGGGTAAAAGTGTGAGCCAGGAGTTCCTGCTTCAGGTGAACGGCGTTTCCAAGTCCTTCGGCGGCGTACAGGCACTGCTTGACGTCAGTTTCACGGTTCGTCAGGGTGAGGTCTTCGGGATCATCGGCCCCAACGGATCCGGGAAGACGACCCTGATCAATAGTGTCACGGGCTTCATCAGAACGGATTCCGGTCAGGTCTTATACCGAGGGAAGGACATTTCGAATCTGCCTCCCAACAAGATCGCCAACCTTGGGATCACAAGGACGTTCCAGATCATGCGTCCCTACTACAGTCTTCCTGCTTACAAGAACCTCGTCATCCCCCTCTTTTCGCCAAGGGCGAGAAAGACGGGAGGCTGGCGGGGAGGCGGAAAACTCGGAAACCGGGAGACGGTGAGTATCGATATTCTGGAAGAGATCGGCTTTGAAAGGGATTCCTTTGTTCCCTACAAGCTTGCCTCAAGCCTGCCCACGGGGTACTTGAAACGCCTTGAGCTTGCCAGATGCCTGGCCCTGCGGCCCGAGATCATCTTCTGCGACGAGGTCTTTTCAGGACTGAGCATGAGCGAAATTGGGAGCATGGTCCCTCTGATCGAGAAGCTTCAGATGGATGGAATCACCCTGATCATGGTGGAGCATCGGTTGAAAGAACTTTTCCGAGTGGCCCATCGGGTCATGGTTTTGAATTTCGGGCAGAAACTGATCGAAGGGCCTCCGGAGCAGGTCATCGAGGACACGAGGGTCAAAGAGGCCTATCTGGGATCGGAAAAGGTTCTGGATTACACATTCGAAGCTTAGCAGGCTGCTGAAAAATGCCCATCTGCGGCGTTATCCGCCCGCTCACCTTCCTCGTGGGCGTGCCAAGGGTTGCTCCTTATTCGTCGCGACGGCACCCCTTATCCTTCGCCGTTGCGGAATGTCCAATGAGTAAATTGTAAATATGGAAGCCGAACTGACCTTTACCCGGTTTGAAGAGATGAGCAAGAAGTACCCCAACCGGACTGCCGTCCTCTATCTCGGTACGGCCTTCTCTTACGCCAGGCTGATGGATCTCATCGATCGGTTTGCCACGGGCCTGGATCGATTGGGGGTCGGCAAGGGGGACAGGGTGTTGATCTATATCTCCAACTCCGTTCAATGGGTCATTGCCTTCTTCGGAGTTCAGAAGATCGGGGGGGTCGTTGTCCCCGTGGCCCCTATCTATACGTCCTTCGAGATCGAATACATGATCAACGACTCCGGCGCAGAAACCATCGTCTGCCTGGATACGAACTTCTGCTACGTCAAAGAGATCATCCCGAAGACCTGTCTCAAAAGGGTCATCGTGACAAATCTGACGGACCTCCTTCCTTTCTGGAAACGGATCGTCGGCAGTCTCTTCGACAAAATCCCCCGGGGGCATGTCGAAAAGGAAAAGAATGTCTACTGGCTCAAGGCGCTGCTGAAAAACCCGCCTTGTAACCGGGATGTGCAAATAGATCCCTGGAAGGACCTTTCTTACATCCTTTATACGGGCGGAACAACCGGTTTCCCGAAAGGGGTGCCCGGAAACCATGCAGGCATGACCTCTTACGTCCGGGATATCATGGAGGACGTCGTGGCCGGGTACCTGCGGGAAGCGGATGACACCTACATCGCGATCAACCCGTTGTTCCACATTATGGCTTTGGGCCTGTTTGTGGCAATCGGGCTCAATTACGGAAATACGACGGTCATCATGCCGGTGCCGCAGGTGGATGCGATTCTCCGTGCCATTGAAAAGCACAAGGTCCGGTGGCTCCTCGGCGTTCCCATGTTGTATCGCATGATTCTCGAAAACGACCGTCTCAGCCAGTACCGTCTCAACTCTCTAAAGTACTGCTACTGTGGCGGAGATGTCCTTCCCATCGAAGTGCATCGCCGCTGGAAAGAGCACCTGAACATCCCCATTCACCAGGTCTACGGATCGACCGAGGCCGGGCATATCACCTATACCCGGCTCGATAAGGAACCGGAACTGATGTCCATCGGTCTGCCTCTTAAATCACGACAATGCAGAGTGGTCGACCCGGAGACCCTGGAATCCGTCCCTGCCGGAGAGACCGGGGAGCTGCTGGTCACCTCCGAGTATACGCTGAAACAGTATTTGAATAAACCGGAAGAAACGGCTCGGTCCTATGTGACGATCGACGGAAAGATCTATTACCGGATGGCGGACTATGTTCGCCGGGACGAGAAGGGGGAGATCTACTACGTGGAGCGGTCTGCGGACGTCATCAAGCACAAGGCCTACCGGGTCTCGGCCTCCGAAATCGAGGCGGTTCTGCAGGATCATCCCACCGTCGTCGGCGCCTGTGTGGTGGGAGTCCCCGATCCCAAGGTTGGGGAACGGATCAAGGCCATGGTCGTTCTCAAGGAGGATGCCCGCGGAGTGGATTCTTCCGAATTGATCAAGTGGTGCCGCGAGAGGCTGGCTCCTTACAAGATCCCCCAATACATTGAGTTCAGGGACATGCTGCCGAAATCCAAAGTGGGAAAACTTCTCAGACGGGAGATCCGGGAAGAGGAGCGCCGGAGAGTCTCCAAGGAAAAGAAATACCGATCGTTAGCAGAATCTGAGCCCGGGCGAGCCGTTCTCCTAAAGGTCCCGGATGGTCTCTTTTGAAGATTTTAGGAAGACCGGACAGGCCGGTCTCTCAGATGCCAAAGTAGGCGGATTTCACATCCGGATTGTCCATCAGTTCCCTGGCCGTCCCTTCGAGAACGGCGCCTCCGTTTTCGAGGATGTAACCGCGATGAACAATGGGAAGAACCGGACGGGCGTACTGCTCGGAGATCAGGATCGTGATCCCGGTCTGAAGATTGATATCATGAATGGCCTTGGCAAGCATGGCTTCCATCAGGGGACTCAACCCGAGCAAAGGTTCGTCAAGCAGCAGCAACTTCGGCTGGGCCATCAGGGCCCTGCCGATGGCAAGCATCTGCTGTTCCCCTCCGCTGAGAAATCCCCCCTCACGCTTTTTTAATTGAACCAATGGCGGGAAAATACTGAAGACATATTCCAGGGTTTTCTTCGCCTGGTCCTTCGTCGCAAGATAGCCCCCGATCTTCAGGTTTTCCAGCGTACTGCTCTCAGGGAAGATCCTTCGCCTTTCGGGACAGAGGATGATGCCTCTCCTCGCCCTTTCACTCGCTTTCAGGGTGCTGATCTCCGCCCCTTCAAAGACGACACTTCCAAGGACCGTAATCCTCTCGCCTCCCTTCATCTCTTCTTTCTTCTTCACATCCAGGATGATCCCGGAAATCGTAGACATCAGGGTCGATTTGCCGGCACTGTTCGCTCCAAAGATCCCTGTCACGTCCCCCCGGGCGACATTTCAGATTGATATTATTGATCGCGATGGCATTTTCATAAAACACCATGAGATTCTTTACTTCAAGCATCATCGACCTCCTTCCCCGCATTGCGTCTTATGGCACAGGAATCGGCCTTTAGAGCAGTAAAGCAAAGCCGGGCAAAGAACATTCTCGGACCCTGCCCCGCAAAGTTCGTCTCCAAGTCGGAATGGTCTCAATTGCAGCAAATGAAATGATCCGGAAGGATATCTTAATTTTATAACATGAGACAAAAAACGAAATCAATTCCTCCGATGAGAAGATATTCTGTTGCCAACTTTATCCTCGTGATAATATAAACCTATCAAGCTCCACAAAGGAGGCGTGTCTCATGTCCCCGATCGACGAATACGGATCTCTCGATGCTCTGGCCCTGGCTGACCTCGTGCGGAAAAAAGAGGTCAAACCCATCGAGCTGGTCGATGCGGCGATCGACAGGATCGAACGTCTCAACCCCACCCTGAACGCCGTGGTCACCCCCATGTACGATCAGGGCCGTGCCTTGGCCGGCGGGAAGATCCCGGACGGCCCCTTCACAGGGGTCCCATTCCTGCTCAAAGACCTGGGCTCCCCCTATACGGGAGTCCGCATGACCATGGGCTCTGCCGCCATGGGTGAATTCGTTCCCGATCATGACAGCGAACTGGTCAGCCGGTTGAAGCGGGCCGGTCTCATCATTCTCGGCAAAACGAATACACCGGAATTCGGCATCCTTCCGACGACCGAGCCGCGCTTCCTCGGCCCCTGCCGAAACCCCTGGGACACGAACCGCACCACCGGCGGCTCCAGCGGCGGCTCTGCAGCAGCCGTTGCGGCCCGTCTTGTGCCGATGGCCCATGCCAACGACGGGGGCGGCTCCATACGCATCCCGGCCTCCTGCTGCGGACTCTTCGGCCTCAAACCCAACCGGGCCCGCAATCCCCACGGACCGGATTTCGGCGACGTCTTCAGCGGGCTGGTGGTTGAACACGCCGTGACCCGGTCGGTGAGGGACTGTGCTGCCCTTCTCGATGCCACCTCCGGACCGGATGTGGGCGATCCGTACTGGGCGCCTCCTCCGGCTCGTCCGTTCCTCCGGGAAGTCGGTTCTCCTCCTGGAAGGCTCCGCATCGCCTTTTCCACGAGCATCGATCCGGATATCATGACGCACCCTGACTGCGTTCGGGCAGTGAAAGATGCCGCAACGCTCTGTGCGGAACTGGGCCACGAGGTTGAAGAGGGGTCGCCGGAATTGAACCGGGAACTCATGATGCGGAACTTCATGGTGATGTGGTCGGCAGGATGCGCCTGGAGCTTTGACGGAATCGGAATGGCAAGGAAGAAACCTATCACTCCGGATCAGGTGGAACCCCTGACCTGGGCCCTTTACGAGATGGGACGGCAGCAGACCGCATCCGCTTACCTGCTCGCACTCTCTTTTATCCAGAAGGTTGCCCGGACCGTAGCCCGTTTCTTCCTCAAGTACGATATCTGGCTGACGCCCACCCTCAGCGAGCCCCCGCTTCCATTGGGGTCATTTGAATCGCCTCCCGAAGATCCTCTTCGCGGCATCCGTCGGGCCATGCAGTTCGTCCCCTTCACACCGGTCTGTAACGCCACCGGACAGCCGGCCATGTCCATTCCGCTCTACTGGAACGAGGAGGGACTTCCCATCGGCGTCCACTTCGCCGGCCGCTTCGGAGACGAAGCCACCCTCTTCCGCCTGGCGATCCCAGCTCGAAGCCGCCCGCCCCTGGGCAAACCGAAAACCGCCCGTTTCGGGGTGAATCATTTGGAGCCACGGCTACCCCCGGTCAAGCAGTAGCGATCTTCTTTGAAAATGTGATATAGTGGCAGCCGGAAAAAGAAATTCTTCTTCGCCTATCCAAGAACAGGAAAGGAGCAGAGTCATGGGAAATGATCTGACCGCTGATAAACTGGCCATTCGGGAGATTGTGGAAAACTGGGTTGTGTGGCGCGACTCCGGAGATTGGGAGCGCTTCGCCACGGTGTGGCATTCGGACGGGTGGATGACGGCCACCTGGTTCCAGGGGCCGGCCAAGGATTTCATCGCAGTGAGCCGTGACGGTTTCAATAAAGGGGTCAACATCCTTCACACCCTGGGCGGATGGAGCTGTGAGATTGCCGGAACACGGGCGATCTCCCAGGTCAAGATGACCATTCACCAGAGGGCGTCCCTTGAGGGGGTCCTGGTCGATGTGCAGTGCCTCGGACGCTTTTACGATTTCCTCGAAAAACGGGAAGGCCGCTGGGGTATCGTCCGGCGGCAGCCGATCTATGAGAAAGACCGCCTCGACCCGGTCGACCCGTCAGCCGTTCTGAAGCTCGACCAGGAATGGCTCATGCGTTTCCCGGAAGGTTACCGCCACCTCACCTATCTTCAGTGGAAGAACGGCTTCAAGGTCAAGGAGGGTCTCCCGGGATTACGGGGGCCTGCCGTCGAAAAACTTTATGCGGAGGGCAAGGCCTGGCTCGGCGGCTCGGCCAAACCGGGCGAACCGGTGTAAGCGTTGCCCGTTCTCTCATTCATTCAGCTGGACGTGCCAACATAGCCTCTCATCGCCTCGCAGCTCGGCAGACCCGTCGGGAGACAATTGGTCAACGTCATGAAGCCTGCCTGCATGCAGCAGGTTTCACGGCCTTTCCAGTTCCCGCCAGTCCCATGCCAAGATTTCAGCAGCTTAAAATAGTCGACGATGAAATCTCTCCAGGTACGATTCAGGATTTTCCTGATTATCCTGATCGGTGTCATTCTCCTAGCCGTCGTCGGATTCATGGCCGTTGAAGGCCTGTCTCTGACCGATGCCCTTTACTTCAGCATCGTCACCATGGCCACCGTCGGTTACGGAGACATCCATCCTGTGACCCTCCCCGGAAAGCTGCTGGCGATGTTTGTGATTGTGATGGGGGTGGGTACGTTTCTGGGAGTGATTGCCAACGGAACGGAGATCATGCTCGCCAAACGGGAAGACGAGAGACGGCTTCAGAAGTTGAACATGATCATCGGTGTCTTCTATAGCGGCGTGGGGACACGCCTGCTGGCCGATTTCTCAAAATTCGACCCTGAGCTGGAAGTCATCCGGAAAGGTCTGATCATGACCAATGACTGGTCAGACCAGGATTTTTCGAAGGTCGCCAAGGAGCTTCAGACCTACGCATACGCCATCGAGATCCATCGCTTCGACCTCGAGGACCTGAAACGCTTTCTGGTCGGGCAAAGGGAATTTCTCCTCCGTCTTATGGAGAACCCGAATCTTCTCGAACACGAAACCTTTACGGAACTTCTTCTCGCTGTCTTCCACCTGATCGAAGAACTGGTTTGCCGTGAGGAGCTGATGGGGTTGCCCGAAAGCGATGTGGACCACCTGAAAGGGGATATCCGGAGGGCCTATTCCCTCCTGGTGAAGGAATGGCTGCCCTATATGAAACATCTGAAACGCCAATATCCTTATCTTTTCTCCCTGGCTCTGAGAACAAATCCCTTTGATCAGGGAGCCTCGCCTATTGTAACGTGAAGTCGTCGCGGCCCCGCCGGGTTCTTTTTGAAGTATTTGGCAAAACCTTACACCGCGCAGGGGCTGGAACGGCCGGGAAGCATTTCCAGACGGTACTTCCGCACGGGTAACGGTTCGGACCTGAGAAGGGTCCCGATCCTTGAGAGGGGAAGCACCTCAACATCCATGCTCTGCACCTTCTCACACAATTCGACGAAATAGCTCTCCCAGATGCCGCCTTCCACCTCGGCGTGGACAGGAAGGACATGGAGTCCCTCCATCTTCCAGACATCTGAAGAATCTGTCGAAACACCCTCCGGGGACACCGGTCTCTTCAAAACAGGGGAGGTCCGAAGGAATCTCGATCAGACGGGATATTTCATGGATGAACGGTTTCTTCGCCCTGTGTACAGCTCAGATATTGAAAAGGGTATCTTCCTGCGATCTCCAAGTACCCGGTCATCAATGAGCCAGGCGGGCGCTCCGAAGGAAAGCGGTTCCTTCTTAACCAGATTCCGATAAGCGGTCAACCCCTTCTCAAACCAGTCCTCAATCCAGGCGGAGGATCGTGCTGGAAGTTCATCCTGCCACCGCCTGTGGTCCCATGCGTGAAACTCCACCTCATGGCCGGCCAAAACAATCTCCTCCACGACTTCTGGAAAAGAAAGAGCGATCATGGGAGAAGGCAGGAGTGTTCCGTAGAGGGCGGTCTTCATGCCGTAAAGACGTCCGGCATTCGTCTTGACCATCTTTTTCAGAAACCGGGGGTTCTTGAGCAGTTGAAGAACGGCCCTCCCTGACGCATCCGGTCCCATGCTGAGGTAGAAAGTCGCCTGCATCCCGAAGCGGGCCAGCACGGAGAGAAGACGCGGGACACCCCGTTTCATGCCCACATAGGTGTCCACATCGATCTTGAGGCCCAGGATACCCTTCTTATTCGTTGACTTCGGGAAGGTTTTCATTTTCCTCTAAGAAGGCGTCGAGGGTTTTCTTGAGGGATTCTTCAAGACCGATTCGGGGGCTCCATCCAAGGAGCCTTCCGGCTTTCTCGATGCTGGGTTTTCTGCTCAGGATATCCTGGTAGCCTTTCCCATAATACAGGTCCGAAGGCGCGTCCATGATTTCGGAAAAAATCTTGTCGCCCCGATGCTTCGGATGGGCCATGAAGATCCCTTTAAGAAGACAGGCCAACTCCCTGACGGAGCACTCATTCTCGGGATTGCCGATATTGATGATTTCGTTCCTGCAACATCCGTTCTTATTTTCGAGGATCTTCATCAGGGCGTCGATCCCATCGTCCACATAGGTAAAGCACCGTTTTTGATGCCCCCCGTCCACCAGGGAGAGGGGCCTCTTCATGAGGAGCTCCGCAATGAATTGGGTCACCACCCTGGAACTCCCCTCCTTCGCCGTATCCAGAGAATCCAGCCTGGGGCCAATCCAGTTGAACGGTCGAAACAAGGTAAACTCGAGGTGCCCCCGGGTCCCGTAAGCGTAGATGACACGGTCGAGAAGCTGCTTGCAGCAGGCATAAATCCACCGCTCTTTGTGGATCGGTCCGAGGACGAGGAAGGTTTCGTCTTCTTTGAATTCAGGCTCGGGAGAGGCGCCATAGACTTCGGATGTGGAAGGAAAAACAACCCTTTTGTGATAATGAACGCATTGTTTGACCACATTGAGGTTCATCTCGAAATCCAGACGGAAAACGCCCAGAGGGTCCGTCATGTAGAGCTTCGGTGTGGCGATCGCCACCAGCGGAATGATCACATCACACTTTTTGACGTGATACTCAATCCATTCCCGGTTGATCGCGATATCTCCCTCAATGAAATGAAACCGGGGGTGGGAAATGACCCGGTCCAGCCTGTCGAAGGCCAGATCCATTCCGTAAACACTCCAGTCCGTGGTGTTGAGGACTCGCTGGGTCAGGTGATGACCGATAAAACCATTGGCACCCAAGATCAGAATTTTCATTTCAGGACAACGCCCTCCTTTTTTCTGAGAAAATCAACGAGCCTGCCGCCCATCATCCTCTTCTGGTCTACTTCAATCTCCAACAATTTCAGTCTTCCATCCGACGCCCTCACGTACGCATCGTCCTTTTCAAATTCAAGCGACCCCACTCCCCCCGTGCGGACACGGACTTCTTCGGGCAGGGCCCACCAGATGAACAACTTCTCACCTTCCGGGAAGAGAGTGAAAGCGCCGGGATAGGGCTCCGTGACGGCTCTGACCAGGTTGTAGATTCTCATCACGGGCCAGTTCCAGTCTATCCTTCCGTCCTCAGGCCTTCGCCCTCCGTAATAACTTCCCTGTTTCAGGTTCTGTGCGATGCGCGGGGCAACCCCTTTCCTGATCAGCGGAAGCATCTCATCCAGGAGTTCCTTTGCCTTTGCACAAAGCTTCTGATAAAGGGTGCGGGCTGTATCCTCGAAATCGATAACCACTTCTTTCTGCCCGACGAGATCCCCTGCGTCGGGGGCTTCAAGCATGTGATGGAGGGTAACCCCTGTGCGCTTTTCGCCGTTGACAAGCACCCAGTTGACCGGGCACCTTCCCCGGTAGGCCGGCAGCAAAGAACCATGAAGATTGAAGGACCCGGCCCGCGGAATCATCAGAATGTCCCTGCCGAGCAGGTGGCGATAGTAGAATGAAAAAATCACATCCGGAGAGAGGGCGCGGACCTTTTCGATCCAATCAGGTCGATTGATCTGCGGAGGACAGAAGACGGGGATCTGGTTCTGCTTCGCCCATTCCACGACCGACCCGAACCAGATGTTCTCTTCGGGGTCATCCTCATGGGAAAAGACAGCCCGGATGTCGAACCCTTCCCGCGCCAGGGCCTCCAGACCCACGATTCCCAAATTATGGTAAGCAAACACCACGGTTTTCATCCGGGGGGATAGATCCTTTCAATAACGTACTCGGGCCTTTTCCTGACCTCTCTGTAGATACGACCGATGTACTCGCCCATGATTCCCAGGGCGAAAAACTGAAACCCCACAAAGGCAAAAAGAATGGCGAACAGCGTAAAAACACCTTCGGCAGCCCAGGCGGCACCATAGAGAGCCCTGGCAATCCCCAGAACGATCCCGAAGGAGACCCCGAGAATGGCCATTCCGATGCCGGCATACATGATCCATTTCAATGGAAAATCGGAGAAGGACGACACCAGGTCAAACTGAAGGTTGATCAGCTTTCGCAGCGAATAGTGGGTCTCTCCGCCATGCCTTGCTTCGTGGGCCACCTCAATCTCCGTCACCTTCTTGGCAAAATAAGTCGCCAGGGCGGGGATGAAGGTGGAATGCTCGTGGCAGTTCACCATCCGGTCTACGATATTTTTCCTGTAAGCCCGGAGCATACACCCCCAGTCCGACATGTTGACCTTGGTGATCCTCCGGGCAACCTTGTTGATCAGACGCGATGAGGCGGTCCGGAAGAAGGAATCCTTTCGTTCCTTCCGGATCGTTCCCACCACCTCATAGTCCCCCTCTTCCATCACCCTGACCAGTCTTGGAATCTCTTCCGGAGGATTCTGGAGATCGGCGTCCAGAGTGATCACGATGTCCCCCCGGGTAACAGAAAACCCGGAAAAAATGGCCGCGTGCTGCCCGTAGTTTCGTGTCAGTTCCACGACCCTGACTTCAGGGTGGATCAGGAAACTTTTCAGGATCGACAGGCTGTTGTCCCGGCTTCCGTCATCGACAAAGATCGCCTCATAACGCCTTCCCATGCCGGACATGACGGGCCTGAGTCGTTCCATGAGCCGGGACAGGTTTGCTTCCTCGTTGTACACTGGAATCACCAGAGAAATCACGGCCTCGTTACCCATGTTTCAGGATCTCCCGAAGGGCCTCGCAGACATAGGAAACATCCTCTTCCTTCATGTCTGGAAACAGCGGCAGGGAGACCAGTCTGTCGGTGGCCCGCTCTGTTTCCTTCAACTCCCCCTTCTTGATTTTAAATCGTTCCCGGAGATAGCCCAGCCGGTGCGCAGCCGGGAAGTGAATCCCGTACCCGATCTCGTAATCGGCGAGCTTTTGCATGAAAGGTCCCCGCTCCATGGAAACAACCTTGACCACAAAGAGGTGCCATGCATGGAGGTGGGGATAGGCCGGAACCCCCGGCAGGTCCAGTCCCTGGACCCCTTCCAGCCCTCTTCGGTACAAATCAGCAAGGTGCCTCCTGCGGCCGTTCATCTCCTCCAGCCTTGCCAGCTGAACCAGCCCCAGCGCAGCCTGGAGATCCGTCAGGTTATACTTAAATCCGGGAGTCCGAATGTCATACTCCGGGTTCCCCCCCTTGCCGTATCTCTTCCATGCGTCCCGTTCAATTCCATGAAATCTGAGAAGCCTCAACCGGCTTTCGAGCTCATCGTTGCTATGGGTAATCATCCCTCCCTCTCCGGTCGTGATGTTCTTGATCGGATGAAAGGAGAAGATCGCGACCTGACCCCATCCCCCCACAGGAACACCCCTGCAGGTGGCGCCGAGGCCGTGCGCTGCGTCTTCGATCACCGGCAGGCCGTACTTTCCGGCAATCTCCAGGACCCTGTCCATGTCCACAGGCGCCCCTGCAAAATGGACCGGGATAATGGCCTTCGTCTTTCCAGTAATCTTCTTTTCGATCAGATCCGGATTGATGTTCAGGGTCTCGTAATCGACGTCCACAAAGACAGGTTTTGCCCCGCACAAGGTGATCATATTCAACGTCGATGCAAAGGTCATCGAAGGGGTGATCACCTCATCTCCTTTCTTGATCCCCATGGCGAGCATCAGCAGGTGCATGCCGGCCGTCCCCGAAGAAACGGAAACGGCATGGGAGGCATGGGTGATTTCACAGAACCTCTCTTCAAAGTCCTTACAGAGAGGTCCTGTGGTAATCCAGCCCGACTTCAAGCATGAGACAACCGCCTCGATCTCCTTCTCGCCAATCGAAGGGCGGCTCATCGGTAAGAACCCTTTACGAATCTCCATAGGCCATCATCCTCATTCATCGATTCACTTGTGGCATTACCGCCGCAACCGCAGGAGATAATAATACCCGTTATCCCACAGGACTTCCAGGGTGGGAAACCCTTTTCTCAGTTCCTCCACGTTCTTCTTATATCGCGTCGCGATGTAAATTTCAACGCATTCTTGGCACTGTTCGAAGAATTCTGCAGGGGACAAGAAATAACGGCGCCTTTCCGCCTCGGAAAGTTTGAGATACCCGTATGCCAGTTCTCCAATCGCGCCGTAGACAGGCGTTCGGATGTGGTTATAGAAATCAATTCCATAAAGAACCATGTCATATTGGAGTACTTTCCCATCCGGAGGAACCCACGCATGGATCGCTTTTGAGACAGAAGAGGCGGACTTCCGGGGAGTCAGAAAACGAGCACTGGGGAAGTGGACGGAAATTAAGAAGAGGGCCGAAAGAACGGCGATCGTTGGGAACCATCCCCTTCCCCATTTTCTTTGAACGAGCCCGGGCAGAAAAACAATCATCCCCTGGAACAAAACAGGCAGAATCATCAGCCGCCACTCATATTCGAAATGCATTTTTATCAGGTGTTTGCCAATTCTCACATTTCCCATAAAAGGAGGGAGAAGCAAAGCGGAAACGAAAAGAACCATCGGCAAAAAAACCGGGAGATGATAAAGAAGTCTGCGGCCTCTGCCCTTTTCCTGGGCGCCACGCCTCTCTTCATACAATCGGAAGAGACGGGCAAAAATCACGGCAAGGGGCAAGAAAATAGGACCGATGTAGGGAGGCAGTTGAGAGGAAGAAACGGAGAAGAAAACGAAGATAAAGACAATCCACACGAGGAGGAATCGCATCTCGGCTGGCGGGAAAAGGAGCGTCCCTTTGATCCTCCCTTCTTTCCAAGCTTTGAGTAGGAAGGCAGACCACGGCAACGTTCCTAAGGCGACAATGGGAAGATAGAACAAGAGGCCTTCGTCCCGATTGTGCAGGGTCGTCGTGTATCTCAGGAAATGTTCCTTCACGAAAAAGAACCAAAGGAAGTCTTTATTCGCTTTCTGAACCAGAATGATCCATGGACAGGAGATCAAAAGGAACAAGGCGACGCCTACGGGAGAAAAGAGCCTCAAACCGTCACGCCACCTCCTCGAGAGAAGCAACCAGAGGAGGATGACCGCGAAAGGGAAGACGACCCCAATCAATCCTTTTGTCAGAAAGGCTAAAGCACTGCTTGCATAGAAAAGATAAATCCAGCCTTTCCTCCGGCCGCCCCCGGCAAAGTGCCGATATCCTGCCCAGATCCCGAGAGAAACGAAGAGGGTGAGAGGCATATCCAAGACATTGATTTTCCCAAGCAGGGAATGAAAGAGAAACGTGCTCAACACTCCGGCAGAATAGAGCCCGGTCTTTTCGTCACGAAAGAACGTTCCGATCCGATAAACCAGAAGAATACATCCCCAGGCGCAAAGGGCAACAAAAAGCCTTGAGGAGAACTCGCTCTCTCCAAATATCTTAAACGACAGTGCGGTGGCCCAGTAGCAAAGAGGAGGTTTTTCAAGGTAAACCAAGTGAAACAGATGAGGAGTGACGTAATCCCCTGTTCGGTTCATGAGACTGGCGATATCACTATAACGGGCCTCGTCAGGCTCGATGAGAGGCATCACGGGGAGCAGCAAGATATAAAGAAAGAAGGGGATCAGAAAAAGGAAAAGGATCTTCTCCTTCTCCCACTTTGTTCTATTCACCTCGGTCAAATCTCCAAGCTCCTCGGTACTCTGTGTTTTGAGAGCAGGAAAGACCAGCATCTTTCCTTGCAGATCCGAAAGATATCTTACCACGTGAAAATTAGATGCGCATTAAGCCTCGGTTAAGATTCCTTCATGCAGTGTGTCGCGTTCCGGGGTCCATCTTCTTCTCCTGATCTCCTTCCGGCAAAGGGCCTCCCCCGATCGAGTCTGAAAGGCCGAAAACCTCTCCTGTTGCACACCGTAGGAGAACACTTCCTGTGAATCCTGTCAATACGTTTGACGACCCCTTCGAAAGTGGGTTAATTATCACAGTATCATAACTCATCAAAAAAGGGGACCCCTAATGATACCAACGTGGTTGCTCCTCCTATCGGTCGTTTCGGCCACCTTAGGTCAAGTCCTTTTCAAAAAGGGGATTTTCGTCACGGGCGAGATCACACTGAAGGGCTCTATGATCGCTGATTTGCTTAAGCTGATCTTCAACCCCCTCGTTTTTTCGGGATGGGTCCTTTATGTCCTCAGCACCCTCGTCTGGCTCATCGCCCTCTCCAAGACAACCCTGAGTTTCGTCTACCCTTTTGCCGCTCTCATATTCATCCTCGTGATGCTTTCAGCCCGATTCGTCTTTCTTGAAACCATTCCCACATTACGTTATCTGGGGATCCTGTTTATCTGCTTGGGGTTCCTGCTGTCCTCCCTGGCTTAACCTTAACGTTTCGGAACCTCTTGGATCGATTCTCATTCTCTTCCCATCAGTGAATTAAAAAGATTCTTTTCACATTTGACGGCAATCGCCTGTTTCCTCTTGACAAGGGGAAGAACTAATGCTAATCAGGTTTAAATAGCCTATTTTCTTGCTCATTTGGCCGGCCCGTGTCCCTTCACCCCGGTCTTCAGACCGGGGTGAAGGGACACAATATAAGTGAGAGTACCTTACCGGGAAGCTCCGCCCTTTAGGGCGGAGAGCTTCACTAAATCCTTTCCTGCCAAACCCCTACGGTTGTGTGATTCATAGCGTGACGGGGATTTTCAGCGCCAATCAGGTCCCGGAGTAACCCGAGGGGGAAGACCCGTGATATCCTGAGGGTGGGAAGACTCCCGACCACGGGAGGGTTTTTTTCACAAATTTCCATTTCTTGCGAGGGACTGTTCAGGAGGTTAAAATGTGTTTTTGGAATCCGCCGGTCGCCTCACGAGAAAGGAGTCCCTGATGGCCCTCACCCAGGAAGTCCAGCTCAAGGTCAGCAATCTTCACATGGCTTTCGGAGGTGTCCAGGCCCTTCTGGGGATCAGTTTTGAAGTGAAGAAAGGCGAAATCTTCTCCATCATCGGTCCCAATGGCGCAGGGAAAACGGTTCTCCTGAATTGCATTAACGGACTATACCATCCCCAGAAAGGGCAGATCTTCTTCGATGGAGAGGACATTACCCGTCTGAAGCCCTATCGGAGGGCCATAAAGGGAATCTCCCGAACCTTCCAGAAGATCGAACTCTTTAAAGGGACCACGGTCCTCGACAATATCCGCCTGGGACGCCACATCCACCTCAAGACAGGGCTTTTCAACGGCACCTTCTACCTGGGAAAGACGGCGAGGGAAGAGATCGAGCACAGGGATTTTATCGAACGGGAGATCATCGATCTTCTCGAGATCGAACACATTCGGGACAAGGTGGTGGGCATGCTTCCCTACGGGCTTCAAAAACGGGTGGAACTGGCCAGGGCCCTTGCCTTGAACCCGAAAATCATTCTCCTGGATGAGCCCCTGGCAGGCCTCAACCTCGAGGAGGTGGAGGACATGGCCAGGTTTATTCTGGACATCAATGAAGAGGAACGCTGGCAGACGACCTGTGTCCTGGTAGAGCATGACATGGGTGTTGTGATGGATATCTCCCACCGGGTGATGGCTCTGAATTTCGGCGAGAAGATCGCGGACGGAACCCCTTCAGAGGTCCAGGGCAATCCCCAGGTGGTGAAAGCCTATCTCGGGGAGGCTGAGGATTTGTATGTCTCGCGTCGATAACTGGAAGAACCTGGAGATCACAAAAGACCTGACCATCCCCAAGCTCTTTCTGCAGTCTGCCGGGAAATACGGGGACAAGAAAGTGGCCATGAGGGAAAAGGAATTTGGGATCTGGGTCCCGATCACCTGGAAGCAGTACTATGAGAATGTCAAGCGGATCGCCCTGGGAATGGTCTCTCTCGGCCTCGAAAGGGGCGACAAGGTGGCCATGATCGGTGACAACCGGCCCGAAGCCCTCTGGGCCGAGATGGCTGCCATGTGTGTCGGAGCCGTCGGGGTCTGGTTGTTTCAGGATTCCCTGATCGACGAAGTTCAATACATCATCGATCACTCCGATGCCAAGCTGATGGTGGGAGAGGGTCAGGAAGAAGTGGACAAGTGCCTGACCATCAAATCGAAGTGCCCCAAGCTCAAGAAGATGCTCTGGGACGACCCGAAAGGGATGAGGGGATATCAGGACCCGATCCTCATCAGTCTTAAGGAAGTCATGAGAATGGGTGAGGACCTCGACAGGAAGGAGCCCGCCCTTTTTGAAGACCTGGTGATGAAAGGAAAGGGAGACGACATCTGTCTCCTCTTTTATACCTCCGGGACCACCTCCCTGCCCAAAGGGGCCCTACTCAGTCACTACAATATGTTGACCATGGGGCAGAACCTGATGCGGGTCGATCCCTATTTCGAATCGGATGACTTTGTCTCCTACCTTCCCTTTGCCTGGATCGGGGAACAGATGATGTCGATCTCCTGCGGACTCCACGCAGGCTTTACGCTCAACTTTCCGGAGGAACCGGAAACGGCCCAGGAGAACATCAGAGAAATCGGGCCTCACGTCATGTTCGCCCCGCCCCGGATTTATGAGCAGATGGTCCGGACCGTGCAGGTGAAGTACCTGGATTCCTCCTGGTCCAAGCGGAAGGCCTACGAGTGGGCCATGAAGATCGGGTATCACGTGGCCGAGTTGGAATTCCAGAAAAAATCCGTTCCCTGGCACTGGAAGGCCCTTCATTACCTTGCCTACCTCGCCGTTCATAAGAAACTGAAGGACCACCTGGGTCTCTCCAGGATCCGATACACGTACACGGGCGGGGCGGCCATGGGGCCGGATCATTTCCGCTTCTTCCATGCCATCGGGGTGAACCTAAAGCAGATCTATGGCCAGACGGAGATCGCGGGGATCTCCGTCCTCCATTATGACAACGATATCAAGTTTGACACGGTGGGCAAATCGATTCCCGGAACGGAAGTGAAGATCACCCCTGACGGGGAGATCATCTCGAAAAGTTCCTCCGTTTTCCAGGGATACTATAAGATGCCCGAGGAAACCGCGAAGGCCCTCCGGGATGGCTGGCTCTACTCCGGAGACACAGGATTCCTGGACGCGGACGGCCACCTCGTCGTTTTTGACCGGACGAAAGATGTGATGACCTTGAAGGACGGAACGAAATTCGCTCCCCAGTATCTGGAAACCCGCCTGAAGTTCAGCCCCTATATCAGGGACGTGTGGGCCATTGGAGACGGCAGGCCTTATGTTGTTTGCGTCATGTGTATCGATTATACCGTTGTGGGAAAATGGGCGGAAGACCGGAACATTACCTACACCAGTTATACTGAACTCTCCCAGATGCCTCAAGTCTATGAACTGGTCGGAAGTGAAATCAGCAAAATGAACCGGGATCTTCCTCCCATCGCCCGGATCAGGAAGTTCGTCAACCTCTACAAGGAGTTCGATGCGGACGATGATGAATTGACCCGGACCCGGAAACTGCGGAGAGCCTTTGTGGAAGAGAGGTACAAAGAGATCGTGAGGGGCCTTTATTCGGATGTGGACCTTATCCATATGGACACCGATATCACCTACGAAGACGGAAGGGTCATCCACATCAAGACCGATCTCAAGGTCTTGGAAGTGCCGCAATAAGATCGGGAGCAATGGAATATCGGAAGAATGGAATAGTGGTTTTCCAATATTCCAGCATTCCACCATTCCAATATTCCGGTATTCTATCTGGAGGTTTTTTATGGAACTCTTCTTACAGCTCTTGATCACCGGGATCCTGGTGGGAAGCATCTATGCCCTGGTGGCCCTCGGGTGGACGCTCATCTATAAGTGTTCCGGAGTCCTCAACCTTGCCATGGGGGAACTCACCCTGATCGGAGCTTATGTCTGCCTCATGTTCTATAACTGGGGCATCCCTTTCATTCCCGCCCTCCTTCTCACGCTGGTGGTCGGATTCGTCCTGGGACTCCTGACCGAGCACCTTTTTCTGAGGCCCATGGTGGGAGAACCCGTCCTGAGCGTCATCATGGTCACAGTAGGCCTCTCCTTCTTCTTCAAAGGCATGGTGGAGTTGTTGTGGGGAACGGATACCGTGGTTTTCACACCTCCCGTCTTTCCGATGGAACCGATCTTCTTCGGCAAAATCGTTGTCGGCCAGGTCTACCTGTGGGCGTTCGTGGCATCGATGATCCTCCTGATCGCCTTTGTTATCTTTTTCAAATACACGAAATGGGGGCTGTCGATGCAGGCCACTGCCGACGATGAAATGGCGGCCCTTTCGGTGGGCGTCAACGCGAAGATCGTTTACGCCCTGGCCTGGGCCATCGCCTTCATGGCCTCCGGAGTCGGCGGAACTCTCCTGGGGAATATCAACGGGTTGAATATCTCCGTGGGTTATCTGGGGCTGCTGGTCCTCCCGGCGGTCGTCCTCGGGGGATTGAATTCGGTTCCCGGGGCCATTGTGGGGGGACTGGTCATCGGGGTTCTCCAGAACCTGGCCGACGGCTATCTGAGCCGGTTCACCCCGGGCGGTGTCAAGGAGGTCTTCCCTTTTGCCGTGATGGTGGTCATCCTTCTGTTCAAACCCTATGGCCTCTGGGGCTGGACGAGAATCGAACGTGTGTAATCAAAATACCGTGAGGGGTGGGGCGTGAGGCGCAAGGGGTGCTACCAGAGTAACGGATGAGGGATCCTCATCCTGTCTTTTTCCCCCTGACGCCTTACGGCGTGGATTGGGAGGGTTGAAATGGGTTACCGGCCGTGTGGCGTTTATCACCAGTATTACCGCCAGGATCATGCCTGGTGGCAGACGAAATTCGTCTGGGGAAAGATGATCCTCCTCTTCTTCACTCTGTTCTACCTGATCCCCACGTTCGCAGGCTATTATCTGGTCGGAGTGGCAAACGTGGTCGGCTACACCATCCTTTCCGCGATCGGGGTCCAGTTGCTTATCGGATACTGCGGTCAGGTCACCCTGGGCCATGCGGCCTTTCTCGCAGTCGGGGCTTACACCTGTACCCTTTCTTTGCTTCAACTCCATCTCCCCTACCCGATCACGCTGGTCCTGGGGGGGATCGTGGGAGGTTTGTGGTCTGTTCTGTTCGGACTTCCCTCGGCGCGGGTCAAGGGATTTTATCTCATCATGACCACCATGGCGGCCCAATTCATCACCGTGGAGTTTTTCATTACGCAATACGTCAGCAAAATCGGAGGAAGAGGAGTCGCTTTTTCCATTCCTCCCGGGGTGGTGACGATCGGTCCATGGGTCATCAAGTCAGACATGGATGTCTATTACCTGATGGTGGTGCTCGTTTTATTGTGTACCCTGGCCTTGGCCAATCTCATGAGGTCCAAGATCGGCCGGGCCTGGATTGCGATTCGCGACAACGATATTGCTGCCGAAACCATGGGAGTCAATATCGTTTATTACAAACTGCTCGCTTTCTTTGTTGCGGGCTTTATCGGAGGCATTGCGGGAGCCTTCTGGGTCACCTCTCTGGCTGCAGTCAGTCCGGAACACTTCCAATTTGGCTGGTCTCTCTGGCTCGTGGGGGTGGTTCTGATTGGTGGGGTCGGAAGCCTCCATGGAACCATCTTTGGCGCCCTGTTCATGACTCTGATTCCGGAAGGCCTGAAAGCCCTGATTTTCATTTTGACCCAGGACCCCTTCTTTGTCGGTTTGATGCCTTTTTTGCCGCATCTCCTTGAAAAATTCCTTTTCGTCAAGGAGGCCGCCTTCGGGCTGGCCATCTCCCTATTCCTGATCTTCGAGCCCAACGGGCTTTCTTACCGCTGGTGGCAGATAAAGAATTACTTCAACTTGTGGCCCTTTTCGTATTAGAAGAAATGTGGACGGTGATCGTGGCTGGTGATGGTGCAGGTGAACCTGAACCTTGGATCCACCTATCACGAACACCAAGCACTGAACACTCAGAAAAGGAGGTGGTGTGACGTCACTGGATGGTGGGAGTTTGCAGGGTGGGGGAATCACGTCAAGCCTTTGGGCAGAAAGACCTAACAGGAGGTTAATCATGGCAAGGACCGTCAGAACCACCTCAGTCATTTTGACATGTCTCATGATCGGGCTTTCATTTTCGTGGGCGGTAGCGCAGGAGGTTAAACTCGGCGCCCTCCAGGATACAACCGGCGCGACTTCGGATGTAGGCAAGGACGAAGCCCTCGGAGTCCGGGAAGCAGTCCAGTACTACAATGATGCTGGAGGAATCAACGGAAAGAGAATTCGACTCTTTCAATACGACTATGGATATCGCGTCCCGGAAGCAGTCACGACGTATAAACGCTTTCGGGACCATGATAAGGTGGTCATGGTTCTCGGCTGGGGGACGGGAGATACCGAGTCTCTCTCTCCTACGATCAACGCAGACAAGATGCCTTACCTGTCGAGTTCTTTCTCAGGCAATCTCTGCGATCCCAAGAAGACCCCGTATAACTTTGTCTACGGAGTCGATTATTCGACCAATGCCCGCGGCGCGATCACCTACTGGTTCGAGGAGGTTTGGAAGAAAGATCCGAAATGGCAGGGCCTGAGGGGAAAAGGGGTTAAACCCAAGTTCGCCTGCTTCATCGCCACAGCCTCCCCCTTTGCAACCGCTCCGATCAAGGCCATTAAAGAGCAGGCTGCAATGCTTGGCTTCGAGGTCGGGCCGGATTATGATATTCCTTTAACTGCCCTGGATACCAAGAGCCAGATCCTGGCTGCAAAGAGTTTCGGTGTCAACCTGGGCTGGCATGGGAATACCACCATGTCCACCTCTGCCACACTGAAAGACGCCTACGCCCTGGGTCTCGGAGCGGACCATATCATGAATCACTGGGCCTTCGACGAGAACCTTCCTAAGTTGGCTGGACCTGCAGCTGAGGGAACCATTGGGCTGATCGCCTGTGCACTCTTCAATGATGACTATCCAGCGAAGAAGAAAGTCGTGGACTACGCCAAGAAGCTTAACCCTGGCGTTCCCTTGGAAAACCGCACGGTACGGGCGGTCCAGGGCTGGGTAAAGGTAACCTTGGCCGTTGAAGCCATGAAAAGGGCGGATAAGGCCGGCAAATTGGACGGTCCTGGAATTAAAGACGCCTTCGAGTCCATGCGGGAGTGGCAAGGGTTGAAAGAATTTGGCGGCCAGCTGGTAACCATTACCCCAACGGACCACCGTTATAGCTCTGTCGTCAGAATCGGACGGGTCATCAAAGGGAAACCCCAAACCGTGGCCGAAATCGATATGAAGGCGAAATTCCCGGATAAGTGGGCTTCCTGGCTGGGCTGGTGATAACATCAGAAGGAGGAGGAAGATCCTTGGAACAAAAGAGGTCTGATGTTTCAAATGCTCCGGAGAGTATTCTGAGACTCAACAATGTTGAGGTCATGTATCACGAAGTGATTCTGGTGCTCAAAGGGGTTTCCATCGAAGTGCCGAAGGGAAGGATTGTTGCCCTTCTCGGCGCCAACGGGGCGGGCAAGTCCACCACGCTCAAATCGATCTCAGGCCTGCTGAGGCACGAAGACGGCGAAGTCACCGACGGAAGCATTGAGTTCATGGGAGAAAAGATCCATCACCTCTATGCAGAAGAAATCGCCGGACGCGGCATCTTCCAGATCATTGAGGGAAGAAGAGTCTTTGAACATCTCACGGTGGAAGAGAACCTTCGGGTGGGAGCCCACCTGAGGGGAACCGGTTCCGCCAAGAAAGAAAGGCTCGAGATGGTCTATCGTTACTTCCCAAGACTGGTGGAGCGTCGCCATGTCCATGGCAGGTTATATCAGCGGCGGCGAACAGCAGATGACCGTCATTGGCCGAGCCCTCATGGCCCAACCCAAACTGATGCTTCTCGATGAACCCTCCATGGGCCTGGCTCCCCTCCTGATCAAGGAGATCTTCGAAATCATCACCCGCTTGAACAGGGAGGAGGGAATCCCCTTGCTCTTGGTTGAACAGAATGTGAAATTGGCCCTGACCGTGGCCGCGTATGCTTACGTTCTGGAGAACGGCAGGCTGGTGATGCATGATACCGCCGAGAAGTTGAAAGAGAACCCGGATATCCGGGATTTCTACTTAGGTCTCTCGGATATCGGAGAACGAAAGAGCTTCCGGCAGGTGAAGCACTACAAACGAAGGAAGAGATGGCTCACTTAATCCCGTGAATCGTCAGCCGCAACTCATAAGTGGTTTTCAAGAATGTCGCCTAACGACTTGTGCCTTACCACGAAAGACAGGCAAGGAGGTTTTTATGCGAAGATTATTCCTGATGATGTTCGTGCTGTCCTTTGCGATCTCGGCTCTTGTGGCCTGCAAGCCAGGGCTGCTGCCGACCGATGTGGCCGGAAAACCCAAGATCATGCTCGAAAGGGTTGAAGTGGCCGGGTCATTTCCCTGGGCCGATCCGCCGGCCCGTATCCCGTTGGCCTTGGCCTTTGTATTCCATATCAACAATCCCAGTGGATACAATGTTTTGTTGGACAACATGAAGTTCGCATTTTCTTTCGAAGTGACTCCAGGTTCCTACGTGGAACTGAATGTGCCTGTTTCTTATGACAGGATCTACTTTCCACCGGATACGACAAGCCAGTATCGAATCGTGAGCATCCTTGATTCAGCGGTCGTTTTGGGGAAACTGGCGGTGACCCAGGGCTCAAAACTTCAAGCACTGAATCTCACACCTGCGGGCGTCCTCAAAAACTGGTATGAGAAGATCGGTGACTTTTCCTTCGGAATCAAGGTCACCGAGGGGATGGCCGTCTTCCTTACCGACAAAGGCGACGTTTTTGTCCCCTTCGAAGGGGTATTTCCCAAGAAGTAGCGGCACCCACAGCCCCTTGGGGCGATTTGCAGAAGGCCCCAAGGAGGCTGGCCATTCCCGAGGAGAAGCTCCATGCCTAAACACACCCCACCGGGTCAAGCAAAGGGCTATTTCAAGAAATCTCTTGAGACCCTCCCCCGACAGAAGCGAATTGAATACCTGAATCGAAAACTCAAGGGGATCCTTCAATACGCCTACAAGAAATCTCCGGCAGTCAGAAATAAGTTCGACGCCGCTGGGTTGAAGCCCGCGAACATTCGGACCCTCAAAGACCTGGAGAAACTCCCCATCACCAAGAAGGCCGATCTGGTGGAACTTCAAAAAAAGAACCCTCCCTTTGGTGGTTTCGAAGGAGTGCCGATTCATACCCTGAGAAGGATTTATGTCTCTCCGGGGCCGATCCATGAGCCGGGTGAAATGGAATATGACGAGATAGGCTGGATGCAGGCCATGTTTGCAGCAGGATTCCGACCCGGCGATCTGGCGATCAATACCTTCAGTTACCACATGGTTCCCTTTGGCATGCAGATGCTGGATAATTCGCTCGTCGGGCTTGGATGTATCACCATTCCGACCGGCGTCGGCAACACGGAGCAGCAGGTGAATATCTTGAGGAGCCTAAAGGCCAACGCCTACCTCGGGACACCGAGTTTTCTCCTCACTCTCGGGGAGAAAGCGACAGAAATGGGTGTGGATCCAAAGAGGGATCTCCACCTGCGGGTCGGTTTTGTAGCTGCGGAGATGCTGCCCGAATCTCTGCGCGCCTCTTTGGAGGAAAAATTCGGCATGATCATCCGCCAGAGCTACGGCACCGCGGATATCGGCTGCCTGGGCTATGAGTGTATGCGAAAGAATGGAATGCACGTCCCCGACGACAAGATTGTGGAAATCGTGGACCCTGAAACCGGCAAACAAGTCCCTCCCGGGAAACCCGGAGAAATCGTCGCCACGACCTTCAACAGGGTCTACCCCTTGATCCGGTTTGGGACAGGGGACCTCTCTGTCCTGACGGAAGCTCCTTGCCCCTGCGGCAGAACGTCCCCGAGATTGGTGAAGATCCTTGGAAGGATCGATCAGATGACGAAGGTAAGGGGTCTCTTCATTCATCCCGGTCAGGTGGACGAAGTCATTTCAAGGCATTCTCAGGTTGCAAAGTGCCGGGTCCTCGTCACGAGAAAAGAGCACAAGGATGAAATGACCTTTCAAATTCAGTTAAAGGAGGAGATGCGCGGATCCGGGGAACTGAAAGAGGAGATTGAAAAGTCCATTCGAGACGTGATGAAACTGAGAGGGGAAGTCCAATTTGTTCCACCTGGAACCATTCTGGAAGGGTCGAAGAAGATTGACGATCAGCGAACGTGGGAATAGATGATTACACATGGGATTAGATTTGACAAACAAAACCCCTCCCGATATAGTTAAATTTCAGGAAATGTTTTGGCTGTTCCGGAGGGAATTCCCCTAAGGAATCTGAACAAAGGAGGAATCCACCATGTCGGTTTACTATGAAGGTTATCTCAGGGAGAAGATGCTCGGAACACCCGTGACCCTCAGCCCCGATTCCTCTTTCTACGAGGCTCGGGCGATCATTCGCGACAAGGGAATCCGTCATCTGCCGGTTGTGGACAAGAATAATGAGCTTGTGGGAATCATCACGGACCGGGATATCCGGGAAGCCGCTCCATCCGATGCGACAACGCTCAGTGTCCATGAGCTCAATTACCTCCTGGGGAAATTGAAGGTGTCGGCCTTCATGACGCCGAAAGAGAAATTGATCACGATCACCCCCGAGACGATCATCGAGAAGGCGGTTCAACTGATGCACGACCATAAAATCGGGTGCCTGCCCATTGTGGAAGCGAACAAGCTGGTCGGCATCATTACCGAGACCGACGTTCTCGAATTCTTCGTGGACCTCTTCGGCCTCAAGGAAGAGGGAACCCGTCTGACCATCGCCCTTGAAGACAAACCCGGTCAGCTCTACGGGGCTCTGGGAGTCATAAAAGATCGAAATATGAATGTCATCAGCGTTGTCTCGCCGTCTTTCAAGGTGGACGGAAAGAGGATCGCAGCCATTCGAATCGATACGCATACCCCTGAGGATGTGGTGAAAGAATTGGAAAAGAAGGGATACGAAGTTCTGTCGATCAACGCATGGCCTTCCAAGACCTGAGGCGTTCATGATCGGCAAGTACCCGTCTTGAACGGTTTAAATGCATGCGATGTGACTGCCCTGCCGGCGGTCATAGATCCAATGCATCAACCCCTTCTAAAAAGGAGATGAAACGGATGAGAGAAGTTGTCATCACCAGCGCTGTTCGGACTCCCATCGGGAATTTTTTCGGCGCCTTGAGTTCTCTCACTGCCACGGAACTCGGGGCCGTCGTCATCGATGAGGCCGTCAAGAGATCCCGCATCGGGAAAGAGGCTGTGGACGAAGTGATCATGGGGAATGTTCTCCCCTGTGGGCTGGGACAGAACCCTGCCCGTCAGGCCATGATCAAAGCCGGGCTTCCCATGTCGGTGGGAGCGCTCACCATGAATAAGGTCTGCGGTTCCGGACTGAAGGCCGTTATGCTGGCAGCCCAGGTCATCCAGTCAGGAGATGCCGATGTCATCGTTGCAGGGGGAATGGAGAATATGAGCCGCGCCCCCTACTACCTGGAGAATGCGCGCTCGGGATATCGCCTCTGGGATGGGAAACTCATCGACGGAATGGTCCGCGATGGGCTCTGGGATGTCGTGAACGATTACCATATGGGATATACCGCAGAAATTCAATCCGTGAAGTTCGGGATCAGCCGCGAAGAGCAGGACCGGTTCGGCTATACCTCGAACGTACGGGCATTGCAGACCATGCGTTCAGGAAAGTTCAAGCAGGAGATTGTCCCGGTCTCCGTTCCTTCCAAGAAAGGCCCCCCTGCCGTCGTTGAAGTCGATGAGGGCCCCCGGGATCCCGACCTTCAAAACATGGCAAGATTGAAATCGGCCTTCAAAGAAGGTGGGGTGGTCACGGCAGCCAACGCCTCCAAGATCAGCGATGGAGCAAGCGCGCTGGTGCTCATGAGCCGAGACAGAGCCGAGGCGCTGGGAGTAAAACCGTGGGCAAAGGTGGGAGCCCAGGCTGCTGCGGGCGTGGAGCTGGAAGATGTTCTGGTGGCTCCCCTCCAGTCGATTCCGAAGGCTCTCAAGAAAGCGGGGCTTTCTCTGTCGGACATCGACCTCTTTGAAATCAACGAGGCTTTCGCGGCAACGACGATCGCCATCTTTAAAACCCTCGGGATCAGCCACGAGAAAGTCAATATTCACGGAGGGGCCGTGGCGCTGGGTCATCCGATTGGAGCCAGCGGCGCCAGGATCCTCACAACCCTGCTCTATGCCATGGAAGACCGCGGAGTGAAGAGGGGGATGGCTTCCCTCTGCCTGGGAGGGGCCGAGGGGATCAGTCTCATTGTTGAAAGAATCTGAAAACAAAATGAGTCGTGAAGTCGTAAGCAGGGCAAGGCGAAGAGGGGAACCCCTTCCAATCCCATTGCAGCTTCACGCTTTACGGCTTTCCAGAGGAGGTTATGATGGACATCAAAACAATCGGAGTGGTTGGAGCGGGACAGATGGGCAACGGAATCGCTCAGGTCGCGGCAGCCTCGGGCTTGTCGGTCATCATGAGCGATATTGCGGAATCGTTCGTCCAGAAGGGACTGTCCTCTATCTCCAAGAACCTGGACCGGATGGTCGAGAAAGGAAAACTCTCCTCTCAAAAGAAAGACGAAATCCTCGGAAGAATTCGCGGGACCGTTGAAATCAAAGGAATGGCGGAAGCCGATTTTGTCGTAGAGGCGGCCACGGAGAATGAAGTTCTTAAACTGAATATCTTCAAGGAGCTCGATCAGATCTGCAAGAAAGAGACGCTCCTCGCAAGTAATACGTCATCCATTTCCATCACCAAGATCGCCTCCGCAACCAAGAGGCCCCCGCAGGTCATCGGCATGCACTTCATGAACCCCGTGCCTGTTATGCAGCTGGTCGAGATCATCCGGGGCCTCCAGACCTCCCAGGAGGCTTTTGATGCGGTCAAGGCCCTCTCGGAAAGAATGGGCAAGATCCCTGTGGAGGCGAACGACTTTCCAGGGTTTATTGCCAATCGGATCCTCATGCCCATGATCAATGAAGCCATCTATGCTCTCTTTGAAGGCGTGGGAAAGCCTGAAGCCATCGATACCGTTATGAAACTGGGGGCCAATCATCCCATGGGCCCCCTGGCCTTGGCGGATCTGATCGGTCTGGATACCTGCCTTTCCATCATGGACGTCCTGCACAAAGGGTTTGGAGACTCAAAATACCGTCCCTGCCCTCTTCTCAAGAAATATGTGGATGCAGGCCACCTCGGCCGGAAAACGGGAAAAGGATTCTACCAGTACTGATCCCTCCGGCTTGCAGATGGATTGGAGCATTTCAGATGGGTGATTTCAGATTGGAGATTTAGATCCTTCAATCTAAGATCGCACATCTCAAATCTCAAATCTGACCAGCCCATGGAATTCCGTCTGACCCCCGAACAGGAAATAATCCGGAATACTACCGGTTCGGATGCGGCCAATATCCGCACCACAGCCACCCGCCAGAAAGAATCCTATGTCCTGAACGGCACCAAAACCCTGATTACGAGCGGTGAGGCTTCGCGTCACCGTCACCTGGGCGGTCGCCGACCGGAATGCGAAAAAAAGCAAGGGGATCAGCGCCTTCGTCTTGAAAAGGGAACCCCCGGGTTCCGTCTTGGAACAACCCTCTATGAGGGGACGGCCGAGGTTCAACGGATCGTCACTTCCAGGGAGATATTGAAGGGTTAGGCATGAGTATCTTATAAATAAAGATAGCTGTCATGGATTGATGAAAGTTGAGGAGAACCGACAAGAATGGATTCATCCCGGGAAGTGCTTGCACAGAAGTTTGATCTGTACGGCTGCTATCAATGCGGAAAATGCACAGGGGGCTGCCCTGTCTCTCTCAAATCGAAGCTCAATATCCGAAGGCTGATGATGGAAGGCATCCTCGGAAAGAATCTCGACCGGATGAACGAGAAAACAGAGCTCTGGGACTGCACGACCTGTAAGACCTGTACGCTTCGCTGTCCGAGAGGACTGAAGCCGATGGATCTGATCATCGGAATGAGAGGCATGCTGGTAGAAGAGGGGCACATTCCCAAGACCATCATCGAGGCCCTCGAAAACGTCTACAAGCATGGAAACCCCTGGGGAAGGCAGAAGAACAAGAGGGTGGATTGGACGAAGGACCTTCCGGAGGGTCCCCCAATCAAAGACCTTTCCAAGGGAGAACGGTCGGACACCCTCTATTTCGCAGGCTGCACAGCGTCCTACGATCCCAGAATACAGGAGGTGGCCAGGGCATTGGTCTTCGCACTTCGTCAGGGAGGGGTGGACTTCGGGATCATGGGAAACGAGGAACACTGTTGCGGCAATGAGGTCCGGAGAATGGGGGAATCCGGTCTCTTCGAAATGCTGGTGGAAGAAAACGTGAGCCGTTTTGAATCCCACGGGGTTGAGCGGATCATCACGATGTGTCCCCATGGGTTCAATGTCCTGAAGAACGAATACCCGCAGGGGAAATTCGAGGTTCAGCACACCACACAACTCCTCGCAAAACTTCTCGAATCCGGAAAGATTTCCCCGAATCGGAAATTGAACAAGGTCGTTACCTACCATGACCCCTGCTTTCTCGGGAAGCAGAACGGCCTGTTTGACGAACCCCGGTTCCTCCTTCAGGCCATCCCCGGGCTCACGTTCAAGGAACTCGATCGATCCAGGGAACGAAGCCTCTGCTGCGAAGGTGGAGGCGGAAGGATGTGGGTCGAGTCCTCCTCCGAAACGGGCCAGCGTCTTGCCGAAATCAGGGTAAGGGATGCGGTTGAGTTGGGAGCGGAGATTCTGGCCACGGCCTGTCCGTTCTGTGTCCTCACTCTGGAGGACGCCGTGAAGACCTCCGGCAACGAGGACAGGATTCGGGTCATGGATGTGACGGAATTACTCGCAGAAGCCATGGGAAGCAAAACAACGCTCTAAATTCTAAGCACGAAATTCGAAGCTCGAAACAAGCTCGAAAGACAAAAATTCGAATGAACCAAAGATCGGACAAGAGTTTTTAAAATTTGAATTTGGGATTTGTTTCGGACTTCGATATTCGATATTCGGATTTCCAATTTAACGAAGGGGGGATGTGAATGAACATCATCGTCTGCGTGAAGCGGGTTCCTGAGACGGCCGATGCAGAGATTTCCATCGACAAATCGGGAAGAGGAATCGACCAGAGCGGACTGGCCTTCGATCTCAACGAATGGGACACCTATGCCATTGAAGAGGCGATTCGATTGAAAGAAAAGCATGGGGGAACCGTAACGGTTGTCTCCATGGGGGGAGAGACATCGAATGAAACCCTCCGGAAATGCCTCGCCATGGGTGCGGAAGATGCCGTCCGGCTGACCGATCCCACCTTCGAGGAATCGGATGGTTTTGCCACGGCGAAGGTCCTGTCTGAGGCCATCCGGAAGATGCCTTACGATCTCATTCTTACAGGAACCCAGGCGGAGGATGACGGGTACGGGCAGGTCGGTGTCACCCTCGCGGAACTCCTTGGCGTTCCCCATGCATCCCTGGTCAATCAGCTTGACGTTCAAGAGAACAAAGCAACCGTTCACCGGGAGCTTGAAGGAGGATTGGAGGAAGTGGTGGAAATCGACCTCCCCGCCGTTCTCACCCTCCAAACCGGAATCAACGAGCCCCGTTATGTTTCCATCATGGGGATCCGAAAGGTGGCCAAGAAAGAGATCAAAACGCTCGGAGCAGCAGACCTCAACATAAAACCGGAGGAAGCGGGCCTTTCCGGGTCCTCCATTCGGGTGGAGAACCTCTTTCTTCCTTCTGTCGGACAGGGGGCCGCTCTTCTCGATGGAAATCCGGAAGAGGTCTCGCTGAAGATTCTGGAGATCCTGAAAGAAAAAGGAGGTCTGGCATAGATGAAGGAGATTCTCGTTGTCGCCGAACATCGAACCGGGGAGATGAGGGACATCACGTGGGAGATGGTTTCCAAAGGGAGACAATTGGCGAGGGATGTGGGAGGGGAAATTCATGTTGCCCTCCTTGGAAAAGGGGTCGGACATTTCGCAGAGGCGCTCAAATCACGAGCAAACCAGGTCTTTCTCATTGAAGACGACCGCCTCGACGTCTTCAACTCTGAAACCTATCAGAAAGTTTTGACCGGGCTCCTGTCGGAGAAGAAACCCTTCCTGACGCTGATGGGGCACACCGGCATGGGAATGGACCTTGCGCCAAGCCTTGCCGCGTCCATGGGAATTCCCCTGGCGACCGACTGTATCGCCGTCGATGTGGAGGGGGAATCCCTCTCCGTGACCCGCCAGCTTTATGCCGGGAAGATGAACGCCAGGGTCTCCTTCCGGAAACCGGGTCCCTACCTGGCCACAGTCCGGCCGGGGGCCTTCTCTTCCTCGGAAAATGGTCCCATGGAAGGTCGGATCACCCCGTTGCCTTCTCCTCTGACCGACGAACTTCTTCCAAAGCGCTTTCTCCAGTACGTGGAGGCCGCAGCGGGCGAGGTGGACATTACACAGGCAGATATCCTGATCTCCGTGGGAAGGGGAATCAAGGATCCCGAAAACCTGCCCCTTGTGAGAGAGCTCGCTGACGCCGTGGGGGGAACCCTCTCCTGTTCCCGACCTGTGGTGGACAAGAAGTGGCTTCCGAAGGCCTGTCAGGTGGGAACGTCCGGAAAGACTGTGAAGCCCAAGGTGTATCTCGCCCTTGGAATCAGCGGCGCCTTTCAGCATATGGCAGGCATGAAAGGGGCCGGAACGATCATCGCCGTAAATAAGGATCCCAAGGCGCCGATCTTCAGCTTCGCCCACTACGGCATCGTAGGGGATCTGTTCAAGATCATTCCCGTGCTCAAAGAAAAGATCAAGGGAATGAAACAAAAATAAAAGGAAAGGAAAATTGGAATAATGGAAGATTGGAATATTGGGTACAGCAGAAAATCCAGAACAAGACAATGAACTGTTTTAAGACTCTCTTATGATCCCATGATTCCAATATTCCAGATTCCACTATTCCAGTGTTCTTTCATTATTCCTTGGAGAAGCGAGCGATGGACTTCGAGTTGACGGAAGAGCAGAAGGACATTCAGCAGGCAGCGAAAGGCTTTGCCGCGGGAGAATTTGACAAGGAGAAAATCCTTCAGTGGGAACAGGCCCATACCTTTCCGAGAGAGCTCTGGAAGAAGGCCTGCAAACTGGGATTTGTCGGTATCCACTACCCCGAGGAGTATGGAGGCCAGGGATATGGTGTTTTTGAAAATATTCTGATTGTGGAGGAATTCTGCCGCAAGGATTCCGGAGTGGGGATCGCTCTGAGCCTCGTCGACTTCTCCTCGGAGATCATCCTCCACTTCGGAACGGCGGAGCAGAAGAAAAGAGTTCTCATTCCCGTGGCCAAAGGCGAAGCGATCTCCGCCGGTGCTTACACGGAACCTGACCATGGAAGTGATATTACCTCACTCTCCACGACGGGGACCAGACAGGGCAATACCTTTGTGATCAACGGAACGAAGACCTTTATCACCAACGGATCGATTGCGGACTTCTTTATCGTCCTCTGCCAGACGAATCCCCATGCCCATCCTCCTTACCGCGGCCAGTGTACCCTTCTGGTGGAAAAGGGAACAAAGGGTTTGGAGGCGACGGAAATCACCCCCAAGATGGGCATCCGCATGACCTCGACGGCCGAGATTTCGTTCAGTGACGTCACCATCCCGGCATCCCACCTGATCGGTGAAGAGAACAGAGGTTTCTACCAGGTCATTGAGTTCTTCGATGAAAGCCGGATCGAAATCGCGGCTCAGGCCCTGGGAATCAGCCAGGGGGCCTTTGACCGGGCACTGGAGTACGCCCTGCAGAGGAAACAGTTCGGCAAACGCCTGATTGACTTTCAGGCGACCCAGCACAAACTCGCCGACATGGCGACCAAGATCGAGACAGCCAGATTGCTCACCTACAAGGCCGCCTGGAATTTCGACCGGAAGAAGATCGATCCGAAACTCACCTCCATGGCAAAGATGTTCGCGGCCAAAACGGCGGTGGAGGTGGCGGATGAAGCCATCCAGATTCACGGAGGCTACGGTTATATCACCGAATATGAAGTGGAACGGTTCTACCGCGATGCAAAGATCACGGAGATCTACGAAGGAACCAAGGAGATCCAGAAGAACACCATCGCCTCGGCCCTGATGGGAAAACTAAAATAAATGAACTGGAAGATTGGAATGATGGAATGATGGAATGATGTGGAAAAGGAATATTGGAACGGTGGAATACTGGAATGATGGGTAACAAAGAAAAGAACACTTCTTTTCTCCCGGTTCTTTTTGGGAACCCAATATTCCAATTCTTCCATTTTTCCATTATTCCAATATTCCATTTTTCCACTCTGAGTAGGCTATGAAGACCGAACAGTTGCAGCATGTGATTCCCGAAGCTCTGGTGATCGGCGCCGGCATCGCCGGGATGCAGGCGGCCCTCGACATGGCGGAGAAAGGATTCACCGTCCACCTGGTCGAAAGGAGCTCTTCCATTGGCGGCCATATGGCCCAGCTGGATAAGACCTTTCCCACTCTCGACTGCTCAGCCTGCATCATTACACCCAAAATGGTCGATACGGCCAATCATCCGAAGATCCGGCTCCACACCTGTGCGGAAGTGGCGGAGGTCCGGGGAAGCGCCGGACACTTCCAGATCAAGGTCAAAAAGAAACCCACCTATGTTCTCCGGGACCGCTGCACGGGCTGCGGGGATTGCATGGAAGCCTGTGCGTTGAAGAAGGGCGTTCCTTCTGAATTCAATGAGGGCCTGGTCCCACGAAGGGCCATTGACATCCCTTTTCCCCAGGCCGTGCCGTTGAAAGCTGCGATTGACCCCCGAAGCTGCCTGTGGCTCAGCAGGGGCAAATGCAGGAAAACCTGTGTGGACGCCTGCAAGGCAGGGGCGATCTTCTTCGAAGACCGGGAAGAAATCACCGAGATCGACGTGGGAGCCATCATCGTGGCCACGGGATTCGATCTCTTCGATCCGGGGCGCAAGCCCGAATTCGGCTACAAGATCTATCCCAACGTTCTTCATGGCCTCGAATTCGAGAGGCTCTGTTCCGCCTCGGGCCCCACGAAAGGAGAAATCCTGATCGAGGGAAGAAAGCCCGGAGAGGTTGTCTTCATCCACTGCGTGGGATCACGGGACAAGACCGTGGGCAATGAATACTGTTCCAGGGTCTGCTGTATGGCTACGGCCAAACAGGCCCATCTTCTCAGGGAAAAAATCCCTGACGCCCGGATCACGGTCCTTTATATGGACGTCAGGGCCTTTGGAAAGGGTTTTGAGGAATTCTATGAAAGGGTTCAAAAGGAAGGGGTCCTTTACCGGCGGGCCAACCCTTCGGAGATCTACCGGAGAAACGGGAAACTGATCGTCAGGGGAGAAGACACCCTTCTGGGCGAACCTTTCGAACTGGAAGCGGACCTGGTCGTCCTGGCTGCGGGGCTCACCCCCCGGAAAGAGGAGGATGTCTTGAAGGAGATCCTCGGGCTGGAAAGATCGCCGGATCGCTTCTATGGTGAACCACCCGGCCTCGATCCGACCCTCAGCAGCGTGGAGGGGGTGTTTCTCGCGGGGTGTTGTCAGGGCCCCAAGGATATTCCCGACACGGTTACCCAGGCAAGCGGCGCAGCCTCTCAGGCCTGTGCCCTGCTCGCAAGAGGAAGGAAACGAAAAACGGAATGATGGAAGAATGGAATACTGGAACAATGGGAAAACCATGATACAGAAGAAATGGAAAGATGGAATGAAGAAAGAAAAGGAATACGGGCATAGTGGAGTAACGAGCGACAAGAACAAAGCGTCTTGTTTTCTCTGGATTCTTTTTTTGACCCAATATTCCATTCTTCCAATATTCCAATATTCCCGTCTTCCAGTCGGGTAGGTTATGAAAATTGGTGTTTACGTTTGTCACTGCGGGGTCAACATTGCCGCAACAGTGGATATCGGTCAGGTAACGGCCTTTGCCCGGACGCTTCCCTCTGTGGCCATGGTTCGAGACTACCAGTACATGTGTTCCGACCCGGGCCAGGATCTGATCAAGAACGATATCCGGAACCTGGGTCTTGATCGGATTGTGGTTGCGGCCTGTTCCCCGCGGATGCATGAACTGACCTACCGGAAGGCTGTACGAGCCGCCGGACTCAACCCTTATTTTTTCGAGATGGCCAACATCCGCGAACAATGTTCGTGGGTTCATCCAGATAAGGGAAAAGGGACCCTCAAGGCAATGGACCTCATCGCTGCGGCCGTTGCAAAGGTCTCCCGCCACGAACCCCTGCAGGAGAAGGAGGTCAATGTCACTCCTGCCGTTCTGGTCATCGGCGGAGGCCTTGCAGGCATTCAGGCCAGCCTCGATATCGCCCGCGCGGGTTTTGAGGTTTACTTAGTGGAAAAATCCCCGACCCTGGGCGGACAGCTTTTGAAGATGGATCGCACCTTTCCTACTCTTGAGGAAACCGCCAGCCATCTCCTTCCCAAGATGGAGGAGGTGTCGAACCACCCCCTGATTCATCTCCTTCCTCAGTCGGAGGTCGTGGAAGTGGAAGGATATGTGGGAAACTTCAATGTCCGGGTGAGGCATCATCCCCGGTACGTCGACCCGGAAAAATGTAATCGGTGCAAGAAATGTGAAGAGGTCTGTCCCGTGAGAGTCCCCAGTGAATTTGATTCGGGATTGATCGAACGGACGGCAATCTATCTTCCGTCTCCCCGGGCCGTTCCTTCTGCCTATCTCATTGACTCGGAGAACTGTCTCTTCCTCACCAGGGGGGAATGTGCCGGATGCAGAGAGGCGTGTCCGGAGGGGGCGATTCGGTTTGAAGAGGTCGGAGTCGAACTCAGAATCGAGGTGGGAGCCATCATCGTTGCCACAGGATATGACCCCTTCGACCCCGGGCTGAAGCCCGAGTATGGATACGACCGTTACAGGAACGTGATCACGGGTCTTGAATTGGAACGATTCCTTGCCGAGGACGGGCCCACCCGGGGCAGACTTCTCGTCAATGAAAAGGAACCCGAAAGCATTCTGTTCATTCAATGTGTGGGATCAAGAGATAAAACCGTGGGGAACGAATACTGCTCCAGGGTCTGCTGCATGTATACGGCAAAGCAGGCCGGTCTCTTGAAGGACCGGTTCCCCGCCGCACGGGTAACGGTCTGTTATATGGATGTGCGGGCCTTTGGAAAGGGCCATGAAGAATTCTACGATCAGGTCCAACGAAAAGGCATTTTCTACAGAAAAGGAATCCCTTCCGAGATCTACCGGAAAGGGGAAAGACTGATCGTCAAGGCGGAGGATGAACTCCTGGGAGAGCCCTACGAAGAGGAGGCCGATCTCGTCGTCCTCGCAACGGGCCTCACCCCGAGAAAGGACGCGGATCATCTGCGGGGTCTTCTCAAACTCTCCCAAGGGCCCGATCGGTTCTATCTGGAAGTTCATCCGAAACTGCGTCCCCTGGATACGGCGACGGAAGGGATCTTTCTGGCAGGGGCCTGTCAGGGGCCCAAAGATCTCAGCGACACCCTCGCTCAGGCCCACGGCGCAGCCTCCAGGGCGACAACCCCTCTCTTCGCGGGAAGAGTGAAAATCGAACCCATCACCGCGGTCGTGGATCGTCTTCTCTGCGCGGGATGCGGCCTTTGCGAACAGGTCTGCGAATACCGGGCGTTGAAGATCGATCCCTACTGCAGAATCATGGCGGTCAACGAGGCCCTGTGTAAGGGGTGCGGAGCCTGCAACGCCGTCTGTCCTTCCGGAGCGATCAGCCTGAGACATTTCAGGACCGACCAGATCATCGCTCAAATCAAAGAGGTCTGCTGAGTCCGAATCTCACCTGTCGTCCCTAAGGCACGGATGGCAGATTGCAGATATTTCTCAACCTTAAATCTCAAATCTGAAATCTGAAATCTACCCTGTCCGCCGAAGGCAGGGATGGGTGGGGGTGGACACATGTTCAAAGAGGACCACCTGAAGAAGCTTGACGAAGAGAAGCGGAAATGGACGGAAGGTCTTTCGAGATTTCTCTCGGCAACCCCAGAACGTCTTTCCCGCTTTACAACCGTCTCCGATCTGGAGATCAAGGGTCTCTATACCCCTGAAGACATGAAAGACCTCGACTATTCCAGAGACATCGGGTTTCCGGGGGTCTATCCTTTCACCCGGGGTGTTCAACCGTCCATGTACCGGGGCCGGCTCTGGACCATGCGCATGTTTTCAGGGTTGGCAGGACCGGAAGAAACGAACAAGCGGTTCCGCTATCTTCTCGAACACGGGGAAACCGGTCTCTCCGTTGCCTTTCACTACCCTACCCTCATGGGCTACGACAGCGATTCTCCGATGGCCAGGGGAGAGATCGGAAAATGTGGAGTGGCCATCGATACCCTCAGAGACATGGAAATTCTCTTCGCGGGCATTCCCCTGGATCAGGTCACAACCTCCATGACCATCAATCCTCCGGCCGCCATCCTGCTCGCCATGTATCTTGTCGTGGCGGAGAAGCAGGGATTCAGCCGGCGCAATCTTGGCGGAACCATTCAGAACGATATGCTGAAGGAATTCATTGCCCAGAAGACCTTCATGCTCCCACCCAAGCCCTCTCTCCGGATTATCGTCGACACCATCGAATACTGCACCCGCCATGTCCCCCGCTGGAATACGATCAGTATCAGCGGATATCATATCCGGGAGGCCGGATCCACCGCGGTTCAGGAATTGGCGTTCACCCTGGCCGACGGGATTGCCTACGTGGAGGCCGTCATCGAGAGGGGCCTGAACGTGGATGAGTTTGCTCCAAGGCTCTCCTTCTTCTTCGACTCCCACATCGATTTCTTCGAGGAGATTGCCAAGTTCAGGGCCGCCCGGAGGATCTGGGCCAGGATCATGCGCGAGCGATTTCTGGCAAAGAACCCCCGTTCATGGATGCTGCGGTTTCATACCCAGACCGCGGGGTGTTCCCTGACGGCCCAGCAACCCTTCAACAACGTCGTTCGCACGGCTTACGAGGCAATGGCTGCCGTGCTGGGAGGAACCCAGTCCCTTCACACCAATTCCCTCGATGAAACGTACGCCATTCCAACGGAGGAAGCGGCAACCATCGCCCTGCGGACTCAGCAGATTCTTGCGGAGGAGACAGGCGTCACAAACACGGTGGACCCGCTGGCCGGTTCTTACTTTGTGGAGGCCCTGACCTGTCGGATGGAGGAGCAGGCCTGGGAATACATCCGGAAGATCGATGGCATGGGAGGCATGGTGGCGGCCATTGAGCGGGGCTATCCGCAGTCTGAAGTGGCTCAGGCTGCGTACACGTACCAGAAGCAGGTCGATTCGGGAGAAAGGGTCGTCGTCGGAGTGAACAAGTACGCAACCGAACACGCCCCGATTACGATCTGGAGGATGAAACGCGAGATTGAAGAGAGACAGATCCGGCGGCTCAGGGAGGTCAAGGAGAGCCGAAACAACGCCAGGGTGAGAGAACTTCTCGATCAGGTTCGGAAGGCCTCCCTGGACGGCGAAAACCTCATGCCGTACCTCATCCAGGCGGTGCGGGAATACGCCACGATCCAGGAGATCTGCGATGTGTGGCGGGACGTATTCGGGAGATACACAGACCCGGGATACTTTTAAAGAAGCATAGGGCGTAGGGCAGAGAGCATATGGAACGACATCAAATCCCAAGTATCAAATTTCAAACAAATCCGATCACCCGAAGTTCGATAACCCAAAATTCCGCTATGCCCTATGCTCTGTGCTTTGTGACGCTATGCGCCTTGCGCCTATGCCGGGATTCTGGTGAAACCGATGGTTTCGGACCGTAAGATTCGAATCCTCATCGCCAAGCCGGGTCTGGATGGCCATGATCGGGGAGCCAAGGTCATTGCCCGGGGGTTTCGGGACGCAGGCTTTGAGGTCATCTACACCGGCCTCCATCAAACACCCGAGCAGATTGTCGCCACCGCCATTCAGGAAGACGTCGACGGGATCGGATTGTCGATCCTTTCAGGAGCCCACAACGATGTTTTCGAGAAGGTGATTGAACTTCTTAAGAACGAAGGAGCAGAGGACATTCTGGTCTTCGGCGGAGGAATCATTCCCGAAGAAGACATCCCCCGGCTCAGGCAAATCGGAGTGAAGGCCGTTTTCACCCCGGGAACACCGATTGACACCGCAGTTCAATGGGGCAGGGAGAACATAAAACCGCGCCAATGAGAGTTGGAACTCCGGAGTTCAAGATGTCGAACGTGATAATCCCGGACGGATCTTCGGGAAGAAGGGAGGGTTGTAAAGTTCGGCGTTATGAGTTATGGAGCAGAAGGTCGGGACTGAAAGGGAACGCCCACGGGGAAACACCTTTCAGGGTGACGGGGCACCACTACGAGTTCAGGAGGGACCGGCATGATCACATTCAAAGAAGGCAACTTAAGAATCCCGAAGTGGAATCGAAGGGTCTTCATGGTGGCCGGGGGAACGACCGCCTACAGGAAATTTTTCCCCGAGTACAAACTGGAAGAACTGGTGATGATCGCCTTCAAGAACCTGCTCGAAGACAACGATCTCAAAATGGATCCCCTGGAGGTCAAGGGGCTGATCAATTACGCGGCCTACGGGGAGTTTGCCGACCATTTTCAGGATCAACTTCTCTGTGAGGCAAAGATCCACGACTATCTGGGGCTCGATCCTCTTTACAATACGGGGATCAAGACCGGCGGGGCGACCGGAGGATCAACGATACTCAATGCCGCCATGGCAGTTGCCTCCGGGTACGCCAATGTGGCCCTGGCTGCCGGCTGGGAGCGGATGGACGAGGTCGACACCCGTACGGGGAACTTCTACATCTCCACCGCGGCATGCAAGGACTTTGAAACCCGTCTGGGTCGGATCTACTCTTCCTATTATGCCCCCATGGCCAACCGGTTTGCCTGGGCCTTCAACGTCTCCGAGGTCACACGGGCCAAGATCGCCGTCAAGAACCGTCTCTATGCCTGTTCTTCCCCCTATGCCCAGCAACCCGGGAAGCACACCGTCGAGGAAGTCCTGAAGAGCCCCATATCCGCTTACCCGCTTCGGTTTCTGGAATGCTGTGCCATGAGCGTCGGGGCGGCCTGTGCCCTGGTCTGCGACGAGGAGACCGCCTACAAATTAACCGATCATCCCTGTGAGCTCTTTATCTGCGGAGGCACCCATACCTTGCGGGTGGCGGACCGGCGCCCCATGGAAATTCCTTTACTCCCCCACGAGACACCGGAGACGTATAAGGAGCCTCACTGAAAAAGGGAGCCGGTTCCCCGGATTTGAGAGCTTCCTTGCGGCCCGATTTGCAGCCTGGCTGGTCTACCGTATGGCCGGCATTCAAAACCCATTGGAAGATCTGGATCTCGTAGAGCTTCACGACGCCTTCACCATAAGCGATCTCCAGACCTATGGAGATATTGGTCTCAGACCTTACGGCCAGGAGCAGGATTATATCGAATCCGGGGATGCCTACTATGGCGGCAAATGCCCTTCCAACCTTTCCGGCGGCCTTCTGGGAACGATGCATGCCGTAGGTGCGACCGGGATATTTCAGGCCGCCGAGTGTCTGTGGCAATTGCAGCAGAAATATGATCAATTCCACGGTGATTCGAAGATCTGGAAGAAATGGGGCAAAGAGAAACCCAAGGACTGGCAGAGTCTCCAGATCCCCGAAACGGGCAAACAGGCCCTCTGGGTTTCTCATGCGGGTGTGGGTTCGCATGTGACCGTAGGCATCCTGAGAAAGAACTGGTAAAGGGGAAAGGAGGAAAAACCTTATGGCAAAGAAAAAGGTGGAGATAAAGAAAAAAGTTCAGGCAAAGACCAAGAAGATCGCTCCGGTCAAGAAGAAAGCCCAGCCAAGCAAAAGGAAAGAAACGAAATTTACCGGGGAAGTAACGAAAATCCGACAGGACAAACCGGCCACGGTGATCGAATGGCCCCGATCGATTACCCATGTTCATACCTACGGAATGCTTTCCCCTTTCTTTGAGGGATTGAGGAAGGGCAAACTGATGGCCACCCGTTGTCCAAACGGTCGTTGCCCGGAAAAACGTCTCTGGATTCCACCCCGGGGCCACTGTCCCGACTGCCACACGGAGATGAACTGGAAGACGCTTGCCCAACCCGGTGATCGGCACGATCTACGCCTTTACTCAGGTCGTTTACGCAGGGATCGGTATCGAGCTTTCGACGCCTTACTGGCAGATCGATGTGGAGATCCCCGGATTGGCCACGATCCCCAAGAGCTATCTCCTCTACGGTGAGCCGCTCATCGGGATGAAGGTGAAGGCCGAATTCAGAACAAAAAAACCTACGAATACGGTGCTGGACTATTACTGGGTTCCGTACGAACAGTAATGCACAGGGCATGGAGCATAGACGAGGGGAATGAAGATGGAATGTTGGAAAGATGGAACCGATGAGATTCCGGATTTTAAAAGATTCTTGGATTAACCCAACATTCCACTGTTCCATTATTCCAGTTGCAGGTTTCTCAGATTGACATCTGACTGCCCTTTGCTCTATGCTCAATGCAGTTTAGGAGGATTTCATGGCACTCGATTTTGATCTGACCGATGAGCAGCAGATGCTCAGGAAGATGGTGCGCAATTTTGCCGAGAAAGAGATTGCACCCATTGCCCAGGAACTGGACGACAAAGAAGAGTTTTCTTACACCCTGACCAAACGGATGGGAGAATTGGGACTGTTTGGCCCCTTCGTCCCCGAGGAATACGGGGGAAGCAATGTGGGCTACGTCGCCTACATCCTCGCGGTCGAAGAGATCGCGAGGATCGATGGATCTCAAGCAGCCACCCTGGCGGCGGGAAATTCCCTCGGAGTCGCACCCATCTATTATTACGGAAGTGAAGAGCAGAAACGAAAATGGCTCCCTGACCTCTGCTCCGGGAATACCCTCGCTTCTTTCGGCCTGACGGAGCCCAACGCAGGTTCCGATGCAGGAGCATCGAAAACCAATGCGACTCTGGACGGGAACCCACTGGGTCATCAACGGGTCCAAGATCTTCATTACGAACTCAACCACGGAGATGAGCGGAGTCTGTGTGGTTCAGGCCGTCACGGGAAAACAGGAGGATGGGAAGAACGAGATCTCCTGTATTCTCGTGCCGAACGGGACTCCGGGTTTCACAACCAAGGCGATGCACGGCAAGATGGTCTGGAGGGCCTCCAACACCGGGGAACTCTATTTTACGGATTGCAGGGTTCCCAAGGAGAATCTTCTCGGTCGCCGGGGTGATGGATTTCACCAGATGCTGGCCACCCTGGACGGAGGAAGGCTGAGCATTGCAGCCATGGGATTGGGGGGAGCACAGGGCGCTTTTGAGTTGGCCCTGAAATATGCCGGTGAAAGGGAGCAGTTCGGAAGACCCATCGGCTCCTTCCAGATCAACGCCTTCAAATTGGCGGACATGGCCACTGAAATCGAATTGGCAAGGCTGCTCCTCTACAAGGCCTGCTGGTTGTGCGAGCATCATCGGCCCTTCTCCAAGGAATCGGCCATGGCCAAGATGTTCTGTTCCGAGATGTACCACCGGGTAGCCAACCAGGCGGTTCAGCTTCACGGCGGATACGGCCTGATGAAGGAGTACGCTGTGGAGCGTCATTATCGGAATCAGAAACTTCTGGACATCGGCGAAGGGACGTCGGAGGTCCAGCGGATCGTCATCGCAAGGCACATCGGGGTTCCAGGAAAGGCTTTATAGAATCCGCACGGCCAACGCCCCTGCCATCGTCCCCAGGCCACAGAGCAGTTCGTTCTCCCTGCCTTTTTTCCAGTGGCTCCTTGGAGTGAGGTTTCATTTTCCGGATCAACGAAGAGTGATCGTCATGAGTATTGCTGAACAGATCTTAGAAGGGAATGTCCGGGCCGCCTCAAGATTGATGCGGGACATTGACGACGGGGTCCCTTCCGCCATGGAGGTGCTGAAGGACCTCTATCCCAAGACGGGAAGAGCCTATATCATCGGGATTACAGGTCCCCCGGGTTCCGGCAAATCGACCCTCGTCGATAAGATGGTGGACTTCTTTCGTACGGAAGGGAAAACCGTGGGCATCGTTGCTGTGGACCCGACCAGCCCTTTCACAGGAGGTGCGATTCTCGGTGATCGGATCCGGATGCAACGTCACGCGACCGATGAAGGGGTCTTCATCCGGTCTCTGGCTACCCGCGGGTATCTCGGAGGTCTCTCCCGGTCCACCCAGGATGTGATCAATGTCATGGATGCCATGGGAAAGGATATCGTCCTGGTCGAAACGGTAGGTGTCGGGCAGGACGAGGTGGAGATCGTGAATACAGCCCACACCTCCATCGTCATCTTCGTTCCGGGGCTGGGAGACGATATTCAGGCTATCAAGGCAGGCATCATCGAGATCGGAGACCTTTTCGTCATCAACAAATCCGACCGGGAAGGGGCGGACAGGATGGAAAGGGACCTGCGGATGGCTCTCGAAATGGGCAGAAGGCGTGAGGCCGTCTGGGAGGTCCCGATTCTGAAAACCGAGGCGATTTCGGGAAGGGGGATCGCGGAACTGGTCCAGGGAATCCATCGCCACAGGCAGACGATGGAAAAGAACAATAAACTGGAAAAGAAAATGAGAGAAAAGGCAAGGACCACCTTTCTCGGGATTCTTGAAACGGAAGTGATGGCCCGCTTGATCGGCAGAATCGAAAGAGAAGGGAAATGGGAGACGCTCCTCGATGAATTGACGAGTCGGCGGGCGGATCCCTATTCGATCGCGGAGAGATTGATTGCAGAAGAACTCAGGGACCGATAAAGGACGACTGAACTCCAGTCGGAATCTTGTGGTGTAGAAGAAGAATTTGATGTATATACTATGACATCCTTCCACTCTTATCCTGCCCCCTTGAGGGGCAGGGATGGGGGGAGGGTTTTGGGTTTTTTGATTTGATTCTCAGACGAGGGGAGAAAGGTTCTATGAGTTCCATTGAAACCATACGGCAGGAACTGGAAAAGAGGACGGAAGAAGCTCTGCTGGGAGGCGGCCAGGAGAGAATCGACAAACAACACAAAGACGGAAAACTGACGGCCCGGGAACGCATCCACCAGCTCCTGGACGAAGGGACTTTTGTTGAGCTGGACCGTTTTGTCACCCATCGCTGTACCGATTTCGGGATGGACGAAAAGAAATTCTACGGGGATGGCGTTGTCACAGGCTACGGGAAGATAGACGGACGTTTGGTCTTCGTTTTCTCGCAGGACTTTACCGTTTTCGGCGGGGCGCTGGGCATGGCCTTCGCCGATAAGATCTGCAAGGTGATGGACATGGCCATGAAGATGGGGGCCCCGGTCATCGGCCTGAATGATTCAGGCGGCGCCCGAATCCAGGAGGGAGTGGAGAGTCTGGCGGGGTACGCCTATATCTTTCTCCGGAATGTTCTTGCCTCCGGCGTCATCCCTCAGATCTCCGCGATCATGGGGCCCTGCGCAGGAGGAGCAGTCTATTCTCCCGCCATGACCGACTTCATTCTGATGACGAAGAAGACAAGTTACCTCCATATTACCGGACCCGATGTCATCAGGGCCGCTCTGAAGAGGACGGAGACCGCAGACGGCAAACCCATCACCTCGGAGGTTCTGGGAGGGTCAAAGGTCCACATGGAGAAGAGCGGAGTCGCACATTTTGCCGGTGAAAGCGACGAAGACACCCTTCGCCTGACCAAGGAGCTTCTCAGATTCCTCCCCCAGAACAATCGTGAAAAACCCCCTGTCATTCCCTGTACGGACGATCCAAACCGCATGGACGAATCGCTGAAGACGGTCATCCCGGAAAGTTCCCGGAAGGTCTACGATATGAAAAAGATCATCCTGGCCGTCGTGGATCATGGTCACTTCGTTGAAGTGCAGAAGGATTGGGCGAAGAACATCATCGTCGGGTTTGGACGATTTAACGGGATGCCGGCAGGGATCGTGGCCAATCAGCCCAACTGGATGGCCGGATCCCTTGACCCGGATTCTTCAGTTAAGGGAGGCCGGTTTGTCCGCTTTTGCGATTGCTTTAACATCCCCATCGTCACCTTGGTGGATGTTCCCGGTTTTCTTCCCGGAATCGACATGGAAGAAAGGGGCATCATCCGGCACGGAGCCAAACTTCTCTATGCCTTCTGTGAAGCCACCGTGCCCAAGATTACGATCATCACCCGCAAAGGTTACGGGGGGGCCTATGACGTGATGTCAAGCAAACATATCCGGGCGGATATCAACTACTGCTACCCCAATGCGGAAATCGCCGTCATGGGAGCCGATGGAGCGGTCAACATCGTCTTCCGCAACGAGATCAAGAATGCCGGCGATCCCGCGGAAACCCGGCGTCGTCTTATTTCGGAATATCAGGAAAAGTTTGCCAGCCCCTACAAGGCGGCGGAACTGGGCTATGTGGATGAGATCATCGAACCCGAGCAGACCCGTCCCAAGATCATTCAAGCCCTGGAGATTCTAAAGACCAAAACCGACACAAACCCCTGGCGGAAGCATGGCAACATCCCGCTGTAAATCGCAAGTCGTCAGTGGCAAGTGAAGCTCTCCACCCTAAAGGGCGGGGCCGTTCGACGGTCCTAAGTGTGTTGAAGGGCTTCCCGGTAAGGTAAGCTCACTATGATATTGCGCCCCTTGACCTCCCTGAAAGCCGGGACCTGCGGGGCACGCACCGGTCGCAAGTCGTTGAAGGAGTCTAAAACCCCTCACGCCTACGCCTTGCGACTTACGAAAGATGAGGTGAAAGAATGACGAAAAAGATAAGAGAAGGACTTGAGCAATGGGAAAAGACAACTCTGAAGAAGGCCCTCTCCAGGTCCCCGGAGCGGGAACCTTCCTTCGAAACGACTTCCCACATCGAAGAGAAACGCCTTTATACCCCTGTGGACGTTGAGGAGATGGATTACTGCCGTGACCTGGGATTCCCGGGAGAGGTCCCCTTCACGCGAGGGGTTCAGCCGACCATGTACCGCGGCCGGTTCTGGACGATGCGTCAGTATGCGGGGTTTGCCACGGCGGAGGAGACCAACAAACGTTATAAATACCTCCTCGACCAGGGACAGACCGGATTGAGTGTCGCCTTCGATCTTCCAACCCAGATCGGCTACGATTCGGACCATCCCCTGGCAGAGGGAGAGGTCGGGAAGGTGGGGGTTGCGATCGATACCCTTCGGGATATGGAGATCCTATTTGACGGCATCCCACTGGACAAGGTCTCCACCTCGATGACCATCAACGCCACGGCAGCCATTCTTCTGGCCATGTACATCGCTGTGGCGGAAAAACAAGGGGTCAAATCCGACGTTGTCCAGGGAACCATCCAGAACGATATCCTCAAGGAATACGCCGCAAGGGGCACCTATATCTACCCTCCCCTGGAATCGATGCGCATCGTGACGGATCTCTTTGCCTTCTGCAAAGACAGGACCCCCCGCTGGAATACGATCAGTATCAGCGGCTACCACATGCGCGAAGCCGGGTGCACGGCGGTTCAGGAGGTCGCCTTTACCCTGGCCGACGGGATTGCCTACGTCGAGGCTGCCATCAAGGCAGGTCTGGACGTGGATTCCTTTGCATCCAGGCTGGCCTTCTTCTTCTGCTGCCACAACACCTTCATCGAGGAGGTGGCAAAATTCAGGGCCGCCCGGAAACTCTGGACAAAGATCATGAAGGAACGATTCAAGGCAAAGAAAGACGATTCCTGTATGTTGCGTTTTCACACTCAGACGGCGGGCTGTTCCCTGACGGCCCAGCAGCCCGATAACAATGTGGTCAGGGTTGCCTTCCAGGCCCTTGCCGCCGTTCTCGGAGGCACCCAGTCCCTTCACACCAACTCAAAGGACGAGGCCTATGCCCTTCCGACAGAGGACTCCGTTCGAATCGCCTTGAGAACCCAGCAGTTGATTGCCTATGAAAGCGGCGTTGCCGACATCATCGACCCTCTGGCAGGCTCCTATGCGGTGGAAGCCCTGACCCTGGAAATCGAGAAAAAGGCAACGGAATACATTCAGAAGATTGAAGACATGGGCGGCGCCATCAAGGCCATTGAGTCAGGATACATGCAGGGAGAGATTGCCGACAGTGCCTATCAGTACCAGAAAGAAATCGAAACAAAGAAACGGATCATTGTCGGAATCAATCAGTTTCAAATCGAAGAAGAACCCCTCCGGAATATTCTCCGAATTAAGCCCGAGATGGAGCTATACCAGAGGGAGAAGCTTTCGAAGGTCAAGAATGAGCGAAACAATGCGAAGGTAAAGGAGACACTGGCCATCCTCAAGAAGGCGGCGATCGGAACGGAAAACCTGGTTCCGCCCATCCTGGAGGCAGTGAAGGCCTATGCCTCTTTGGGTGAGATTTCCGACACCTTGAGGGAGGTCTTCGGAGAACACAGAGAACGCTAATGAAAGCATCGGGCATGGGGCATAGAGCATAGAGAAGAAACATTCTGTCTTCTAGTTTCGACCCTATGCCCTCTGCTCTATGCTCGTTGCGCAGGAGGTCTGTATGGCTCGAAAAATTCGAGTACTCATTGCAAAGCCAGGGCTGGATGGCCATGACCGGGGCGCCAAGGTCATCGCCCGGGCCCTGAGAGACGCTGGAATGGAAGTCATTTATACGGGAATTCGGCAGACCCCCGAACAGATTGCCAATGCCGCAATTCAGGAGGCAGTGGATATTGTCGGTCTCTCCAGCCTGTCCGGCGGCCACAACCATCTCTTTCCAAAGGTGGTTCAGATCCTCAAGGAGAAAGGGGCCGAAGATATCCTGGTCTTCGGAGGGGGCATCGTTCCGATCGATGACATTCCGGTACTGAAGAAAGCGGGCATCCGGGAGATTTTTCAACCGGGATCTTCAACAGAAGACATCATCAAATATATCCACGAAAACGTTAAAACCACGGCATAGTCACCATTAGGCGAAAGGCGTAAGGCTGAAGCATAGAAACAAAACCCATTGCCTCTCTGCAGAGTTCGAGGGAATTCGCCATTTCCTCCCTTTCAAGGCCTGCCTGCCGCAGGCAGGGGTCAGGCGGGGGATGCGCGATCTTCGATTTCGAAATTGGAGGAGTCTCATATGCTGAAAAAAATCAATCACGTTGCCGTAGCCGTTAACAATCTTGAAGAGGCGACAAAGTTCTATGAAGAGGTGCTGGGGCTGACCTTATCCGGGGTTGAAGTGGTCACCTCTCAGAAAACGAAGGTGGGTTTTTTCAAGATCGGTGAATCGAACATCGAACTGGTCCAGCCCGCAGCACCCGATTCTCCGCTGACGAAGTACCTGGAGACCAAAGGTCAGGGCATCCATCACATCTGCTTTGAGGTGGACGATGTGGAGGCGGAGGTGAAGGCCTTTATCGAAAAGGGAGCGACCCTCATCGACAAGACTCCCCGGCCCGGGGCCCACAACACGAAGGTCGCCTTCGTCCACCCCAAATCCTCGAATGGCGTCCTCATCGAACTCTGCGAGCTTCCGAAGGAACACTGAAACCTGAGCGAAGCAACGCCTCGTGCCCGGTTCGTGCCCGAGATTTGATGTCGCTATCGTAACGTGGATCAAGCGAAGCCTTACACCGTATGGCGTTCAGGGCAAAGCGGACCCACCTCTCTTAAGCTACCTAACCACAATGTCAAGGCTTAATCCTGCATGCTGATTTTTGTTGACATACTACTCCCGTTTTTATATATTTGACCCATCCCAAAGCAAATACTTAGAACACAGGGGAACCTCAATGTTTTGCCCTGAATGCCGAACCGAGTACCGAGAGGGTTTTACCGTCTGTTCGGATTGCGGAACGACATTGGTGCCTGAATTGCCACCGGCACCTCCCAGAGAAATCCTTTCAGAAGGTGCTGACTTTGAAGAAGTGCTTGGATTTATGGACGAAGGCGTCGTGGCGATCGTTAAATCCTTACTGGACGAAGAGGGAATCGAGTACTATATTGTCGGAGAATTCTCGGTTCCCAAGGGTCCCGACCAAAAACTGATGGTCCGAAAGGATCAGGCGGAAAGGGCAAGAGCAATTTTGGAAGATCTGGAGCCAGATGAGGAAGAACCCGACGCAATGGCATAGATAACGACATGAAACATTGAGCATTAGACCTTATCAAGCCACATTTCTCGTGAAGGTAATCGAGAAGATCCTGTTTTGCTCGGCTTTTACCCACTCTTTCCGTTGGTAGTCATTAACTCCGAAGAGTATGTGGCAGTAAGGACTTGTGTTAGCGTTAGACGGGGGGTCGAGGCAGCCCCCTCTTTTTTTCGGTGGGCGGCATAACCTTGCCTTTTTGAAGCCTGAGTTAGGGTTTTAACGTCAGATAGAGCCTTTTCCTAATCATTCTTGATGGGTTACAACTGGCAAGATATCTGGCTATCGGGGAGGAAAAGGTTTCAACTCCATCGCATGTGTTACTTCGTGAAGTCGAGTTTTAAGAGCATACACTGAAAAGTGCGGATTTGAGTTGGTAATACCCGGTGCTCCCTGGTGCTCCATTTTGTCTTGACAGACTATCCCCTTTTTCATATATTCAATCCATCCCAGATCAAGTTTTTATCACTTCACTCAAAAGGAGCAACATGGCGACGGCAACCAACGTCCGCGAAGAACCCGGCCTCCCGTTCATCCTTCGGGTGCTGTGGTTCTTCCTGATCGGTTGGCACGTCACGCTGTACTGGATCGTGGCAGCTTGGGTGCTGAACCTGACCATTATCGGTTTGCCTTTGGGGCTGTGGATGCTCAACCGCGTGCCGCTGGTGCTGACGCTGCGGTCGCCGCGCGGCTACACGGTAGCCCAGGAGCGCGACGGCCAGATCGTCGAGTGGCGATACCAGGGCAAGCCGCAGGTCTTCTTCCTGGCCCGGCTGATCTACTTCCTGCTGATCGGTTGGTGGGTCAGTCTGGCCTGGTCGTTACTGGCGTGGCTGTTGTGCGTCAGTATCGTCGGCCTGCCGTTCGGCGTCTGGATGTTCAACCGGCTACCAGGCGTGACGACACTGATGCGACACTGATCTGATCCCTTATCAGCCCTAAGTATCGGCAATTACAAATTGGGGAATGGAAGGAAGGTGGACTCTCGTAAAGAATGGGGATCCTCTTAGAAGCTTTTGCGGGATCATAATTCCGATCCTCCTTCGTTATATTCACTACAATCCGGTGAAGCATGGTTACGTTCAGAGCCCCGGAGATTGGCCACATAGTTCCTTCGGGCAGGCCGTTCAGGAGGGATTATACGGACCGGAGTGGGGGGCGGTTATACCCGGTACCCTTTCTGGATTGGATTTGGAATAAAAAAGGGGAGTCCGCTCAAAAAAGGTGGATCCTACAGATTTCTAATGAAAATCAACAGATTTTTAATCAAACTGATTTCCTCTCTTAGTAGATGCAGTCTGCAAATCCTCTCGCAAAGTCCGCCGAATCTTCTTCGATCTTTTTCAGTTCGTTTAGGGTCTCAACGATCCTCCATCTTCACCTTAGCCTAATCATCCCTAAAGAGTTGAAACGGACTATTCCAAGACTTCTTTTGCCACCCGTAGTTCTTTAACTAAACTGTATCCGTTCCCCTTGACTTCTAACAACAATTCGGGGGCACCTACCATCAAACCATTTTTCAATACATTATTATTGGGATAGAGCATGGACAGTTTCCCCTCTATAAGAGCGTTTGGGCAAGCGGCTCGGATGGCATAGGGGTCCGTGACCGTGTTGGCAATTTCCATTGCCCTGGCAAACATCAATGCCGAATCATAAATCGATGTCGCCGGCAATCCGTATTCTTCCTTGTAGATATTCAGATATTGTTTGTGGAAGGCAGTGGAGATACCTCTCTTGTCTTGGTCGGCATATTTTCTGTAATAAGTGTGGGTAAACGCTTGAACCAGCGAACCTTGAACATTGTTTAATCCGACCATCTTCTCGGCCTTCTCGCCCCAGTCCGAAGTAAAAAGAAATTTTCCCTTGTAACCCAAGTCGAGGGCATGGTTGGCAGCAAGGGCAGCCGGTTCTTCGTATAACGAAACAAAGATGATGTCCGGGTTCTTGGCCTTAAAGTTTGTCATGACGGAATGATAATCCATCATGTTCTTTTGGTCGATCGACTCGAATCCGACAACCTGCCCTCCCAGCGATTCGAATTTGTCTTTGAACTTCTTACCCCATGAGAGAAGGTGGTCACTGATGTCGGTCAGGACACAGGCCTTCTTATACCCTCGGTCTATACAGACTTGGGCCATGGACTCACCGTAGTGAAGTGCCGGGACTCGCTCCTGAATGTAGAGAGGATTCCCTTTCTTCCGAGACTGGTCGGAGGCCGACATACCGTTAAAGAGAACTCGGAGCTGGACATTTATTTCCTGGCAAGCCCAGACCTGGGGAGTCCCGAGGGGACCCAACACGACGGATACTTTATACATTTCTACCAACTTTCGCATCCCAGCCACGCTTTTTGCCGGATCCCCGGAGTCATCATAACTGACAATCTCCAATTTGTAGCGTTGGTTTCCTGCCAAAATCCCCGGGCCCTTTCCTACAGTCCCCTTATCATTGACGTTCCTGATTGCCAGCTCAGATCCCCGAAGCACGCTCGTCCCCAGATAAGCAAATGGCCCGCTAAGGGGGCTGATGACGCCGATTTTAAGGCTCTTCATTTCGGCGGAAGGGGTCCCCTGTGGAAGGGCTAAGCACGGCAAAAAGGCAACGATGAAAAGCGGGATCAACAACTCAAAAACAAATTGTCTTCTCATGATCTCTCTCCTGTCTGGATGCTATTTTTTCGGATTTATCGCCGGATGATGAATCACATTCCCTGCTTCTGACCGCTTCAGTGGCCGGATCTTCCCAGGCCCGGTCCTTGAGAGCGGAGAGTTTCACTACAAATAAGGTTTACATCATGAGTTCTGTATGGAGCGTTCAGGTCTTACGGAATAGTCAGTTATGCCACAACGTGGTAGAGCTTGGCAATGGTAGGATCGCTTTGTGAAAAGTATCTTTAGAGGGGGAAAGATCCCGCCACATTTTAATAGCTTGTGCACTTTGTTTCCGGCGAGAGAGATTGCGGACTCTTCATCAATTGGTTAGACTTCTGTCAGCAAAGCCGTAGCAAAGCAAGCGGCATTGGAAGCATCAGTTTCTATCGTTGCATCTGGCGTTTTTTCTTGGGCAGCGGGAAAATGTTTCAAGACCTCAAGGTTTCAAGGAGGGCTTCATGAGGGTTATTGTGCTGGGAGGAGGATGGTCAGGTTGTGCGGCCGCATCCGCTGCATCGAAGCAGGGAGTCGAGGTCCTTCTGATCGAAAGAACCGATATGCTCCTTGGGACAGGTTTGGTCGGAGGCATCATGCGGAATAACGGCCGGTATACGGCCGCGGAAGAGATGATCGCCATGGGAGGAGGCGACCTTTTCGATCTGATCGATAAGAATTGTCTCCACCGGGGAATCGAATTTCCAGGGCACTTCCATGCGTCCCTCTACAATGTGGGAACCATGGAACCGATCATAAAAAGATTCCTTCTCGACAGAGGGGTAGAGATCCGGCTCCACTCCCGGATAGAGGATGTGGACATGGAGGGTAAGCGGATCAGGGCTGTCATCGGCAAGACGCGTGGAGAGCCGGTTCGTTTCGAAGGGGATGTCTTTGTCGATGCAACAGGGACAGCAGGACCTCCGGCGAATTGCACAAAATACGGAAATGGCTGCGCCATGTGCATCCTTCGCTGTCCGTCTTTTGGAGGAAGAATCAGTGTGACGGCTAAAGCAGGCGTGCAAGAACTGATCGGAAAAAAGGGGGACCAGATCGGAGCGATGAGCGGCGCTTGCAAGCTCTTCAAGGAGTCCCTTTCAAAAGAGATTGTGGAGACTCTCGACAAAACAGGGGTGGCCGTCATTCCCCTCCTTTCCTCGGAGCAGTCAAAGGGGAAGATCTCCATCAAGGCCTGTCAGCAGTATGCCCTCCCGGAGTACGAGAATAATCTCGTGCTCCTCGATACCGGTCATGCCAAACTCATGGTGCCTTTCTTTCCTCTCGAACTGCTCCGCCGCGTTCGAGGGTTTGAAAACGCCCGCTACGAGGACCCCTATGCAGGAGGGCTCGGCAACTCGATTCGCTACGTGGGTATGGCGCCGAGGGATGATAGGCTCAAGGTGAAAGGGATCGATAACCTTTTCTGCGCCGGAGAGAAAGCTGGACTCCTGGTGGGCCACACCGAGGCGATCGTCACAGGGATCCTTGCGGGATACAATGCAGCCGGAAAGGCGAAGTCCCTGGTCCTTCCCGATAGCCTTGCCGTGGGAGATGCGATCTCTTATGTCCGCACTCAGATGGAGACGGAAAAAGGTCTTTCTTACAAGTATACTTTCTCCGGATCGGTTTACTTCGAAAGAATGAAAGAGAAAGGCCTCTATTCAATCGACCGAAAAGAGATCGAGAAGAGAGTTGAAGAGGCGGGACTGAGGGGAATCTTCTCTCAGTAACGATCTTTTCCGTCACGCCGGCCCCGATCCGGCATCCAGAAGGGTTTGAAACCACTGGATTCCTGCTGGAGTTTATCCCGGTGAAAACCGGGGCCGGAATGACGATTCTGATCGAGGGCGCAATTATTGAACAGGCTCTAATTATAAGAGAATGTATTGATGCCTCCAGCTTGGGCGGGGGATCAGGAAGATGGGAGCGGCAATGATATTTTTTGTTAACGGGAAGCAAGTGACCACGGATCCGGACCGGGACGTGACTCTTCTTGACTTCCTGCGGGACACGCTGCACCTGAAGGGGACGAAGAACGGATGCGGCACTGGTCACTGCGGGGCTTGCACGGTCATCGTTGACGGAGAGGCGAGACGGGCGTGTCAGGTTCGCCTCGCGAAAATGGACGGAAGAAGCGTCGAGACGATCGAGGGGCTTGCATCAGAGGGCCGGCTTCATCCGATTCAGTCTGCCTTCATCAAAACTGGAGCAATCCAGTGCGGTTTTTGCACGCCCGGGCTGATCATGGCAGCAAAGGCCCTCTTAGATAAGAATCCCGACCCGAATCTCCAAGAGATCCAACAGGCATTGGAACATAACCTCTGTCGCTGCACGGGCTATGTTAAAATCATCGATGCCGTGAGGCTGGCAGCGAAGGAGCGGCAGAGCAATGAGACTTCCGTGTCTCAGGAACCTGTGACATCTGCCGGAATCGGCGAGTCCATCCCTGATTACGATGCCCTGGCAAAGGTGTGCGGAGAACCGATCTTCGCCGACGATCTTCTGAAAGAGAACATGATCTTCGGAAAAGTGTTGTGGAGCGCACTTCCCCACGGGCGAATCAAGAAAATCGACGCAAAGAGGGCCAAAGGGATCCCCGGAGTGAGAGCGGTTTTGACCGCTGAGGACATACCCGGCAACAAGTGCTTCGGCCGCGTCAAGGTGGATAATCCGATTCTCTGCAGCGATCGCGTCCGCTTCCTTGGAGATGCTGTTGCCCTCGTCTTCGCAGAGAGCCTGGCACTGGCCAGACAGGCGGCTGATCTCATCGACGTCGAGTATGAAGAACTGCCGGGGGTGTTTTCCGTCACCGAGTCCCTGGCCGAAGGGGCCCCTTTGCTCCACGAAGACGGAAATGTGTGCAAGCACATCGTTCACGAGATAGGGAATATTGAAGAGGCCAGAAAAAAGTGCGTTCACATTGCGACCGGCCATTTTGAAACCGTCGCGGTCGACCCGGGCTATCTCGAACCGGATGTGGGCGTCGCTTTCTTTGAAGAGGGGTTCCTCACGGTCTATTTGCCCACCCAGTCGCCGTTCCATACTCGTCAACAGATCGCCGAGAGCCTGAACCTGCCCTTGGAGAAGGTAAGGGTGGTTGTCACACCTCTGGGAGGAGGCCATGGCGGGAGGACGGATTCGGGCTTCGGGTGCCTTTTGGGGTTAGGGGCGTTCAAACTGGGAGTGCCGGTGAAGATCGTCCTGAACAGGGAAGAGACACTGCGGGTAGGGACAAAGAAACACCCCTTTCAGATGGATTATGAAGTCGGAGCAGACGGGGAAGGGAAGCTGCTTTTTGTGAAAGCAAAACTACTCGCAGATGCCGGTCCTTATACCTCCCTCACCATTCGGGTCCTCGATCAGGCAGTCATCTTTGCCTGTGGTCCCTACGAGGTGGCCAATGCACGTGTGGAGGCATGGGCTGCCTATACCAATAATGCCAATACGAGCGCCATGCGCGGTTTCGGCATCAACCAGGTCGCCATGGCCCTGGAATCGTTGCTCGACGAACTTTCCCGCAAATCGGGGATCGATCCTTTCGAGCTTCGCCGGAGGAACATCCTGACTGTGGGGAAGAAGACGTTGGCGGGCCAGATCCTTACGTCCAGTGTCGGCATCAAGGCAACCCTCGACCGATGTGAAGAGTCCCTCGCCCGGGAGATGGGCCGGTTTCGTTCAGCCTATGCGAAGGACAGCACAAAGCGTCTGGGAATTGGCGTTGCCAGCGCCTTCAAGAACGTGGGGGCGGGAAAGGGCAGACCCGAAGATGCAGGCGCGGTCTTCACCCTGGAAGAGGATGGGACTGTGCTGGCAAGGGTGTCTGGAGTCGATATGGGCCAGGGGTTCCGGACGGTCATCCTGCAGATCGCTGTCGAAGCGACGGGGTTGGCACCCCATGTGATCAAGCTGATTACCGGCGATACCCTTCTTACCCCAAAGCACAACTGTGCGATAGGGGAACGGCAGACCCTGATCTGCGGAAAGGCGGCGCAGCTGGCGGCTCTGGAATTCAAAGCCAACCTGCTATCCAGGGCTGCGGAAAAGGCGGGTTGCCCTCCCGAAAGCCTGGGACTCCGTGGTGATCGGATCATTGATAAGGCGAGTGGCCGCCCCATTCTTTCTCTTGAAAGGCTGGCCAGGGGAGTGGCGCCGGAAGAAGCGGTCAGGGGAGTGTGCGAATACCTGGCTCCCCCGACCTATGCACTGTACGACCTCGAAGCGAGAAAAAGGGTTCCTCCGGAAGAATACCGCAATTACCCCTCCTATGCCTACACGACCCATGTGGCGTTCGTGGAAGTGGATACGGTCTCCGGACGGGTCAAGGTTCTCAAGATGATCGCGGCCCACGACGTGGGGGTGGCCATCAACCCGCAAAAGATCGAGGGCCAGATAGAAGGAAGCGTGCTCATGGGTCTGGGCTATGCCTTAAAGGAAGAATTTGTTGTTGAAAAGGGGATTTTCAAGAGCAGGAATTACAAGGCCTGCGGCATTCCGACCATAAACGACATGCCCTTGATCGAGGTGATCATTGTCGAAGACCCGGAGCCGATCGGTCCTTACGGGGCCAAGGGGATTTCCGAGATCGCCACTGTTCCCGCGACTCCGGCTATCCTGAATGCGATCTACGACGCTGTCGGGAAAAGGGTTTATTCCATACCGGCCAAGCCGGGAAAGATCCTGGAGCTGCTGAAGTCCTGACGCTCCCGGTTGCGGCTCCCTTAGTCTTGGCGGAGAAATCGCGCGCTTACAGAACGATCACAAGGAGTCTCCGTAAAGCATGAAGGATCGGTGTGATGAATAGTAGGGAAGGGATTGATCTGACCAGAGAGACGCTCATCGGGAAAGGATTACCCCGGGTGGACGCAGCGGAGAAAGTCCTCGGCATGGCCGAGTACACCAGTGACCTTGATCTCTTCGGAGTGTTGGAAGCTGAGATTCTTTCAAGTCCGTGCGCCCATGCCAGGATCCGCTCCATCGATGTCTCCAGGGCGCTGTCGCTGGATGGGGTGGTTGCGGTTGTGACGGGCAACGATGTAAAGGGATTGTACGGACCTGTTTTGCAGGATAGGCCGCTGCTGGCCCAGGATGTTGTTCGTTTTGCAGGTGAGCCTATTGCGGCGGTGGCTGCAACGAACAGGCAAATAGCCCGGCGCGCTGTGGAACTCATCGAGGTGAACTACGAACAACTGGAGCCGGTTTTCACTCCCCAGCAGGCCCTGGCGCCCACTGCGCCTTTGCTGCACGAAGATCTGATGAATTATGAAAAAGACGTCACCGCCAACCCGATCGTCGGTACGAACATCTGCAATCATTTCAAGATCCGCAAAGGCGACGTGGAAAAGGGTTTCGCCGAGTCCGATTACGTGTTCGAGGAGACCTATGAGGTGCCCCGTAACCACCATGCTTGTCTGGAAACGTACTCTGTCTTAGCCCAGTTTGAGAAGGAGGGCACGCTGCACTTGTGGACCAGCAACCAGTCGCCTTATGTCCTGCAGAGGACGCTGGCGACTTTGTTCAACATGCCCTGGAATAAAGTCAGGATTACCATTCCTACTCTGGGAGGGGGTTTCGGCTCCAAGATTTACCCGAGCATAGAGCCTATCCTCGTGGCTCTCGCCCAAAGGTCCGGTCACAAGCCGGTGCGTCTTACCCTGGATAGAGAGCAGGACTTCTACAGAATCACCAACCATGGGTGCACGGTGACAATCAAGACAGGGGTAAGAAAAGACGGAACTCTCCTGTCCCGCCAGCTTGATACCTACTGGGATACGGGAGCATACGCTGATTGCGGACCCCTTGTTGCCAGGAATTCCGGTTTTACCTCGGCCGGTCCCTATCGTATCGAAAATGTCAAGATTGATGCTTACTGCGTCTATACGAACCGCCCTGTGGCCACCGCTTTCCGAGGGTACGGAATTCCCCACGTGACCTGGGCTTATGAATGCCATCTGAACCGGATCGCCCATGACATGGGGCTTGATCCTCTGGAGATCAGACTGAAGAACATCATCCAGGAGGGAGACATAAGCCATACAGGGGAGAAGATGGTCGCCGTCGGGATGAAGCAGTGTCTCGAACAGGTAGCCAAGGCGGCCAACTGGGAAGCGGGCAAGAGGCCCGCAGCCATAGACCTGGGCGACGGCCGGTTTCGAAGTCTGGGCATGGCCTGCTCGTGGAAGGGGAGCATGCGTCACTATGCGACTTCGGCTACGGTGCGGATCCTGGAAGAAGGATCGGTCGAGGTAAACTGCAGCAATGTGGATATGGGCCAGGGTTCCTCTACCATTTATGCGCAGATCGCGGCCCAGGAATTGGGAGTCCCTGTGGAGCAGGTAGCGGTGCGCCACCCCGATACGTTCATAACCCCCTATGACCGCACCACGAGCGCCAGTCGTGGCACGTTCCACGGGGGTACTGCCGTGATGAAGGCCGCGCGGGATGCCTGGCAGCAACTCGCCATTTATGCCGCGAAGGTATTGCGATGCCGTCCGGCCGATGTCAGGGCTGAGCGGGGTTTCATCATCGATCCGGAAACCGGCCGGCACCATTCCTTCGGTGAGATCATCAATGAAGCCGTACTGGGAGGCGTCGATCTGATCGGCCGGGGAGATTCCATTATGGAAGGAGGCACCGGACTGGACAGAGAAACAGGCCAGGGGAGCAACCCCACCAGTTTCTGGATGTACGCTGCCCAGATCGTTGACCTTGAGGTGGACACCCGTACCGGGCAAACCAGGGTCCATAAGATTTTTGCTGCCAATGATGTCGGACGGGCGATTAACAGGGCAAACTGCGTTCAGCAGATCCATGGCGGCGTTACGATGGGCCTGGGCATTGCCCTCTCGGAAGAACTCAAGTTCGATGAAGAGGGCCGCATTCTGAACAACAACCTGCGCGACTACAAGATCCAGACGTGCATGGATGTTCCCCCTATTGAAGCCATCCTCGTGGAGGTTCCCCATCCACTCGGTCCCTATGGAGCGAAAGGGTTGGGAGAAGCTCCCGTTGGGCCCACAGCTCCGGCTGTGGCCGATGCTCTCGCCCATGCCGCAGGAATACGGATCAGAAGGCTTCCCATGATTCCGGAGCGGATCCTTGAGGCCGTGAGAGAGGGGGGCGAATAGGATGGCAACTCTGAGACCGTTTCTCTACGAACGGCCTGTTTCACTGGAGCAATTAAGCGTACTCCTGACTGACCATGCGGGGAGGGTCCCAAGGTACCTTGCCGGAGGCACAGACCTCTTGGTGGCCATGCGCACAGGGAAAGATAAGCCGGAACTGGTTGTGGACTTGAAAGGCCTCCCCGACTTACGCGGGATCAATCCCTGCGAGGAGGGAAGACTGCGGATCGGCGCTCTTACCACCATTCACAGTCTGGAAATCAACGAGACGATTCGCAACCAGGCCCCCGTGCTTTTTGAAGCGGCCCGGGTCCTCGGCTCCTGGCAGGTGCGTAACCGGGGCACCCTCGGCGGAAACCTTGCCAACGGTTCGCCCACAGCCGACACGGCTGTTCCTCTCTTGGCCCTGGACGCGGAAATCCTGACGTGGAGTCCCTCAGGAACGCGGCGTATCCCCGCCGCCTCTTTCTGGCTGGGAGCGGGAAAGACGATTCTCCATCCGGGAGAAATCATCACCGGAGTGGAAATCCCCCTTAAAGAGGGAAGTTCCTCGGCATACACAAAGTTGGGGAAGCGCAGGGCCATGGATATTGCGATTGTCAGCGCGGCAGTCGTTCTTCAGGGTCACCGGGGCGTCATCCAGGAGGTGCGGATTGCCCTGGGGGGGGCTGGGCCAACACCCGTGCGTGCCCGTTCGGCAGAAGCCTGTTTGACCGGGCGTCCGGCTCTTTCCGAACACATCATTCAGGCCGGGAGAGAGGCAGCGAATGACAGCAATCCCCGCACCAGCAGCCGGGCCAGCCGGGAGTATCGCCTATCCGTCATCCCCGTGCTGGTGGAACGGTCCCTCAGGTCCGCTCTGCAGCGGCTGGAAGATCCGGCACAGGACAAGGTGGGGTGAGAGCACATGACCAAGACGGTTGTCATTACCGTAAACGATGTGAAACGCCAGGAGGTCCTCCCCTGTAACATGACCCTGCTGGAGTATCTTCGTGAGGGCCTGGGTTTAAAAGGAGTCAAGGAGGGATGCGGGGTGGGTGACTGCGGGGCCTGTACCGTGCTGCTGGACGGAAGTCCTGTCAACGCCTGTCTGACCCTGGCCGTGGAGGCCGATGGACGCCAGGTCATCACGATTGAAGGGCTGTGCAAGGAAGGCAGGTTGTCCGAGCTGCAGCAGGCCTTCATCGACCATGGCGCGGTTCAGTGCGGCTACTGTTCCCCCGGGATGATTCTTACTTCCCAGGGTCTTCTGGAAGAAAACCCCAACCCCACCGAGGTGGACGTGAGAAGGGCCCTGGCGGGAAATTTGTGCCGCTGCACCGGTTATAATAGCATTGTGGCTGCTGTTCTGGATGTGTCCAGAAAACGAAGAGGCAAAAAGGACGGAACGAGATGAAGGCCAAGAAACACGTCAAGTTCCGCCTGCTCTTCGGTGGCGCGGCACCCGGCATCAGGGCTTGTATTCAAGACCCAGTTCATAGATGATCTTTTTGACCCGCTTGTCATCCTCTCTCAGCCATCTTTCCAGTTCGTCGGTTGGCTTATAGTTGACACTCAGTCCGATATTGAGGAGTTTGTGGCCCAGATCCGGGTCCAGAATCGCCTTGCGAATGGCCTCGGAGAGCTTTTGATAGACAGGTTTGTTCTCCTGGAGTCCTTTTGGGCCAAAGATAGCCTCCCACGCGTCCCACGAGAAATCGTATCCCAACTCTTTGGTCGTGGGAATCTGGGGATGCTGTTTCGATCGTTGAGGAGAACAAATCGCAAGGATTCGCAGCTTTCCAGCCTCAAACATCTGGTTGAAGGCAACCATGGGTGAGAAGGCGAGATCCACCTCGCCCGCGGCAAGTCCGACGACAGACCCTGCTTCCCCTTTGTAAGCGATTTGCGTAAATTCGCAGCCGAACATCGACGCAAAGGCCGCGCTTCCGAAGTGAGTGGTGCTCCCCGTTCCCGTATTGCCGTGTTTCAGTTTCTTGGGGTTCGCCTTTCCGTAATCGATCAATTCCTTAAAGGTTTTGTACGGGGAGTTTGTTGGAACGGCAACCATGAACGGTGCAGAATAGACGTTTCCGATCCAGGTATAGTCCCAGAGACTGATCCCGGGTTTCGTGTACTGGAACATGACCGTCGTTCCACTCTGGGCCACGGTATATCCGTCAGGCTTGGCTTCTCGAACGGCCTTGTGACCGATGACGCCGACCCCGCCGACATTATTCACCACCATGGCAGGGGTGCCCAGGTATTTTTCAATATAAGGACTGAGCATCCGTCCGACAATGTCCGACCGTCCTCCCGGAGGGAAAAAGACGGTGTAGGACAAGGGTTTGCTCGGATAGTCTTCGGCAGCGAGGCCCGAGGGCGGGTCAGACCGATTAAAAGGCTTGTCACTGCGAGCAAGAGCACCAAATAGGCCAGGTTCCTTTTCATCCGTTCTCTCCTTTTTCTTATCTTCTCAGCGAATTCTTAACGATCTTTAAGGTAAAAGGCAAGACCAATACGAGGATGCCGAGCATCATGAAGGTGAAAGAGATGGGTCTCGTGAAGAAGACCGAAAAACTTCCGCCGGAGATATTGAGGGATCTCCGGAGGTTGTCCTCGAACAGAGGCCCCAGGATATAGGCGAGGACCAGCGGTGCGGGTTCATAGTCGAACTTCTTCATCAGAAATCCAAGGATTCCGAAGAAGATCATGACCCCAATATCGGAGACGAGATTCCCGATCGTGTAGGCCCCGATCAGACAGAAGAGCAGGATGGCAGAAAAAAGATAGACATAGGGAATCTTAAGCAACCGAACCCACATTCCGATCAGGGGAAGGTTAAGGGCGAGAAGAATGACGTTTCCCACGTACATGCTGCCGATCACTCCCCAGAAGATATCCGGGTTCTTCGTAATCAAGAGAGGACCCGGGACCACCTCGTGAATCATCAGGGCGGCCAAAACGATGGCCATCACGCCGTTGGTGGGGATGCCGAGGGTCAGAAGGGGAATGAAGGCAGAGGTTGCCGTTGCATTATTTGCCGCCTCAGGACCTGCCACGCCCTCGATTGCACCGTGGCCAAACCTCTCCGGATGCTTCGAGATCCTCTTCTCGAACCCATAAGACATGATGGACGAAATGATGGCATTCCCGCCCGGCAGGATCCCGTAGAAGAATCCAAAGACCGTGCCGCGCATGATCGGCCATAGGGAGGACTTCCAGTCATCGAGGGTCGGCAGGAGGTTCTTGATCTTTCCAACGAAGAGACTGAACTCCTGTTTTTCCAGATTGAGTAGAACTTCAGAAATCCCGAAGAGGCCCATGACCACCGGAATGAGCCCGACCCCATCCATCAAAAAGTCGAAGCCAAAGGTGAATCGGTCCTTGCTGACGACCGGATCCGTTCCGATGACGCCGACCAGAATGCCCACCGCGGCCATCATAAAGGCCTTGACCTTCGACCCGGTGCCCAAGAAGCAGAGCAGCGTCAGCCCGAAAAAGATGATCGATACGTACTCGGTCGAAGTGAACTCCAGGGCGAAATTCGCAAGGGGAGGGGCTACAAACATCAGTCCGATAATGCTCAAGGTGCCTGCGATAAAAGACCCGAAGGCGGCGATTCCAAGAGCCGGCCCGGCCCGGCCCTGGAGGGCCATCTTGTAGCCGTCAAAACAGGTGACGACGGATGCCGCTTCTCCGGGGATATTGACCAGGATAGACGTGGTGGATCCCCCGTACATGGCCCCATAATAGATCCCTGCAAGCATGATCACGGCGGCTGCAGGCGAAAGGTAAAGGGTCATGGGAAGAAGAAGGGCGACGGCAGCCCCCGGACCAAACCCCGGGAGGACGCCGGTCAATGTTCCAAGAAAGCAGCCAAGGAAACAATTGAAAAGATTCCTGACGGTAAAAGCCGTGCTAAACCCTTGCAGAAGTCCTGAAAGTGGATCCATAAATCCGACCTTTTGGCAGAGGTGTTCCGAGCAACAGCGAAAAGAGGCCGTGGCAGAATAATGATAGGACGAGGGCCAGTGAGATGGAGATAAGCCATCCTTTCTTTCCAATGAATCTGAGCAAGAAAAAGAGGAACAGGAACGTGATGAGGATAAATCCCAACTGTTTAAAGAGGACCATGTAGGCGACCAGAGAGAGCGAGACGGCAAGGACGGTTTTCCAGCTCCCTTTCATCTCCCAGAAAGTCTTCTTTTGAGGTTTTCCTCCCGCGATAAGAGAGACGATAAGAAGAACTAAAGACAAAACACCGAGAAGAGTCCCAAAGACGACCGGCAATAAGCCCGGGCCCGGCTCGCGCCAGGCTCCAAACCCGTAACGGAGGCCTCCTGCCACAAATCCAAGACCGATCAGGAACCAGAATGAACTGCTGATCAGATTATAGGATCTCAAAGTGGCGATTTCCTCCTGTCGCACATGCCATACGTGATGGATTTCTTTACAAAAGAATGATTCCTATATTAAAAGTGAACTCTCCTCATTGTCAAGGTGTCCGGGATTCTTTCTCCATCCTGTTAAGCAGAGAGAGGGAGTTGACACGCGGGACGGGGTTATGTTTTAAAGAGAGCAATACAGAGAGCGCGTGGGCTACCGGCCTGATGTTGGGCCTGCCTTGACCGGCACGATTTGAGGGATGGAAGGAGAGGCCATGAAAGATCCATCTGGAGAACCGGAAGAAAAAGGGGGAATTGGGTGGCGGGCCCGTCTGGGAGTCATCGTCCTGTCGACAAACTTGACTGTGGAGTATGAATTCAGGCAGATGGTTCCGGATGGCGTTTCGTTCCATGTGAGCCGCTGTCTCATCCCTGATTCGGCCCGGGACGAGCGGGAAAAGGAAGGCGTCTTTCTTGGGCTGGAGGAGGGTATCCTTCAGGCTGGAAAACAGGTTGCCATGAGCCGGCCGGATATTATCCTCTTTGCTTGCACCGTCGGCAGTTTCCTGGGGAATGAGGATCGCCGCTCGGAGATTTCCGACTTGCTGACAAGGGCGACGGGGATAGAAAGTGTGACAATGACCTCTGCTGTCCTCGAAGCCATTCAGTCGCTTAAGTTGAAGAAGGTCACCCTGATTTCACCCTATCCGGAAGGGACGGGTATGAGGGAAAGGGATTTCCTGGAGAGGTCGATTCCCGGCCTGACCGTGGTGAGCATGAAACACCTTGGGATGATCAGTTCGTTTGAAAAGAGTCTGATTCCCTATTCAACGACTTACCGCCTTGCGAAAGCGATGGCGACCGGGGAAACGGATGGACTTTTCCTGAGTTGTTCAGCCCTTCGGACGATGGAGATCATCGGGCCCCTTGAGAAGGACTTAGGGATTCCGGTTGTAACGAGCACCCAGGCGGGCCTCTGGGCCTGTCTCAGACGATGCCGCGTGAGGGGATCGCCCCAGTTCGGCCGACTTTTTGATTTGTAACCCCATGGCGGGAAGGCCCGGTTGGTCGCACAGTGACTGACATTGTCCACATGACACAGACACCGACACTTTTTTATGAGGAGACTTCCATGTTCAAAGACGACATGTCCTTCGAAAAGGCATTGGCCATCAAGGTCGATCCGGAACGGATCGAAAGGGTGAAGAAACTGGTTCGTTTCGATATCCCCGATTTGAGCGAGGAAGTGAAGAACTTCCTGATCAGCCAGCAGCTCCAGTTTGTCAACATCCAGTATGCCCGTTTCATGGCAGGCGTCAAGTTTACAGAGCAGGATGTGAAAGAGCTTCTTGAAGGAGCCATCGACTGCCATGCCCATGGAGGCTCCGACCCCTTTGACCGACTCCTCCTCGAAGACGAGATCGCCTTTGATTACAGCCGCGCCAGGATGAGAGCCGTGGTGTTCAAGACCTGGTTTACCCCGTCGGCCTCCAGAATCCCGATTGTCAAGAAGTATCTCGACAAGTGGGCCGAGGAGAACGGGATTCGAACCGGTGGAGATCCTGGGAGGGATTACGCTCAACTACTCCGTCGGGGGAATCAACCCGGACGCCGTGAAGAGGTGCCTCGGATTTCCCGGATTCAAATACGTCTGGCTGCCGATGGTGGATTCTTACCATCACCGGAGAGTCGTCTATGACGATTGGTCCGGGGCAGGGATCAAACTTCTCGACGAGAAGGGAAAAGTATTTCCTCAATTGGCCGAGGTTTTAAGGATCTGCGCGGACCAGGACCTGATCTTAGCCTCCGGCCATTATCCCTACTCGGACACAAAGGTTGTGATGGAAGAGGCAAAACGGGTCGGCGTGAAGCGAATGGAGATTATCCATCCGGCCCATATTCACAGCAAGACCCTCATCTCGGAGATGAAGGAAGCTGCCTCTGAAGGGATCAAGCTCATGCTCTCAGGCCTCGGAACGACCACGTTTCCGCTTCACGAGACCGGCCCTGTTTATGCGGTGAGGATCATCAAGGAGGTGGGGGCGGACCACCTTGTCTATGGATCGGATTACGGCCAGGTTCATAATCCGACCCACCTGGTGGGAACGGAGTGGACGATTAAGCTCCTATTGGCCTATGGCGCCACAAAAGAGGAAATTAAGAAAGTCTTCCAGACGACGCCGGCCAGAACACCTTGGTTTGTAACACTTCAGCCCTTTGAAAGAGTATCTCATCGCAGGCGCAGAGGGCACGGGAAAACAATTTTCTGTCGACCGGAGAGATGCCGTCAAACAAAAAGCATTCTGTGCTTCCAGGACAATAATCCGTGCAAGTGGAACGCCCTGGTTCAGCATCGCCCTGGAAAGCTACCTCTTCGGCCGGACAACGGCCGCTTTTGTCTCGCTTTCTTGGGTTCTCGCTTCCCCTTTCAAATCTCTGCTCTGGAATGAATGCGAAGGGAAACAAGTCTTGCATGAAACATAAGTAAGAAGAACGGAACAACGTTTTCAGATTTGGTAATGTAAGCTTTCTACTGCTTTCGTGGCAGGTGTTTTCGGGAAATGATGGCCCCCAGATCGCTCAGGGAAGCTCTCCGCTCGATAGCGGCTTGCGTTTCCCTTTCGTAATCCCCGATGTCCCCGGCCTGAAAGAGAATGTCCTCTGCCCGATCCCCCGGCACAATGACCAATCCGTCTGAGTCACCGACCACGATGTCATCCGGGCGGATCTGTGCTCCGGCAAACTCGACGGGCACATTGTAATCGGACAGTTCCAGGTGGGTTGAAAATGGCCGAGTTCCTCCCCCGCGACAGAAAACGGGCATCTTCATCTCCGCAATCTCGTCAACGTCCCGGACACAACCGTCCACTACGATGGCAGCCACGCCTTCGATCAAGGCAGCCAAGGCAAGATTACCGCCGAGAATCCAGCAGGGAGTACTCCCCGCAGCAATCACGAGAATATCTCCTGGCTTGCAGTTCCTGATCGCTTCCATAATGGACGGCCGCTTTCCTGTTCCCCCCCGCTTCGGCCCATATTTCACAGTGACAGAACGGCCGGCAAAGCGACATGCCTTCGAAGACAGAGGAAATACCCCTTCAGGCCATCCAGCGACCCCCAGGCGCCCCATGGCATCGGTAACGTAGGCGCTTGGCAAGTGCCTGAACTGCTCAATGATCTCTTCTTTCAACACCTTTCTCCCCCTCCTTTTTTCCTTCTTCCTTTTCTTGGTTTCGTTAACCGATTACCTGCTCAGTACGATGCGGGCGTCGACGGCAATGGCCCCGTGACCTTCGGCAAACACCTTGATTGGGTTCACATCAATCTCACTGATCTCTTCATGATCAGAAATCAGCTGCCCGAGTCTTTGCAGGGCATCAGTCAAGGCTCTTGACGTCTGCAGGCAGGCTGACCCCGAAGTCCCCTTAAGACGCCCGAGCCCTTTACTTCCCAAATCATTTCCTCAATGTCCTGAAGACTGATCGGGGCAAGACGGAAAGTGACGTCCCCAAACAGCTCTGTGAAGATCCCGCCAAGGCCACACATGACGAGCGGTCCGAAGCTCGGATCGCGTTTGGCCCCGATGATCAACTCGTGGCCATCCGTCACAAAGCGTTGAACGACGACACCCGCGAACCGAATATCGGGGGTGCGGCCGTGCAAGTTGCTCTTGATCTCTTCAAACGCTCTTCGAACGTCGGCCGGATCCGCCAGATTAAGAATGACCCCCCCCATATCTGACTTGTGACTGAGTCCCTGAGCAACGGCCTTTAGAACCACAGGATATCCGACCCGGCCAGCAAGGCGGGTGGCCTCTTCAGGGCTGCGTGCAAAGTGCAGCGGAGCAACAGGCAATCCGTAAGCTGCAAGCAAATCCATCGCAGCAGGTCCCATGTCCTGCAGCCCTTCCCCCCGGGCTTTGGCAATCCATTGCGCTGCGGATATTCGGTCGACCTGAAGAGGCATCGGCGCCGTTTTGGGTTTTGCCAGACAGTCTGCCCGTCGGCGGAGGATTGCCAACGCCGCCATACATTCATCGATGTTGTTAAATATCGGAAATGTCGTCTGAGGCTTGATCTGCCGGAGCAGGTGAGGCTGCGTGTGCAACGTCAGCGCAACCGGCTTCCGGAGATCGCGGCTGAGCACAGAAATACGACTGATCATTCCCAGCGTATCCGGGCCGGGAAACGCCCAATTCCCAAAATGGAAGAGAACTGCGGCAACACCCTCTATCTGAGGCTCTGCCAACGCGCGCTCAAGAGCCAGAAGAACCCCGTTGTTGTCAAAAATACCCCCCATATCGAGTGGATTCCCCCAACGGATCACCTCCGCTTTTCGGAACTCTTCCAGTGCGTCGAACACCGAATCGGAAAGGGGGGGCAGATGGAAGCCATACCGATGGCAATGGTCAGCCGCAATCACGGATTGCCCGCCCGTGCAGGAAACAACCGCCACGTTGTTGCCCCGCAACGGCGGAAGGCTCAACGCCTTGGCAGCGGTAATCAATCCGTTGAGGGTGGATACCCGGGTGATGCCGGCCTGACGAAAGACTCCTTCTACGACGCGATCGTCACTCGCAAGGGATGCGGTGTGCGAGCGGGCGGCATGTTCGTTTTCCTCTGAGATGTTGGCTTTCAATACCACCAGCGGTTTCGCGCTTCGTCTTGCCGTCTCGGCAAACTCCCGACCTCGGACGAATCCCTCAAGGTAGAAGCAGATCGTTTCGGTTTCTGGGTCTTCCTCCATAAAATAGGGCAGCAGATCCACCTCATCCACGTCGAGCTTGTTGCCCAAGCTGACGTATTTTGCGATTCCGATCCCTTCGACGGTGGCATTGTACGCCGTGAGCATTCCCACGGATCCCGACTGGGAGAGGATAGAAAGAGAACCGCGTCCAATGACATCCGGGGAGATGGGGGCAAAGGGAAGCGCGACACCGCTTTCGGGACAGATGATCCCAAAGCAATTGGGGCCGATGAAACGGATCCTGTAGTGTCGTGCGATGGCCGAAATTTCCTGCTGCAGCATGGAGCCGGCCTCACTCGTTTCTGCGAATCCCCCCGTCAAGACGACCGCGTGCCGGATTCCCTTCTCTCCGCATTCCCGAATCAGGTCTGCTACGAACCGCGCAGGGGTCAGCACGGCGGCAAGATCCACCGTCTCAGGTAATTCACCCACCGACGGCAGAACCGGAACACCTTCCAGGTGGCCTCCCCCCTGCCCGACGGCGAAAACCTTGCCGGGAAAACCAAAGGCCCGCAGATTGCCGAGCACACGTCGGGCAAGATTATTTGGCTTGGTGGACGCCCCAATCACCACAATACTCTTAGGGTAGAAGAATGGACGCATAGAGGATTGCCTTTATCCAAAGAGTCACACGCAAGCACAACCGGCAATCCCTTCGCCGGATTGCCTTCATGCCTGGAAATCAGATACGCCGGATGTTCAATAACGACTGGGCTGCGGAGAAATCCCGAGCATCTGTCTGGCCTGCTGGGGTGTGGCAATCTCCCGGTTCATCTCTTTGGCAAGACGCACGATCCGATCGACCGCCTCGGCATTGTCCTTAAATTTTCGCCCCCTGGAATAGTAGATGTTGTCCTCCAGACCCACCCTGACATGTCCGCCCAGCAAGATGGCCATGACATTCATGGGGATTTGAAACTGCCCCACCCCGATCACCGTGAAAAGGGATTCCTGGGGGAGTTCATTGATCAGGGACAGCAGGTTTGCCGGAGTGGCATAAGAGCCGGTCTGCTGGCCCATCACGAACTGGAAATCGAAAGGTGGAGCCAGGAGGGCCTGGGAGATGAGATCCTGGACCACCCAGTACTGACCGGGGTGAGTGATCTCCAACTCGGGTTTAATGTTGTGCTCCTTCATGGTTTGAGCCAGCATGGCAATATCCCCATACGTGTAAGATGCGCAGACATCCACAGGCAGCGCCGGCCGGGGATGGGGAAGGGGCTCTTTCCTTTCGCCAAGCATTGTCTTGATGATAAGGGGACCCAGATTCAGAGAACACATCTCGGGATTCGCATAAATACTGGCCATTCGTTCCTTGGCAGTAAACCCGGGTCCTCCCCCCGTCGTGTTGTTGATGATGATATCCGGACATTTCTCTCGGATGAGGGTATTCACCCTGTAATAGTCCTCTGGTTTCGAGGACACCTTCCAATTGCAGGAAGGATCTCTGCCGTGGACATGGACGATGCAAGCTCCGGCCCGATAGGCCTCATAGGTCTGCAGCGCCTGCTCTTCAGCCGTCTCGGGAAGGTTCCCATGGCTTTCTTTTCCCGGTCCTCCTCCCGTAATGGCACAAGTGATCATGAGAGGCGGCAGTCCCGATCTCACCTTCCTCATCCAGGCATAGGGGTCTCTATAGTCCCAGAGATAATCCTTCGGTTCTTGCGCCATGTTCAAAGACCTTCCCTTTCTGCTCAAAGAGCTCAAACGTCGAATGACCGACCCGTTCCGCCTCGTTTCCTTCTCATAAGGCTCTTCTCAGGACATCACTTGCCTCATCCCGTGGAACGTTGTCTGCGGGACCCGAAGTAGGCCTCCATGAGATCGGAAGCCTCTGAGTCCTTGCCGACGGCCCCCTCCAAACGGCCTTGCCGCAAGAGGAGGACCTGGTCAGAAAGTCTCAGAAGCCCGGGAGACTTCTGCTCCACCACGATCAAGGTTAGCCCCGAATCTCGAAGAACGGCCAGAGAGTCGATCACCTGATGAGCCAGTACTGGGGCCAACCCCAGTGTGGGTTCATCCAGCAATAAAATCTTCGGCCTGGCCATCAGAGCCCGGGCAATGGACAACATTTGCATCTCGCCGCCACTGAGCGTGCCGGAAGCCTGTTGGAGCCGTTCCTTAAGCCTTGGGAAGAGGGCAAACACTCTGCCCAGGTCTTCCTTCATGGCCTTCTTACGATCTGCTCCAGTGCGGCTGTAGGTCCCCAGAAGAAGGTTTTCTTCTACGGTGAGGGCTGCCAGCATGCCTCGGCCTTCCGGAACCAGGCCGATTCCTGTCTTCACCCTTTGGTGGGCCTGCATCGGGGAGATGTCCGTGCCCTCCACAAAGACTCGTCCGGAACGGATGGGGATGAGTCCCATCGCCGCCCTCATAAGCGTTGTCTTGCCCGCTCCGTTGGGTCCAAGCAGGGAGAACAAGTTCCCCGCAGGAACCGATAAGCTGACGTCCCACAGAACCGTGATCTGACCGTAACCCGCCTTGAGACGGACGATCTCAAAGGCGGGATTCGACTGCCCCGGCTCTACTTTGGAGAGAACACGACCTTCAACGTGCCGCCCGGGAATTGTACGATCTTCCAAGGGGTGCTCCTTACGCCGTTATGATTTTCCGGCGAGAACTTGTAGGTATTCGACGCGCCGGCATGGGTCAGATTTTCGATGGCTGAAACCAATTTGCCGTCGTCCGCGTCATTGGCGGGGATGACCTGAGCCAGGGTGAACACCATATCCCAACCCACGCCGGCATTGCCGGGATCCCGATCCGGGTACTTCTGCTTCCACAGGGGCACAAAAATGTCAGCCGCAGGTTTTTGGCCCGGGTTCACATCGGGGTAAGTCTGGACTCCCGAGGCTAAGGCATACGTATTCTCGAAGTTTGCTGCCACATCTCTCATCACCGCGACCTCATCCCCGCCTGCCAGCAGCAGCGGAACGGACATACCCAGGGCCTTCATATCCTTCGCTGCCAAAAGGTTGCTGGAACCGCTCGTAAGGGTCATCACAGCCTGAATCTTCTTCTCTTTGATTTTTGTCAGCTGAACGGCCAGCGAGGTTGCATCCACGGCATGTTCTTCGGCATCCGCGATATTCACTCCAGCGTTCTTGGCCTGGTTGGTCGCGATCCGGAAAAGGGCTTTATTGTAGGGCGAGGGATTGTACAGCAGTCCAATATCAGAAATCCCTTTGGATTTCAAAAATTGAAAGGCCGCATCCATATTGAAGTTGGGCGGCGTGATGAAACTGAAGACCGTCTGAGCATTCTTGGGAAGCAGGCAGTAGACCAGCAGGGGAAGATTCCGCTCAGCGACGATCGGGGACTCCGCTTCGGCTGCTGCCGATGCAAAGCCGCCCAACACGGCTTTCACGCCCTGTTGAACCACCATCTTCATGACCACCGCGGCTCCGTCTGCAGGTTGGCTTTTCATATCCTCCACAGATGTCTCTAACCTGCGGCCGTTTACACCCCCTTTTCCATTCATGTAATCAACCGCCAACAGTGCTCCGTTGAGCGTGTGCCGGTCAGCGCCGGCGAGATACCCTGTCTGGGCAAAAGCAAATCCGACCTTAAAGGGTTTTGCGCCGGCTCGTGCTGCGGGAGCAGCTGCCGATCCCGGGCTGGTCGCAGCCGCGAAGGCTACGCATGCCCCTATCGTCAGCACCATCAGGACCATGGCCCATTGAGTTGCCGCTCTAACGGTTTCCTTAGCAAAGCGTCGCATTTGGGTTTCCTCCTTTTGAGTATAATCGGTATTTGAAGGCCATGGTCTTCGACTCGGAGACTCCAGGGTGTTCGGCCCCCCGTGTTGTCCCACCCGATCGGACCACGTCCTCTTTTCATGCATCGATCTTCAGTAACCACGAAGGATTTTTCTTGATCATCCACTCGACATCCGATTCACGAACCCCGCTATCGAGCAGACGACCGATCACCGTTCGATAGGCCTCCAAGGGAAGGACCATGTTTTTCTGTCCCAGATCGGAGCCCAGAACCGTCTTCTCTGGACCCACGACCTCAATCCAACGAATTAGGCGTTCGAGAGGCCGGGCTTGGATATACATCCCAAGCGAATGCTCGATGAGCGCCCCCAACCTGCTAAACTCGAGGACTTGTGCCTCCGTAGCCTCAACGATGAGGTCAGGATGGTTCACGATCATTCGGTGTACCCCCGCCTCGCGGGCGCCGCGAAGAATCACCAGGGCCTCCTCCGCGGAGGCGTGTCCGGGCGATACCACGACATCCGAATCGGCAACGAGTCGTAAAACCTCCCGTGCCTTTGAAACCAGCTCTCCATGGGAATCCAGGAGTTGAATCGGAACTTCGGGAATCGCTCCCTGCTGTTGACTTGGGAAATGCTGCGTGGCGTGTTTGATGTGGGCCGCGGTCGACAGGGTTGGGAACCAGACGATCCTGCCGCCGTAACGGAGGGTCATGTCCACAATATAGGGATTGAGGCCACCCGCATAACTGTTGAGAACGACCGCCCCAAACATCTCGGTCTTTAGATTCTGAAGGGCATACTTGCGCAGCATCAGGGCATCCGGTGCCGTGCTGTGGTGGTGGCTCTTGACAACGATGGCTCGCATCCCCACTTCATCCGCTGCCCGGGTCGCCTCCACCTCGTCAATCCGACGGGGAAATAACGATGGAGCCGGATGGACGTGAAGATCGATCGACCCGTGAATTAAGCGACTCAAGGCATCCATGTTTGACTCTCCCTTCCAAGAGAATTCCGGGTCATCCGTTATCGAGGTTCCGGAGCGCGGACAGCGGGGGAATCGGGCCAGAGCGGAGGAAGAACCTTGATGGAGTTCCGCAGCAATCCGATTTCCGGGGACTCCAGTTCGATCGTTCTCCCCCCTTGAGAAGATTCGCCGAACGGATAGTCTTTCCGGGAACCGCCGGCACCGTACCCATCGAGATCACATCCCCGGGCTCTAATGTGATCAGCTCCGTAATGGTGGCGATGACCTTGCCAACCGTGAACTTATAGTCGGCGACACTGCCGTGCTCCACGAGAACCCCATTGAAGCGGGCGCTGATCGTAATCTTTTCCACCGCGCCGATCTCCTCTTTGGGCGTGATAAAAGGCCCAAAGGGACCAAAGGTATCTGCCCCTTTGTATCGGGCCATGGGGCGGGAGTAAAAGTACTCGACCTTGTCTCCATCCCGGGCCGTGAATTTCACCCCATCCTGCTGGGGCAGTCCTCCCGCAGTGATGTCGTTGCACAGACTGAAGCCGAAGACGACGTCCAGTGCATCTTCGGGGCGAACCCGTTTGGCCTTTCGACCGATGATCAGACCCAGCTCCGCCTCAGGAGTCACCAAGCCCATATCTTCGTGCAAGACGATTGTTTCACCGTTTCCGATAATCGAGCTGGGGGCCTTGAGGAAGTACAAAGGCCGTGGCCATCGGCCCCCACTGTTGGGGTTCAACCGTTCTGCCACTACCGAGGCGTTGTCATCCGAATTGGCAAAGACAAAAGGCATTTGTCGCGGCCGCGGGATGGGGGCCTTCCACATGACCCCGGCTTCATCATAGAATAGATCGCCTTGGACAGTTTCTTCTTTGGCGACCTGTTCCACCCGCTTCAGGAATTCCATGCCCAGCCAGCCGGATCGGGTCAAGTCCACCATGTCGGTAGGAAATCCCACCGGACCTAAAGAGTACCGCTCGGAGATACCGGCCAGGTCCACCAGACGATTCTCCCCAAGGGCACCCACCACTCTTTCTCTTCCAGACACCCCAATGGTAGCAAGTCTCATGTTTCCTCCATGCAAAGGGGGCCTCTGCCCCCGAAACAAGGCTCAGCACAGAAAGGCGAAACGCAAGGCTCAACCCACGCCGCGCGAGCCCTCAGCTCCAGGCACCGCCCCCCGGACCTTTGATGATTCCGTGAGGGCGGAGAAAAATAACGACCAACAACAGCGCAAACACGACCACATCCTGATAGGAGGTGGGCAAATGAAGACCGGCAAAGGCTTCGAGTAGCCCGATCAAGAGTCCCCCTACAAGGGCTCCTTCAATACTGCTCAAGCCGCCCACCACCCCCGCCACAAACCCCTTGAGACCATACGAGAGCCCGCCGTTGAAGACCGTGAACCTCACCGGAGCAATCATGATACCGGCTACCCCCCCGAGAAGGCCTGCCAACACAAAGGCGAGAAGAGCGATCCTCTGAGGGGAGATGCCCAAAAGAGAGCTTGTCTCCCGATCAATGGCGCAGGCTCGCATGGCTCGTCCAAGCATCGTATGGTTGAGGAAGAAGCGAAAGCAGACAACGAGAACCAGACTCAAGGCGAGAATCCAGATGTACTGGGGGCTGATCTGGGCACTGAAGATCGATACGGTGGCCACCTGACTCCACGAGGGCATATCCTTGGGGGTCGTGCCGAACCAATGCATCGCCACGTTTTCAATAATGCTAATGATGACCAGCATGGCGATGAGGAAGACAAAGTGGGCGGCCTTTCGTTCCCAGAGCGGTCGGACGATCACAAGAGCCACCAGAGCTCCGACGATGACACACAGGACAAGCCCTGCAAAGATCGCCAGCAGGTATGGAACGTGGAAGGACTGCATAAGCCACGCAGTCGTCATGCTGCTCAGCATCACGAACGAACCCTGCATGAAGTTGACGACACGGGTGGTCCGGTTCACAACCGAAAACCCGATGCCGACGAGTCCGTACACACACCCCAGGCTGAGACCGATCAGGATCGCTGTTAGCACAAACTTACCTCCTTCTTTGGAGGAGGTTTTTCCGCCAAGTCAATCCCCAGGTACGCCGCCATGACCGTGGAATCACGCTTAACCGATTCAGGGGGTCCTGCGGCGATGACACCGCCGAAGTCCAGGACGGTGATAGTGTCGCAGAGTCGAAAAACGAGCTCCACATCGTGCTCGATGAGGACAATGGTTAACTGCTTCTCTTTCATCTCCCCAAGGAGGCTCTCCAATCGATCCACCTCTTCGTTGTTGAGTCCTGCCGCAGGTTCGTCCAAAAGCAGGAGACAAGGATCTCCGGCAAGCGCCCTCGCGACGTCGAGAAAACGGAGTTCACCGAAAGAAAGCGAGTCTGCTCGGACCTGCGCCTTGCTTTCGAGGCCTACTTGCCTCAGGAGGTGCCAGATTTGGTCAGTCTGCTCTTGGTTGGACATCCTTCGATCTCCCTGTGCCCAAGATGACCGTGGCCAGAAACCTCTGCGCGCCGTCGCTCGGTAGGTGCCTGATTTCATGTTGTCGAAGATGGTCATCTGTCCCAGTTGTTTGACCGCCTGAAAGGTACGGATCATTCCTTTTCGCGCGATTTGGTACGGAGGAAGACCCAGGATCTCTTCCCCCCGGAACCGCACCCTTCCCGAATCTGCCCTCAGGTAACCGGAACAGACGTTAAAGAGCGTCGTCTTGCCTGCCCCATTGGGTCCGATGAGCCCATGAATGGTGCCTCTTTTCACCTCCAGGTCGACGTTTCGGAGCGCCTGAATACCACCAAACCTCTTATTGACGCCGTTTACCGCGAGCAGCGTATCAAAGATCATTCGCCAGGTCTCCTTAGCATGCGGGGAACCCAAAAGGGGCGCCAGTCCATCCCTGTGGAACCGGACGCAAGAAGGCCTCGCGGCCTGAGGATGAGAATAACGAGCATCATCACTCCGAAAATCAAAGGGAAATAATCCTTTGCAAAGTTCATCACATGAGGCAGGATGATGACAACGGCCGATCCAACGACGATACCGAGATCATTTCCAAGCCCGCCAATGAACAACATCGTAAACATATTTGTCTGGACCACAAAGGAGATACCTTCCGGACTGGCGATCGTGAGGACGTGGACGAGCAGTGAACCAGAAAGCGAGGTCATGCCCGCAGAGATGCAAAAGGCCATCATCTTATAAAAGTGGGGATTGACGCCGAGAGACTGGGCCACGTCGTGATCAAGAGCAATGGTCCGCAAGGCCAGCCCGAAACGGGAGTTGACGAGCCTGGTGACAAGCCACAGACAAGCGGCGACCAGTGCCCAGCAAAGCCAGTACATCGGTCCCCCTCCCTTGAAAACCATCCCGCCAACGCGAAAGGCAGGGATACCGGCGATACCTGCATAACCGCCCGTCACATCGCTCAGGCTGACAGCCAAGGCACTTGCCGTGAGGCCGAGGGCCATCGTCGCGGTGACCAGATAGATCCCTTTCAGCCGCAGCGTAGGATAGCCCACAATAAAGGCAACGGCTAACGACAAAACCATCCCGGCCAACATTGCTCCAAAGGGAGCCCATTCTTGTTGAGTCGTGAGGTAGGCCGTGCAATAGCATCCGATGCCGAGGAACGCGTTGTGTCCAAACGAAAACTGTCCACCATGACCGGCCAGGAAATCCAGTGCAATCACCGCGATGGCGTAGATGGCTACCATGGCTCCGAGGTGCAAATGGTACGGATCACCGAACAGACCCACTCCTATTAAGATGAAAATGCCTATCCCGACCAGGAGGATCTGCTTGGGAGAGAACGCCCTTCCGAGAAGCTTCTCTGCAATAGGCAACCTAATATTTGTTTTACTGGCCACTGCCATCACCGATTGTCCTAAGGTCATTTCGTCTGAAGGGCCAAAATCCTTTTACAGGTTTCGCAGGTACCCTAGGCTTGCCGTTATCTCTCGAGAGAGCTCTGCTGCGGCCTCTCGAATTTTCAGGGCCATGGGTGAATCCGTTCTGTCAGGAAGCCGCTCTGCCATACCGACCACCCCCAGTGTGGCCGTAATCACATCCCCATCAAAGACAGGGCAGGCTATGCCGCGCCAGCCTTGGCCTGTGACGATGGCCATGCCATCCGTCCGGATCTTTTTCACCTCTGCATCACGTTTCCCAACACGATCCGACTTTTTAGGGGCAGGCAGGCCGAAAGCCCGAAACACCTTGAATTGGGCCAAATCCTCCGTTAACCTGAGACCTACGCGTACCCCCAACTGTAGCGGCCTGTTGGCAACCCTGACGACGTGCACGACAACCGGAGCACTCCCATCCCATACGGACAGGGCCACCGTCTCTTCGAGGGCATCGCTGAGACGCCGCATGTGAGTCTCTGCAACGCTTAGGAACGAAACTCCGGCGAGGGCCGCGCCTGCAAGGGCAACGGCACGTGCTCCAACCGTATAGGTATTGGCCGCGGGGCTCATATTTCAGTAATCCGCTGCTACGGAGAGACATGGCATACCGATGGGTTGTTGCTTTGCCCAAACCCATTCCCGCCGACAATTCCGACAACGTCAGTTTGGGCCTCTCAGGGGAAAACAAACCAAGCAGGAGCGCAGCCCTCTCAACCGATTGAATGATGGAGGAGCGTTCCCTTTTTCCGGTTGGATTTGCGGGTTTTGTTGCCGCACCTTTTTTTCTTACCATACGGGCATTCCGGGAGTATGCTTACTCGGTCCCCTCAGGCCGACTAAATGATTTATAAGCTTTATACTTCTCCGCCATCTTGCTGATCTTCTCAAGATTCTGAAGGTGTTGCTTCTGGTGCTCGATGATCTCCCGGAGGTGAAAATCCCGGCCTTCAATAGTCAGATGGCATTCGTGCATGCTCTCTTCGTCAAGGCGCATGGTGATCGTCTTGCCATCCACGATCAGGGTCCCGCCCGCTCCGCAAATGGGACATTCCGCCGAAAAACGTCGTCCCGGGTAGACCAGATTCGAGTGGCAAACAGGGCACAGCCCTGGATCTTCCCCCAAGTACGTCACTTCAGTCGCGAGTTTGCCCACAGACTGAGCGACGTTACGCCCCATCCTTCGAGCTTGTTGAAGGGCTTTCTCATTCAGGAGAACCTGCCCTTTGCCCGGAGTCTCAACAAGGTGGAGTTTGTCGACAACGCTGATCATCAGAGGCGACGTGAATCGGTGCATCAGGGTGACGCCCATGGCCGCCCAATGATGGGGCCCACCCCCTACGGAGATGAGTCCACCGACTTTCCGAATGTCCTTCCCAGCGGCCGCATTGGCCTTGGTTGCACGCAGCGTTTTGGCGGAGTAGGGAAGCATCCGATCACTGATTGTTTTGAAAGGGCCTGCAGGTCCAAGGAAATACACTGCGGTAGCGATGATCACCCCATCAGATTTCGCGACGGCCTCCATGAGCCAGACCATGTCATCACCTTTAATCACGCATTCTGGTTCTCCTCCTCCTTGCCCCCGTTTCAGACATGCCTCACAACCCGTGCACGGCTGAATGTTGAGGTCGCTGAGTCGAATCAGCTCCACCTCCGCTCCTGCTGTTTCCTCGGCGCTCATCATCGCCTCTTTTACCAGGATCTCGCAGTTGCCCATCCGCCTACCATAGACTAATCCGGTTAATCGCATGAGGCTTCTCCCATAGGGTTATTGCACTGCGACGAATAGAAATACCGAGCCGTCGGCATTTCTCCGACGCAGTTCATGATGACAGAGTATCTTGCAATGCAAGATGTGATATTGCAATGCAAGATATCATGCTGCTTCTGCCGTTGTCAAGATTTTTTTGCAGGATGTGATTTTACTTCAAAAGTGCATAAATGTTAACTGGTTGGACTTTAAACGGCGTATATTTTTTCCAGGGATATTTTCAACTATGCATGAAAATAGGAGGGCAGTTTTCTGCTCAGTCTTTTGGACAAGGCAGCGGGGCCGATAGGAAGAATCTCGGAGATCTCACAGCATTCTATCGCGAATAACTTGCCAGGGCCCGCACTCTGCAAGGGTGGTTGTTCTGTACTTCAAACCGGGTCCGGATAAAGGGTGCCCTGCGTCTCCTGGACATCGTTAGTTCCGATAATGTTCATACCAAGATAGGGCCTTGAACTCTTATGAGAAGCATGGGTCCGGTGAGGCCAGTCGAAAGGCTCCGCCCTTCAGGGCGGAGAGCTTCACTTTGATCCAGGTACGTGTGGGCCAGGTAGCCCCACACGTTCCTGACCCAGTTCTTATGTGTCTGACCCATGATGTGCCGACCGTCCAGATACTTGGACTCGATCGGTTTTGGTTTCCCAAGAGTCGAGGCGATGTATTGCATCTGGGCCGTCCTTTCCAGGATGGCGCAGACCGCCACGCACTCTTCCGTAGAGGCTCCCACGGTGACAGCCCCATGTCCTCGGATGAGAAGAGCGGGGCCCTGTCCCAGGGCTTCCGCCAACTGCTGCGCCAATTCCGGTGTATCGACCTGTCCCGGGTAGTCCCAGATGGGCACGCTGGGGTGAAATAGAGCTCCCCGGTGATAAACAGGCAGGATCTCCACACCGGCGATGCTGAAGCAGGTGGCTAACTGGGGGTGGCAGTGGATGACCGCTCCCACATCCGGTCGAGCGGCATAGATTTGGGTGTGTATGAATCTTTCCCCCACTGCCGCAAGTTTCCCTTCCACCTTGTTGCCAGCCATGTCGATCGTGATAATGTCATCGGGGGTTAATGTGTCGAGCGTACGCCCGTGGTCGTGTAGGTGGCCCGGCAGGCAGATCAGGTTACTCTCAGGCAGCTTGACACTCAGGTGGCCGGTATTGAGCTCCATGAGCCCATCACGGAGAAGAATCTTCATCCCATCTACAATCTTTTGTTTGATCTCATCGACTCGATCGCTCATTCGTTCCTCCTATCCATAGGTTTTATGGCCATTTCCGATGATGGACAACAAAGTCCTCCTGTATTGACGGCCAGTATAGCGGGTTCTTCCCTTCTATGTCAATTACGTCACGGCACGGGGTTCAAACGCTGCCCAGGGCCTACCCTAAGTGTTGGACCGAGCTCACGCCGGAGCCTTTCCCAGGCATTTAGGCCGGGGAGAGGACGGGTTGACTTAATTTGGCAGAGATTTTAGAATCCCCGCAGTAAAAGTGTGGTCCTCCTATGTTTCGAAAAAAGTTCAAAGATCCCGTCTTTCTCTTTAACGGCTCTCTCCTGGGAATTTTCATCCTGATGCATTCCCTGGCCAGCCATTTTTCTGAAAGGGCGAAGAAGTTCCCAAAACTTGTTCTTGGCATCGGCATCCTGACCCTGACGTTCTGGATGATCGCCTATTTCATCTTCCCTGCCCTCCTCAAATTCATTGAAGCTCAGGCACAGAAGGATGAAGAATCGGCAGGAAACCGTTCCCGATACTATTGGTCATGGCTTTGTATCGGCGGTTCGATTTTAATGGGCTATCTCTTCGGTTTCCTCTTTGTCGTCCCCGTCGCCTTCCTGAGCTATGGTTTGATTCTTGGTGAAAGAAAGAAATTCTTTTCTCTGATCACGCTCATGCTGGTGATGACGGCTTTTTTTTACTTCGGCTTCCATCAAGTATTGCATATTCCTGTCCTGAAGGGCGTATTTTGGGACATCGATTGAGAAGGGTTCCACGACGGAATGGTCGGAAGAAAGTAGCTTCGTATGGTGCCTCTCGATATTATTTTTCAGGGAATCGCCGCAACGTTCACGGTGCAGAATCTGTTTCTCCTGCTCGTGGGTCTCGTCGTGGGGGTGGTGGTTGGGATTTTGCCGGGGATCGGCCCTGCCGCGGGCATGGTCCTTGTCCTGCCTTTCAGCGTCGGCCTGCATGCAACCAGTGCCTTGATCCTCATGAGCGGAGTCTATTTTGCCTCCAGCTACGGCGGTTCGGTCGCGGCCATCCTCGTCAATACTCCGGGCGAATCGGCCAGTGCGGCGACGCTTCTCGATGGGTATCCGATGACCCAACAGGGGCGCGGGGCAGAGGCGCTGGGTATCTCTGCTACGGCAGGCTGCCTGGGTGCCGGTTTTGGGGTCATTGTCCTCGCTTTCACCGCTCCGCTCCTGGCCTCCCTCGCCCTGCGCTTCGGTCCGGCGGAGAATTGCCTTCTGGCCGTTTTTGCCCTTTCCGTCATCTCCGCGATTGTCAAACGAAACCCCGTCAAGGGGGTGATCTCTGCTTGTATCGGACTCGTTCTGGCCACGGTTGGAGCGGATCAGATCAGCAACAACATCCGTTTCACCTTCGGATTGGTGGCTCTCGAGGACGGGGTGCCATTTATCCAGACGATGATAGGATTGTTTGCGATTTCTCAGGTCCTGACCCTATCCGAACAGAATCAGGCCATCAGCAGGGTCGAACTCGCAGGCTCCGGGTTCCTCACAGGATTTAAAACGACTTTCAAGTATCCTCTCACACTCATTCGTTCTTTCATCATCGGCATCTGGATCGGAGCCCTTCCAGCGGCAGGAAGGAGCACGGCTTCGTTCATGGCCTATGCCGAGGAGATTCGAGCCGCCAAGGATAAATCCCAGTTCGGAAAGGGAAGCCCCATTGGAGTGATCGCAAGCGAGATGGGCAACAACGCCTGCGCGATGGGAGACCTGATCCCCACACTGGCTCTGGGTATCCCCGGGAGCGTCGGGGCGGCGGTTTTCCTCGGCATCATGATGATCTTCGGCGTCATTCCGGGGCACAAAGTCTTCATCGATCAAGGCAAGACCATCTACGGTCTTTTGACCGCATTTTTTATTGAAAGCCTGCTCATCCTGGCTTTAGGGTTGACCTATGCGAAATATTTTGCCAAGATTGCAGTGATCCGAAACGACCTGATCGTTCCGATCATCCTGGTCTTTTCGCTGTTCGGGAGTTATGCGATCCAAAATTCTTTTTTCGACCTCTTGATTACCGCAGCTTTTGGAGCCCTGGGTTACTTTATGAACAAGCATGGATATTCGCCTGTTCCCCTTGTTCTCGCTTTAGTCCTCGGGCCCATGGTGGAGAAGAATTTTCAGAGAGCCCTGATCATGAGCGAAGGCTCCTACAGGATTTTCTTTCACTCCCCAATCAGCCTCGTTCTGATGGGACTGACCTTTTTCTCTCTGGCTTATCCTTATCTTTCGCCCCTTCTAAAAAGAAGGGGAAAAGAAGGTTCATAACAGAGTCGCAACGTTGGATGACGGACGGACTGGAGGTTTCGGATATGGATTCGATAAAAAAAACTTGGGTGCTTTGTTTGACTCTGGTGATTTCTCTTTCACTCGCACACGGCGCTGCCGGGCAGGAAAAATTTCCAAATAAACCGATCAAGATGGTCATCACCCATGCCGCCGGAGGAAGCGTGGACCTTCCGGGGAGAGCGATGGCTCAATACATGCAGAAGGTCCTCGGGGTCCCTGTGGTGTGCGAGAACATGCTGGGAGGGGGCGGCCGAAAGGCCATGGAGTACGTATTCGGCCAGGCAAAGCCCGACGGGTACACGATCGTCTCAAGTGCGTTTCCCTCCCGATTGATCGGAGAACTTGTCTACGCGCCCAAATACAAGATGAAGGAGTTCATTCATCTGGGGAGCTGGGTGGGAGGGGACTATCGGACCATCTTTGTTGCCAAAGACTCTCCTTTCAAGGATTTTAAACAAGTGATCGAGGAGTCGAAGAAGCGAAAGATCAATGTGGGCGGAGGTGGAGGACTGGGTTCGACGTCCCAGCTTCAAATCGTCTATTTGAAGGAACTCGTCAAGCTGAACCTCAATTTTGTGCCCTTTGACAGTGATGCCGAAGTGGTCGCCGCTGTCCTTGGAAAACACGTGGATATCGGCACCGGTCCTCTTTCAGGGGCGATCCGGGTCTACAAATCCGGCGACACCCGCATCCTGGCTGTCCATTCGGGGAAACGTATCAAGGAGATTCCGGAAATCCCGACCATGAAGGACCTGGGGTTCGACGGGGTGGTCATCCCTTATGGCGTGGGGGCCTGGGCCCCGCCCAATACACCCAAGGAGAGGGTGAAAACCCTCTCGGATGCCATCATGACTTCCTGCAGGGATCCGGAGTTTATCAAATGGGCTGAGAAGAGCTCGACCCTGCTGGACCCCATGGGCCCGGAAGAATTCTATCAAGTCACATTGGAGGATTACAAGAACATCGAAAAAGTACTTCCTCTTTTAATGCAGGAAAAATAGAGGAGGATTCAACTTGGGAACCGGCATGTGCCCTCAAGGGGCAGAATATAAATGAGAGTACCTCACCGGGAAGTCCTTCGACACACTTAGGCCGTCGAACGGCTCCGCCCTCTGGGGCGGAGAGCTTCACTTTTTGCGAGTTTATCGTTCAATATCGACGGGTCCATCGCTGTCAGATTGAAAAGAAAGGGGCGCTAGCAGAAGAAAAACGGAACAAAGATCTGGTTGATCTTCTCTGTGATGTTGATATGTCTTCTCTGGAGTAGGGGTTCATACAGCCGGATTATCCGAAAAGTCCGGTTCAGATCGTCATCCCCTTTGCTCCAGGAGGAGCGACCGACATCCTCTGGAGGAGTATCTGCGGACACCCTTGCCAGGAACATCAATGGGACGATTTCCCTCGTCAATAAAACGGGGGGCGGCGGCGTGGTGGGCACCTCTTTTGTGGTAAGAGTCCACAGTGACGGATACACCCTTGTGTCAGCCAATTCTGATTCGCTGAACATTGCGCCTGTCTTTACGCCCGATGTCCCCTACAATCCTGAGAAAGACTTTACCTACCTTGCCAAATTAGTTCTTTTCCCCGGCACGATTGCCGTCCGAGCAGAGGCTCCGTATAAAACACTTGAGGAGCTTGTTGCCTTTGCCAGGGCCAATCCCAAAAAGCTGAAAGCGGGTGTGGCAGGCATGGGGACCAAACCCCATATGAATATCGAGTTGTTTAACCGCGAAGCCAAGATTGAGATCACTCCGATTCCCTTCGGGGGTGGGGGAGAGGCCGTGACAAATCTTCTGGGAGGCCACGTGGACTTAGGCATTCTCTCCATCCCCTCACGTCAAATCGCATGCCCTGCCGGGTTAAGGCCCGCATTCTGGCGGTGTTTTCTCCTGTCCGTTCCGCAGATTCTTCCTCAGGTTCCTACAATGGCAGAGAGGGGATATAAGAGCTCGAACATTACAACAGGTGTTGGCCTCCCGGCAGGGCCTAAAGGGATGGCTCCGGCCATCGCGAGGAAATGGGAGGATGCTGTTGAGAAAACGATGAAGGACCCCAGGGTCGCTGCAGTGGTCGACAAAGTTGGAGGCCTCATACTCGATTTTAAAGACGGGGAGGGATACAAGAAGGAGATCTTGGCGGACCTCGGGATTTTTAAAGAAATTATTCCTACGTTACCCGGGAGGAAATAACCTATACAGAGGTATCAATTGTATGGCTTTGTCAAGATCTCTCCTGCACGGGGTAATGAAGGAGTCCGAGCGACAGATCCAGCGCGGCCGGGGCCATTTACCGTCCCATCATGTTGGGCAGGAACAGGGCGATCTGGGGATACAGGGTGATCAGAAACGTAATGAAGAGGATCGCGATCAGAAAGGGCAAGAGCCCCTTTAAACACTTCTTCAAGCGGGGCGTCTTTGGCGATGCTGGCCACGGTATAGACACAGAGGCCCACGGGAGGTGTAATCAACCCCGCCCCCATCATGAGGACACAGACGACTCCGAACCAGATGGGATCAAAGCCGAGTTGGAGCACGACAGGAAAGATCACGGGCAGGGTGAGAATCATCATGGAAATGGCATCCAGGAAACATCCCAGCAAGAGATAAATGAGGACGATGATGGTCAGAATGACGTATTTGGAGACAGCCAGCCCGATGATCCATGCGGAGACCTTCATGGGGATCGTGGACAGGGCCAGGAAATAACTGAACACATTTGCGCCTGCCACTAAGAAGAGAACCATGACCGAAACCCGGACCGCTTCCAAGAGTGATTCGAGGAGTATCCGCGGGGTCAATTTCTTCTTCCAGATCGCCATCAGGAAAATCAGAGTGGCACCGACCCCTGCCGCCTCGGTAGGCGTGAATAAACCGGTATAGATCCCGCCGATGACAAGCAGAAAGATGACGACGGTCTCCCAGATTCCTTTCAGGGCGGAGATCTTCTCCTTCCAGGATACTCTTTCAGGACTGCTCAAGGCCGAATCGGGGTTGAATTTCACCCAGACAAACAGGATCCCCATAAACGCCCCCGCAAGCATGAGGCCCGGGATCATCCCTGAAATAAGAAGCTTTCCGATGGACTGTTCCGTCAGCATCCCGTAGACCACAAAACCGAGGCTGGGCGGGATGAGAAAATCGATGGTGGCTCCGGCCGCCACCGTTCCGGCAGCCAGTCTGGGGGAATAGTGGAATCGTCTCATTTCCGGATAAGCCACTTTTCCGAACGCGGCCGCAGAAGCAACGGATGAGCCTGAAATGGCCGAAAACCCGGCGATGGATGCAATCGTTGCCATCCCAAGCCCTCCCGGCAGTCTTCGCAGCCACTTATCGAAGGTATCATAAAGATCGTCGCTGATCCCTGAGATCTCTGCATAGCTGCCCATCACGATGAAGAGAGGAATAATGGTGTAGGGATACTGCGAAGCGGACTGATAGACCGTACTCGCGATCAGTGGAAGCGCAGCCTGCAGAGAGGCGAGGAAGCTGATCCCCAGAAACCCGACAAGCATCAGGGCGTAGGCAATGGGCAACCCCATCAGGAGGAGAAAGAAAAGGAGACAGGAACCCAGGATACCCACCCAGACCGGATCCATCAGGACGATCTCCCCATAAGTTTCATCAAAGACTCCCCACAGTCGAGCAGGAGTTCGAGACAGACGAGGATAGCCCCAGCGGCAACGAGAAGTCGAAACGGAACCTGTGGGATCCTCAGCATATCCGAGACGGTCCGTTCCTGGAGGCCTACAATCAGCCCCTGCCATACCAGGAGGGAAAAAACGAATAGGCCGATCAAGGTGGTTAGGATCTGCACGACAAGTCCGGCGGGGGGAGAGACCCGGGAGGTCAACAGAGAGATTCCCACATGGGCTTTCACCTGTTGAGCATAGCCGAGTCCCAGCAGAATCAATACGGTCAGCAGGTATTCAGAGAGTTCTACGACACCGGGAATGGGATGATTGAAGAGATCGCGTCCGACCACATCCGCGGACGTGAGCAACATCAGCGGAATCAGGAAAGCAGCGCCCAGGGCTGCAATCCATCGATTTACGGTTCGAATTCTCTTCTTTGCCTGATCGAACCATCCCATGGGCGTATCACCTCTAACTTTGGAAAAGGTGTGAAAGAATGGGTCCTGTGTTCCTTCGACCAGCACGTGCCCCGCAAGCCCTTCGCCCTGCGGCTCGGACATCGCTCGAGATCGTGAACACTGCGAACGACCTCGCTTTCGAACACTGGAGCGTCACTCGATGATCGCTACATTGGACTGATGACTGATCACTGATCACTGCTTACTGATCACTGATCACTGGTTTCGTTTCTATCCTTTTCTCCATTCAGGCGGAAAGGCAACGACCTTGACGCCCCTCTTTTCACACTCTTCATTGTACATTCTCACGACCTCTCTGGCCGGAAGCTTCTTTGCCTCCAGGTCGGCAACCCATCTCCTCGTCACGTCTCTGAACCGCTCGTACCACTGTTCCGCTTCACTGGCGGGAAGGGTGTAGAGCTGCACCTTATTGTCGGTAATTTCCTTCATCATCTTCTGGTAAACGTCTCTGGTCAAGCCCCCGGTGGTCTGGTAGGGATTGTGCGTGACTTCATCGAACACAGGCCTGAGGTCTTCAGGAACCTTCTTCCAGCTTTGGGCATTCATGATCACCCCTTCGGAAACGCATCCGAATGTTGCGACAACGCCATATTTGGCAACTTCATTGAGCTTGAAGGCGAGGAATTGAGGAGGACAGGTCACGATTCCGTCCACGGTTCCCATCTCCATTGCAAGATAGACATCCCCGAGGGACATAAAGACCGGCTCCGCTCCGATGGACTTGATGTAGTGCGTTTGATGGCCGCCGGGCGATCTTATCTTGAGTCCCTTTACATCATCGAGGGTTCGAACAGGCTTCTTGGTCCAGAGAAAGGACTGGATGCAGCCATTCAACTCCACCATCTTCACCCCGGGGAACTCCTGGTGGAGAATCCGCGTATACATCGCATTTCCGATTTCCGTTGCAATGTCCTTCCCGTCCACCCATGCCGCCAGAGAAAGCACATCCGACAATGGGAACCTGCCGGGTGTCCAGGTGGCGGTGAAATAGCCCATGTCGGACAAGCCCCTGGCCACGATATCGTAATGCTCAGGTCCTTTGCCCAGGGCGCCCCCGGGAAACAGATTGTAATGAATCCGGTCTTTCGTCCTCTTCTTCAGTTCTTCAAGCATCGGGGTCCAGACCGTCTGAACATCCCTTCCCGCAGGAACGTGCCAGGTGCTGAACCGAAGGTTGCTCTGGGCATAAGCAAAATGAGAATGGCCGCAACTTAGCGCAATTCCTCCGAGGATGGAATCTCTTAAAAATTCTCTTCGATTAATCCTGCTCACGCTATGCCCTCCCTTCCGCCGTTCAATCATCCGCAGCAAATTTCTTATAGGTCTCCACTCTCTTATTAACCGCTAAAGGTCCAATAAAGCAAACCCTTTGTCAAGCCATGCCCAAGGAACTGTCCCAAAGAACGTCGTTCCGATTCCGATTTTTCGCCGCTTTTTCCCTTGTCGAAGATTCTCCTTGACAGAAAATTCATTCTCGTTTCATATTACAGAGTAATCTGATCGAATGAAGGTTGACGAAATGGCGCCAAAGAAGATACTTGAAGAGCTTGATCTTTTTTTTCATCCGAAGTCATTGGCCCTCGTGGGGGCTTCGGCCAAACAGGGAAAAGTGGGCAGATTGTTTATGGACCGTTTTCTCGAAACCGGATTCCGGACACTCTATCCTGTCAATCCGGGAGCGGATGAAATCCTTGGGGTGAAGGCCTATCCGTCCTTGAAAGACATCCCGGGCCCGGTTGACCTTGCTCTCATCGTGACACCTCCGGATGCGGTCATGGGTGCAATTAAGGACTGCGTCGCAAAGGGTGTAAAGGGAATCATCATCAACTCAGCCGGGTTCGGAGAGGCCGGGGAGCACGGCAAAGAGATGGAGAGGGAAATGGTCCGCGTGGCTCGGGAGGGGGGAGCCAGGATCCTTGGCCCCAACTGCGTCGGTATCTACTGCCCATCCTCGAAGCTCCCGTTCCCCCTGGGTCCAGGTCAGGAGCCCGGGTCGGTGGGTGTGATCTCCCAGAGCGGTTCCCTGGCGGATTATCTTGCGCTGATCGCCACGAAGAATGGCGTGAAGTTCAGCAAGGCCATCAGCTGCGGGAACGAAAGCGATCTCAATGCCGTAGACTTTTTTGAATACCTGGGAGAGGACCCTGAAACCAGGATCATCGTCTCCTATCTGGAGGGAATCAAGGACGGCAGAAAGTTTCACCGGCTGATCAGAGAGATATCGACCAGGAAACCGATCATTGTCTGGAAAGCCGGAACGAGCGAGGCAGGAGCCAGGGCGGCCGCCTCCCATACGGGCGCTCTGGCAGGATCCGCCCCTGTCTGGGAAGCGGTTCTCAACGGAGCGGGGACGGTTCGAGTGAAAAGCCTCGAAGAAATGCTCGACACCCTTTACGCGTTTTATTTTCAGCCGCTCCCGGTGGGGAAAAGGGTGGGCATTATTACCGGACCGGGGGGCCCTGCGGTGGGAACCGCTGATGCGTGTGTCGAAATGGGACTGGAGGTTCCGAAGCTCTCTGATGAGACAGGAGAAAGACTCCGCGAGATCCTGCCTCCTGCAGGGACCAGTGTCGGAAATCCCGTCGACCTGACCCTGGCGTCCCTGGTCGCTCCTGAGGTTTATCGCGGGGTGATCGACATCATCGCGAACGATGTCGGTGTCGACCTCCTTTTGGTGATCGGCGCCGGCGGCAAGAACTTTCCCCAAATCGTCTCGGAGGCTGCCGCAAAGATTCGGAAGCCATTGGTCGTCGCTTCCATGATGCCCCCGGATGCCGGGCTTGAAGAATCAAAGATCCTCATGGGAAACGGGATCCCTTTCTATCCTGACCCCAGGAGGGCGGTGAAGGCACTTGCCGGGCTGGCAAGGTACTCCGGGTTCCTGAGAAGAAAAACCGGGGTATCACCTACGAAAGGTTCAACTTCATGAATGAATACCTCATCATTGGATGCGGGTTCTTTGGACGACAGGCCCTCCGGAAGCTTTTGGAGAACGATCCCGCGTCAAAAATCCACGTCGTGGACAGGGATAAAGAAGCTATCCAGGGAATCGCCCATGTTCCGGTAGAAGCATCTGTCGAAGAGGGGGTTTCGTTCCTGAGCCATTGTCTGCGTTACAACCGGGACGCCTATGTTGTTCCGGCTGTCCCGATTCACCTTGCCTTCGAATTCACCCTATCCCAGGCCCGAAAATGGGGGTGGCGCAGGGGCCGAGTCCCTCCCCTCCCCGGACTTCCCAACCCCCTGCTCGGGGAAAAAGGCGACTTCTACACCAGCATGGCCGGCTTCCTCTGTCCGGACAATTGCCCGGAACCTTCCCGATACTGCACCGTGACAGGAGAAAAACGATCCAGACCTCTTTATCAGATCCTAAAAGACCTTCACAGCCCTTTTCAGTCCAAGGTCATCCGCAGCGAGCAGCTCGGACCGGGAGTGGGAGGATTTAAGATGAAGAAGGTACTGGATCTTCTTGCGGAGATTGAAAGAATCGAGTCCCCCGGCCACCTCATGCTCGTCAGCACGGCATGCCGCTGTCATGGAGTGACGTCAGCACTAACGTTCCAGGGACATCACAAAGACAGAGAGTAGTCTGGCCCTATGGAGTCGTTCGCCTGGGCATCATTTCATTCAGGTCTCCTTCCGATTTGACATCCCCTGATGAATTAGGTTATCTGTCAATCATCTTTTGTGCTTCGAACGCGAACAACCGATGACTGGAACCCAAGACCTCAGTGTCTATCCCCCGCAGGCCGCTCCGATTGTGATTCCAAGGGCCCAACACCGTATTTCAAGAAAGAATATCGACGAAGACGCCTTAAAGGTGCTCTACCGCCTTCACCACCACGGCTTCATGGCCTACCTGGTAGGCGGAAGTGTCCGGGACCTGCTGCTCGGAAAGGTTCCGAAGGACTTCGATATTGCAACCAATGCCCATCCTCACGAGGTCACCGGTCTCTTTCGGAACAGCCGGATCATCGGCCGTCGTTTCCGGCTCGTTCATGTCTTCTTTAAGGGGGGAAAGAACGTCGAGGTCTCCACGTTTCGGAGCCGGTCCGAGTACGAGGAAAAAGAGACGGAAGATGGAGAGATCATCCGGACCGACAGTTTCGGGACCCCGGGAGAAGATGCCCTGCGCCGGGACATCACCATCAACGGTCTCTTTTACGATATCGCAAATTTTTCGCTGATCGATTACGTCGGGGGCATTGCGGACCTTGAGAAGCAGGTGATTCGAACTATCGGGGACCCGGACGAAAGATACAGGCATGACCCTGTCCGGATGATCCGGGTGATCCGTCACGCCGGCCGAACCGGCTTCTCGATCGAGCGCCGGACCTATGAGGCCATCCTCCGGCAGCGGGATGAAATCAAATCGTGCTCCCCCTCCCGGGTTCGGGACGAATTTCTCAGAGACCTGAGAGAAGGATCCGCCCGTCCCTCCCTCGACCTGATGCTCAGAACCGGTCTCCTCAACTCCATGTTTCCTGACTTTCACCGGGCTTTTGGAGACCGCAATCCTCTGAAGACCAAGAATGCCCGGCTCTGCCTTTCTCTCTTCGGCCTCGTCGATCAACTGGTAGCCCAGGGCAGAAAGGTACCGGAATCCATCTTCGTCGCCCTCCTCACCGTTCCCCTTCTTCGATCCGTCACCCCCGAACACGCCTATCTTGGAGAGAAAGAGCGGAATGCCTATCTGGCCCAGTCAATCCGGCTGATCGCTCACCAGCTTCTGGCCCCTTACTCCTTTCCGAAAGGGCCCAGGGAAATGGCGATCCAGATTCTCATCGCTCAGTTCTATCTCCGGAAATCGATCAGTCGTGGAATGATCCCCGGACGGCTGAGAATGAAGAAATACTTCCAGGAGGCCGTTTTGTTTTACGGGATTGAATCCGAGGCAACGGGGGAAAAAGTCCCCGCCCTCCTTCGCCGGACCGTGCCGCCGGATCTGCTGCCCTGGTGGCCCCAAGAGGTCGCCGGACCCGGGAAGAGACGGCGGAGGGTCCGCAGACGGTCCCGTCCTCACAAACCTTCTGAACAACGCCCCGGCCTACTTCATGAGCAGATTGGGGAGCCACAGGGCGAGCTGCGGGAACAGAAAGAGCAGGGCGGCGCAGACACCGAGACTGATTAAGAAAGGATAGACTCCTCTGTAAATCACGCCGAATGGCACTTTTGTGATGTTCTTGACCACAAAGACATTGATGGCCACAGGAGGAATCACCACCCCGATCATCACGGTAATGGCAATGATCATCCCGAACCACAGCGGGTCAAAACCGAGCTTTATAATGGCGGGATAGAAGATCGGTGTTGCCAGGATCATGAAGGCCATATCATCGATAAAAGATCCCCCCATCTGGTAGATCAGGCTGATAATGATCATGATGATGTAGCGATTGAGGGGAAGTGAGGTTACCCAATCCGATGCGAGGATGGGAATCTTCGTCACCGCCAGAAAATGGCCCAGGATGGTGGAGCCTGCGATGAGCATGAGAACCATGGAGGCGGTTCTCAGGGATTCCGAAATGGATTTGACAAACCCGCTGAAATTGATATCCCTTTTCACCACCGAGAGAATGAGAACGGCAAAGGTCCCCACACTGCCCGCCTCCGTAGGCGTGAAGAAACCCATCATCAACCCCCCGATAATCAGAAGAAAGATGATCACGACCCATGCCACTTCAGGCAGCGAGGTGATCCTCTCCTTCCACGTCGATTTCTCCCCTTTGGGGCCGAGAGCCGGGTCGATCTTACACCACACATAGATAATGACGATAAAAAAGAAGGCAATGATCAGGCCGGGAATAATCCCCGCAAGAAACAACTTACCGATCGACTGTTCCGTAATGATTCCAAAGACGATCAGCGTCACGCTGGGCGGAATGAGAACCCCGAGCGTCCCCACCGTGGCGACGATCCCTGTGGAAAGCTTCTTGTCATACCCGTAACGGTCCATTTCGGGGACAGCCACACTGGCGAAGGTGGCAGCCGTTGCCGCAGAGGACCCGCAGATCGCCTTGAAGGCCGTGGCCCCGGCCACGGTCGCCATGGCCAACCCTCCGGGAATATGGCCGATGAATTTATAGGAGGCGTTGAACAACCTCTTGGCGATCCCGGCGTTGAAGGCGACCTGTCCCATCAGCACAAAGAGGGGGATGACGGTGAACCCGTAAGAAGCAAAGACATCGAAGAAATCTTTCGCCAGAAGATTCAATGCCGCGTTGAAAGAAATCAGGTATCCAAACCCCAGAAATCCGATCAAGGCCATCGCGAATCCGAGTTCGATGCCGGTCAGAAAGAGGGCTAAAACAACTGCCAAACCGATGATTCCGATCACGACCTCATTCATATTCCCCCCTGAAGATCTTCAGAATGTCGCAAAAGATGACCAGGCACTGGACAAAACAGGAGATCCCGATCCCATAGGCAATGGGGTAAAAGGGCATCCGCAAGGTGGAGGAAACCTCTCCCGACACATGGAGATCCATTCCGTATTTCATCAGGTTCCACCCGATCAGGATGAACAGGATGATCACCAGACACCTCGTGGCAAGATTGAACCCGGATTGCACCCTCTTGGAAAACCTTTGGATGAAGAAATCGACAAAGATATGCCCCCTCAACCAGGAGGTCAGGGGAAAGGAAAAACCGATGACGATCGCACCTGAAAGAGCGACCAATTCGTATGTTCCCACAATGGGCCTTCTGAAAAACCTCAGAATCACATCAGCGATGGTCAGAAACATCAAGAACGCAAGGCTGATCCCGGCGATCAAATTCAGAAAACGAGTGATGGCATTGACCGGTTTGAAAAACCCTTTCATGGAACGCTCCTCTTCGAATATTGACGTTAAGTCTGAGGGAAAGGAGGGAGAGATGTCTCTGCCATCCCTCCCTCTTCTATCTCACGGCTGGAGTTGTTTCAACCGGTCCTGGCAGAACTTCAGGGCCTCTTCTGCAGGCAATCCCTTCGCCTTCTTTTCCTTCACATATTCTTCAAACATCGGCTGAACCGCCTTGGCCCATTTGTCCCCCTCTTCTTTTGAAAGGGAAATCACCTTGTTGCCCCGCTGCAGCGTAAAATCCAACCCCTCCTTGTCGATCTCGTCCCAGCCCTTTCCATGTTTCACAATCCATTCCTCGTTGATCTGCTCAATGATCTTCTGAACATCCGGAGGGAGGGAATTCCATTTGGCCTTGTTCATCGCCACAAAGAAGAGCATGTTGTAGGAAGCACCATAGGCCTGTGTCGTCGATTTGATCACCTCACCGAGTTTCCAACCCTTCAGCGCTTCAATCGGACAGACAACGCCCTCTGCAACCCCCCTGCTGATCGCATCATAGGTATCCCCCATGGGCATGGCCACCGGGGTTGCTCCCAGGGCTGCAATAACCTTTGCGGTGGTACCGGTCCCGCGAATCTTCATCCCCTTGAGGTCTTCAAGTTTACTGACAGGCGTTCTGGTATTTACGAAAGCAGGACCGTGGGCGTGGAAATACATGATCTTTACGTCATCAAACTCTTTGGGTTTGAACTTGCTATAGAAGTCATTCACCAATCTCGTGGCTGTAACCGCGGTCTTGGACCCCAGGGGCAAGTCAAGAACCTCGGACAGAGGAAATTTGCCCATGGTATAAGAAGGAACCGACATACCGACATCGGAAATTCCCTTTGCCACACCGTCATAACATTTATCAGCAGGCGTAAGGGTCCCGCCATGAAACATCGTCACCTGGACCTTTCCATTCGTTCTTTTCGCAATCTCATCGCCCCACTCTTTGGCCAGGACGCTGTTCTTATGAGGAGCCGGGAAGAAGTTGGAGTAATTGAGTTTGACCTGTCCGAATGCGGATGCGGTGGCAAAAATAACAAAAAAGCACAGAACCGTAGAAGCTAATTTCCAATGTTTCATCTTTTCCTCCTTTTCGGTAGTCGCTCGGTATTCTTCTGGCAACAATCTTCCCTGTCCCACCACCTCCTTCAGGTTCAAGATTATGGCAATCCCTTTTTTTAGACGGATTTTGATAGATTAATATTTAATAAATCCTCTTGTCAAGAAAAACCGCGTGAGATGGAGGTACAAACGACGATTCTGGCTATGCAGGGGTCGGGCTCTTCGGACAGAAAAACCCGGCAATTGCAGAAATGAAGGCGGGCAAACCGTCCTCCATGGCTTCGAATGGCGGTTTTCAGGAGAACCAGGGGAAACGGGAGAAAGCCACTTGAAGTAACTTTTGGCTGCAAAAAGACTCGACGGTGCTAAGACGCTAACTTGAAATCCGTACCGAGCAATATCTTAACGCTATGATATACTAGTCGGTCCATAATTGTGTAGACACCGGAAACCAAATCCCTCCTTCCCTCCCTTTACAAAGGGAGGAATTACCCCTCTTTGGCAAAGAGGGGCGAGGGGAGATTTCTTAGAGCATGTCTTTTCTATTATGGACTCATTAGTAATTAGTATTTTATAAAAACCGAGGGCACCCAGTCCAGGCTAATATGCCAGCATCCGTAAGGGCGGAAGGACGGACTCCCCACCATAATAGCCCTCCACTTTAAAGATATCCCACTTGTTCTTCTTCTCCGCAGGAGACTTTCCTTTTACCAGAAATGCGGCGTACTTGGAGACCATCTGGTGATCCTCCCTGAAGTAGACCGGCCCTTTGATGCAGGTCAGGTCTTTGGACTTCATGATGGCGGTACTGATCTTCTTTGTTTCGAAACTTCCGGCCCTTTCCACTCCCTTGAGGAGCAGCTCGGCAGCGATATGAGCAATCGCCGCATAGGCATCCGGAGGTTCCCCGTATTTCTTGGTATGGGCCTCCGTGAACTCTCTGGCCCTCTTTGCCACGTACTTATCCTGAAACCCCTCAAGGTCATAGTAATAGTAGGTAAGACCGTAAAGGCCTGTCAACGCCTCTTCCGGAATGCCCTGTCCCACCACATTGGTAATCCATGCGTTGAAAATGGTCGTGTTCCTGTAAAGTCCCTGCTCGTAGGCCTGCTTGAAGGAAGCGATGGCGTCTTTTGCAAAGAAATTGCTGTAAAAAACGTCCGGCCTGAGCGACTTCGCCTTGCCGATTGCCGCAGTGAAGTCCGTGGTTCCCAGGGGACTTTCCGAAAAGCCGATCACCTCTCCCCCATGGTCTTTCAGGGCATAATCGAGTCCCTGGTCAATGGAGATCCCCCATGAATCGGTCCGTGAAAGGTGGTAAATCTTCTTCTTCTGAAGCATTTTGGACATGGCAACCCCTCCGAGATACCCCACGCTCCAGGGCGTAAAACAGACGGAAAAGGTCCCTTCCGCCAGATTCCCTCTCAAAAAGGAATCCAGGGCCGGTGAGGCGCAGGTGAACAGAGGGACGGGTGTCACCTTACACTCGTCGTTAATGGCGGCCATCATGGGATTCCACATCACTCCCGCCATCCCGTTCATCCCATCGGCCATAAGTTCTCTGAAACGGCGCACCCCGACATCGATCTTCGTTTCATCATCTTTGACCAGGACTTCGACCTTCACCTTTCCCCAGGGCATATTCAGTCCGCCCCGGGCATTGACCTGATCCACCGCCAGGAAGACCCCTTTTCTCTGGGTTTCGCAAACAGCGGCAAAAGACCCGGTAAACGAGGCCATGAATCCGAGTTTGTAGACCTTCGGATTATCGTCAGCAGCCAGAACAGGCCGGGACAGGGCAAGAAAAACAAGGCAAAGGGTAATAACAGAGAGATGTTTTCTCATCCGATTCTCCTTCTTTTCTCCAAAACGGTCTCCTCAGACGAACGAGGAGATGAAGGGATCAAGCCCCAGGCGTTTGATCGTAGCCCGGTGGGGTTCGAGAGAGGATTCGATTTCCGCCCTCAGCCTTGAGGGTAGCATCTTGCTCTTCGGCAGTTCTTCTCCGATCCTGGAAAGGGTCGCCTGCAGACACTCTCCGAGCCCCTGGGTGAAATCCCTGTCTCTGACCCCGCCCGCAAACTGAATCATCCCGTCCCGGTAGTCGAATTCGCCTCCGAAGGGATCAAGGAACGGATACCGTTCCGATTTCTCGATGAGCGATCTCTTTAAGAAACGACGAAATGTCTCCTTCTCGGAGGCTTCATCCACCAGCCGCTCCACCTTCGAAAGAATGTTCTCAAAGATCTGAACAACCTCGTTCAGACCATCCCCCTTTTCAACCGGAGAAGACGGAATGGGTTGCGCGGGTGGAGGAACCGGCTTTTTCTGCTCCGTCCGGTAGACATTCAGAATGGCTCCTTCTTTGGCCACCCCCTCAACAAAACCCGGGACCGATTTCCTTCCAAAGACGGACTGGCCGGATTCCGAGAGGGTGAACATCTCCGCCGGCTCTCCCTCCTGGAGGAAGAGGACCCCTTGGGGCGCTTGATCCTTGCTGAAGACTTCAATGAATCCCGTGTGTTTTTCCTCCTTCAACTTGAGCAGGAGACGGTCGAGCCGGGTGAATTCCGTTGAGAGTCCTTTAAAGACGATCTCATGCTGGAGATGACTTGCCAGAATCGCGACATGTTCCGGAGCCAGCTGATAGATACTGAGGACCCCATCCTTCTGATTGGAGAAAGAGAGCAGGCGTTGCACCGCTTCCTGACCGATCAGTCGCTTTGAGCCGGCCTCCACGGTCGCTTCGCCATTGACGACCTCTCCGGCACCCAGAAAAAGGATCCCCTCCGCCTCCGGAAATTCGATCTCGATCGTTCCGCTGAACCCCTCTGCCTTCAGGGTCGAGACAAGGGAAGTGAGGTCGGTATAGGCCGTCATGAGTCCTTGATGTCTCACTCTTCCTTTTGCGAAAATCATGGTTCCCCCTTTGTCGATTCCTCCGTCCGAGGCTCTCCTCAACCCTTCTCGATGGCGGAGATGGGCGGTTTCGCCTCTCTCCGTCTCTGGAGTCTTTCGATGGCGGCCTTGACGCTCGTCTGCATCCTCTCAATAGACTCTGCAAGAACAGCCACCTCTCCCTTTGCATTGATCCGGATGGGAGCGTCCAAATCCCCCATGCTGATCTTGTTGGCCACCTCCGAAAGATGACGGATGGGACGAATCACCAGATTGGAATAAAGGTAGATCACCACCAGAAGAACGAACAAAATGATCAGGATGACCAGAAAAAAGAACTGAAACTTCTTCCCGTACTGGTCCAGATAGCTCCGTTCGATTTGCGTCATCTTCGCCTCAATGGCCCTTGAGGGCTCCGTAAATTCTTCGATGTTGGTCGTTGAGGCCACGATGAGCTCGGTATTTCCCACGGGAGTGACATACATGTATTTAGGTCGGATTTTCCCATCCGGATCTCTCCACGTATAGTATCCGGACGCAGGACCCGCCAGACTCTTCTCGATGATCTTCCAGAAGCCCGGAAACTTATCGGCGTACTGATGGAAGTCAGCCCCGATAACCTTCGGGTCCGCATGAAAAACAATCACCCCTTTGCTATCGTGAACCGTGGTATAGCCCGTTTCGCCAACCTTTTGAATCGCAATCTCTTTCAGCCAGGGGTCCGCAAGCATCTCTTCCCGCTTCATCCTGGGATGAGACTTGACAAAGATCTCCATCTGGGCGGCCACGGACAGGGCCCTGTCCTTGATCACCTTCTCTCCCAGGTCCCCCAGGGAAGATTTGGATTCCTTTGCCGCAAGGGTGCTCAATTCCTGCAGGCTCTCTGCCCCGATATCCTTCACACTGGGAACGCTGACTCCCCCGAGCTTCCAGGTGAAGAAGATCATGATCCCGATAATGGTAAAAGCAACCAGGATGGGGATGAACACGCCCAGATATAGTCTCGGTAACAGACCCAGTCCGGTCTTCTTCTTTTGAGCCATGGGTTTCCCCTCCTTATCTAATTCTTTACCGGCATGTGCCCCGCAAGTCCTTCAGGGATCAAGGGGTACAAAATAAATGAGAGTCCCTTACCAGGAAGTCCTTTAACACACTCAGGACCGTCGAACGACCCCGCCCTTTAGGGCGGAGAGCTTCACTTTTCTGACGAAAACAATTGTCCCAGGACTCTGCTGAATTCCTTCCTTTTGGCCTCCTGGGGAATTTCCTGGCTCAGGGCATCCACGAAGGCATTGGCCTGGTCCCGGGGAAAAAGGTCCTTTGATTCCCCGAACTCGATGAGTGTGTCCTCAATCATCACCGGGGCCATTGGTCCCATCACTTTCTTCAGTTCCATTTCAATCTTCGAGAAGAAGTCGTCCCTGACCGTCTTCTTCTCGAACGCCTTCTCGCCTTCAGCCTTCTCGATTAAGCCCGAGAGGTTTAACTGATAAATGACCTTTGAGACCTTGAATTCGTCCCACCCAAGTGCCGCTCCAATTTCCGAAACCGCCCTCATTCCATTTGACAGAGCCAGGACATTCCATTGATCCGCCTGTGATGGTTTTGTCCTCTCCGTTTTTCTGCAAGGCAAGTCGAAAGACCGCGTTGGGAGAAGGGATCACTTTTCTGATCTTATCCCAGTCCTGTTTTCGATAGGACCAATTGAGGAGAAGGTTCTCTGTCGGAATGGTAATTGTCTTTTTAGGAGGTGTTTGATTGAGCAGAAAAGCGGCCTTTCCCGTCCGCCAGCCCATGATGGTCAAAAAGGCCTCCTCTCCGGAGGAATGGGCTGTTTTGGCATGAACAATACTCCCTGAATCCAGAGAGATCTCTCCGTTCTCCTTCCCCGTGATCGACAGGATCCCGGTCTTAGCCCCGACCAGGAGAGGCTTGATGATATCAAAAAGCTTGTTCTGTGCAAGATCCCCAAGAAAGGCGTCAGACATAAAGAGCCCCCTTTGGACTCTCGTTATTCCCTTGCAAATTGCTAGTGCCAAAAAGTGGCACAGCCGTGGTTAATTCCAAGTCAGGCATAAATCATTAGATTTCAAAATGTTGCGATATTGTTCTCATACGAGGCGAGATGACGGAGGAATCCGGGGGGAGTGACAAAAACGGGAAATGACCAAATACTTGTCACCTTCTTGAACTTTTTCAACAGCACTTCAAGCAGGGAGAGATGGCAGGTTCTCAATCCTTCATTGTCCGATGAGAGCGTGAAAAAAATGGGTCTATGTCGGTTTGAGCCGGAAGAACAGGGAGATATTTAAGAGCTTTAGCATTACATGATATGACGCTGCCTTCTGCTTTCTGATCACTGATCACTGTTTATTGGTTACTGATTTATTGGGTTCTTGACTCGAATCGAGTCGATAATCTGAGTGAAGGTCTTTTTGAAGATCTCATACGCCTTCTTTTCATTGCCCGTCAACGAATCCTTTTCCCATCTCTTCCCGTCTTCCGAGACCCTCATCCCAAACGACCCGATATCCTTCGAGTATCGAAAGGAGACTGCGTGTTCTCCATGGTAAAGAAACTGGAACTGGCCCTGCAATGCCCACTGACGAGGAATCACGATGCCCTTCCTGACCACTCCCTTGAGAGAAGGGGCCTCCGGATTCCATGCCATAAGCTGGACCAGATACTCGCCCGTAAGATCTCCTTTCTTCATCTTCTCCCGTGCGTAGAGCCTCTTCTCCGTGTACGGTTTCAGAGGAGAAACCGTCATCGGCCCGGACTGCGGATCGGTCCTGTCCGAAATCTGAAGGACGAAGAGCTCTTCCATCTGCTGATCCTTTGCTTTGACAAAGAAATAGGCCTTCGTGAGAGAGCTCTCTGCGGGATTCTCCTGGGAAGAGAAGTCAATGGACCGGAACTCTACGGGCAGCGTAAAGGAAAAGGGGGGCTTCCTTGAAGTCACTTGCTTCCCCTGGATTTCCACCTCCTTATCCGAGGCAAAACCCTTCGTTCCCGGCAGGAGCAGAAAGTCAAAGCCGCACAGATCGTGAGTATTTTCTTCGTCTTCATCATTTCCGTTTCGTTTCTACTTCATCATTCCCATAAGGTTGGGAACGATCGTTGCCAGAAACGGCATCGTCAGCACAAGGGCAATACACAAAACATCTATAATGACATAGGGAGTCACTGCCCCCCAGATATCCGCCATGGTGATTTCAGGAGGCGCCACCCCTTTCATGACAAAGAGAGTGACACCGAACGGGGGGGTGATCAAACCTGTCTCCAGGGCGATCAGCATGAGGACCCCGAACCAGACCGTGTTGTAACCGAAAGCATTGACCACAGGCATAAAGATTGGAATCGTGATCATCATGATGGCAACGGTTTCCATGAAACAACCGAGGATCAGGACGACGATCAGCATCCCGATGATGATCACGATCGGTGCGATACTGATCTGGGTGATGAAGGTCGTCATCCCTGAAGCAGCGCCCGTAAAGGCCAGGATCTCGCCGTAGGTGCTTGAGACGATGATGATCATGAAGATCATGACCGTCACCTTGACGGTCCCCATGACCGACTTCTTGAAAATCTCCCAGGTGAGGCGCCTGTAAGCGAGAGCCAGGATAAAGGACCCCAGCGTCCCGGTCGCAGCCGCTTCCGTGGGAGTGGCGACTCCCAGAAAGATGAAGCCGATCACCATAAAGATGATGAAGCCGAGGGGTAACAGATATTGGACGGTGGCAACCACTTTCTCTTTCAGTGGAATATGGGGCACATCGTACATGGGGGCTTCCTGGGGGAAGAAATGGCACCAGCCGATGACGTAGACCAGGTAGAGGCCGGACATGATGATGCCCGGCACGATGCCGGCAATCAGAAGTTGCCCGACATCGATGTTGGCGAGACTTGCGAGGACCACGGTCAGGGCATTGGGGGGAATCAGGGCATCAACGGTCCCGACCCCCATGAGCGGACCGAGGCTCATGTTCTTGCTGTAGCCTTTCTTCAGCATATCCGGAAGCAGGATGGTGCCGAGAAGGGCGCATGTGGCAATCGTGGAACCGCTCAGGGCGCCGATGATGACCCCCATCATGATCGCCAGGATGGAGAGTCTGCCCCGGAGTCTGCCGAGCCACTTATCCAGGACGTTTACCGCATTCAACCCGAGTCCGGAATGGAAGATCAATTCACCCATCAGGATAAAAAACGGCACGGGAAGCAGCGTAAAGGTCGTAATGGATGTGAAGGCGCCGGTCACGACCCCGAAAAGGCCCGGGATTCCTCCCAGGAAGAAATAGGCCGCAACCATATTGACGACAAGAAAGGCAAAGGCAATGGGAAGGTTGGTCAGAAGCAGTATCACCATGCCACCGAAGAGCAGGCTGATGATCATCCACCATTCCATAAACTACCTCCCGGCCCGGATCGCGGTCAGCCTGCCCCACGCCATTCTGAAGAACTGGAGGGTCAGCAGGAGGCTCCCTATGGGGATGATGATGAAAACGGCCGTCTTGGGAACAGTGACTGCCCTCACATCCGTAACTCCGCCGGCAATACATTCACACACGTGGAGGAATCCAAAGAGGAGCATCGCAGCGCAGACAAGGCCTCCGATCACCCACATGATACAATCGAGATAAGCCTTGCTTCTTTCGTTGAGATGCGAGTAAATGATATCGGTTGTGATATGCCCTTTCTCTCGCAGGAGCCAGGTGGTCCCGAGAAAAACGATCCACAACAGGGCATATTCGGTGGTCTGCATGATCCAGATCGTCGTCTTCGTGAATAGGAACCGCATGCCGATGGTATAACAGACGGCACCCACGATAAAAACGAGGATGACTCCGGCCAGGCTGGCCATCACCTCTACCGCTCGATCGAAACCCCGCCAAAAGACACTCCTCAACGTCTCCTCCTCTCCGACAGGAGACTGTGTCGTAAGTCCGTTCATGGTTCGACAGGCTCACCACGAACGGGCCACGTCAATTTAGAAATCAACGACTTAGCCGTTCGCCCTGAGCCGTGAGCCTGTCGAACGGTCGAAGGGCGAGATCCGAATTACGACACAGTCTCCACGACCGGCACGAACCGATCCGGAGTTCAAGAAGTCCTTCTTGCCGATTCAGACCCTTTCAGTCCCTTTTACCCGGCCCATCCTGAAAGGCATACCGGACACTATCCTTTTTCGACTGGTCTAAATGACCCTGGATGGCCCGGAAAATCCCCTCCGGATTCCCGTGTTCAATGGCCTTGAGGATGCCTTTGTGGCCATCGATGGCCCGAAGGGCCGTACCGGGAAGGTAGATACTCTGGATCCTGTACCTCAGCATGTGACGTCTCAATGTCTGGGCAAGCTCCAGAAGACGCTGGCTTCCGCTCAATCCCGCAATGATCTCGTGAAACTGGGCGTCCAATTCGGCAAAGGCCGCAATGTCGCCCCGTGAGACCCGTTCCTCTGCCAGCGTAATATTCTTTCTGAGTTCTTTTGTCAGCTTCTCGCGGGCTTTTTCGACAGCCCACCTGGTCGCGAGGTTTTCAATCACACAACGGATCTCACAGATCTCCGCAACCTCCTGGTCACTGATGGGCTTTACCTTATAGCCTACCCGGGGGATGGATTCAATCAGCCCCTCACGCTCCAGGCTGTGGAGGGCCTCCCTCACGGGCGTTCTCGATGTTCCGATCTCCTTTGCAATCCTTGCCTCGATGAGCCGTTCCTGGGGCCCGATCTCTCCCCTCAGGATCTGCTCTCGAACGTAATGGTAGACCTTGTTTCGAATCGTCGTGCCGTCCCGGATGACCAGCCTCTTTCTCATCAAACACAACCCTTCGTCCGCCCCACCAGGCGGTCCCATTCCTCGTCTGTGTCCTTCTGCAGCCCCGCGACATCCTGCTCCGTAAAATGGCGGTAACGCCCCTGGATTTTCAAATAGTCACCGACAGGCAACCCTCTTGAAGGGTGGGTAATGCGGTACTGGACCCCGTCGATAATCTCATAAAGAGGGAAGAGCTTCGTTTCCACGGCCAGCATCGCGGCCCTGGCGGTCAGATCGTCAGGCATTCTCCACCCCGTGGGGCACGGCGCCAGGGTGTGGATGAACCGGGTGCCTTTGATCTCTTTCGCCTTCTTCACCTTCTCCATGAGGTCCTGCGGGTGCCCCAGGGATGCGGTTGCGGCATACGGGATCCGGTGGGCCGCGATGATCTGCATGAACTGTTTCTTTCTTCCCCGCCTCCCCCCCGGGGTCGTCATGGTCCAGGCATTTCCCGGGGTGGCTGAACTGGATTGAATGCCCGTGTTCATATAGGCCTCGTTGTCCAGGCAGACGTAAATGAAGTTGTCGTTGCGGTCCGCAGCGCCCGAAAGGGATTGAATCCCGATATCGAACGTCCCGCCATCGCCGGCAAAGGCCAGCGTGGTGATGTCGTCCCGTCCCTGAATCTTCAGGGCATTCGCAATCCCGCCTGCAGTCGGAGCCGCGATCTCAAAGGCCGAATGAAAGGCAGGCACCTTGAGGACGCTGTTCGGAAAGTTCGCGCTGATCACCGCGGCGCACCCGGGAATGATGACGACGATCGTCTTTTCGCCCAGCACCTTCAGAACCAGCCGCATGGTATTTGCAACACCGCAGCCCGGACAGGCCATGTGCCCCGGCCGAATAAACTCCCTATCCATCTCTTCGCTCGTAATGTTCAGTCTCTCCGTACCCATACTGGCAGATCCTCCGGTTTGTCTCGATGGAGTGTTTCGAGGGTCAGATCCTCAATCATGTCCGGCGACACATCTGCGCCGCAAAGGCCCGCGATGAAGCCGCTGACCATAGGACGGTGTTCCAAAGGATAAAGGGCGGCCTTCAATTCCTGGCAGAAGATCCCCTCCTTTCCTATGGAGATGTTGCGGTCGATGACCGCCACCTTCGGCACCGTTTTCAATACCTCCTGAACCTCCCGGGTCGGAAAGGGCCTGAAGGCCTTGATCTTGAGAAGCCCGGCTCGATGGCCTCTCTCCCGAAGGGCCTGGATGGCCACACGGGCCGTGCTCGTCATTGCGCCGCTTGTGACGAGAACAATCTCCGCATCCTCCGTTTCCACAGCCTCTAACATGCCGTATCCCCTGCCGACCACCTGCCGGTATTCCCGATCGGTCTCCTCGATCACCGGTCTTGCCTTCTCCATATCGTCGAAACTCCTCTGCCGGTACTGCATGAACTGAGACGGGCTCACGACGTTTGCGAGATAAGCGGGGCGCTCGATATCAAACCGCGTGGGCACACTGAAGGGCGGCAGGAAGGCATCGATCGTCGCCTGATCAGGAACCTCGATGGGTTCGATGAAATGGGAGGTAAAGAAACCATCGACCACCACCATGAGTGGCAGAAGGACCTTCTCAGCGATCTTATAGGCCTGGATGAGGGTATCCAGGCCCTCTTGAGCATCTTCGCAATAGACCTGCATCCAGCCCGTATCTCTCTGTGAGAGGCTGTCCGACTGGTCACTCCCGAATGCCCAGGGAACGGCAAGGACACGGTTCACGTTGGCCATCACAACCGGGACCCTGTTTCCCGAGGCAAAATGAAGCATCTCGTGCATCAGGGCGATCCCCTGGGAGGCCGTGGCCGTGAATGTCCGTACCCCGGTGAGGGAAGCCGATATACAGGCCGCCATGGCCGAGTGCTCGGACTCGGTCCGCATCATGACCCCCTTCAGCTTCCCCTCGTTTTCCATCTCGGAGAGCTTCTCGTAGATCGGGGTCTGAGGCGTGATGGGGTAAGCGGCCACAAACTGGACGTTGGCCAGGCGAACGGCCTCTGCAATCGCATGGTTTCCAGACAGAAGTTGTTTCATCGACGGTCCTCCATCTCGATCACATGCCGCGGACAGGTGGAGGCACAGATACTGCACCCCTTGCAATAATCGGTCTTCACAAGATATCCCTTCTTTCCGTCTTTCGCGATCGACACATCCGGGCAGAGGAGGAAGCAGAGATCGCACTGGCTGCAGGTCCCGCATTGAAAACAACGGGAGATTTCGTCTCCCATCTCTTCCGCGGAAAGCCCCGCCTTCACCTCCTGAAAAGCCCTGATGCTCTCTTCCGGCGTCAACAGGTCGGGATTCTCTTTCCGTGGCCCTGGAAGAAAACAGAGCGTATTGATCTCGCCATAAGAGACGACCTTCTTGAGGTCCACCGGATCTTTACCGGGTTCGATCTCCTGTCGAAAGGAGAAAGAGGGACGGGCCCCGATCTGACGGGCCTCGAACTCCTTCCGGATATCTTTTCCTTCAAGATAGCAGAGGATCGCGAGGGCCCCCATCTTCCCGGCTGCAATGGCATCGGCCACAAAGGCTTTTCCGCCGGCGCTGTCGCCTCCTGCAAAAACCCCCTCGACAGAGGTCTCCGCGGTCTCAGGTGAAATCTCAATCACTCCGCTGCGGCTCAACGAAAGACCGAGTTCCCCGGCGAATTCCACTTCCGGGACCTGACCAACCGCGGCGATGACCGTATCGACCGGGACAAGGAATTCAGATCCCTGGATCGCAACGGGTTGAGGCCGTCCGCTCGCATCAGGCGCACCGAGTTCCATCCGGAGACATTCCAGGGATGCAACCCGTCCCTTTCTGGATATCACCCTCCCCGGTGCAGCCAGGAAATCGACCTGAATCCCCTCCTTTTGCACGGAGGCCACGTCTTCGGCCAGGGCCGGCATCTCGGCAGCGGACCGGCGGTAAACGATCCTGACCTCTTTGGCACCCAGCCGTCTTGCCGTTCGAGCGCAGTCAATCGCCGTGTTCCCTCCTCCGATGACCGCGACCTTCTTCCCGACCTTGATCTTTTCCCCAAGACTGATCTGTCGTAGAAATTTGATCCCTTCCATCACGCCGCGGAGTTCGTCCCCCTCAACCCCCAGCCTTGTTCCTCCGTGGGCGCCTGCCGCAATAAAAACCGCCGGGTAATCCTTCTTGATGTCGGCAAGAAAAAGATCGGTCCCCACTCGGACGCCGGTCCGGATGGCCACCCCGATCTGTTCGATGTAGCCGATCTCCCTTCGGAGAATCTCTCTTGGAAGGCGATATTCCGGGATGCCGTACCGAAGCATTCCGCCGGGCTCGGGCAGCGCCTCAAAGACCGTGACGGGAAAACCCAGTCTCGCCAGGTGATAGGAAGCGCTGAGACCCGCAGGACCGGCCCCGATCACGGCAACCCTTTCTCGCCTCGCAGAGGCCGGGGCTTCCCGCCGAAGGTCCACACGCCCATGGTCTGACAGGAACCGTTCGAACCCCCTGATATTGATGGCCTCGTCGAATTGCCTTCGATTGCATTCCAGTTCGCACGGATGATAGCACACCCTTCCGCAGATGCCGGGCAACGGGTTGTCCAGGCGGTAAATGGCAAGCGCTTCTTCTAACTCACCCATGGACGCCTGGTGAAAGGCCCTGGCAATATCGATGCCGATAGGACACGCCTGACGGCAGGGAGAACTCTTTTCCACGTAGACCGGTTTTCGACTGCTCCATTGCCCCGTCAGAAAACCTTCCGTGGATCCTCTCGAAAATGGGGCAACGGGTTCGATATCCCTGATGCCCATTCCGTCATCGCTCATCTACTCCTCCACTTCTTCCAGAAGTTGCGTCACCTCGTACGCCTTTCTCGCAGCGGCGATATTGGCGGAAACCTTGGCAGGAACCGTCTCCCGGATCGCCTGCTCCAGAGTGTCCATGGATATCGCACCACTGGCCTTCGCATAAGCTCCCAGAATCGCTGTATTGATGGTGCTTCCCATTCCCATCTCCTCGGCAATGGAAAGGGCATCCACCAGGGCGAGGCGAAACTTATGGAGACCTCTGAACTCGTTGTGTGTCAGGGAATTGTTGATCAGAATCAGTCCGCCCGGTTTCAAGGTGGATTCAATCTCCTTTTCATCCACCAACTCCGGCGCCATATAAATCATCTGGTCGGGTTTCAGAATCTCGCATTTCAGAAAGATCTTCTTGTCGTCCACCCTGAGAAAACTGGCGACAGGCGCCCCCCGCCTTTCGCCGCCGAAAACGGAGAAACACTGCGGGTATTTCCCCATCAGAAAAAAGACCTTGGCCAGGATCTGGGATGCAACGACTGCTCCCTGTCCCCCCCTGCCGCAAAACTTGATTTCAATCATACGGTCACCCTATATTTTGTGTTTCGAAAAGGTCAGGCACTCCCGAAAAGATGTGAGGAAACGGGTCCCGGATCACCGTCATTCCAGTGATGAATGGTCGCTTCGCTTTTTGGAGTACTGTACCCCAGCATACTTTGGTTGTCAAGGGGATCTCTCCGGCTTCTCCGTTCCCGACTTGAGTAACATTGTCATTGAAATTCGGCGTGGAATGTATGAAAAATAGACTGTAAGCCGATGAACGGATGAGCCGTCCGGCCCTGAAACAGGAGGTCCCCAAAATGGATCATTACATCAACTACGAAGGTCGAAGGGTTTCTTTTTCCATCCCGCCCGAATGGGATCTGATTTCAGCCCAGGACAGACCCCCTGTTCCCGGGGTCGAGGACCCGGTCCAGGAAATCAACCGGGCCCTCGACCACCCCATCGGATCTTCCGGGATCGAGGACCTGGCGCGGCACGGAATGGAGGTCGTTCTCCTCTTCGATGATCTCCAGCGCCCCACACCCGCCCATCTGGCCCTGCCTGAAATCATGAACCGCCTCAACCGGGCAGGAATCCCGGACGACCGGGTCTATGGGATCTGTGCGGTCGGAACCCACCCTGTTCTCACCCCCGAACAGTTGGAAAAGAAGGTCGGCAGGGAAACCTTCTCCCGTCTTCAAGGCCGTCTCTTCTCTCACGATCCTCACGCGTCCGACAATGTGACCATCGGGAAAACCCATCGGGGAACTCTGGTGGAGATCAACCGGCGCGTTGCCTTCGCGGATCTCATCATCGGGGTGGGGGAATGCATGCCTCATCCGATCGCGGGTTACGGCGGCGGATTCAAGATCGTCATGCCGGGGGTCTGTTCTTATCGGACCGTGGCGGAACACCATTTCACATGGATGCGCCACCGGAACAGCAGGGTCAATATGACTCATGGAAATTCTTTTTATGAAGAGCTCGTCGATGCCGGGCGCCTCTCAAGAATGGCCTTCAAACTCGATTTCGTCATCAATGCAAAGAGAGAGATCATCCGGGCCTTCGCCGGGGATCCCGTTGAAGAGCACAAAGAGGCGTCCCACCATGCCCGATCCCTCTATCTGGTCCCTCTTCCGAAACTGGCGGATGTCACCATCACCGCCGCCTTCCCCATGGAAATCGGCGTCCAATCGACCAAGGCCCTGGTCATGGCGGGTTTCGCCACCCGCGCAGGAGGAACAATCATCTGGGTGGCCCCACAGAAGGAGGCCGGCCCGATTCTGCCCCTGATCCGGGAAATGGGAAGTCCGGAAAGCGCAGGCGATTTTCATCGGCGCCTGATCGACGGAAAGATTCCGGAGCCGCTGAAGGCTTTCGGGATCTCCTACATCATGCAGGTGGTCTACTTCAAAGAACTGGCGGAGAAATTCAATGTGATTCATGTCACGGAAGGGCTTTCACCGGAACAGGTGAAAATGATGAAATTCTCGTATGCCCGGGATATCGAAGAAGCAATCGAGAGCGCCCACAGAACACTCCCCCGGGCGAGTGTGGCCATCTTTCCCTCGGGAGGAAACATCATCCCGGACACCTGCGGGCCGATGGGATGACGCGGTCCCTTTAAGTAGAAGACATGTTTACATTTCTGTTTACATTCGGTTTGATTCTTTCCGGATTATTCATCGGGTACGGAATTCAGGTCCTTGTCAGGAAAGAAGTCCTTCGGCTTGACCTGTCCTTGGAACAACTCAGAGGACTTCTTCAGAGGGTAGCCCTTCTGTTCATCAATCCGGTCGCAGTGGTGGGTGCGATCTGGACGATCAAGGTCAACGATGGGCGGATGGCGGCGTTTCCTCTTCTCGGGGTTTCCGGCATCCTTCTGGGAGGGTGTCTGGCCTTCTGGGCCTCAAAGCTCTTGAAGTTGGAACGGGAAAAAGCCGGTTCGTTTTTTACGTGCGGTTCGTTCTCCAACATGGGAACCATCGGAGGACTGATCTGCTATATTTTTCTTGGAGAGATGGGGTTTGCCTTCGTTGCCTTTTACAGGATCTTCGAAGAAATCACCTATTACGCTGTAGGCTTCCCCATCGCAAAACTCCACAGTCCGGATATTCGTGAGAAGGAGAACTGGAAAAACCTGCTCAAAAGACTGGGAACGGATGTGTTTATTCTTGTTTCCCTGAGCAGCCTTCTCCTGGGTGGGTTGCTCAATCTCTCCGGGTTGAAACGGCCTGAAATCTACCGGGAGATCAACTCGGTTCTCATTCCCCTGGGCGCATTCGTTCTCCTTGCGTCAATCGGCCTCGCCATGAGGGTAAAGAGAATTCGGGATTATCTCAAAGAGTGCCTTGTCATTTCAGCGATTAAATTCTTGATCGTCCCCGCAACGATGACCCTGACCGCCTTCCTGGTGGGTTACGGAAAGATCGAAAACGGTTTGCCATTGAAAGTGGTTCTGATCCTCTCATCCATGCCGGTGGCCTTTATGGCCTTAATCCCTCCTTCCCTGTACGACCTGGATATGGATCTCGCAAACTCGTGCTGGCTCTTCACGACCTCGATGCTGATCGTGGTCTTACCGATCCTCTACACACTCACAAATCTATTTTAGTCTGATTTTGTCCCTATGCTCCATGCCCCTCATTTAACACCCAGGGCCTGAAGAATCTCTTTCATGTGATCGATGTGAAAATTGACATGATACCCCCCCAGCCCCTGGATCCAGCCTTCAAGCGTAGGATACTCTCCCATGGGCGAGTCTTTGAGCAAGGGAATGTGCGCCTTCCGGTCAAGCTTCTCGGCGGACAGACCCGCTGCAAAGTCGGCGATTCGCCCGTACTCCTTTTCGACCTCCGAAAGGAGCTCGGCAAAGGTCATCCGTGCCCGTTTCTCGGAGAAGAAAGGATTCTCCGCCTCAATATCCAGCCGGGGGGTCTCTTTCTCAATGAAGGCTTGAAACGTCGGCAGAAAGCCGCTGCCCTCGGGCCCCATGAGGTGAGAAAGGATCTCTTTGGGAGACCATCGCCCGGCAGGGGCGCGGGAAGCCGTGCTCTCGTCGATCCCCTTGCAGAGTTTCTTCAGTTCTTCGATTTTCTGCAGAATGCCCTGTGCCAATTGAGTCCCTGTAGAAGTCGCCATGTCCGTTTCCCTCCTTCTGCAATAGATATGTTCATACCTTCGGTGAAACTCCAAAGGAGGCTGAAGCTTTTCGAGAAGCTCCGCCGTCTTCCCTCCACAGTTCAATGATAGTTTAGCACAGAAGAAAACTTCGTCCTAATTCTTTTTTTGGGTTTCAAGTCAGTCGAAGGCTTCTTTTTCCCTATCGGGATCCATGCCTTGAGCCGCTTCAACGTTCCTGGAAACGCCTCAAGACTTCTTCGGAAGGAGGATCCGGGTAACCCCTGATGGCATCCTCTCAGTGTTTCTCGAATCGCTTTCGAGCCGTCTCTTTGAGTTGGAACAGCAACGCGGCAATCCCGGGAATCTTCTTGATCCATTGTCTTTGTGAGAGGGGCAATGCCCCCCAGGTCCAGGCCAATCTCAGGAACAACTCCCTCAGAAACAATCTCCCAGCTTCTCTTTCGAGCGGGTCTGACAGAACTTTTTCTCCCTTTTGTTCTCTGATAATATCATCGTAGAGACCTACGATACGCTTTGAAGCCTGATCCAGTCCGGCGGAGCCACGGAGTAAGTCCCGCACTCTTGCCGCTTCCCGCGCGTCGTAGCGGAGAATCTGACACAGGACGTTCCTAGCCTTTAGGGAAGCATGCAGCGCCTCGAATCCAAAATTGCGGGATCGTAATCCCTCGAATTCTGCGGCGGTGACCATTGGGCCTACTCCACTGAAGTCACACAGAACCACGGCCGTCCCGACAGCCATTGCCTCCATCGCAGCCTTGGCCTTGGCAAACACAATATCATACCTTCCAAGTATCTCTTCAGGACGGGCAATCGACCTGCCGACACCCGTGCCTACCACATCCAGGGCCAGTCCGGCCATTCGGCAAGCTTCGGCAACTGCCGGCAGGTGTGTCCCGGCATGGGCACTGTTGCTGAAGACGAGCGCCCGCCGGGGACGGTCCGGAAGAGGTGGACGCGGCAAGAACCGGTTTGTGTCGACGAAATTAAGCAGCACCTGGGCCTCATCTTCAGGCACCCCGGCTTTAATCAGCCGTTCAACGCAGATCCGGCTGACCCCAAAATAGCGACGGATGCTTTTGTGAAAGGGCGTCTTATCATCCCAGAAGGTATGGTCGTGGCAGACGAAAATGGCTGGGATCCCCGGAAAGCGGTGGGCAGCCCTCAGGGTGGTGGTGAAATGATGGCCATGGATCACCTCTGGCTGAAAATTGATTCGTCCCAAATCCCTCGTGACGGGGATTTGCGCCGCTTGCAGTTCATCGGCAACGGATCCTTTCCGAAGAGTGTAGACCACGGGTGAATGGCCCTGGCGTCGAAGTTCGAGGGCCAAGTCACGAACATAGATCGTGGTCCCGCTCCGGGAATTCATTTCAATATTGGTCATGAGGATGCGCAATCCCATGGAGGGTATGGTTTCCTTCAATTTTTTCAGGGCTCGCGGAGGAGAGCACCTAAAGACCGATGATCTGACGAGCTTCTGCCGGAGTGGCCGGTTCCCGCCCCATTTCCCGGGCTATCCGGGCGATGCGGGCAACAAACCGATGATTGTCGCTCAGATCTTTCTTCTGTCGGTCGTAGTAGACGTTATCCTCCAAACCCACGCGCACATGTCCGCCGGCGGCAATACTCATCACATTCGCATCAAGTTGAAAGTTTCCGAGGCCACCGACTGACCAGGTTGACCCGACCGGCAGATGTGTGACCATCTGTCCAAGCCCCACCAGATCCAACGGGGCGGCTCCCAGAGAGCCTAAGATGAGGTTGAAATAGTAGGGCGGTCGGAGCACCCCTTTTTTGACAAGGTAATTGGCAAAGTTGATGAATCCCACCTCAAAGATTTCCATCTCGGGTATCGCCCCCGCGGCATAAATCCGGGCTGCCAGTTCACGGATGGCCTCAGGAGGATTGACGACGGCCTGGGTCATGAAATTCGTCGAGCCGAGTGTGAGACTTGCCAAGTCAGGGCGTGAGGAAAGCGCGGCAGCACGTCTATGGATATCCGATACGAACCTTCCGCTCAGGGAAACACCGACAAGAAGGTCCGTAGTTTCACGGACTCTCTCCACGATTTCGCAATACAGGGTATGATTAATAGAGGGGCTCTGATCGGAATTGCGGGCATGGAGATGGATGATCGCCGCCCCTTCTTCGCGCACACGCTGGGCACACTCTACGATTTCATTCACAGCGGTGGGCAGAAAGGGCGTATCGGACTTGCTCAGGACCGCGCCCGTAATCGCGGCATTGATAATCAGCTTGCCGGAGTTCATAGGATTTCCTCATCGGGCACCCTTCCGACAATGCATGCGGGATTGCCGATCGCGACGGCACGGTCAGGAACATCTTTCGTGACAACCGAACCGGCTCCGACAAAAGCATTTTCGCCGATCGTCACACCCGGAAGGAGGATACACCCGCCGCCGATCCGAGCCGCCCGCAAGATCCGAGGCGCTTTGCGAACAAAGGTCAGACCAGGACGGCGATGGCAGATCACCTTATCATTCATCGTGGTCAAACGGGGACCGCAGAAGACCAAATCCTCGATGATCACTCCTCGGGTGAGATAGCAGGAACTTTGAAGGGAAACGTTGTCTCCAATGATCACGTCCCCCTCGATATCGACATAAGAGCCGATCGTACACTCCTGTCCGATCCGGGTGTTGCTCCGGATCATGACATAATTGCCCAGGCGGGTTTTTTCGCCAATCGAGACATCCGGGAAAATGGTGCAGTATTGTCCTTGTTGTCGCAATTCCGGAGTCCTCCTCTGAAGTATTGTCGAAGCAGTGACGATCCGCTCATTTGATTGAACGCGGTCTCATGGCTCTGAATCTCATTGGACAAATTGCGAGGCGCTGCCGGACAAACCACACCAGCACCCCATTCCACACCATCAGACTAGCGGCTGCAGCCAGCGCCCCGCCGTTGATTCCAAAGAGTGGAATGAGGGTCAAGCTGAGGAGCAGATTGGTTCCTGCACCTAAACCGATCCCGATCACAACGTCGCGTTCGTGACCGGTCATTGCAAGCAGGAGGGCAACCGGACCTGCAACAATGTTGACCAATTGTCCTAAGCTCAATATCGTCAGGGCCGTCTGACCGGAAGTAAAATCAGGGCCAAAGAAGAGTAAAAACCACCGGCCGAACAAGAACAGGCCTACGGCCACCGGCAGGCCGGCCAGCAACGACAGCCACGAAATCCGTGTCACCAGGCGCTGTAGCTCTGCATGTTTCCCGGAAGCATACAGGCTCGCATAGGTTGGAGCAATTGTCATGCCCGCAATATTCAATCCCAGTGGGATCAGGGCGGCTCCCCGGAGGGCCACGGCGTAGGAACCTACGGTTTCCAGACTCCTGAACACTCCCAGCAAGAGGATGTCAATCTGGCTATTGACAACGCTCACCCCGGTGATCAAAAACATCTGGAAAGAACTCACCATCCACGCTCGGTGCCGGCTGAGGGGTGGAGTCGTCCTCATTTCCCGTGGGAGAGCACGAGACACCAACCAGACACTGATGACCAAAGCAATGCCGGCGGCGATACCGAAGGCAACCAGGGCATGCACTGCCGTGAGTCTACCAATCCCCGCCCGAATGGCGAGGCAAACAAGAAGCAAGATCAACATCGGCTGAAAAACCGCTTCCGGGATTTGACTGCTGGCCAGACGGTTTAGACTGCAAAGCGTTGATTGTTGAACACGCGACAGAGCAATCACCGGAATCAATAATCCCCCGACCAGCCATCGATCCGGGAGAAAAGAGGAGGATCCACTTCCTGTTCGTCCATGGACAATGAACACCAGACCAAGCAGCACACACGAAACCAGCAAGACGATCCCGTTTGCCCAGCGAAGCAAGCCACGGAGCAGACTCCAGGCCGCCTGGGCAGAGTACACCGAGACATCACGCATCATGACCCTGTCAAGGCCGAAGACTCCCATCGTCCCCAGCATCCCAACCCACGACAGGACATAAGTATAGGTTCCAAACTCTGCCGCATTCAGCCAATGTGCCATAACAACGCTGAGGGCAAAAGACAGGCCGAACCCGGCAAGCCGAACGAGAGCAAGAGTCGATGCCCCGCGCCTCAGGAGGTCGAATGAATCGGGCGACTCGGAAAATACGTCCACGGGGAGATTAATCTGCCCTTCCTTCATGCCTAAAATCTGCAAAGTGACGACTGGCCACCTCTCCACCTTTTTCTTGCCGCTTACGGCTCCTTAAGCAGGTCCATGTCAACAGGTGCGATGGGGCGGGCGGAACCAGGATGAGCCGTTGCTTCACATGAAAACCCTCTTATTCAGCCAAACTCCCGTGAAGTTTAACAGACTGCCTGATACGATTCAAGCCGTCCCGTGAGGTCGCACAGACCTCTTTCTTCGACATACGGAATCTTTCTCCTCCAGGATCCTTTCTTCGCTCGCGGCACAATATCAGAGCCCTCTTTAGACACCCCTTCCTCTGCCTGCTGCGCAACAGGCATCCGGGGAGGACAGGGGCGTGGTAGAAATTCTAACCGGAGGGGCGTTTCAGGGCAAACAATCGAACAAAGGGACAGGCTGTGGGTTTGGAACATACCGGCGCATCTTCGATCATTCTCTCAACCGCCATAAACCCAAACACTTGCCTGATGCTTCATCTTCCGTAACCCACCGCAATGGCTCCGGAAAATGGAAGGGGGCGAGTTGCAGATTTAACGAACGCCACCCTCCCGCGGGCCCATCTTGATTCTTGCCCACGGTTCGGTGTGTCGTTGCAAGCAGAAACGGGGACCCACTCCGTCTAAAGTTAGCAAGAGCGGATAAGGCCTGCTTGAAAGAAAGATGAATCAGGCAATCTCTGCATAAGATCACATCAGCCATTGGAATCTCGTCCCGGGTGATGTCCAGGCAAATAAACCTCCTCTGGGGACCCACGTAAAACCGCTGATTCCTTTTCACCAGGTCGGGCACGACGTCGCATCCGGTGTAATGAACCTTCCCCAGATCCACGTACCGCATCCAATTGAAATCACCGCAGGCAGCATCCAGTAACGATCTGGCATTGAGCTCCCCAAGTATTTTAGAGAGTTCCCGTCTGATCACCTCAGTCCTTGCCAACGTTGACCCTCTTCCGGAAGTCGATTCCGGGTCCTCCCAGAGGTTATCCCTGTAGATTTTCGAGAAAACCGATTCCATATGGGAATCGCCGTACCTCAACGTGAAATAAATCTCTCTCAGTTTGCCATAGACCCTGGCACCGGCCGGAAATGCTGTCTTCATTACCGATTTCGCTCTCACCGTAAAACCCCATTCGTTCCTTTGGCGCCGGACCCAGCCGACTTATTGCTCATCAATCAGATACCCACCCCGAAGCTGCCGACCGCAGGGAGAAGCCCCTTGTTCTGAGTGAGCTATCTTACTCCGATGACCCTACTTCGTCGCTCCACCAGAATCACGTCGCACCATTTCCCGGCAAAAGGGCCGTAGGTCATCCTGCCCAGTCTCTCCCGACACCCGACTTCTCTGAAGCCATGTTTTTTCACCAGGGCAAGACTGCCGGTGTTTTGAGGAAAAATCAAGCCCTGCAAGGTCCAGATTCCCTCCCGCTCGGACGCATCGATGTTGGCCACAAGAAGGGCGGACCCTACGCCCTGACCCCGGCACCGCGCGCTCACGTACAAACTGATTTCCGCAACACCCGAGTATACGCATCGGTTCGAAACCGGGCTGAGCACAACCCACCCCAAGACGGTGCCTCCCGCCCTGGCCACCAGCCTGGGCTTGAGCATGTGAACCCGGTCCCAGCGCTCCCACTCCGGGACGATCTCTTCGAAGGTCGAATGGCCCGTCGCAATCCCCTCGAGATAAATAGAGCGGACCTGGCTCCAGATCCTCCGTTCTCATGTTGTCGATAACAAATTTCATCCTGCCCTCACCCCTGCGGAATAACCCGAGAAAGTCCGCCCTGGGTGTTTTGATGATTCTCATCCTCGAATGCAATGCTGCCTGCCAAAAGCCACAAAGGCTATTCGTGCTGCACCACCTCAAGCCGCTTCTTTCCGGCAAAGGCTGTAATCGCCGTAATCAGCAGAAAGAATCCAACGGCCAGGCAAATGCAGGAGATGGGACGGCGTGACAAAAATCATGGGGCTGCCGTTCGACATGATCAGAGATTGGCGTAATGCCTGCTCCAGCATGGGACCGAGGACATAAGCCAGTGTCAGGGGGGCGGGTTCGTAATCACACTTCTTCATGAAATACCCGATCCCTCCGAAAAGGATCATGATCCAGACATCGAAGACTGAATTATTGATGCTGTAAACTCCGATTACGCAGAAGAGGATGATCAGCGGGAAAAGAAGACGGAAGGGAATCCGGGTGATCTGAACCCACATTCCGATCAGGGGGAGATTCAATACGAGGAGGAGCACGTTACCGGTATACATGCTCGTGACAACGCCCCAGAAGACGTCAGGATGGTCCTTCAGGAGCAGCGGACCCGGGGTCACGTTGTGAATCAGCAACCCCGCGAAGAGCATGGCCATAACCACATTGGCAGGGATGCCAAGGGTCATGAGTGGAATAAACCCCGTGCTGGAGGCGGCGTTGTTTGCGGCCTCCGGGCCTGCAACACCTTCAATGGCTCCTCTCCCGAACCTCTCGGGATGTCTTGAAACCCTCTTCTCTACGGCATAGGAAACAAAAGAGGCCAGAATCGCCCCTCCTCCGGGCAGAATTCCCAGAAAGAAACCGATGACCGTTCCCCGCAGGATCGGCCAGATCGAATCGGCCCAGTCTTTGAGGCTCGGGAGAAGACCGTGGATGTGCGATTCGAAGAGTTTCATCTCTTCCGACTGCTCAAGGTTCTCCAGGACCTCCGCAACCCCGAAAAGTCCCATGGCGATCGGAACGATCCCCACCCCGTCCAGCAGCTCGTCCGCATTGAAGGTGAATCTCATCTTGCCGCTCACAATGTCCAGGCCAACGAAACTCAAGATCAGACCGAAGGCTCCCATACTGATCGCTTTCATCAGACTCTTCTGAGTCAGGTAGATGAGGATGATCAGTCCCAGGATCATCAGGCTGAAGTATTCCGGAGGGCCGAACTTGAGGGCCATTCTTGCCAGGGGATGGGCAATCAGCATGAGGCCCACCACCCCGACGGTTCCGGCAATAAAAGAGCCGAAGGCGGATATGCCCAAGGCTGGGCCGGCCCTTCCCTGACGGGCCATCTGATGACCGTCCATGCAGGTGACAATCGAGGAAGGTTCTCCCGGGATACTGACCAGGATCGATGTCGTTGACCCTCCATACATTGCCCCATAAAAGATCCCCGCCAGCATGATGATGGAGGATACCGCCGGGGCATGGAACGTAATCGGGAGGAGAATGGCAATGGTCCCCGAAGGCCCGATCCCCGGCAAAACCCCGGTTAAGGTCCCCAGAAGAACCCCGATGAAACAGTATAGGAGATTGATCGGCTGCAGACTGACCTGAAATCCGAACAGGAGATTATTCAGAAGATCCATTTCCGTACCATTAGGTTGATATCGAACAGGCCGGTTGGAAGGGGCACTCGAAGCCAAAGATAAAAGACGAGAAAGCTCAGGCCCGCAATCAAGGCGGCAGCAGCGATATGAACGTGCCACCTTTTCGCTTGATAAATGCTGAAGAGAGTAAACATCAGAAGGAAGGTGGACAGAAGATATCCCAGCAGGGTGAAGATCCATGCAAACCCGATCAATGCGACCATGAGGCAGATCGGCTTTGCCAAATCCTTGCCCCCAAGGAATGAGAACTTCGCCCCCTTTACGGGTGATCCCCTGATCTCTTTTACAAAAATCACCAGAGAGAGACAGAGAAGGAGAAGCGAGGCAAGAAACGGAACGAATCCCGGTCCGGGATCTCGAACACTTCCCATCCCCAACCGGAGGCTCCCTAATAGAATCAGGAAAGAGAATGCGAGCAAAAAGAAATTACTGATCCGGTTCATCCAAGTCTTCATCGTCAGATCCCATGATCGGAGCGCACCCGCGAACGATGAAACTGTGTCGAGTTCCTGGGTGAGGGTTACGGTTACGAAACCCGTTTCGTTTAGGCTTGGACGGTTACGGAAGCTTCTTGACACGAGGAACGTTACCGATTGATTTGACGATAGGGGTATCGTTGCCGTGACCGTTAGACGAAATCCCTATTTCTTGATTCCTATGCCCAATCTCTTGAAAATATCCACGTTTCTTTTGTTGCGTCGAAGGATCCCCTCCCTTAATTCGTCTCCGGACAGCGGTCTTTTCGTGTAGATTTGCAGATCCTTCGCGACTTTGATGAATTCGGGGGATTCTATCGCTTTTCCAAAAGCCTCTTCCAGCTTCCTGGCCACCGCCTTTTCAATGTTTTTGGGGCCGGAAAGCATGTACCAGCTCTGGAATACCAGCTCCGGGTAACCGATCTCCTTCAGGGTGGGAATGTCAGGATAATCCTCCAGCCTCGTCTCACCGAGCATCGCCAGAAGCCTCACCGTATTTGCCTTTACATGCGATGCAAATCCTGAACTCGCGGGAACGGCAGCCATGACGTGCCCTCCCAGCAGGGCCGTCATCGTGGGAGCGGCTCCGGCAAAAGGAACAAGCCTGATCTTGAGATTCTCCATCAGGGCCAGGGTCTGAAAGGCCACATGTTCGCTTGAATTCACTCCGGTCGTCCCCAGGGTCACCTTGTCAGGATTCGCCCGGGCAAACTCGACCAATTCCTTGAAGGTCTTAAAAGGAGAGTTCTGTAAAACCGTCACCCCGAAATTGAGGGTTCCAAACTGGCTGAGAAAGGTAAAGTCCTCCAGGGGTTTGTACGGAACCTCCTCAAGGTTAGGTGCCACAATAATACTCGAATCGGTTCCGGAGGAGAGCGTATAGCCATCCGGCTTCGCTTTTGAGATTAAGGTCATGGCCACCCTGCCGGCCCCTCCCGGCTTATTGACGCAGACCACGTCCTGTCCAAGCCATTTTTTTGATTGTTCGGCGATCATGCGTGCCCCAAGGTCCGTCCCGGCCCCCGGCGCATAGCCGATGACAATCTCAATAGGCTTTGTGGGAAAACTGGGCTCTGCTGCCATCGAAAATCGGGAACAAAAGAGAACCAACCCTATTGAGACCACGATCCATCCAGTTTTCATCGTTCCTCCCCCTTGAACTCCGCCTAAAAATACTCAGGTTTTTCTTAACAAAAAAGCTTCCTTCCGATAGGAACTGGTGGCATTATATGCCGACGGAAAAGGAGTGTCAATATCTCTGCTTTCTTTGAGACGGGAATGGGTGTAGAATGGAATCATGTGGACACGAAGGCGACTGATCAAAGCATGGTTCGGGATCTCTCTGGCCGGTATTCTCCTTCACCCCATGTCCTTATGGGCCAAGGCAAGAAAGATGCTTGAAAAAGGGTTTTCAAAGGACCAGCTCTTAAACATGAATCCGGCTGATGTGGACAGCCGGCATCTGGACATCGATCCTCTCGACAAGCTGGGGACGATGGGGCCGACCGATGTGGAGATCGACATCAAAACCTATCGTCTGAAGATCACGGGGAAAGTGGACCGCCCCCTTTCCGCCCTCTATGACGAAATCCGGAAACGACCGGCCCTGACGGAGGCCGTTCTGCTCATCTGTCCGGGATTTTTTGTGAACCATGCCCGCTGGACCGGGTGCGGGTTCAAAGGCCTGCTTGAAGAGGCACGGGTCACGAAGGGAGCGGAATATATTGACGTGAAAGGAGCCGGGAAGAGCGTCAGAATTCCTTTAAAAGATCTTGAGAAAAAAAGGATCTTCCTGGCCTACCAGGTCAACGGGGAAGACCTCCCCCGAAAACACGGATTTCCCTTGAGGCTTGTTTACGAAGATGCCTACGGATTCGACTGGGTCAAGTACGTGGATGAGATCGTGGTTTCTTAGCAGGTGGATTTTAGGATCTGGATTCCGGCTTTCGCAGGAATGACGAGACTAACAGGAGCGCTATCCGATCCCTTTTTCAAAGGGCAAAAGAAATATGTTTTTTTATAACACTTTAGAGCTTTGGAAAAAGAGCCTCATTCCCTTCAATATCGCTGTAGGAGTGGCTTCCAGCCGCGACCCGGTCGCGTCAGGATGACGCTCCTACGCGGGGATTTTTCAAAGAGACAAATTGTTACGTTTTTTTCAATCTGCAATCTACAATCTGCGATCTGAAATCCCTTTCAGCATAATCCTCGCGTCGCCCACCACGCACCGTTCGGACGAGCAGAAGACCGGGTTCAGATCGATCGATTCGATCCAATCCTCAAGATCCATCACCAGGCTGGAGAAAGTCATCAGCAATCGGGTCAGTTCTTCTCCATTCACCGTCGGACTTCCCCGGTATCCCTCCAGGATCTTGCGGGCCTTGAGGCATTTCATCATCGATTCCGCATCCCCTCTGCGAAGCGGGGCCATTCTCAAGCTGACGTCCCGGTAGACCTCCACCCCTGTTCCACCCATGCCAAGGAGGACAACCGGACCAAACTGTCTGTCCACTTTCCCACCGACGATGAGTTCGATGCCGGAAAGGGTCTCTTCGACCAGAACGCCCCGAGACGCTTCCACCTGCGAGAATCGATGAAAGACCTCGCTCAACTTCTCGCGGCAATCGATGCCCACCGCAACCCCTTTGACCTCTGTTTTATGTATCACCCTCGGCGAAACCACCTTGGCCACCACGGGATAGCCCACCCCTTCGGCAAAACGGATGGCCTCCTCCTCGCTTCTTGCGCAGGTAAACCTGGGGGTATCCATCCCTGCAAGGGAGAAAAAACGCTTTGCCTCCGGCTCCAGGACCCAACCCGCCGTCTTCGAAGCGAAAAGGATTGCCGTCATCTCGTTACTCAGCATGGTTGACGCCTCCCCAGGGCCACAGCCATATGAACAGCCTCTTCGATGGAATGGGCAACGGGGACCTGGTTCAACTGAAACCCCTCCGTGAACATGCTGTACTTTTCAACGTGCGGAACGTAAGCGATAAGAGGTTTCTTCTCCTGCTGAGACAGCATGCTCAACCGGGCCCCCAGATCGGAGGTGATCCCGGGGGTGTAGGGAAGGAGCAGGAGCAGAACACAGTCCAACTCCCGTTTCTGGCTCATGAATTTTGCCGCTGCGACAAAATCATCGTCCACCGCACTCCCGGTGAGATCGATGGGGTTGTTGAGGGAAGCGATCGGACGGATTCGATCGGAAATCTGTTCCCTCAGGTCGAGTTTTTCGGCCTCTTCCAGCAGGGGAACGGATAGACCATGGAGATAGCAGTCGTCCACCGCCAGGGCCCCGTGTCCGCCGCTCCCCGTGATGATACCGATTCTTCCTCCGTTCGGTTTCTGGTAACAGCTCAGCGCTTCACAGAAGGAGATCAGTTCAAATTCATCTCTGGCCTCCAGCACACCGTACTGACTGAGCACCGATGAGAAGACCTCGTAATCCCCGGCCATGGACGCCGTATGACTGGAAACCGCTCTCGTGCCTCCGGCGGTCTTTCCCGACTTTAGGACGATGACAGGCTTCGGACACTGCTCGGCGGCCAGGACGAAGGCCCTCCCTTCCTTCTCCCTGAATCCCTCCACATAGAAAGCGATCACCTTCGTCTCGGGATCCTCCGAAAAATATCGAATCAGATCCACCTCTCTGATCAGGGCCTTGTTTCCGATACTCACGCCGGTCGATAGGCCGATCCCCTCTCCGACAAACTTGATCATGTGGTCGACCAGGATCCCCCCGCTCTGGCTGACCAATGCAACGGGTCCTCGGTCCGGTCTCACCATCCTTTCCGGAGGGAGGAAAAAGGTGTCCACATGGGGAGGGGAATAAATCCCGAGGCAGTTGGGACCGATGAAGGGAAAATCGGCCTCCTTTGCGATCGAGACAAGGCGCTCCTCCAGGTCCGGCCGCCCGCTCTCGGCAAAGCCTCCCGAGATCACCACCGCTCCCCGGACACCGGTCCGGATGCATTCCGTCAGGCCTTCCGGAACGAGTTCGGCACGGGTTGCGATGACGGCCAGATCGATCTTTTGAGGAATCTCTCCAAGCCTGGCATAGACCTTCTCCCCGTGGAGAACACCTCCCCGGTCATTCACCGGAAAGACCTCCGCCTGCAGGCGCAGTCTGTTCTTGTGATAAATTACGTTGGCAGGATGCAGATCGTTCTTCAGAGAGACCCCGATGACCGCTACGGTTCGGGGCTTAAAGAGCGTTTTCAGGTCCATGATCTTCCTCCGGTGAAACCAAATCTCTCGTCAAGGCCCCCTGCCTGCCGTTACCATCCTCCCAGGAGGTGGAGGTGAAGATGAAAGATCACCTGCCCCCCTCCCTGTTCCACATTGAAGAGCAGTTTATACCCTGACGCGTCGATCGAATGTTCTCTGGCCATTTCTCTGGCCTTCAGGATCATCTTGAGAACCACGTCATGGTCCTCGTCCGTCAGGTCGTTGATGCCTCGGATGTGCCGGGCAGGAATGATGAGAAGATGGACGGGGGCGTGAGGCCGGATATCCTTGATCACCACGAGGTCATCATCCCGGTACAGCGCATCGGCCGGCTGTTCGTTTCGAATAATCTTGCAGAAAATGCAGTCTTTCATTCTGGTCTCTTCCCATTCAAAAAATCAAAAACGAATAAAACAAGACCTTTCCCGGAAGGGGGGGGGGTTGGAGAGACTTTAGAGCGATACCTTACAGGGTCAACCTTCAGGGCAGAAAACACAACCCTTGGGAAGTCTGACTGCCGAAGAAGGAAAACCATCCGTCCAATGCCCGCAATTCTAAAGTTTCGGAAATCGCCCTGCCCTTCTGGGAAAAAATGATATGAGACCCATTTTCCGACACTTTCTCAACCACCCAGGCAATCTGCTCCCTCTCTCCTCCGGCTACGCCTCGTTCTTCTTCGACTCAAGGTCGTAACACCAGCAGAGCATGCCTCCGTCAAGGTTCTTCACATGCTTGAACCCCTCGTGCTGAAGCTTGAGGCACGCCTTGTAGGATCGAAGTCCGGATTCACATTGAACGGCAACTTCTTTGTTCTTATCGATTTCGTCGAGTCTCACCTCCAGTTCCGCATAGGGAATCCACGTCGAATTCGGAATTCGTTTCAGCTCGACCTCCTCCTTCTCCCTGATATCGACCACCTGAAACGCCTCCTTCGCCGTCTCAAGCTTCGTTCTTACTTCCGAAGCTTGAATCCCGATCACCTTTCCTTCCAGTTTGTTGGCCAGGGCATTCGCCGCCACGATGACAGGAGACATGGCAGGACTGAAGGGGGGGGCATAAGACAGATCGACATTTGCCATCTGGTGGCAAGTCATTTTGCCGTGAAGAGCCATGGCAAGGATGTCGATGAACTTATCCGAGGGTCCCTCCCCGAGGGCCTGTCCTCCCAGGATCCGACCCGTCCGTTGATCGGCGATCACTTTCAGCATCGCTTCCTTTCTTCCGGGATAGTAATGCGCCTTGTCATACCCTCTGACAATGGCTTGAACCGGGAGAAACCCTTCCTGCTCCGCCTCCCTCATGTTGAGTCCCGTTTTAGCGACGCCGAATTCAAAGGTCTTGAAAACCGTGGTCCCCATGACCCCGGGAAACGTCGCGTTCCCGCCGCAGGCATTCACTCCCACGACTCTCCCCTGTTTGTTGGCCGTTGATCCGAGGGGGACCCATACCCTTTTCCCTGTAATCAGATGGGTTGTCTCCGCACAATCCCCGGCCGCATAGACGCCCTCTGCGCTCGTCTCCATTCTTTCATTGACCCAGATCGCCCCGGTCTCCCCTATCCTGAGCCCCGCCTGTCTTGCCAGGTCCACCTGCGGACGGATTCCCAGACTCATCAGCACTGCATCGACATCGATCTCACGGCTGACGGTCTGGACCCGGGTAACCCTCCCCTCTCTTCCCTGCAGGGCCTGAATCCCTTCGGAGGTGAGGATTTTCACTCCTTTCTTTTCAAGAGACTGGCGAAGCACGCTCGCGAAGTCTTCATCGAAGAGGGTCAGGATCTGAGGGGCGAGCTCAACAAGCGTCACTTCTTTGTTGAGCTGGATCAGGGATTCCGCCATTTCAAGGCCGATATACCCCCCTCCCGCAATCACCACCTTCCGGACTTCTTCGGACCGAATTTTCTCCAAAAGGGCGTCGGCGTCGAAAATGGAACGAAGATAAAAAACGTTCCTCAGATTCGTGCCATCGAGTCTTGGGCCGGATCGGATAGGCGCCGCCTGCAAGAACCAGCCGGTCAAAGCCGTCCGTGAACGACTCTCCCGATCCGGTCTTTCTTCCGGAGACGGTGTGGTTCCGGACGTCGATCTTTTCAATCCGCCGGTTCTTGAGAACCTGGATGTCATCCTCGGCAAATTTTCCAGGGCTGCGGGACATGAGTTTTTCCCGCTCCTGAATCACGCCGCTGACATAGTAGGGCAGTCCGCAACCTGCGTAGGAAATCTCATCCTCTTCCTGGTAGATCGTAATCTCCATGTCCGGATCGCATCGTCTTGCCTTGGCTGCCGCCTTCGGTCCTGCTGCAACGCCTCCGATCACCACAAGCCTCTTCTTCATCTCTCTCTTCTCCCTTGTCTGAAGATCATGTGATCCACCATACAGAATATCTCTCTGCGACCTACCGATAATGAAGCGCGAGCCAGACCGTCGCCTGTTCGGTGTCCGTCCATTCGACCCGATGGCGTCGGTGGGCGGGAATATGAACATAATCCCCCGGTTGCATCACGAGCATCTCGTTCTCTCCCTCAAAGGAGAGTCCCGCATTTCCCTTCAGGAGAACAACCCACTCGTTCATCTCCCCGTCATACCACTCTCCGGCCGGCGTCTTCTGGCCGAAGGAGATGATGCGTTCAAGCCTGAACTGCCCAGTTTTCAACAGGGTTTCGTAAATTTCGTCCTGAAGGGACTCCGGAATCTGCGAAAAAAGGTTTTCCTCTTTCATCCCTGGCTCCTGCACCGCCGGTTCAAGAACGGCTCTCCCCTGTCAATCCGCCTGATACTTCAATCGGGATTTTTTTCTTCTCCTCGATTTCTGCCGCTTTATTTTTCTAACCTTAACCTCCTCCCGGGTCAACAGCCCTGAGGCTTTCTCGATTCTGGTGACCAGCTCGCGTCTCGCGAGAAAGCGATTCAAAGACTGGCTCCTCTCCTTCATGCATTTCACTTCAATACCGGTCGGAAGGTGCTTCAGGTAGACGCAGGTCGAGGTCTTGTTGACCTTCTGCCCTCCGCTGCCCGAGGATCGCACAAACCGCTCCTCGATGTCTTGCTCACGGAGTCCCAGCGCGGTCATCCTCTGCTGCAACTCTCTGGTCTTTTCTTCACTTACGGGGAATGGAATCATCGATCTCTCCGGGAGAGGGAACCCCTTCCCCATTCAGGACAGTTTTCTGTCAGGAGGCAGGGACCCCGGCCTGAAGGCCGGGGTTTGCGAGGCACATGCTGGTCACTTCGGCATTCCTTGAGGCATCTGAGGCATCTCGAATTTTTGGGGGGTTTCCGTAATCAGCGTTTTTGCTCCGGTTCCGTATCCGGTAAGTACCATCTCAAAATCTTTTGATTGCGATTTGACCGCCCCGTAGGGATAAATATCCTTCGAAACCCAAGTATCCATCACCACATTACCGTCCTGATACTGCATATGTCGCGCCGTGAAAGAACCTGCCGGGACTTTAATCGTCTCTGTCCCTTTATCGATCATCTTTCCTTTGGCCTCTTGCGCTTGAGCCGGTTTTCCCCCCATCATCATCATTTGAACGGGCATTTCCATGGCGGGTTCATTTCCCGCTTTGACAATCATCCTTTTCACATTCTTCTGGTCTTCCGGGTTCCCGGAAACAAGCATCTTCGAAATCATCCTTCCCTCTCGCTGTCCGTCCATGACACTTTCAAACCAGTAGGCATCTCCCTCCTTCCCGACAACGGCGATCTTCATCTTTGTCGGGGGTTGGTTACCGGACTTCATCTGGTATTCCGACCAACCTCCAACGACCGGATTGAAATCGGACCGGAACGAGGGTCCCGCACTCCTGCCGAATTGGGCCTGAGCAAGAGAGGCCATGCACAATACGAGAAGAACAGCAACGGCAAAAATCGACCTTTTCATCATTTTTTCCCCTCCCTTAAAGAGTCTTTTTCGACACGACGATCCCTGTCACATCCAGGATGTATAGTAAGAAAACAGGGCACCTCTCGGTCTGTTTCACGCGGCAACTTCAAGATCCGGGAGCATGGCACCGTGCTCCATCAGGTTTCGGTGCAGCTCGAAGCATCTGGCCAGATCATGGGGAATGTGACCGCCGGACGACTCCCGCACGTAACTGCGGAGATAGTCCCGATAGGCAGGATGGGCGCAGTGCTCGATGATGACCCTGGAGCGCTGGATCGGACCCAATCCCCGAAGGTCGGCCAGTCCATGCTCTGTCACCAGAATCTGTACCGAATGTTCATTGTTATCCACATGAGGACACATGGGGACGATGTGGGAGATCTTGCCTCCCTTGCTGATAGAGGGGCACATGAAGATCGAGAGGTAGCTGTTGCGGGTAAACTCGCCGCTTCCCCCTACTCCGTTCATGATCTGCTGGCCGTAGACGTGGGTGGAATTCACATTACCGTAGATATCCGCCTCTATGGCGGTGTTGATGGAGATGATGCCCAATCGGCGGATGAGCCCGGGGTGATTGGAGATCTCCTGGGAGCGCAGAACAATCCTGGGCGCAAAGAACCCCATTCTCTCGTTCACATGAGTCACCCGTTCCGCACTCAGAACCAGGCTCGTGCAGCTTGCCCCCAGGAGCTTCCCCTCCTCCATGAGGGTCACCAGGGCGTCCTGGAAGACCTCGGAGTACATGTAAAAGGGCGGGATATCAGGATGGGCCCCCAGAGAGGCCATGACTGCGTTGGCCACGTTGCCGACCCCGGATTGAAGAGGCAGCAGCTCCTTGGGGATCCTGCCGACCCGCATCTCGTCTATCAGGAATCTCACCACATGCTCTCCGATACGGATGGAGAAGTTGTCAGGAGGACTGAAGGGCAGCACATTGTCAAGCTCATTGGTCTCGATAAACCCCACCACTTTCTTGGGATCCACGACCGCATACGGCCAGCCGATCTTGTTCATGGGATCATAGATGGGGATCGGGTTGCGATGGGGCGGAGGCGGAAGGACCACCACATCCGCCATCTCCCTCAGCCGCACGGTCTGGGCATGGTTGATTTCGATGATCACGCGTTCGGCGTACTGCAGGAAGGTGGGTGAGGCCCCGATGGCGGTCGTCAGATACACGCGGCCGTCGGCAGTAACCTCGGTGGCCTCTATCACCGCGAAATCGATCTTTCCGAAGAAACCGAAGATCATCGCCTGGGGCAGGTGAGACAGATGCATGTCCACATATTCCACCTTCTGCTCGTTGATCTGCTTGCGCAAGGTTGGCGAGGACTGGTACGGAGCCCGCCAGGAGATCGCCTCGGCCTGGGCCAGTTCCTCATCGAGGTGATTGTCCGTGGAAGCGCCGGTGAGCACCCTGATCCGGTACGGCTCCCCCTTCTTGTGTGCATTCCGGGCCTTGGCGGCAATTGCCTTTGGAACCGCCTTGGCGGATCCTGCGGCCCCGAAACCGCTGAAGGCCACGGTGGCCCCATTGGGAATAAGTGCCGCGGCTTCCTCCGCGCTTAGTCTTGGATAGGTCGATACCGTGTCCATGTAAAATATCCCTCCGAAAAACGAAGAAGCATCGGCCCTCCATCATCAGCCAGCCGCCCTCGTAATTTTTTTCACAACACTATAACATATAACATCCCCGGTACCCCGACATCCAGCGAAACGGCTGGCCCGCCCCGTGACGCCTCATTGCCCAAACCTCTGCGCCACAAAAAAACAGTCCCATGATCCCGGCTGCCCGAAAAGAGTCCTCTGGCCATTTTAACGAGAAAGATTGCAGAAGAAGGAGCAACTCCTCAGTGACGGGTGGAATAACAAAGAAAGATCACGCTGGGACGGCCTGTCAGAAAAACCTTGGAGCATCACATTCTCTGTCGAAATTGAAACTCCTCGCCCTGAGGGGCGTGGCCGGCCGGGCCCGTGCCGGTCAAAAATCCCAGAAAACCCCGAGATTGAATCCGTTCTTTGTATATCCAGGACTCGAATGGAAGTGCTTCAAATGGAAGTGACTCGCTTCTCCGTACAGTCCCCAGTTCTCCCCCATCCAGTGCCGGTGCTTCAAGAGGAGCTCTCGCGAGGTCTGGTCAACCCTCTGCGGATCCACGAGGTCTGTGGAATTGTAGGCCTGGTTCCCGTAAGAAAAGACGAGCGATGTCCAGTGGCTGCCTTCCTGTCCATAAGTCACATCAAAGGTACTGGATAGGGAACCTACGCTCCCGGGATAGCTGATGTTTCGAAATATCCGGTAACCGAGAATCCACTTGCCGAAATAGCCGCTGAGACCTGCGGACAGAATCAGGTCTCTGTGATCGATGTGATAATCGATATAGGTCCCGCCCAGGGTGAAGACGAAATTTCTCTTTTGGCCCGAACTTGAAGTTGAAGTCCTGATCGAACCGGAAGAGCGGTAGATAGTCCGAATTCGTTCCCGCCGCAAGGGCGGAGTGGGTATAGAACCACGGCTTCCAGTCCTTGGTGACCCCGCCCGACAGCTGGACCCCGTCCCCCTGCTTTCTCAGAAAGTTGTTCAGCTCGAAAAAGTAGGTGAATGTCAGTTCCCTCCGGAGGTACATCACCCTCGCGTTCCTCCAGCTCCCAAGTTGGTCCGAGAGGGAAGCGTAACCCAAATCAAGCTCCATCCGGTTGCGTCTCCCCATGATTTGCTCTATACCCATCTCTTCAAGCTCTCTTGCCTTCACCCAGTCAGGATCCCGTTCCCACTCGTCAGGCATGGGACCCCTCTGGGCTGTCCTTTCGCGTCTATCTTCTCGGTCTCGGATCACTCGAGATCCGCCGGCCCCCAATACAGCCGTTCCCCAGACAAAGCACACCGTTGCGATGACAAGAATCCTCAATCCCGTCATATCGTCAACCTTCCACCTGCGAAGATCTTTTTTCCGAGACGGCTCTCATGGACTATCCAACCCTCTTTACCGCACCGCCTTTTGCCGACTCAGAAACCGATCCCTTGCCATCTCAATCATGAGCTTCTGTTCCAATGGAAACGTCTCGATCTTCTTTCCGTAATGGGACATAAAACGTTGCCACAAAGATCGTTCGGTCTCAGGACTGATCCTCCAGGAGCGAATAGAAGATCGGGAAAATCTGGGCGAAGGCATCGGGATAGCTCTTTTCCCACGTCGATTCCCATTTCTCTTCCCCTGAAAGGGCCCAGAAGAAGTTCTCCCCCTTTGCGTCGTAGAATTGGCGCAGGATTCCCTTCTTCATGGTCATTTCGAGGGTAGAAGAGGCGCCGTCTTTTTCACCGGTGAGACCGAGGATCCTGTTGAACCCGCAGATCCCTCCGTAGGCTTCGCAGTTGTTCATCAGGTATTTCACCTTCCCCTTCGGAAGCGGTGCCGCCAAACCATCGCGGTCCACAAGGCGTGAAATGACCGAAGCGATATTCCGGATCCTCGTCCGATATTTCTCCAGAAGCGGATAATCCGTTGCTCTCTCGGCGTAGGCTCGGAGAAGGGTAAGAAAAACCCCGGCATAACCATCCGCAGAATCATACTTCCCCGTGGGCGCTTCCCACCCCTCTCCGACGGAATAATCATAAATCGTCCCGGTGAGTCCAAGTTGATCGGGCTCGTTGAGCCGGGACAGGTACCACTGGATGAAATCTTTGACCTCAGCCCGATGCTTCCCCTCATGAAGCGAGTGGAGAGCCAGAATGGATACGATGTAAGGGTTGACATAAACAGGCCTGTCCGTCTTCAATCCGTAAAGCCCGAGCATCACCACAGCCGGATGGCGTGAAGCATCAGCCCTGCCCGGGAAGGTGGTCAGCAAAAGGCTACAGGCGAGGAAGATGAAAAACCTTCTCGACCAACCCTTCTTCCTGTATGGTGACATAGAAGTAGTTCTCATCTTCGTCGAAGGATGTCCCCGGCGGCGAACTCCCAGGCTTGTCAAATCGGCCTTTCGGGATGGCGACAGTCACCTGATGAAGCCCCTCCGGATTTTTGATGCGCACACTTACCAGCGGACCGTCGTACGTGAAATCAAAGGTGGTCTTCAGAAATCTCAGCAAGAACTTCGCATAGTAGGTCATGGTCTCAACCCTGATTTTCCCATCTCTCTGCAGGGAAGACAAGTGGTCGAGAAAGTCCGAGACCGTCTTCGGATAGTATTTGACATCATTCGGATGGGAATAGACGAGCCGCACCACTCGATGGTCGGCGGCATAGTCGGCTACCCCCGTCAACCACTGATAAACCTCCTTCGGTGTTTTCCCATTGCGCTTCATCTCCTCGAGGGATACGATGTGACCGAAGTTTGTCACGGGAAAGGCAATCACACGATCTGACACCTTCTTCCCGTTCGCAAATGTCCTGTTCGGCCCCGCCCCCTGGTCGCCCGTATAGTAATAGGCGATCATTCCGAGCCGTTCGAGCACGTCTGTCGCCGCCGGTTGCGGATGGACTCCGACCGGCGCGGAGTATTCCTCGATTCGATATCCTGTGATCTCCTCGAGGCTCTTATTGTTCTTTGCAATGTACGTTTCGATCTCTTTTTCCTTGAACTCCCCTGAGGCGACTTTGCCTGCAAACCAATCGTGTGCCCACCCGCCATGGGAGCCAATCACACCATAAGGCATGAGCATCTCCACGATCTTTCGGCCTTTGCCGGACGCATCGAACCCCTTATGGTCGCCCACCTCGACATCATAATCCCCTGCCGTAATATGGAAGGAGTATTTGAGAGAGTCCCTGAAGTATCCTTTCTTCTTGAGAAGAGGCAGGTAGATCCATTCGGCATTGGAATCGATGTGCCAGTTCATCACCACTCCCCCTTTGCCGCCCGGCGTGGCCATGAGATGTGGGATCTTGACCCGCCTGAAGAGGAAGTATCGAATGGACGACCGCAGCAGCAGTTCGTCAGAGGAACATTTCAGGTAACCGAGGGGAAAACCCACATAAAGGGCGATCCCTTTCCCGTGCCGAACCTCTACGATGGCCGGAGACTCTTCTCCGGATCCGTCGATCATGGAGGCAAGGATCTTTCGGGAACTTACCGTCTTCGTCACTGCCGACCGCGCGAAGGGGTAGATGAGCGTCTTGTATTGATACCCGACCACATCGAAGGTTTCGTTCGTCTTCCCGGGGGGAATTTCAAAGGTCTCCACCGCCGTCCTGTCGCTGAACCGCAGCGAGCCGATCGCATAGGCTTTTTCCGGAGACTGATGATAGAGGATATAATTCAGGCCCAGGACATCCGTAAAGACCGCCTCGTTTCTGTAAAGACCGTTCTGGTCCTTAGTCCCAGTGTCGGAGCCGACCAGAAGGCTGCCCCCTTTTTCAAGATACCTTTTCATCCAGTCGTTGAACCCCTCCGGCAGGATCTGGCTGATCCCATCGGGGAGGATGATCGCGGAGCCGTCAGGAAATGTCTCAGGCGAGAGAGACGCGAGTTCCTCCACGGCGAGGGTCCGGAAAGGAACTCCTTCTTCTTCAAGAACGCTTCGATAGGCCTCCAGGACGCAGGGGTTCGCTGCAGTAAGGGCAGGTTGATGGACCAGAAGAACCTCGATTCTCCCTCTTTCTGCAACGTGCTCTGCACCCTGGACCAGACTGCACCAGCCGATGAGAACGCAGCAAAAAACCCCGATACGGAATAGACTTTGGCGCCGCATCACCCTCACTCCAAAAGGCTTCACAAAACCTTCCCTTCTCCCTCCGTCATAAGGTATCCGTAGAGAGTCAAATTCCCCTTCACCACAACACCCTTCTTCGCAATGACGGATCGAACCTGACCCTCCTGGCCCACCTGGACCCCGTTTCCAAGCTCAACCTGTCCCTGAGAAAAGATATGCCCCAGAATCGTACATCCCTCTCCGATCATCACATCTTTTTCGGAGAAGAGATTTCCTTCAATCCGGCTGCCCTTCTCGATGACGATATCGCCGTAGGATTTGATGTTCCCTTTGGAAATACTTTTCTGTCTGAAAATGATCCTGTGGTGCGTCACGATGTCTCTGGGAATGCTTGTCAGCGGAGGAATGATCATCTCCTTCTTGGTAATCACCATCGTCGTGTCAGAGATATTCCTGACCTTCACCTCACCGGAAAGATCGGGCAGCTTCGTGGGATACGTTGCAATCGGCAGGCCGAACATCCTGGTGAAGGTGCAGTTACGCCCCACCGCAAGCTTCCCGGAACATGCGATGCTCAGGCCGAGCCGGCAGCCTTCTTTGATCTCCATATCCCTGTCTCCGTCGATCCAGCGGACGACGGACGTTCCCTTTCCAAGCACAAGATTGCCTTCACAGTAGAGCGCCCGGAGGGTATTCCGGTCTCCGATCACGCACGCCCCCTTGACGTAAATCTCCTTTTTGAACTGGGCCTCGCTCCCGGAGGTCAGATCCCCGAGCACATAGAGGATCTCTTCCGTCGTCTTCCGGTCACTCCCGCTCTCCGATTGCACAACGCGGATCTTTTCCGGTTTGGAAAGCATCAGGGTGTATTCACCCGGCTTCGTAATCTGTTTCGCTCCGAGACCCCGTTCGAGGATCTGCTGAAAAGACCTCCCGAAATACTTGTAGTCTTTCGAGAAATTCATATTGATGGCAAGAGGTTTCTCGTCCCTGGGTCTGAACAGTTCTTTCACCGCAGGGAGAAAGGGAATGGCGATCAATACCGCCAACGCCAGAACTGCAATCACGATGGCCATGGGGATCACTTGGAAGTCCTCCTGAATCTCCTCGTTTTCTGCCAGGTCACACGCCGGGCGCTGATCACGTCAACCACGGCATTGAAGAAACCGAGGGATGTGTACCAGAGGGAGAAAAGGAAATTGAAAATGAGAAAAGGCAACAGCCGTATCCGCTGTCCCGAGCCGTCCAGAAAGGAGGCGATCCCGATCTGAAAGAACGGGGCGAAGTTGCCGAAGGTGTTGCAGGTCACGGTGAGAATGATCGGAAGGAGCCCCGAAAGGAGGTTGATCTCCCCGAGAAAGAAGAGCGCCAGAGAATCGGCAATCCCGAGCAGGAGCATGGCCGGAACGGCATAAATGGAGAGGAGCAGAAGGCCGTCGATCTTCTCCCTCGCCGTGAGAAATCTCGATCGGATCACGGGGATGAAGTAGCGGAACATCACCTGGGTATGCCCCCGCGCCCATCGCCTGATCTGCCTTGACCGGGTGGCCCATCTTTCAGGAACCTCCTCATAGCATTCCACCCTGTTTGCATAGGCGACCTTCCATCCGTTTACATAAAGCTTGAAGGTCAATTCCGTGTCCTCCGTGATGATCCTCGGGTCGAACCCTCCGCACGCGTGCAGGAGCTTCTTTCTGAACCCTCCGACCGTTCCGCCGTACTGTGCGATCAGCATAAGGTTATGCCGGGCCTGCTGATCCACCTGATATCCCCCCGACCGTTCGATATCGAGAATCCTCGTGAGAAGGTTCCGCGAGGTATTGACCGGAACGACCCTCCCCATCACCGCTCCAACCTCGGGATCACTGAAGCACACGGCAATGTCCCTCAGGACCCCTCTGGGGGGAAGATAGTCCGCATCAAAGACAAGAACGATCTCTCCGGCCGTCACCCGGATAGCATCGTTCAAGGCGTTCTGTTTTCCCCGGTCGCCGGTCGTCCGGTGCAGAGGTTTGATGAAAGAATATCGGGCGGCATAGTCACAGAGGATGGACCAGGTCCCGTCGTCCGAGTGATCATCGATCGGGATCAGTTCAAACCGGCCTTCGGGGTAGTCCGAACCTGCCAGGGCGTCGAGAATGTTGCGGGCCACCGTTTCTTCGTTGTGCATGGGGATCAGAATCGATAAGAAAGGGCAGATCGGAATCGAGAATGTCCTGGTAATAGAGGCGCTGCTCGCCGTAGACGCGGTTTATCGCGAAGACAAAGTGTCTGACAAAGTAGACGACCATGACAAAAGCGAGAAGGACGATGTAGCCCTTCAGAATCAATACAGCCATTGCCACACACTCATATCCCGGCTGAGCTTCCGTGAAAGGAGACTCAGGTAGAAGGAGTAGAACCCGACCATCCACGTCATATCGAGAAGAACGCCGAAACAGAAGAAGAGGACAGCCATGAAAAGGAACGAATAGGTATGGAGCACGTATAGGAACAGGGCGTATCTGAAAAGGTGGAACACCATTGAGAAGACGAGGGAAAACAGGATGAGCAAGGTTTTGGAGAAGAGAGAAGCCGGCAGCGGGTAAAGGGTAAAACCGTACACCACAGGGATCAGGAACCAGATGAGAACCACCATCTCCGCGTATGTTGTTGAGAAGTCCAGAACCTGATAAGGAAACCGGTCCGGGAAAATGAGGAAGAAGAGAGCAGAGACAAGATGGATGAAACTCACCAACCCCAAAATCACGGCAATCGGTTTGGGAATCCTCATCTTTGGAATCGCGATGAGGATCACGAGGGTCAGGATGAGGTGGATCAACGAGACCCACCCTCCGGGATAGCTCCCCGGAACGCTCAAAACCACCATGGGGTTCCAGAGAAACTCGGTCCGGATCCATTGAACATGCTCAACGGGCATGGAATGAATCAGAATCTGCCGCGAGCACCGGTTCACCAAATGGGTGATGTCCGGAAAGAAGAAGTAGAGGAGCAGCTCAAGAAGAACAATCACCAAAAGAAAGGGAATGACATGCTTCTTCTCAGGAAGAGGGATCTTCCGGTAGGACCGATGATAGTAGACCAGTTCCTTGGGGTCTTCGCTCTGTGATTCTCTGCTATTCTTAGTCATGAATATCCCGAATACTCCCAAAATAACCCCCGAGGAGGGGGCTCTCTGCGCTTTCAAGATTTCTGCCAGCCGAAATCCGGTCTTTCAAGTACTTAGGCGAAAATATGCAGGTTTTATTCCAGGTCCTACCAATTAATCGGTATTGGCTCCATTTATCTCCATCCACCTGGAGAGGAGATTTTCAATTCTTCAGTAATAACGCCATATTCCGGGAATAGAGGGCTTTCCTCTCATCTTCATGGTCAAATCTGTTCGTGGAAGCAATTCGGCGGGAAACAGGACCTAAAGTGGGTCAACAACTTCAAATTGGACAAAAAATGTCAATGAAGGTAAGTCCCAGGCCACAAGAGAAATCACGGGCCGACCATCGACTTGACTCCGGAACGAAGGCGACGTATCATTGCTTCGGAAAATAGTCACACAAGAAGAGGAGGAAAACAAGATGCAGCCCAACCCAGAGGCCAGAGCACGCGAGGCCTATAAGCAGATGTGTGAAGACGCTCGAAAAGTGAATTATCGAGATGAACCGCTTTCCCGGTTTTCTTCCCGGCCTGTTTGCCCAGCCCGCGAAAGTATACAGGCTTCCTACGAATCTCTTTTTGGGAGGATATTGAACCAGCAGACTCAGGAAAAGGCAACCCAGGGCAGGACGAAGACCGTCTTGAGCGCCATCGGGACACCCCAGCGGTCTGCAATGACTCCAAGGAGGGTCACTCCGATTCCTCCTGCGCCAATCGCAAATCCCACCATCAACCCGGAAACCACTCCAAGCCTTCCCGGAATGATGCTCTGTGCCATGACCACGGTGACTCCAAAGCTCGAGATGAGGACCATCCCCCCGATGGCAAAGAAGACATACAGAAGTGGGCCTTCCGTGTAATAGAAGAGAAGGAGAAAGGGAGAGACCAGAAAGAGCGACAGGGAGACGAATTTTTTATGTCCCCACCGGTCTGCAAGGGACGAACCGAGGAGCGTCCCCACAGCGCCTGCCATCAGCAGGGTGGAAACGAGTTTCCCGGCATAGAGAGGGTCTCCCTTCAAGTGGTTGATGTAGTAGAAGGGGATGTAGGAAACCAGCCCCAGCTGCGTCCATGTGCGCACTGTCACAATCGCAATGAGGAGAATGAGGGAGGTGAGCTGTCTCCGTGTCAAGGGGATTTTCGTCTCCTTCCGACCCTGAATAAAGGCATCCCGGACCGGAACAGTCAGCCACGTCAGGGAGAAAAGCAGGAAGATCCCCATCCCGATTCCCGGGACCATCAACCCCAGGGTCCCCTTCAATCCGAAGAACGAAACGAGGAGAAGGGCCAGGACAGGTCCGAGGGCGATCCCGAAGTTGCCGCCCACGGCAAAGATGGACATGCCCGTGGCTTTCTTCTCTCCCGTAAAGAAGGAAGCGGTCTTGAACCCGTCAGGGTGGAAGCTGGCAATACCGAGTCCGCAGAAGATGACACAGACCAGAAGGAGGGAGTAACTGCCGGCCCACCCGGTTGCAGCGATCCCGAGGCCCGCAAGGATCGGCCCCACGGCGATTAACCAGGCAACATGCCGCCTGTCGGAAAGATATCCGAAAATAGGCTGAATCACGGAAGAAGTCAGACTGCTGAACAGCAGGATAACGCCGGCCATGGTATAGGAAAGATGGAGGGACTCCTTAAAGTAGGGCAGGAGCGCAGGGATGGCTCCCTGGCTGATGTCGGTTGCCAGGTGAGCCACACTGAGCAGGCCCAGGGCCTTCCAGTTCATCTTCATAATGGGCTTCTTTCCTTCCGCCGCTTTCTCTTGAATCGGAATACTAACACGAACACCCCGCCGAGTCGATGGGAGCGGAATTCCTCCCTCCCGGGTCTGAACGAGCGCCCGGGGGCGTGGTGCATGACTTCTTTTCTATGGGTTTATCCTATGTCTTTTTCCTATGTTAATTTTTCTGTTTTTTTCTTGACAAGATGTGAGAAAACAGCTACCTTTTATGGAAAAGGTTTACCATACCAGACTCGTTCTGCCCTATGTCAACCATTTTGGATGTCGCCCGTAAAGCCAAGGTTTCGATTGCCACCGTTTCCAGGGTGGTCAACAACAGTCCCCACAAGGTCAATGCTGTCACGAGAAAGAAGGTCCTGGAGGTGATCCGGGGCCTGGACTACAGGCCCAATGCCCTGGCAAAAGGCCTCCTCATGAAAAAGACCATGACCATCGGGATCATCATCCCTGACATCTCCAATCCCTACTATGCGGAAATCGTCAGGGGGATCCAGGATACGGCCGACCGGTACGGATACGCCATCCTTCTCCTCAATACGGACCGAAACCAGGACCGGATCATCAAACATATCTATTTTCTCAGGGAAAAATCCGCAGATGGAATTATTTTCAGCGGCGGCATCATTCACGGGGAAAAGATCCTCTCCGCCCTGAAAGAATTGAGAGAACGCGTGATCGTGATCGGTCGTCACAACGTGGATTTTGCCTCCGTCATGATCGATAATCTGGGTGGCGCAATGAAGGCCACCCAGCACCTGATCGAGCTTCATCATCAACGTATCGGATTCATCGGAGGACCCGAGAAATCCATCTCAGCCAGAGAGCGTCTCTCCGGATATAAGAACGCACTGACCCAGGGGGGCTATTCGGTGGATCCGAATCTGATCCGGAAAGGCGATTTCACCCCGGGAAGCGGATACCTTTGCGGTAAAGAGCTCATCGAGACGGAGCGGCCCACCGCCCTTTTTGCCGCCAATGATCAGATGGCGCTGGGGTCCATTCGCGCCGCGCGGGAATGCGGGTTAAAGGTTCCAGGGGATCTGTCCGTCGTGGGCTTTGACAATATCCCCTTCAGTGCCTTCTTTGATCCTTCACTTACCACCGTCGACATCCCGAAGGTTCACATCGGCGCCGCTGCAATGGAGATGCTGGTGAATCTGATCTCCGGGAAGAACGGAGAAAAATCCCGTTGGTTCGATACCCAGCTTCTGGTTCGGGATTCCGCGGCGAAAAGATAATGGGGAGACAAACAAGAGGGCTTGACATTTCTTTTCGGTCCATTAAAATGGATGGTAAAGGTTTTCCATCATATCTTCGAAAGAGGCTTAAGAAAAGGGAAAGGAGAAAGTAAAATGGCAAAGTTACAGAAGTACGATTTAATGGAACTGCCCTGGACAGACATCGCCGAATATCTGAAGGCAGGCAACGATCTCGTGATGATCCCCGTCGGCAGCACCGAAAAGCACGGTCATCATGTCCCTCTTGGGGTCGATTCCTACACGACGATGGGCAGCGTGGAAAGGGCAGCGGTCAAGGCGAAGGTGCTTTACACTCCCCTGTTACCCTTCGGGGTCTCCCCCCACCACATGGGTGAGCCGGGCTGGGGAACCGGTACGATCTCACTTCCGACCGAGATTTACCGGGATGTTCTCTATGCCATCGGCCGGAGCCTCATCTTCTCCGGGTTCAATAAGCTGGTCTTCGTCTCTCATCACGGGACCAACATGGGAGCCCAGGGAGATGCGCTGCGCACGCTTCGCGCCGAGACCGGTTGCTTCTGCGCCTACTACAAGACCCCCACGGAAAGGGACTGCACGGTCGTTGCGGATTTGATGACGGGTCCCCCGGAGGAAACCCCCGGCTGGCATGCCGGCGAGCTCGAGACGTCCACAACCATCGCCTATATGAAAGAGAAGGGCAACTACGAAGGCTCCGTTTTCATGGAACGGGCCAAGCAGGATCGTGCCCATGCTCCCCGGTGGATGGGACCTGCCTTCTCCAAGAAGGACGGCACCAACACGGTCATCTTCCAGAATTCCGAAAACATCTTCGTTCCCATGCTTCACCATGAATACTCGGATACGGCCACGATCGGCAACCCGCTGCGGGCCAGTGAAGAGCAGGGCAACGCTGTTTTCGAAAGGATCGCCAACCACCTCGCAGCCTTCCTGGAAGAAGTGAAGAAGTTCGACATCAAGGTCCCCATGGAAAAGCGCGATTGGCCGGGCCGTTTCTGGAAGGGTTAACAGAACCGTTTCCGATCGGAACAATTTCGGAACTTCCGACAGACTTCTCAGCGAAGGTGCCCGAATTGTCCTCGACCGAATATCTGAGGAAGGCAGGGGGGGATCCCCCCTTGCCCTGTTTTTCCAAAATTAAGTACATCAGCAGATCTCAAAAGAAGGTCATCGAGCGTGACTCATTTTACCAACGATCCCGCAGAGACACAATGGAAAGGCCGTATTGCGGTCCTGGCGACCCTGGATACGAAAGGAGAGGAAGTCGCCTACGTGAAGGGACTCCTCGAAACCAGGGGATATGGTCCGATCGTCATCGATGTGGGGACACTCGGGCCCCCCGGCATTCCTCCGGATTTCTCGAGTGAAGAAATCGCCCGGTGGGGCGGATGGGAACTCCCTGTGTTGACTCAGAAGGGGGAGAGAGCCCTGATCATGGATGGAATGGGAAAAGGGGCGGAGAAACTTCTCCTCCACCTGTACCGGCAAGGCCGGATTGACGGGGTCATCGCCCTGGGCGGGAACCAGGGATCGGCCATTGCCTCTATCGCCATGAGGGCCCTACCCTTCGGATTTCCCAAGTATCTTGTCTCCACCGTTGCCTCAGGAAACATCCGCCCCTATGTCGGTAATAAAGACATCGCGGTCGTTTTTTCTGTGGGCGATTTTCTGGGAGGGCCGAACCCCATCACAAGGATCGTCCTGGCCAATGCTGTCTTTGCCGTGGTTGGAATGGTTGAATTCAGAGAAAAGACTGTCACGAAGGACCGCGAGCGAACGATTGCGATCACCGCACTGGGAAATACGGAACCCGCGGCAGGCCTGGCTGTGAAGCTCCTGCATGAAAAAGGCTTTCAGGTGATCCCGTTTCATGCTTCGGGCGCCGGAGGTTCGGCAATGGAAGAGCTGATCGAAGAAGGAATGATCCACGGAGTGCTTGACCTGACCCCGCACGAACTCACCGAAGAGGTTGTGGGCGCAGGGGCCTACCTCCCCGTGAGACCCGGAAGACTGAAAGCAGCCGGGGCAAAGGGCATTCCCCAGGTCGTCTCCACAGGCGGGATGGAGTATCTCTGTTTTGGACCGAGGGAGTCGATCCCTCTGAGATTGAGAAGAAGAAAAATCTACATGCACAACCCCTATAACGCAAACGTGGGAGTGTCTCGCGCCGAGATGGCCCTGGTCGGGAAGACCCTGGCCGAGAGGCTGAATCAAGCCTCAGGCCCGACAGCCATACTCATCCCTATCCGGGGATGGTCCGTTTACGGATCAAAGGGAGGCCCGCTCCACGACGAGACCGGATACAGAGTTTTCGTGAAATCCCTCAAAACCCATCTCAGAGCCGGTATCCTGCTGGAAGAAGTGGACGCCCATATTAATGATCGGCTTTTTGTAGATCGGTGTGTCAACCAGCTGGTCGAGTTTATGAATGACGTAAGGAGCTGAAATCATCATGAGCAAAGAAAAAGAAACCATCATTCGTTTAAGAAAGGAACTCTCCGATTTCTCGAAGCGTTCTTACCATCGGGACCTTGTCTGCGGCACCGGGGGCAACATCAGTGTCAGGATTCCCGATACGGACCGGGTCCTCATCACCCCGAGCGGGGTCTCATTGGGGGACGTTGAACCGGAGGCAAACCTCCTGGTCGACCTCCAGGGAACGATCATCGAGAACCCCCTGGGACTCACCCCGTCCAAGGAAACGTCCTTCCATCTCGTCGTCTTCAGGCTTCGTCCCGACGTAGGAGCGGTTGCCCATGTCCATCCCCCCTATGCGACCGCCTATTCGAACAAGGAGAAACCCCTTCCCCTGGTAACGGTTCAGAGCCGTGTCACGTTGAAGGAGGTCCCCTGGATCGATTGCGCCCTCCCAGGTTCGAAGGACCTCTGCGACTTTGTCCATGGAGGGATCGAAAAATATCCCAATGTCAGGGCCCTGCTGATGAAGGAACACGGCATCCTGGCGCTGGGCGCCGATTTGATGACAGCCTACTATGTCGCTGACCTTGTAGAGGGCACTGCAAAGATCGCTTATATCGCGGACAATATCAGGGCCTCCTGAGAGAAGGCAGGGTTGACCTGCGGGGGTCCGGAAATCTTGATAAGGGAGGATTGTCATGACCGAATCCGTTCAAAGAAAGGATCTGTCCATTCCCAAGAAGATGAAGGCCTGGGTGCTCGATGGTCCGGAGCAACTGAGGCTGGTCGAGAAACCGGTTCCGGAACCGGGGGCCGCCGAGGTGCTGGTCCGCATTGACGCTGTTTCCATCTGCGGAACCGACGTCGAGATTCTGACCAAAGGACACCCCGCCTTGATACAGGGAGGCCCCCCCTTCAACAAGAATTTCACCCCCGGTCATGAATACATGGGAACCGTTGTCAAGCTTGGAACGGGCGTCGATGAATTTCACGTGGGAGACCGTGTTGCCGTGGAGATCCACGCCGGCTGCGGACGCTGTGAAAGGTGTCGCATGGGCATGTACACGTCCTGCCTCAACTACGGTCTGAACTATGGAGACCAGAACAAGGGCCACCGGGCCAACGGGTTTACGACCGACGGCGGTTTTGCAGAGTATGCAGTCAACCACATCAACACCCTGATCCATGTCCCCGAGGGCATGAGTGATGAAGAGGCAACCCTGATCGTGACCGCTGGTACGGCCATGTACGGCCTCGATGTGCTGGGCGGACTGATCGCCGGGGAGAGCCTGGTGGTCACAGGTCCGGGCCCGATCGGACTGATGAGTGTGGCCGTAGCCAAGGTCCTGGGTGCGCAACCCGTGATCCTCACGGGAACCCGCGATGCCAGGCTGAACCTTGGAAAGAAACTGGGGGCCGACCATGTGGTCAACATCCGGAAGGAAGATCCGGTTCAGGCGGTCAAGCGCATCACCGGAGGCAAAGGGGTCCATTACGTCATGGAATGCTCCGGCGCCCCGAATGCCATGAACGAAGCCATGGACATGGTAAACCGGGGCGGCCGCATCTGTCTTGCCGCCTTTCCGGGAGAACCGGTACCTGTGGACCTGGCCAAACTGGTGCGCAATAATATTTATGTGTTCGGCATCCGGGGAGAAGGAAAGAGCGCTACGCACCGTGCCGCCGCCTTCATGGCCCAGAAACGTTTCGAGGCCAAGCTGATGCATACCCACACCTTCAAATTGGAGGAGGTGCCAACGGCATTCAAATATGTCCGGGAGAGGATCGAAGACGCGATCAAGGTGGTGGTCAAGGTCCATTGACAAGGGATGCAAACACCGGTCAAGGTGACGGTTACGAAGCCCGTTCCGTTTAGGGGCAAAGGGTTACGTGAACTTCTTAAACCGAAGGGCGTAACCGAATGACGATACGGGCATCGTTACCCTGACCGTAGACGATACTTTTATTTTCTAATTACAGGAGAAGAGACCATGGAGAATTTTTCAATCTATCGTTACGTGAAGCTGGGCATTGTTCATTTCAAGGCCTATCCGGAGGTGTCCAATGGAGATGGTCCCATCGTGGAAACGCTCCGTAAGCTCGTGGAGGACGACTTCTGGACAGCCGTGGAAGTGGGCTGGATGAAGGACATCAAGGTCAGAAATGAGGCACGCAAACTCCTTGAGACCTCCCACATGGAAGTGTGCTACGCGAACCAGCCAAGAATGTTCAGCAACAAACTCAACGTCAATGATCCCGATCCGAAAGAGAGAAAGAAAGCGCTCAATGCGATGAAGAACGGGGTCGATGAGGCCTTTGACCTGGGAGCCTCCTGCATCCGGGTCTTTTCAGGCAAGCATCCCGGCGAGGAGAAGAAGGAAGAAGGCAAGAAGATCCTGATCGATTCCCTGAAGGAGATATGCCGGTTCGCCACGGAACAGGGTCCGATCGACATCTACATGAAAGTGTTTGATTATGACATCGACAAATGCTTCCTCATCGGCCATTTCAAAGATGCGGCCGATGTGGCGGCAGAGGTACACAAGGAGTTCAAGAATTTCGGTGTCCTGGCCGATCTCTCTCACTTCCCCCTTCTCAGAGAGACCCCGGAGCAGGCCCTGCCCCTTGTGAAGCAGTTCCCCCTCCACTTCCACATCGGAAATTGTTCGTTCCGCGACCGGAGACACCCCACCTACGGGGACCTGCAGCCCCGTTTCGGCATGTCCGGCGGAGAGATTGACACCCCGCAGGTCAGGGACTATTTCAGGCTCCTGCTGGATATGAAGCTCTTGAATCCGGAGAAGAGACCGGTGCTCAGCGCGGAGGTGAGGCCCCTTCTTGCAGAGGATACCTCCGAGGTCGTCCTTGCGAACACGAAGCGAGTGATCAAGGAGGCCTGGGCACTGGTGTAGATCGGTTAAGGTGAGAGTTTCGAGGCCGGTTTCGTAGTATGGTCAAACGGTTATGGGTGACGACGCTGGTATCGAAGCAGGAAGCTGGGTAAGGAAAAGATCGAGTTTCCAGTGTCGACCGACGAGCCTCGATACGAGCTTCGACAACGCTAACCGTAGTTTCGCGTTTTACGCTATGCTATGCGCTATGCTATTTTAGAGAAATAGAAAGGAGAGTGACCATGTTGAGAAAAGGTGGAATCCGGCAGAGCTATTGGACGTTCCTATCTTTGACCCTCCTGGCAGTGCTGCTTATGCCGGGAGTTGACAGAACTTTCGCCGCATGGCCCGAGAAACAGGTCGATCTGATCAATCCCTTTGGAGCAGGCGGTGCCGCCGATGTGCAGGCCCGGAAGCTGGCAGAGATTATCTCCAGGGATCTCGGGCAGCCCATGGTCGTCCGAAATGTGACCGGAGCCGGCGGGGCGATCGCCTACAACGAGGTCCATCGGGCCAAGCCCGACGGATATACCCTGATCTGGTATTCGGGCGCCATCAACACGCTGGCGGCCAGAAAACAGATCTCTTTCGACTATCAGGCCTTCGAGCCTATCGCAGGGATCGGATTTGAAACGATTGCCATTGCCGTCAACAAGACGGCCCCCTGGAAGGAGTTCAAGGAGTTTATCGCCCATATCAAACAGAATCCCAACAAAGTCACGATCGGCAATTCAGGGATCGGAAGCGTAACCCACATGGTACCGGTGGCAATGGCCTCCAAGATCGGCACACCCGTCGTTCATGTTCCTTTCGGGACCGGGCTGGCAGTGGCCGCCCTGATGGGCGGGAAGATCGATGCCTCAAGCCAGCATCCTGCGGAGATTCTGAGTCAGGTGAAGGCCGGAGAGGTGAGGATTCTGGCCGTGAGCAGCGAGAAGCGAATCGGCCTCTGGCCCAACGTTCCCACGATGAAGGAGTCGGGGATCGATCTGGCCTTTGACCAGTGGAGAGGCTTTGCCGCGCCCAAGGGAGCGCCCAAGGCCATGACGGACAAGTTGACGGCCATCGTCAAGAAGGCCGTGGAAAGCAAGGAGTGGGCTGATTTTACGGCCTCTGTGGGAACAACCCCGCAGTACCTGGACCCCGCGGCCTTCGCCAAGTTCGTCGCGGAACAGGATAAAGAAACAAAGGATATCATGGCCGCCGCCGGCCTGACAAAATAGTTTAGCCAATGATATAGCGGTCCCGTCTGAAACAGACGTCTCTTGCAAGAAACCTAAGGCTGCAATCAGAAAATAACCCCCCTCACCCCACCGGGGACGTCCCTTCCCTTCAACGACGGGAGGGGTGGGGTTATAACTATTTTCGTGCTCGAGTCAGCGGCAATGATACGAGATTGCTTGCGCTCCGCTCGCAATGACAAATCGTAATCGCGGGGTCCTATTTCAGTCATTGCGAGTCGAGTCTTCTTGTGACCTGAAGCATGCTCCATGTTCGAAGACCAATAATTCCCTCGGGATAGACGCTTGATTTGGATAACAGCTGATATCCCATGACTCTGTTTGCTTCGAAAAGAAGTCCTGAGCAGTCTTGTTCTGGTTTTGTTCGGAGCGGTTTTCCTTCTTTATGACATCAAATACCCTCTGGACGAGCTGGCCAATCCCGGCCCAGGAGTCTTCCCCCTTTTCGTGGGGACAGTCCTGGCGATCCTGGCCTTCTGGCAGCTCGTTCGGTCGCTTCGAAAAACGAAACCCCTCGGGGGAGAGAACGGAGGCACGGAGGAAATACGGCCCGTGACGGAAACCTCGCGAAGGGATGCGGGTGAGGCGAGAGTTCTGCTCATGATCGCCGTTTTTGTGAGTTACCTATTAATGGTGAAATGGGTTGGTTTTTTTGCCTCCAACTTCTTATTCGTCATCGTCTCCAGCAGACTCCTTGGGGCAAAAGACTGGAAGAGTCCGCTCCTCCTTTCCGTCGGAATCGACCTCTTCTGCTACCTCCTGTTTGAGGTTTGGTTGAAGGTCTCTTTTCCCAAGGGTATTTTATTCTGAAGAAAGGCAAGATTCGTTGTCTGGACACGGCATTCTCTCATCCCTTCTCATCACCTTTCAGCCCGTCAATTTCCTGGCCTGTTTCATCGGGGCTGTTGTCGGCACGCTGGTGGGGGTACTGCCGGGGCTCGGACCTGCGGCTGCCATGGCACTGGCCATCCCGTTGACCCTGAAGCTGGGACCCACCGCCGGTCTCATCATGCTGGCAGGGATCTACTACGGGTCCATGTATGGCGGTTCCACCACCTCGATTCTCGTCAACGTTCCCGGAGAACCTGCCAGTGTTGTGACCACCCTCGACGGTTATGCGATGGCACGGAAAGGCCGGGCAGGAGCCGCACTGGCTGTCGCAGCCATCGGGTCTTTTGTCGCCGGAACGTTCAGTGTGATTGCGCTTCAGTTGTTCGCTCCCCTCCTTGCAAGATCCGCCCTTGCTTTCGGCCCCGCGGAATACTTTGCCCTGACGGTCTTGGGCGTTATGCTCCTGTCTAAGCTGACGGGAAAGTCCCGCGTGAAGTCTTTGATCATGATCATGGTTGGTTTAATGCTTTCAACCGTTGGGTTTGACCCTGTCGGCGGGGTGGAACGCTTCTCTTTCGGGCTCGAATCTGCCCAGGGGGGGGTGAGTTTCATCGCCATGACCACCGGCCTGTTCGGGGTTGCGGAAGTCCTCTCCATCATGGCGGAAAAAGCAGAACCGGTGACCTTGTTACCCGTCAGGTTTCGCGAACTCTATCCCAACCGGGAAGAGATCAAACGTTCCTTGGCCCCGATGGCGCGAGGATCCGTGCTGGGATTCCTGATCGGCCTCTTGCCGGGTCCTGCCGCGACCATGGCAGCCTTTGCATCCTATGGCCTGGAACGCCGTTTTTCCAAGCATCCTGAAGAGTTCGGGAAAGGCGCAATTGAAGGGGTAGCGGGTCCGGAATCTGCCAACAATGCCGCTGCAGGCGGAGCCATGATCCCCCTGCTCTCCCTGGGGTTGCCCTTCACCCCGACCACAGCCGTGTTGCTGGGAGGGATGCTTCTCCACGGAATCACCCCGGGGCCCTTCCTCCTGCGAGACCGGCCCGACGTCTTCTGGGGGGTCATTGGAAGTTTTTACCTTGGAAACTTGATGCTCCTTGTCCTGAATCTGCCCCTCGTGGGAATTTTTGCAAAGATCGTCCGGGTTGCACCAAAATACCTGATGCCGACTGTCCTCGTCCTGTGTGTCATCGGCGCTTACGGAGACAATCTCAGCCTTTTCGACGTATGGGTGATGCTGGGTGCCGGCATCATAGGCTACCTCATGCGAAAATACAATTATGAACCCGCGCCCCTTGTCGTCGGCCTGGTACTTGGACCGGTCATGGAAAGATCTCTCAGGCAAACATTGATCATCTCCCGGGGGAATCTCAGCGGCCTCTGGGAATCGACCCTGTGCCTGTCGATCTGGGTCATCGTGTTGCTCGCAGCCGTCCTTCCCGCCCTGATGAGCTTTCTAAGGAAGACGATGGGTGCCCGCCCACGAGAACCGAAGTCCTCTTTGTGATAATCCCCCATCATCATGAGACTGTGTGAAGCTCTCCGCCCTGAAGGGCGGGGCCGTTCGACGGTCCTAAGTGTGTTGAAGGACTTCCCGGTAAGGTACTCTCATTTATAAATCAATAACTTGCCCGTTCGCCCTGAGCTTGTCGAAGGGCGAGCTTCGAATTACGACACTGTCTCCATCCGGGAGAGACATCGAAGACCGATCTTATCGTTTTTCGTACCCTTTCCCGCACCGCCACCCGCTTACTCCCTGTATCGATCCATCAGTTCGTTCCATCCCCGGGGAAGGAGGATCTTTTTTGTGATGATTCTCTTGGTGTGGCCCGTATTCATGTAAGCGGAATGTTTCCCGGGGCCTCCTGCCACGATGATCTTGATCTTCTCCGGGGTTAGGAACATTGGGACCGTCGGCCTTTCGTCGGGAGAAGAGGATATCTGGATAGGACTCAATCCGCCTTCTCAGGAGCGCCAATGTTTCGTGGGGAATCCTACTCTTCTCAAAAAGAAACTGTTGAACGTCCCTCTTGGTCCATCCCCTTTTTGCGATGCTGCCGGCATGCTCGGGGCAGAGAACAAGGACCGAGTCACAGGAGATGAGGGCACCCACCGTCAAAAGATGAAAGCGGGTTATTTTGGAGATGACGTCCGCAGCCACGGTCAGGATCTCCTCGGGCTCGATGCCCACGTGGTCTGAAACCTGCTCAGGCGAATAGGCGCCGATAACGGAAACGGTGTTTTCCTCCTTTTCGAACCCCTGCTCCACATGAAAAGGCGGCCACGGACTCGCTTCCTCGTTCTCTCCGAAGCAATAGGTAAAATTCTCAGCCATCCCCAGGGTGGTCATATCGGTGATCCCGATCCTCGCCCCTCCGATATTGTTCAGGATCAGGCGTATGGCACGACCTATCGTTGCATTGGCCTGCCACCCGGGGCCTAAGGCCCCGGAAGAGCAATTGACCCTGAGTTCCTGCCGGATGGGCCCGTTGATGATCAGAAGAGGACTGTGGGGTCCGGTGGATGTCTGAACGCCCGCGAGATCAAAATCCTCTTCGAGTAAACCTTCAATGGCGGCGATCAGCGACCGGCATGTAAGTCGGACGGCATCCCGCCATGACCGCATTCACCGCAATTTTTTCCACAGTGACCCTGCCGCTCTGAGGCGGCATGATACCCAGCCTCTGATCCGGCGCTAAATCGGTACCTGTCAACATCTCTTGAACGGCCTTCCGGGTAGGAGGGAATATGGGAAGTCCGTCCGTCCATCCCTTCGAATAAAAAAACAGGCTTGCCTCCGCAAGGGTCCCCTTCACCTCAATAGAATGCTCTTTCTCCGTTTTCTCCACCTGTGCAGACTGACCGATTTGGGTTGCCTCTTCGATAATCTCTTCAACTGCCGAATCGGCTTTTTTCATTACTTCTTCTTCAGGGATCCCTCCCAAGGGATGAGTTACGGCGACGAGGGGTAGCCCGGGCATACCCAGGCTTTCGGCAGTCTTTCTTGCCAGGGAGATGAAATCCTCAGTGACGACCGTGATCGTAGGTCTTCCCAGTTTCTCAATGTGGCATGTGTCATGGATACACCACGACGTACACGACCCTCAGTCTCCGGAAGCGCCAAGAATCAGATCGGCTCTTTCGGGCCATATAGCTCAGATTGTCCATCGAGTTGCCGAGAGCCGTTCTTGTCTCCGGCAGAACGTCCCACATTCTAACAACCGTCAGGCCATTGAATCCGGCTTTGAGTCTTTCGGCGAGCCTATTCAAGAACACATCCCCATTCGGTTTGCCATTCCAGAAAAGACCTATCGTCTTTCCGTTCAGGTCCGGGATATCGATTGGCCGGTTTGAATTGTTCCACTTCAGCATCTGCAACCGGATTGAGCAGGGTCCACACCCGCTTACCGGCCGTCTGGAGCCTACGGTTTGTCATATGCATCCACCTCTTCTCATGGATTCGTCCAGAAAGAACAGATAAGGGACACGTTTCAAGTGCAGTCCCAACTATACTGAACTGAGTGGTCTTGCATTGTCAAGAAAAATCCGGAATAAAGGAATTCCGTTGCTGCGAAGAGGGACCCTAACGACCAATCGTTCACCTTCGTAGTTCCGGGGCAAAAGGCGATATCAGGAATGAGTATGACTCTGTAATCAGCCCCGGCAAGAAACATCAAATATTCCTGGTACATATACATATTGCCTAAATGAATCCTTGTTTTATTCCGGAAACTTATAAAAAAATCTTGACTTTTTGTGATGTTAAGATATACTGCCGGTCGGTTAAGGAAGATGTTAAGAATCGAACACGGACTTATCCGCATCCCTGAAGGTTCAGCCCTGCGCCAGGTGCTGAAAAACAGGAAACGGACCCGGAAAGAACCCTGCATATGAAAGGAGAGAGAAAATGGCAAAAAAAGAGGTTATCGGAACTGATCGGTGGGATTTGTTTCGTACTGCTCCTTGTGCTCCCTTTTGGGAATCTTTGGGCCCAGGGAGCGAAGGAGCCGATAAGGATCGGCGCCAATATCGAGATGACAGGGGTCATGTCGGAGACGACAATGAACGTCAAGCAGGGCTACGACCTCTACCTTGAAGAGATCGGCTCCAAGGTGGCAGGACGCCCGATCACTGTGATTGAATACGACAACAAGACCGACCCGAAGCTGTCGATAGAAGTGGCGCAGAAACTGGTGGAAAAAGACAAAGTCCATATCCTCTGTTTCGGAACGAACAGCGCCGCTGCCATCGCAGTCAGAGGCTACGCTGAAAAAGCAAAAGTCCCGATGGTCGTGGTAGGCATGGCCGGGTCTGAACGGGTAACCCTTCCCGGAAGCAAATATGTCTTCAGGCTGGGTTATGCAGATGGCCAGATGGAGATCCCCCAGGGACGGTATGCCTATGAAAAACTGGGCTTCAGACGAATGGCCTTAATGGGACCTGATTATGCAGGCAGCACCGGAAAACTCTGGGCCTTTCAACAGGAGTTTGAGAAGAGCGGCGGCAAAATCGTCCAGACGATCCTCTGGCCCCTCGGGGAAATGGATCTGGCCCCTTACCTCGCACGGCTCAAACCGGAAGTCGAAGCCATTTTCCCTTTTGAACCAGGGGATATCTCCATCAACCGGTTCCTGAGGCAGTACTTTGAACTGGGACTCGATAAGAAGATCAAACTCACCACCCACCTCGCTTTCGCAGAGGATTACTATACCATCCCGGTGTTTAAGGAGAAGATGATCGGGATCACGAGTTCGGGGTTGTACTGTCTTGATGTCAATTCACCGGAAAACAAGCGGGTGACGGAGCGGTTTTACGCCAAATACGGAAAGAAGAAACTGATGAATACGGACGTCTCCGTAGGCTATGACAGCATGCGGTTCATCGTCGCTGCCCTGGAAGCCATTGGCGGCAACGTCGAAGATACGGAGGCCTTTCTGAAGGCGATGCATAACACAAAAACCAAAGGGGTTGTGAGCACTTCGATCAGCGTGGATGCTAACGGCAACGTCATCCGGGACGCCCTGATGCGGCAGATACAGAAAAAAGACGGCGTGATCCAGAATGTCGTGCTCGATGTCTATCCCCAGGTCAAACAGCCGCCCGAAGGATACACGGTGATGCCGAGAAAATAAGCATCTCTAAACCCGAAGCACGAAATCCCTGCCTTCGCCGAAGCGGCTGCGCGCAGGCAGGCGAAACAATTTCCGAACAAAGATATCTGAGATTTCCCGAATGATCCCACTCCCCCTTCGACGGGGGAGCCGTGCGGCGAAGGCAGGGAGTCTTGCATCGGGATTTTTGAGCAGCCTGAGGTATAACTTACTTTCTCAGCATATCTGACGGGGCTTGCTCGAGGGGTTTTCTTCGGAATGACCCCGGGGTCGGCAGCGAGGAGAATGAGTTTACGATATGATTGATTTTTTCACCCACGTGGTACCACCAAGGGTACAAACAGGCACTGAGCCAATCGATGCCGGAACTCGATAAACGCATTTCGGCGGATGCCGACCCTCTACGACATGGACCGGCGGTTTCGCATCATGGACAATTATGAAGACCTGAGGCAGGTTCTGACCCTTTCATTGACAGCAGCCCTGGTGCTTGAAAAACCGGGATCTGGCAGTCGACTTTGCGAAAAGGGCCAATGATGAAATGGCCGAGCTGGTTGCAACGTATCCGGACCGGTTTATCGCGGCTGCCGCATCGTTACCGATGACCGACATGGAAGCCGCTCTGAAGGAACTCGATCGTGCCATCCTCGATCTCAAGCTGAAGGGATTGCAGCTCTTTACGCCCACCCTGGACAAACCCCTCGATTCGCCTGAATTCCTGCCTCTTTTCCAGCGGATGGCGGAGCACGATCTGCCCATCTGGATCCACCCGGTCAGGTGGATGGATCGTGCCGGATTACCAACACTGAAAGAGTCAAAGTACTACATCTACCACGTCTTCGGCTGGCCCTACGAAACAACGGCTGCCATGATCGCATCTCGTCTTTGGCGGCCTCATGGACCGCTTCCCCAGCATCAAGATCATTGCCCATCACTGTGGCGGGATGGTGCCCTATCTATGAGCAGAAGATCGTAGAATCATACAACGCCTCAGAAATCATTCACGGCCAGGAGTACAAGAAGCCTTCTGCGCAAGCCGCCGATCGACTATTTCAAAATGTTTTACGGCGATACGGCACTGAACGGCAGTGCAGCGGGACTGATGTGCGGATACAGGTTTTTCGGGGCGGATCATCTTCTCTTTGCGACGGATATGCCCTTCGATGTGGAGTTTGGAGACCGGGCGATCAGGAAGACCATTCGAATCCGTCGAAGCCCTCGGCCTCAGCCCTGCCGAAAAGAAGAGGGTCTATGAGGATAATGCAAGAAGACTGCTGCGGATATGATTCTTCGAAGGCTGCCTGATGAAAGAACTGCCGGGTTTTCGGAAGAAGCGCTTGGCAGAATTCGTCGAATTGAACCTCTCACGTAACGGAGGCGGAGATCTGTGGAATTTCCCGTCAGCATCTCTCAGGTGCTGAACGGAATCGCCTTTGGCATGCTCCTCTTTCTGCTTGCCTCGGGCCTCAGCCTGATGTTCGGACTCATGGGTATCGTCAACCTCGCCCATGGAGGCTATTTCATGGTGGGCGGTTACATCGGACTCACCACGCTTCAGGCCACGGGCAGCTTTCTGCTGGCCATCGTCGCGGGAGCGGCTACCGGCGCCTTTCTCGGCTTTCTCACAGAACGTTTCTTCATACGCCGCCTTTACGGCCTCCACGGACACGAGTCCATTCTGCTGACCTTTGCATTCAGTCTTGTGCTGAGCGATCTTTCCTTGTTTCTCTGGACGGGGACGCCGCGCTGGGTCGAGCCTCCTTCCTTTCTCGACGTCTCGTTTGATATCCTGGGAGCCCTCTACCCTGCCTATCGGCTGGCCATCATCCTGATCGGCCTGGTCGTGTTCTTCGGCCTCTACTGGTTTCAGGAGCGGACCCGATGGGGTGCCATCGTCCGGGCCGGCGTCGATGACAAGGAAACGGTCAGCAGGTCTCGGGCATCAACATCCTGCTTGTTTTCACGATGGTCTTCTGTCTGGGCGCTTTTCTTGCGGGTTTCGGCGGCTTCATCGGAGCACCGATTCTCGGGTTGCACATCGGACTCGACGTCGAGATTATCATGCTCGCCATGGGCGTGGTCATCGTGGGAGGCCTTGGAAGCCTCTCAGGATGTCTTGTCACATGCCTCCTGATGGGACTGAGCGATACCCTCGGCAAAGTGCTCTGGCCGAGCTACGCCTCGCTCACCATCTATCTCGTGGTTGTCATCGTTCTTCTTGTAAAACCGTCCGGACTTTTCGGTAAGGGAGACTGAATGGGGTAACGGGTCGCTACGATGGAAATCGGCATTGATCCTGCAGGTATTCGGGGCTGCGGTCGCCCTCGCGGTACCGCTCCTGCCCAAGTATGCCGTCACGCTGGCCACCTCCATCGTCATTTATAGCGTCTACGTCAGCGGCGCCAATCTCTTGACCGGTTACACCGGCCTCGTCTCTCTGGGTCAGGCGATGTTCTGGGGGGCGGCGGCCTATGTGGTCGCCATTCTGATGACCCGGGGAATCGTGACCAATTTCTACCTGATCATGCTTCTCGGCCTCCTCATGGTCGCTCGTGCTGAGCAGTTTCTTCGGGGCGCTGGCGCTCAGGGTCAAACGGCTCTATTTCATGATTGTCACCTTCGCCTTCGGCCACGTCGTCTGGTGCATCGCCATGTACCCCATGCAGCAAATCACCTCCGGCTACGACGGGATAAAAGATATCGCACGGCCCAACCTCGGATTTTCCCTGTCGACGACGAGCGCCGCCGGCTTTTACTACCTTGTGCTGGCGGTTGCCGCCATCTGTTTCTTCGTGATCCGCCTGGTCATCCGGTCCCCCTTCGGACATGCCCTCGTCGGCATACGTGATAACGAACACCGCATGTCGGCCCTCGGATTCAACACCTTCGCATACAAGTATATCTGCTATATCCTCTCCGCCGTCATCGCAGGCGTCAGCGGACTGCTCTTTGCGTTTCTTTAACGGCTATGTCAATCCGGCCGAGCTGCACTGGATCTGGTCGGGGGACGCCCTCATGATCATGTTTATCGGCGGGGTGGGATAGCTTCTGGGGGCCTCTTCTCGGCGCCATTGCCTATACGGGTCTACGATACTGGATCAGCAGCTATACCATGTACTGGTTCGGAATCGAAGGGATCATTTTCATTCTTGTGGTACTCTTTTTTCGCGGAGGGATCGCCGGTTTTCATCCTGAACCTCCGGAGGAAATTGGACGCATGGAAGAGCTGAGGGTTGAGCACCTCTCCAAGAACTTTGGCGCCGTCACTGTCCTGCGGGACATCTACTTTTTCGGTAACGCGCGAGGAAAGGCGCATCGTCATCATCGGCCCGAATGGCGCCGGGAAGACGACGCTATTCAACCTCATCAGCGGGGAGCTGCCCTCTTCCGGAGGCTCCATTCATCTCTTCGGCCGCGACGTCACCGAAGATGTCCTGCCACCGCCGAACCCATCTCGGTCTGGCGAGAACCTTTCAGATCAGCGACCTTTTCTCCCGAGTTCACCCTGATGGAGAATGTCCTCCTGGCCCTCCAGGCCCATGATTCGTGCCATTACCAGATGTTGCGATCCATTGCGTGTCCTACACCCACCTCTACGAAAAAGGCGGAAGCCCTCCTCAGGGAGATGAGACTCTACGAAAAGAAGGACTATCCCATCACCTCCCTGTCCCACGGAGAAACCCGGCTCGCAGAGATCATTCTCGGGATCGCCGCCGGCCCACAGATCCTTCTCCTGGATGAACCGACTTCAGGCCTGACCTCTTCCGAAGGGGTGTGGCTGGCCCAGCTGATCCAGAACCTTCTCAAGGAGTGACGATCCTCATGATCGAGCACGACATGAACATTGCCTTTGACCTTGCGGACCGGATGATCGTCTTGCATCAGGGGGAGATTGTGGCCGACGGCATGCCGGAAGAGATCCGAACCAGATGCCAGGGTGAAGGAGATTTATCTGGGGACCGCTCATGAATGATATCCTCGTTCTCGACGATATCCACACCTATTACGGCGAAAACTACATCCTCCAGGGACTTTCTCTCACAGTGGCCACCGCGACCGTGGCCGCCCTCATGGGTCGCAACGGCATGGGCAAAACAACAACCATGCGGTCGATCATGGGGTTTACTCCGACCCGCCGCGGCAAGATATGGTTCAAGGACGAAGAGATCAGCCGCCTTAAACGCCTATGAGATTGCCCGGAAGGGGCTGAGGCTCGTGCCGCAGGGACGCCACATCTTCCCGTCGCTTGAGCGTCAAAGAAAACCTGGCGATTGCGACCAGGCAGCGCGGAGAAAAACAGACCTGGAACAGCGAGCAGGGTGCTTTCTCTCTTTCCGAGGCTTAAGGGAAAGGCTTGACAACAAGGGAAACCAGCTCTCCGGGGGCCAGCAGCAGATGCTCGCCATCGCACGGGCCCTCGTCTCCAATCCGGACTTAATCCTAATGGACGAACCATCGGAAGGGTTGGCCCCGCTCGTCATCCAGGAGATTGCCAATATTATCGAGCAGCTCAGACGGGAGGGCGTGTCGCTCTTCTGGCTGAACAGAACCTGCCCCTGGCCCTGAGAGTGGCCGACTGACGTCTACGTGTGAGCAAAGGGGCCATCGTCTTTAAAGGGACTCCGGAGCAGTTGGAGGGAAACAAGGAGATTGAGCGGGAGTACCTGGCCGTGTAGGGCAATCCGCAGAGACTTGCAGAATACGTAGCATTCTTGGTTACGCTTTGAGAGAGACAGTACCGACAAAAGGCCCTCGATGCCTTGAAAAACACAAAGACGGACCCGAAGACTTCAGCTGCGTCAGGCGCTGAATCGATCGGCACTTCTCGCAACCTGAAGGTTGCGGTTTCCAGGAAAGTACTTTCCGAAAGATTGGCACCGCTATCTTGATTACTTTTACCAAGGAGGTTTCTTTTTCATGATCCGTGGTCCCGTTATTGATATTGACATCCCTGAACAGGTGAACCTGGCGACCTATTACCTCGATGAGAACCTGAAACAGGGAAGGGGAAACAAGGTCGCCATCCATTATCAGGACGACAAGGTGACGTTCAACGATCTCTGCAATCTCACGAACCGGGTTGGAAATGTGCTCAAAGAGCTGAATGTCGGCTTCGAAGACCGCGTGTTGCTCGTGCTTCAGGATTCGCCCGAATGGCTTGCCGGCTGGTTTGCCGGCATGAAGGTCGGGGGCGTATCCACTCATGCGTATACGTACCTGCTGCCTTCGGATTATGAGTACTTTCTCAATTACGTGCGTCCGAAAGTGGTCATCGTGGACTCGACCACGCTCGACCGGGTAAGGGAAGGCGCCCGCGGTTCGTCCCTTAGGAAGGCCATTCTCGTGGCCGGGGAAGAAGTCCCCACCCTTGAAAAGGGAGAATATGCCCTGAAGGATCTGATCAAAGGAGCGTCCTCTCTTCTTGAGGCCGCACCCACCTCGAAGAACGATCTCGCCTTCTGGAATTTTTCCGGGGGGACGACGGGCAAGTCAAAAGGGGTCCCCCACATGCACCACGACGGGATCGTGGGGTTCGAGTCGTTTCAAAAGGGCCGGGGATGGAGGCGCGGCTGTGCTACATCGGCCACGGGCTGATGGAGAACCCGCTCCGGCCTGATCGTCGACACCCGGCTGACGCGGGTGTCGGGCCATGCCGAACGGTTGGCGGCGCTGCAGATGATCGAGCCGCGTGCCGATCGGCCGCACGCGCAGTCACGCTCGGCGCCGACAAGGGCTACGACGCGCGCGGACTTCGTCGATGGAGCTGCGCGCACTGAACGTGACGCCCGCACGTGGCCCAGAACACCAGCGGCCGGCGCTCGGCGATCGACCGGCGCACCACCCGCCATCCCGGCTACGCCATGAGCCAGCGCATCCGCAAGCGGATCGAGGAGGCGTTCGGCTGGATCAAGACGGTGGCCGGCCTGCGCAAGACCCGGTTCCGCGGGCTGGCGCGGGTCGATCGCGCCTTCACGCTTCGCGGCCGCCGCCTACAATCTGGTGCGGTTGCCGAAGCTCATGGCGGAGGCATCGCCATGACCGCGCCGACGGACCGCCGGCTGATCGGCCGGTGGCGGATCGTCGAGGCCGACATCTGGGGGCGCCCCTATCTCGACCTGGTCGAGCCCGCCATGATGGTCATCGGTCCCGGCGGCCACGGCGAGATCGTCTTCGGCGCCCTGCAGGCCGGCCTCGACCTCGCCTACGGACGATGCGACGTCGCCTTCACCTGGGCCGGGTGCGACGAGATGGACGAGGTGAGCGGCTCCGGATCGGCCGAACTGCTCGAGGACTGCAGGCTGGAGGTCGAGTTCGACTATGATGACGGCGACGAGGCCATCCTCAAGGCCGCGCGCGTCACTTCTTCAACAGCCTGCTAGCCCGTCGCGACTGCCAGAGGGGGACCCGCAACAAGACGCCTGGCCCTGTTTTTCGACCGAGGGGACCCTGGGCCGACCGTCGGTCAGATCGGCATACTCGCGCGGGCAGGCCCCCGCATACCGCCACCGCCACGGCAACGCCCACCCCGCCCGCCATGGCAACTGAGCAACGCCCGGTCTTGCCCTTCCGCCACCGCATCCGCACGTGACCTAACGGTGGAAAAAAGAGCCGGTCTGGCCGGTCCGACCCAAAACGATTGTTCTTCTATCTATATCTTCACCTCCCCACCCTTTGATGTCTACTGCGCTTAGAAAGAAGAGGATGGTCGGACTGGTCGGACCGCTTCGGTCGGGCGCGCGCGTACGATTGCGTGTGGCATTTATCTGACGACCCGCAGAACGGCGGCTGGTCGTGTTTTTTAACCGGGGAGGGGGAGGCTCGCCGGGCGCCGTGGCATCTTCGGCGAGCACCCCGCGCCGACCGCCCCGGCAGGTGGCCGCGCTCGCGCGCCGAGCATACCCGTCGGCCTCGCCGGCCAGGGCAACGCCGACCCTGCTCGACCGCCAAGAGGTGGTCGGCGCCAATACAGAAGGCGGCGTCCCTGCCCCGGAGGCTGATGATGCGGCCAGCCTCCGAGCTCGGCCGCCGGCAGTAGCGCGCTGCACCGAGCGACTGCCCAGGCGCGCGGCCGGAATCGCATCGCCGACATGACCGTCATCGCGCTGCCGGGGGCGCAGACAGCGGCGCCGATGCAGGACGCGGTGACGCCCGATCCGAGACCGACGGCATGCGAGGCGCGAGCCGCATTCCAGCAGGTGCAACGGCGTCCGAATGACACGATCCGGAACCGGTCAGGTCGTTTGGGTCTGGGAGTACGCGATGACGTCAGGTGACCCAACGGTGACCTTCATTGACCGCGTTGCGAACGGCAGCAATGCGCCTCATGCACGAACCCGCTTCGCGGGAGGGTCGCTTGGTTCTGAGATGGCGCGGTATTCATAGGCCTTGAGCGGGTAGAGACCGCGATCCGACCATGGAGTTCCCTTCAACGAGAGGAACTTGCCATGGCTACCTTGTCGACCGATGCTCCGATCACGCCGCTTCGCCAGCGCATGCAGCAAGACATGCTGATGCGGGGTCTGGGACCGCATACGCAGCAGGACTACGTTCGTCATGTCCGGCGCTTCGCCGCGTTCCTTGGTCGCGCTCCCGACACCGCGACGACCGAGGACATTCGGCGCTTCCAGTTGCGTCAGCATGAGAGCGGCGTGGGCCCTGCGACGATCAACGGCGCGGTCTCGGCGCTGCGCTTCCTGTTCACGGTGACGCTGAAGCGGCGGGATCTGGCGCGCGCGCTGGTGGTCACCCGGTATCCGCGCAAGCTGCCCGAGGTGCTGAGCGTCGAGGAAGTGGCGCGGCTGCTCGAAGCGGCGCCAGGCATCAAGTACAAGGCCGCGCTCGGTGTCGCCTATGGCGCGGGCCTGCGCGTGTCCGAGGTCGCGCACCTCAAGGTCGACGACATCGACAGCGAGCGCATGCTGATCCGCGTCGAACAGGGCAAGGGACGCAGGGATCGCAACGCCATGCTCTCGCCGCAACTGCTCGAACTGCTGCGGCTGTGGTGGCGCGAAGGCAAGCGGCGCGGGGTGATGCTCCCCCATGGCTGGCTGTTCCCGGGGCGCAGCTGCATGGAGCCGATCTCGTCGCGGCAGCTGCATCGCGCGGTCCAGGAAGCAGCCGAAGTCGCCGACATCCGCAAGCGGGTCAGCCCGCACACGCTGCGTCACAGCTTCGCCACCCACCTGCTTGAGCAGGATGTCGACATCCGCGTCATCCAGGTGCTGCTCGGGCACGCCAAGCTCGATACCACCGCGCTCTACACCAAGGTCGCGACCCGGACGATCCACGCGGTCGCAAGGCCGCTCGACCGGCTGATGGCGCTGATGGAAGGCAAGACGCCCGCCGGCTGAGCCGGTGCGCGCCTCGACCTGGAGGTCGCCGACATCTTCCGTGCTGCCGGCCCCGCATACCGGGTCGCCCATGCCGGGCATCTGAGCCTGCAGCAGCTCAAGGTCATGTCGGCGATCGAGCACTGCCGCACCGCGGCACTTGGGCGGTCATGTCGAAGCCTGCGAGGACTGCGGCCAATGGCGGATCGCCTATAACAGCTGCCGCAACCGGCACTGTCCCAAGTGCCAGGGCGCGGCCGCGCGTACATGGCTCGCCGAGCGCGAAGCCGACCTGCTGCCGGTCGGCTACTTCCACGTCGTGTTCACGCTGCCCGCCGAGGTCGCCGACATCGCGTTCCACAACAAGGCGCTGGTCTACGACCTGCTGTTCAAGGCGGCATCGGAGACGATGCTGACGATCGCGGCCGATCCCAAGCACCTCGGCGCGCGCATCGGCATCACCGCCGTGCTCCACACATGGGGCTCGGCGATGACCCACCATCCCCATGTCCACATGATCGTGCCGGGCGGCGGCATCGCGCCGGACGGGCAGCCGCTGGATATCGTCGCGCCCGGCCTTCCTGCTCCCGGTGCGGGTGCTCGGCAAGCTGTTCCGCCGCCTGTTCCTCACCCGGCTGGTCGCGCTGCACGACGCCGGTCGGCTCGCCTTCTTCGGATCGACGGCGCACCTGGCCGACCGTCGGGCCTTCCTGCGTCATCTGTCGCCGGTCCGGAAGAAGCGCTGGGTGGTCTACGCCAAGCCGCCCTTCGCCGGACCGGAAGCGGTGCTCGCCTATCTGTCGCGCTACACCCACCGGGTCGCCATCTCGAACCGCCGCCTGATCGCGCTTCGACGAGAGCTGGCGTCACCTTCCGCTACAAGGACTATCGCCGCGACGGCGCCGACCGCCAGCGCGTCATGACGCTCGCCACCGACGAGTTCATCCGCCGCTTCCTGCTCCATGTCCTGCCGCGTGGCTTCCACCGCATCCGTCACTACGGCCTGCTCGCCGGCTCGCGCCCGCAAGGCCAGCCTCGCGCTCGCCCGCGAACTGCTGGACGTCGCGCCGCCGCCCGATAGACGACATCCGGAAGAACCGGACGACTTCCGCCCGCCATGCCCGTGCTGCGGCGGACGCATGATCGTCATCGAGAGGTTCGAACGGTGGAGCCAGCCGCGCGCACCGCCCGCACGCAAGGGCGCCGAACCGGGAGAACGCCCCATGACCCGGCATGGCCAAGTTGCTCGTACGACCGCGCCACGCCGGCGCCGGGTCAACGGGATGTTATGTGCACGTTGCCGTGGCGCCGGTCGTCACGCACATCAATCCCGTCGGAATCAACGCGACAGGCTCTGCGACCTGGCCCGGAAGCCGCTTCCACGACATGCCCACCGCATCCTATGCGGAAGTTCGCGACAGGCGCTGGCACACCCCGAAGCACAAATCCCCATAGGCAATCGTCTGCGGCCCGCGGGTTCCTGCATGAGAGACTTTCGTACGCCTGACGGCACCCGAAACCCTTCAGCATGTCGGTCGTTAAGCAGACCGTCGCCGTATCCCAAAAGCGGACCATCGAGCGAACAGGCGAGATGGCGGCTCCGCGCCTCGTTCGGCGTAGAGACCAACTCTGCCATTTTCCTCTAAGCAGCCATTGTTGGCGGCGATGTAGGAGAGATAGGTAGAGGAAGAATAGGCCAAAGCTCGGACCGGCCGGACTGGATCACCCACGCGGCATCCTTGTCGCCCCAGGGTGAGGGTAACGAACCGCACGCTCGAAGATGGCGGGGAAATCCACTCGACGTCGGCTTGCCGCGATTTTGGTCGATCTCGCGTGCTCACCGGCTGATGGGCAGGTGAAGATGGCGTCCCCAATGCGCTTTTCCCAAGCTTGTGGTACTGATCACTCGCGCAGTGTGATGCTATTCAAGCATGGGGGGCGGTCATGGACCGGAAGCTCGCTGCCATTCTTGCCGCGGACGTTGTCGGCTACTCCGCACTGATGGAGCAGGACGAACAGGGCACGTTCGAGCGTCTCAGGGCCGGCCGCAAGGAACTATTCGAACCCGAAATTGCCCGCCACCATGGCCATATCTTCAAGCTCATGGGCGACGGTCTGCTGGCAGAGTTCTCCAGCGTCGTGGACGCTGTCGAATGCGCCGTGGCGCTGCAAAAAGGCCTCGCAGAGCGCAACGCGGCCGTTCCCGAGGATCAGCGCTTCCAGGTGCGGATCGGCATCAATCTCGGCGAGGTGATCGTCGAGGGCGACGACCGCTATGGCGAAGGGGTCAACATAGCCGCGCGCCTGGAGCAGATCGCGGAGCCTGGCGGCATCTACGTCTCCGGCAAGGTCGCCAAGGAGGTAGAGAAGAAGCTTGCCTTCGGCTTCGAGGCGATGGGCGAGCAGCGTGTGAAGAACATCGTCGAGCCCGTGGCGGTCTACCGGGTGAATTTGCATGGGCAGCCTCGGCGCCGCCTGATCAAAGCTCGTCGCTTGCGCAATAGATGGCTAATACCGGCGGGGTTGGCTGTTGTTGTGGCGGTAGCCACCGGTGCCGTTCTTGGCATCCAGGGCTGGTGGAAATCATCGGGCGCGGCTGTCGATCAGGCGTCGATTGCCGTCCTGCCGTTCGACAACCTCGGCGATGACCCCAAATGGGAACGGATCGCTGACGGGATAACAGAAGACATCATCACCGACCTGTCCCAATCGGACCAAGTTCTCGTCATCGCACGCCACTCGACCGACGTTTACAAGGGCAAGTCCGTGGACGTCCGCCAGGTCGGCGCCGATCTGGGCGTGAGGTATGTTCTCGAGGGCAGCCTGCAGGCGATCGGCGATCGCGTTCGCATCACGGCGCAGCTTGTTGACGCTGCCACAGGCGCCGACCTTTGGTCCGAGCGCTACGATCGATCCGGACGAGGATATCTTCGCGGTGCAGAGCGACGTCACTGCGAAGATCGCAAATACCTTGGGGTCCCAGGTCGGTGTCGTTCGCAAATCGCAATTTAAACTCGCCCAGCACAAGCCGCCCAACAGTCTGACGGCTTATGATACCTATTTGATGGCCGATGCGGTGGCCTTGACCCCGGTGGGGGGTGTCACCAAGGATGGGTTGATCGAAGGAGAGAAGCTGTTCCACAAGGCTATCGAACTCGATCCGCAGATGGCGCGGGCCTACGTCGGCTTGGCCTACGTGTATAGTCTTATGTATGGCTATGGCTTTGCTGATTCTCCTGAGCAGGCACTGTCAAAGCAGCTGGAGGCTGCCCAAAAAGCCGTGGAGCTCGATCCGAACAACAATAGGGCCCATGGCGCTCTCGGCCAGGCTCTCGCCTGGAATGGTCAGTGGGCGCAAGCGCTTGTCGAGTTCGACAGGGCGGAAGCCCTTGCGCCAAACGACGCCGACACTCTTGCGCCGATTGCCCTGAACATTGCTGCCGGCGAATTCTGCACGGGCGGTCCGCCTCTCGGAACGAGCTGTTTTGCTGAATCCTCACTACCCGAACTGGTATAATTATGGTCTTTACTGGGCATACTTCTTTCAAGAACAGTTCGATAAATCGCTTAAGTATGTAAAGCTTGTGACGGGTCCCTCAATAAATGAGAAATCCTTTCTTGCCATGCTGTATGGTTACCTGAACCAGCCGGACGAGGCGAAGAAAGCTGCTGCGGAGGTGCTGAAAGAGGACCCCGGGTGGACCGCAGAGAAGTTTCTCACCAAGTGGTCAGTCGACGGGGAGCACGAGACCGAGCTGGTTGCAGAAGGCGCACGGAAGGCCGGACTCCGGGCCTGCGCGACCGCGGCGGAGCTCAAAGACAACCCCAACATGATCCACGTGAAATCGTGCGACGCAGAACGCGCCAAGGCGGCATCGGGCTGATGTAGCGCGTAGTCCGAATGAAGCCGCTCCGCCCAAAGCGCGAGCGAGGCCGCGCGGTCCGGGTTCGAGGCAGGTCGGCGAAGGGGCAGAGCTGGCGCAAAGCAGTCGCGCTTGGACGCGAAGGTCGGCTTTCTAGTCCCCTCGTCCCGGAAGCCGTCCTTCGGCTTTCGGCCAAAGGCAGTCGTCCAGGTAGTCGGGGAACACCCCCAAACTCCGACTTTTTGTGAATGACATACGCGAAAGGTAGACTGGGCGAGAGATTTAAGATTTCCTGCGCATGTCGAATTGCCCGCCCGGACGGCAGAAACCTTGGCATACTCCTCTACCGGCAGCGGTCACGCTGCCCGCCGGCCGCGTTCCCTCGGCCCGCGGCACCCAACCTCCATGGCGGGGAGCGCTGGGCGAGCGCGGTGTGATTTACACAGCCTGCCGGTTCTCGCCGGGCGGCATTGGTGGTGTTGTAATGGTGCCGCTGCATGTCCGGCTGCTGGACCGCGACCGACGCCAGCTCCCCGGGGCGGTGCCGAGCGCGCGAGTGGAAACCGCCGGTCAGTGTGGCTTTCGACAACGGCGAAGTTGCTTGCCCCAACACCGGCCATTGCTCCTCCTTCGAGTGAGTGGCTGCAGAGGTTCCAAGATTGGACACTCGGTCTGGTAATTACACGAGGCCGGCCTTGCGAAGCCCGTCGACCACCCGCTCGAAATCGGAAGGGTTCTTGTAAGGCAGCACTTTGCGACGGTGTTCCAGAGAATAGTCAGGGTTGATACGGAACACTTCCTGCCACTCCACCCGGGCCTCGTCGAAGCGGCCCAAGTGGCCGTAGCTCGCAGCCAGAAGCACGCGTGAGACGTCGGTGTCTGGGTTACGAACAAGTCGCCGCTTGAGAGAAGCGACGGCCTCCTCGTACCGGCCCAACTGGAACATCGCTTGTGCCTGGAAGTGCAGCCACATGTCCGGATAATACGGGTTCAGGGCCATTGCCCGATCGAAACACGCAAGCGCCTCCTCGGACCTGCCCGAATAGTGCAGCGCATTGCCGAGGCTTTCGTGCCCGTCCGCAAGATTTGGAGCAAGCGAGATCGAACGCTCAGCCTCGCGGATGGCCATGTCGTGCCGTCGCAAATGCAGATTGATGATGCCCAGCGCCCAATGCGCGTAAGGATTTCGATCATCGAGCGCCACTGCACGTGTCGCAAACTCTTCCGCTTGTTCCATTGATGTCGACGGGGACGTGCTCCATCGGTTTATGTAGTCCAGCCCGTGTGCGACAGCGAGGAACGCGTAGGCGGAAGCGAATTTCGGGTCCAGTTCGATGGCGCGTTGCAACAGTTCCCGAGCCTGGGTGTTTTGCTCTCTCGTGAACCGCCACAGCTGCTCTCGGCCACGCAGAAAGCAGTCATACGCTTCCAGGTTGTCGGTATGCTCGGTCGCGAGCCGCTGCTGATCGCCCTCCGTCAGGTTGAGCGCGAGCGCGCCGACAATGTGCTGCGTCACGTCGTCCTGCACGGCGAAGATGTCGGTCAGGTCGCGATCGAAACGCTCCGCCCACAGATGTCCGCCCGTGGTCGCGTCGATCAGCTGCGCGGTGATCCGTACCCTGTTGCCGGACTTGCGGACGCTGCCCTCCAGCACATAGCGCACGCCGAGGCTCCGGCCCACCTCCTGAACGTTCACGTTCCTGCCCTTGAAGGTGAAGGACGAATTGCGAGCGATCACGAACAGCTGCGACAGCTTTGACAGAGCCGTGATGGTGTCTTCGGAGATCCCGTCGGCGAAATACTCCTGCTCGGCATCGCCGCTCATATTGGCGAAGGGCAGCACGGCGATCGAGAGCTTCGGCGGCGGCGCTGTCGAAGGCAGAGCGGCCGGAGCTTCCGGGGTCGCCGATTGCCTTGGCTTGGGCGGCCTTGCCGACCTGGAGCGAATAGACCCGGATCGGATCGGCGATGTTCTTGAGCTGCGTGTTGCCGAGATCGCTGACCGAGAGGTCGAGCCTCGCCTTGACCTGGCGATAGGCGTCCTCGGACAGGCAGATGGCGCCGGGCGCCGCGACGCCCTCCAGACGCGAGGCGATGTTGACGCCGTCGCCCATCAGGTCGCCGTCGCTTTCCTCGACGACGTCGCCCAGATGAATGCCGATCCGGAACTCGATGCGGCGGTCCTGCGGCACGCCGGCATTGCGCTCGATCATGCCGTTCTGCACCTCGATGGCGCAGCGCACGGCGTCTACCACACTGCGGAACTCGACCAGCGCTCCATCCCCTGTGCGCTTGATCACGCGCCCGTTGTGCACGGCGATGGTCGGATCGATCAGGTCGCTGCGCAGCGCCCGCAACCTCGCCAAGGTGCGATCCTCGTCCGCGCTGGCGAGTCGGCTGTACCCGACCACGTCGGCGGCCAGGATAGCGGCCAGCTTGCGGTTCTCGCTCATAGGACCATCTCCTCGTCTTCACGATAGCAGGAAGACACGGGGAAAGAGGAAACTTTCGATTCTGCTCAAAGCGACTTGGTTGAAATCGATACTGGCTATTATTCGCCGTCAACGCAGCCGACGTGCATACCTGGGCAATGACTACTCCATCACGCTTTCGGACATTCGACACTGTCACGCCGATACGCGGGCATGTCGAGTTGGCCGACCAGCTCGTCTGTCGATCACCTCGGAGGTCATTATTACATCGTATTCGGTCGATGGGCGCACCATATAGATTAGAAATATTGGTCAGCAGGACCGGAGCCGTTGGTTCGGATCGATGCTCTCCACAATGCGCGTTCAGGTGATGAACGCATTCGCAGAATTGGAATCCATTATGGACGTCGTTGTAAGAACTTACACAGGTAAGGGCTCGAAAGAGCTGTTTTCATTGCTGGAGACGCGTAAGGCAGACGTCGAAAAGCTTATGCGCTCAGTCAAAGGATTTGAAAGCTACACTCTGGCCCGCAGTAGTGACGGCGAAGGCGGCCTATCGATGACCGTATGCCAGGACAAGGCCGGCACCGAAGAGAGTGTCCGCGTTGCGAAGGAGTGGATCTCGAAAAATGCAGCAAACATTAGCGTGGATGCGCCAAAGGTTTCCGCGGGATCTATAATTATTCACGCCACAAAGCACTAGTTTTCAACGGTTTGCCCGGTCGAGCAACTAGCCGGCCGGGCGTTACCGACCATGTCCGGGCTTGCGCCGCCCGCGGCCGACGTTTGTGATGTGGGCGAAGACGTGAACACTCCTCGACGCGACTTGTCGGCGCCTTGAGAATATCCCACCCGACGACCACCGCCTGCGGCCTCTCGACCTCGTAGTAGCGCACTAGGTAGTCGCAAGCCTACTATTGCACCGCCGCCCTTGCCGCCAGCGCGCCGGATCGTCTTCGGCAGGCCGTGATAGGCGCGGTGGGCGAACGGGTCGCTGTCGATGACGAGGTGGAGGCGTCAAGACATTTTGCGTGGCCTTCGACAACGAGGGTGATGCCCATGATGTGGCAGCCTGCGTCGGCGCGAGGAGCAGGAAAGGCCATCAAGGTCGGACGGTTGCCAAAGCGGCAAAGCGGATAGGACGCGCCGTCTGTCTGTCCCGACGGGCTCGATGCCGGTCATCTCGCTCATGACTTTGACACACTGGGAATGAACTCCATTTTGTACCGGTACAAGAAGGTACGAAATCAATCTGACCTGACCATCTTCGCCATCCGATGGGCCGGTTTGCCACGGGGAGACGCCTTCATGCAGGAGATTCCACGTCGAGAATTCATCACCACGGGCGGGCTTGGCGACCTTCTTCGCCAGCCGACACGCCTATGCTTTTCCAGCGCGGTCCGGCGAGGAAGTCGTCAAATGGATCGATCAGCTGCCGCCGAACCCGGTTCCGGAGGTCATCAAGAATCAGCTCGTCTGGGAGGACCTCGATTCCTGGGTAACGCCGAACGACAAGTTCTTTTCAATCGCGCATTTCAACCGGCCGGTCATCGACGAAAGCACGTGGAAGCTCGAAATCGGCGGCCTGGTCAAAAAGCCGTTGGCCCTGACGCTCGCCGACATCAAGGCCCGGCCGCGCCAGGAAGTCACGTTCACGATCGAATGTTCGGGCAATCACTGGCCTCCCGTTTTTCAACGGCGGCGTCGGCAATGCGCGCTGGGCGGGCACGCCGCTCGCCCCGATCCTGAAGGAGGCCGGGGTCCTCGACAGCGGCATCGAGGTCGTTTTCTGGGGCACCGACGAAGGCGAGATCACGCGAGCCGACGACGTCAAGTTCAAGCAGAATTTCGCGCGAAGCATGTCACTCGCCGATGCCATGGATCCAAAAAACATCCTTTGCTACGAGATGAACGGAACACCCTTGCCGCCCGATAACGGCTTCCCGCTGCGGCTGATAGCGCCGGGCTGGTACGGGATCGCGAACGCAAAATGGCTCAAGCGCATCGACGTACGCGACCAGCGCTTCGAGAACCGGTTCATGGGACGCGACTACGTCACGCTCCGCGAGGAAGACCATAACGGCGAGACCGTGTGGGTGGAAACCTCCGTCGGACGGGCACGGCTCAAATCGGCGCCGGCCCGGGTAACGCATATCGGCAACGATTACCGGATCGTCGGAGCCGCCTGGGGCGCGCCGATCGACCGGGTCGAGGTGAAGATCGACGATGGGCCGTGGATGCCGGCGACCATCGACGGCACCGACGAGGCGGAGTTCGCCTGGAAGATGTGGTCTCTCGACTGGCCCAAGCCTTCCGCCGGGGAGCACACCGTCACTTCGCGCGCGATCGACACGAGCGGCAACATCCAGCCGGCGATGAGCGATCCGTGGATCGCCAAAAAACACACCTACTGGGAAAGCAACGGACAGGTGACCCGCCGCATTCAAGTCGCTTGACGGCCCGGCGGGCGACCTACGAGTTTGAGCGACCGAATGGCGGGCAGATCCTGACGGCGGACCTCGCGCTTACCACGCCCGTCGGGCGCGATCATCGCCCGTGGTACGACCGCCAGCGCCCATCACTGTTCGCCGCGGCGCCGCGCGCCGCCAAGAAGGCGCTCGACCCGCGTGGCCTGCTCAATCCCGGCGTGCTGATCGATCCATGAGTTTCACCGCTGACTTGAACATCGTCGCGAGCGTAGCGCGGCAGAGTTCCAGCCAGAGCGGTCATTGCGACCGGGGGGCACCCTTCTGGGCAGCAACGGAACGCAGCAACCTAAGCGGCTATTCCAGCGTCGGAGCCCTGCGGTCTACTACGGCTCCGGGCTTCCCCAGCAGCAGCAGCAAGCAAGCACGGGCCGGTCCGGTCGGTCCGATCGGTCCGATATCTTCCCAATTCTTCTGCTTACTACCCCTACCCCACATTAGGGGTCGTTGGCTGTTGTTCGCGATTAGAAATAGAAATTGATCGGACCGACCGGACCGTTTTTCGGTCGAACAGCATGTTTTGGGGCGCGCGCGTACAATTGCGTGCGGGATTTATGCCATAAGGGATCGGCTTGCCCAAAAGCGGAGTGTTGCTGTCCGGCGCGCGACGGTCGTGATACATTTCCGGACAGCGAGGTAGTCTCATGCCGGACATCGCCTCTTGGCTGGCCCGCCTTGGGCTGGACAAGTACATAGAGGCGTTCACCGCGAACGAAGTCGATTTCGATGCGCTCCGGCATCTCACACGAAGATGATCTGAGGGAGCTGGGTCTACCGATTGGCCCGCGTCGCAAGGTTCTGGCGGCGATTGCCGCGCTGGACGACGACACCACGTCGCCAGCGAGCTCCGAGACTGCTCCGGCGTCGGCTCCGCCGAACGCGACGCCGAGCGGCGGCAGCTGACCGTGATGTTCATCGACCTCGTGGGTTCGACCGAGCTGTCCCAGCGGCTCGATCCGGAGGAAATGCGCGACGTCATCCGTGCCTATCAGAGTGCGGTGTCGGCAGAGATCGCACGCTACGAGGGCTATGTTGCCAAGCTCATGGGCGATGGCGTGCTTGCCTATTTCGGTTGGCCCCGGGCGCACGAAGACGATGCCGAACGGGCAGTGCGCGCTAGCCTGGCGGCAGCGGCGGCGACCGCGAGCCTGACGACGCCTGCGGGCGAACCCCTTGCGGCCCGCATTGGCATTGCCACCGGTCTTGTCGTGGTTGGCGACCTTGTTGGCGAAGGATCAGCGCAGGAAGAAGCCGTCGTCGGCGAAACGCCCAACCTCGCGGCACGCCTGCAGGCCCTGGCCGAGCCGAACACCGTTGTGATCGCCGGCGGCACGCACCGGCTGGTCGTCGGTTTGTTTGACATGATCGATCTCGGCCATCGGCAGCTCAAGGGCTTCGCACTCCCGTCCCCGCCTGGCGCATTACCGGCGAGGCCGATACGGAGGGCCGCTTTGATGCGCTGCATGGCGTTGCGACGCCGCTGGTGGGGCGATCCGAGGAACTTGAGCTCCTGCTTCAACGCTGGCAGCAGGCTCGGGCCGGAAAAGGCCAGGTCGTGTTGCTGTCCGGTGAACCGGGCATCGGCAAGTCGCGGCTGACTGCCGCGCTGGAAGAGCGATTGAGCGCCGAGCCGCACGCTCGACTGCGCTATTTCTGTTCCCCCTACCACGTCGAACAGCGCGCTCTACCCGGTAATAAAGCACCTTGAGCGCGCTGCGGGACTGGGCCGCAGCGACAGCTCGGAAACGAAAGCTCGACAAGCTCGAGACCCTGTTGCGACAGGCTGTCCCGGACATTACCGAAACGGCACCATTGGTGGCGGAGCTGCTGTCGATCGACACCGCTGGTCGCTATGCGCCGCTGAAGCTGACGCCGCAAGCGCAAAAGTCACGCACGCTGAGTGCCCTGATCCAACTGCTCGAAGGATTCGCGGCGCGACAACCCGTCGTGATGCTCGTCGAGGATGCCCATTGGATCGACCCGACGACCAGCGAATGGCTCGACATGCTGATCGACGGTCTTCAAAACCTGCCGGTACTTCTGATCATCACCTTCCGCCCCGAGTTCCAGCCGCAGTGGACCCTATTCTCGTATGTCACTGCGTTGTCGCTCAGCCGCCTCGATCGCGATCAAGGATCGGCGATCGTCGACCGTGTGACTAGGCGGCAAGACGCTGCCGGCGGAAGTCAGAAACCAGATCCTGGCCAAGACGGAAGGCGTGCCGCTGTTCGTCGAGGAACTGACTAAGACTGTTCTCGAGTCTGGCCTCCTCATCGATGAAGGTGATCACTATGTCTTGTCGGGCCCATTGCCCTCCCTTGCGATCCCGTCGACGCTGCAGGATTCGCTGATGGCCCGCCTCGACCGGCTCGCCTCGGTCAAAGAGGTGGCTCAGATCGGCGCCTGCATCGGCCGTGTCTTCCACCATCGTCTGCTGGCTGCCGTGACCGGCTACGAGGATGCCCGGCTCGAGGAGCATCCTGCAGCAGCTTGAAGAAGTCTCGAACTTGTTTTTCGACGCGGCGTCCCGCCCGAGGCGACCTACACATTCAAGCATGCGCTCGTTCAGGACACCGCCTATCAGAGCCTCCTCAAGAGCCGGCGGCAGCAGATCCACGCCCGTATCGCGTCAGAGCTGGAGGCGCAGTTCCGCGAGATTGTCGAGGCTGAGCCTGAGACGCTGGCGCACCACTACACTGCCGCTGGCCTTACTGCAGCAGGCTGTCGCCTATTGGCTGAAGGCTGGACAGCAAGCCCTGAAGCGATCGGCAAATCTCGAGGCGGTTGCCCACTTAGGCAAGGGACTCGAACTGATTGCGTCCCTGCCGGATTCCGAGAGCCGCCTGCGCCAGGAGCTTCATCTCCAGAGCGCCATGGGCGTGGCCATGATGGCCACCAGAGGCTGGGGGGCGCCGGAGGTCCTGCAGGCCTTTACCAGGGCGCGTGCGCTTTGCGAGAAGCTGGGTGACACGAGACCAGCTATTCATCGCGCTATGCGGCGAAGCCTCGTATCACATGATTTCCGGAAATCTGCGCGAAGCTGACGAGCTTGGCCAGCAATGCCTGGAACTTGCCCGCGCATCCGGCGATCCGGCCGCTGCTCCTCGAAGCGCATCATCGGCAATGGGCCACCAAGTCCTTACTGGGAGACTATGCCGCCGCCGAAACCCATGCGAATTTCGGCATCGCGACCTATGATCCCGACCGGCATCATTCGTCTGACTTACATCTATACCGGACACGATCCCGGCGTCTGCTGCAGGAACTACTCCGCGACGATTGCTCTGGCTTCGCGGCTATCCTGACCAAGCCCTCGAGCGCTGCCGGGAGGCCGTGGCGCTGGCCGAACGAGTGTCTCATCCCCTCACGCATGGTGCTGGCGCAGTCAGACCTTCAGCCGAGTCCATCTGATGCGGCGAGAACCCGACGAGGCGCGTCGATGCCTGAGAAAAGGGATCGCGCTGTCCAAGGAGTTCGGCCTGCCGCTCGTGATCTCCGAGGGCAGGTTTCAACTCGGCTGGGCGCTCGCCGAAGAGGGCCATGTGGAGGAAGGTATCCGAGAGATGCGCGAGGGGCTTGCAGCCATCACCGCGACTGGCGCGGAAGTCGGCTTACCACATTACCTCTGTGTCCTCGCGCAGTGCCTGCGGCGAGTGTGGTGAGGCGAGTGAGGGGCTTGGCCTGTTGGAGAAGGGCTTGAGTCATGCGCCGAGTTCGGCAGCGAAATATCGACTACCAGAGCTGCTGCGCACCAAGGGTGAACTCCTGCTGCGGCAAAATCCGCGCGATGATACCGCCGAAAGCTGGTTCCGACAGGCCCTGACAATGGCGCGCGATGAGGGCACGAAATCACTTGAACTGCGAGCGGCTCTCAGCCTCGCGCGGCTGTACCATGACCACGGGCGCAGACGAAGAGGCTCGCGACCTGCTCGCGCCCTGTCTACGCCTGGTTCACCGAAGGTCTCGATACTCGCGATCTCATCGATGCAAAGGAATTGCTCGACCAACTTCGATAGATGCATTGCAAATCGCGCGGGGATCGTGCCGGGCTCAATTCGCTCATCTCACACCCGGTAGCGAACAACCGCTTTTTCATCGAGACGCGTCCTTCCGGCAGCGTCCAGAAAGGTCCGGAAATGTCGCTGGTTGCCCTTTCCTGCGGCCGGCTCAAACGGCGAAACCTGACCCCAAAGGAGCCATTCATCCGCCTAACTACTAAGTTGAGGCGGCTCCCCTAATCGGAAACCATGACATCCGCATAAACCGCATGGGCGAGGAGGCGCAGCGCCTTGCTACTTATACCAACGGCCCGCTGATGTGACTCGATGGGGATTCCCAAGTCGAGGTTTGCGTGATTCAAGGTGGCGTGGAGGACCTGCGCCATGCCGAGAGTCGTGGAGATCGAGCCGAGCCATACGCCGTTGGAGCTTCGCCGTCTGGCGGCTTCGACGAAGGATGCGAACCAGAGCCGGCGATTGCTGTCGATCGCGTCCGTGCTGGACGGGATGAGCCGTGCGGAGGCCGCGAAGATCGGCGGGATGGACCGGCAGACGCTTCGGGACTGGGTGCATCGCTTCAACGCGCATGGCCCGGCCGGGCTGAAGGACAATCGCCGCCGGGGAAATCCCAGGCGGCTGTCGGCTGCGCAACAGGCAGAACTGACCGAGATCGTAGAAACCGGCCCGGATCGCGCTGTCGAAGGCGTGGTGCGCTGGCGGCGCATCGACCTTCAGCGCGTCATCGAAGAGCGGTTCGGGGTCGAGTATCACGAGCGCACCATAGGCAAGCTGCTCAAGGCTCTGGGCTTCTCGCACATCAGCGCCAGGCCGCGTCATCCCAAGCAGGATGGCGAGGTCATCCAGGCGTTCAAAAAAACTTCCCCCGCACGCTCGCGGCCCACCTCGCGGGCGTGACGCGCAAGCGAAAGATCGAGGTCTGGTTCCAAGACGAGGCGAGGATCGGCCAGAAGAATGGCCTTGTCCGGCAGTGGGCGCGCCGCGGCACGCGGCCGATCCAGCCCGCCGACCAGCGCTACGAGAGCGCCTACCTGTTCGGCGCCATCTGCCCGGCGCGCGGCGTGGGCGCGGCGCTGGCGCTGCCTTTCGCCGACACCGATGCCATGCAGCGGCACCTTGACGAGATAGCTCTGCATGTCGCCAGGAGCGCCCACGCCGTGCTGCTTCTGGACCGCGCCGGATGGCATACCACCGGCAATCTCGTCTGGCCGAAGAACATCACGCCGATCCTGCTGCCGTCGCGCTCGCCGGAGCTCAATCCGGTCGAGCAGGTCTGGCAATATCTGCGCGCCAACTACCTCTCCAACCGCGTCTTCGACACATACGACGAGATCATCGACGCCGCCTGCGACGCATGGAAAAGGCTCGCCGCAAAACCCCACGCAATTACCTCAATCGGTATGCGGAAGTGGGCGCACGTCGGTCAATTGTGAGGGCCGTTGGTATTACCCAAACTGCTTGCCTCCGACTGCAAGGTACGGCCTTTTCGGAGAAGTAATGGCCGGACTGCTAACAGAAGCACTGGAGTTTGTCGGAAACGAGGACTGGATCGTCCCAGTGTTTCTCTTTCGCAAGCACGAGGACGTTCAGCAGTATATGTACAATCTCTCGCGAGACCCAGCAAAAAAGCGCCAGCTGCTTGGCCGCAAGGGCGACGACTTTATTGGCATTGCGATCGGTGAAGACAGTGGTGTCACTCATGTCATTGCGGGCGAAGCCAAATGGCGCAAGACGTGGAACGGCTCCACCTTGAACACGGTAATGCTTGGTGACCTCGTGGACGATCCTAAGAACAAGGGGCAGAAGATCCGGAACGGCAAAGGCGTCTGGGGCGGGATTAACTCCGCGTTGACTGCACCGATTGGCCTCGCTCAGCTACAGGAAATCCTCATTGAGCTGGCCCCTCATGACTATGCCGGAGTGAT
>CAVSVC010000051.1:0-19333 GCA_963731045.1 uncultured delta proteobacterium | reverse complement strand
TGATGCGCCTTGCACAAAGTGCTCCCGATTTCTTCAACATCCCCGCCGACCGCGTGATCGAGGTCGGCACCAAAGTGGAAATCTGAACCGCTCGAGGCCAAATTGGAGTTGCCGCAAGCAGACCTTACATCCGGAACACGCCGAACTTCGTCGGCTGGATCGGAGCGTTGAGGCAGGCGGAGAAGGCGAGCGCCAGCACGCGGCGCGTGTCGGCCGGCGCGATGATGCCGTCGTCCCAGAGGCGCGCCGTGGCGAAATAGGGATTGCCCTCGTCCTCGTATTTCTGCGCGGATCGGCGCCTTGAACGCCTCTTCATCTCGCGCCGGCGTCCATTTCTCGCCCGCCGTCGCGATTGACCGTCGCCAGCACGCTTGCCGCCTGTTCGCCGCCCATCACCGAGATCCGTGCGTTCGGCCAGGTGAAGAGGAAGCGCGGGGAATAGGCGCGCCCGCACATGCCGTAATTGCCCGCGCCATAGCGGCCGCCGATGACGACGCGTGATCTTCGGCACCTGGGCGCAGGCGACGGCGGTCACCAGCTTGGCCCCGTCCTTGGCGATGCCGCCCGCTTCGTATTTCTGGCCGACCATGAAGCCGGCGATGTTCTGCAGGAACAGCAGCGGGATCCTGCGCTGGCAGCACAGTTCGATGAAATGCGCCGCCTTGAGCGCGGACTCCGAAAACAGGATGCCGTTGTTGGCAATGATGCCGATCGGAATGCCTTCGATCCTGCGCAAAGCCCGTCACGATGGTCGTGCCGTAGAGCTTCTTGAACTCATCGAACTCCGAGCCGTCGACCAGCCGCGCGATGACTTCGCGCACGTCATACTGCGATCGCGAGCGAAGGCGGCACGATGCCGTCGAGCTCGGTTGTGTCGAAGGCCGGTGGCTTCGGCGCCGCCAGTGGAATGTTCGGCGCCTTCTTGTAGTTCAGGTTCGCAACGCTGTGCCGCACGATGGCAAGCGCGTGGGTGTCGTCGTTGGCATAGTGATCCGCGACGCCCGACTGGCGCGTGTGCACGTCCGCGCCGCCGAGATCCTCCGCCGAGACGATCTCGCCCGTCGCAGCCTTCACCAGCGGCGGCCCGCCAAGGAAGATCGTGCCCTGCCCCTTGACGATGATCGTCTCGTCGCGACATCGCGGGCACGTATGCGCCGCCGGCCGTGCAGGACCCCATCACGCTGGCGATCTGCGGAATGCCCGCCGCGCGCATGTTCGCCTGGTTGAAGAAGATGCGGCCGAAATGTTCGCGGTCCGGGAAAGATCTCCGCCTGGTTCGGCAGGTTCGCGCCGCCGGAATCGACGAGATAGATGCAGGGCAGATTGTTCTCGCGCGCAATCTCCTGCGCCCGCAGATGCTTCTTCACCGTGACCGGATAGTAGGTGCCGCCCTTGATCGTCGCGTCGTTGCAGACGATCACGCATTCGCGGCCCGAGACGCGGCCGATGCCCGTGATAATGCCTGCGCCGTGAATGTCACCGTCATACATGCCGAACGCGGCGAGCGGCGACAGCTCAAGGAACGGCGAACCGGGATCGATCAGACGTTCGACGCGGTCGCGCGGCAAGAGCTTGCCGCGTTCGGTGTGGCGCTTGCGCGAACGCTCGTCGCCGCCATTCGCCGCGGTCGCGACTGCCGCTCCTTCAGCTCCGCGATGAGCTTCTCCATCGCGGCCGCGTTCGCCTTGAACGTCGTCGCGCGTTGGAGATCGCGCTCTTGAAGACGGTCATCGCCTTGCTCGCGTTGTACGTGCAAGGAAGCATGGCCGCCGCCGAGTCGCAATGCTCCGCCCTCCGGGGCCGCCAGCCGCCGGCGCGCGTCGCCATCCTCACAACTTCACGTTCAAGGGAGCGCGCATCTTCGCATCGCGCGCGACAAAGTTTCATTTCTGCGGGAAGGCCGGTGGAAAATTCTTCGAGACATTTGACTCGTGCAAATGAGCGTGGTCACGTCGCGCCGCTTCTGAGGTAAGGGATCGAGTATGAGCAAGCACGACGACCACCACGATCACGTCAAATGTCCGCACTGCGGTCACGAGTGCAAATTCTCTTCCGCCAATACATCGATTTTCATTGGCAATGTTGCACTCTGTTTCAATGCCCTAAAATCAAAGTTTCAGGAAGCAATTCACTTTTGGTGATAGAAGAGAAACCTTCCTTCCCGCGTTTGATCCGGTCGCTGACAAGGGATAAGGTCCATTCTCGCCCGCCGGATATATTTGGTCCAGCTTCAATGAAACCATTTTTTACACTTTCTGGTATAAATGAGTGTTTGAACTATTCCAAATGCAATAATCGCAACAAGGTTATAATAGTCGTGCGTCTGACTATACCTAAAATCGTGTATAACAAACCAAATCGTAAGAACAAGCAGGGCAAAATTGAAGGTTTTGGCGACTGTCAAATAAATGATGTTACGCCGATAGAAGCCCCAGGTAATTGCAAGCGATATGATCCCCAAAGGTAATAAATACACTATGACACCCCGATGGCCAACGTTTGTGAATAGAAATGCGAGGGTGGAAACACACCAGATGAAGATGAAAATGTAAAAGGCCATAACCCCGAAGATAATAACTTGCATCGAATCAATCCTTCTACTGATTATGATTCGCAATCTGGACCTTCCCTCCATTTGCAATGGAAGTCCGCAGTTTTCAGCCTCCACTCAAAACTCGCGACTTCGAGGAAGCAGTTCTTGCTTTGCCTGTAGCCTGCTCTACCATTGTGTCAATATTGCCGCGAAGCCTCGCAAGGCCCAGTCATCCCCGCACCTTCGCATAGGAACTTCTTGAGACGGTCAATCCGTTTCTGAATCTGGTCCGCTATGCAGTAGGCGTAGACCGTGGGAGCAATACTGCCACCCTCAAAGAAGTGTTGCTCCCACTTGCAATCCCTGTCCCGCAGCGCCTTCCACTTCTCATGGACCTGGTTCAACTCCTCTCGCGCCTGTGGGTCGAGTCTATCCTGAAGTTCGGAGAGAAGTGCTTCGAGCTTCTTATTCGCTGCCTGAGCAGCACGGCCAGCACACACGTTCATCTCATATTGCGACAGACCTCCCTGGCTGCAATCGACCGGGGGTTCCTGCGTATCACCAGACTTTGCTGGCCGCGCCAATATCAGGGTAACGAGCAGAAACGTGAAGGCAATGAAATAGATCTGTTTCCTCATACCTACCGTCTCCTTGTAAAATCGTAGCATTAGTCTTAATCTTCACTCTGCCAGTTCAGTAACAATTTCCGGTTGAAGTCTGCACTCTTTCGGGAAACCCGTCGTAGCAAGAGGAAGAACTCGCGAGCCTCCTGATCACTGCAATTCAGCATCAATATCATATCCACAGAAAGGACAGTGTTTTACCCGTTCAGGAATAGAAAAGAACCCCCCGCGTGCCGTTTCTCCCCACGCTTGCTTGCATTTGAGGCATTTGATTCCATAAATCGAATAAATAAGACCGAAGAGACCAATTGCCAGTCCTAAGAATCCTATAAGACCCAAAACGGAAAACATCGATTTCCCGTATCCAATGCCAGAGATCGAAGTGCAGATGACACCGGCGAAACCGAGATAGACGAGTATCATAGTACGACGTTTTCTTTTATTGATTTGAGAGCGTATTGTCGACATTCTTCATTCCGGGAGACTCGTTTAGCTTATGGTTAATAGGTTCGACGACGAAGTCAATTGCAAAACTCAATGATTACAGATGAAGTCTGCACTCTTCGAGCATAACTGAACATTCAAGACTTCAGGAAGTACTAATCGTTTTTCTTGCCGAATTCCCGTCCCCCGTGTTTCCCTCTATCTTTCACTCCATGCTTCATTCGACTTTAATGGAGGCCCATTCTTCTTTTCTACCTGGAGGTGTTCCGGGGCGATCATCCATGACTTCTTTATGCAATGTGCAAATCCATGTGTCTCTTCCATTCCCCCAAGGAAGCGGTTTTTATGAAAGGTTTTGCCTCTTCCTCCGTCATGGTTGGATTCTTAAATGTGATGTCGAAGAATTTACACATCGCGGTGAAGAGATAAGTATTATCCACATGTCTGCTCAGACCGAGATCTTTTGACCTATAACCGTAGGAAAGAACGATCTGATCTTCTGCTGTGTGGTGCGTGGAGGTGAATCCCACATTCCCTCTTCTGAGGAGGGCCTTTCCGCTCCAAAAAATCTCCGAAATGTTCTCGTAGATGCTATGGGCCAATATCTTTCCCATTGTGGCTTCGGGCTGAATAACGTAATCTCCGTGATAGGCTTTATATTCCGGCTGCATAGACCGGGAGATCATAGAGGCTTCTTCTTCTGAAATCCTATAAGTGGTAAAGTGTTCAAAAACATCCATTATCTCCGCCGGAGAGGCATCTTTTTTCATCTTTCTTTTTATAAACTCTAAAGAAGCCTTAATCGGCGGGTATTTCTTCAATGCCTCAGTGGAGTCGTTATACTCAGGTCCTGTCCCGTTGATGCCCAAGCATGAAGTTCCATGATCAGAGGCAATGATAACAAGGGTTTTTGGATTTTTTCTGAGGAATTCATCAATCACCGCCAGGGTCAGATCCAGTTCATAAGTCTCCTGAATGGCCGCCCAAGCATCGTTGTTATGATTGGCATGATCTATCCTCCCAGCTTCTACCTGTAAAACGAACCCTTTGGGGTTTCTGGACAATTTTTGGAGGGCAACCCTTGTCATCTCTGGAAGCGCCGGTTCTTTCTTTGCCAATTCAGGTTGATTTATCCTATCCACATAATAGTCCAGGTGTGAGGAGCTAAAAACACCCAGAAGAGGTTTCTGCGAAGAGAGGACCTCCGCTGAAAGGAGGCTTTCCCTTTCTTTGACCACGTCGTAACCCGTTTCGGAGAAGGTTCTGAATAGATCTTTACCGTCTTTTCTCCTTGAAGGGTCAAATTGTCTGTTCCCACCCCCGAGCAAGACATCTGGTTTGAACTTCAGGTATTCCAGAGCAATATCATCCTCTTTGTCCCTGTCCGCCTGATGAGATACCCATGCTGCAGGGGTTGCATGGGTCAGCCTCGCGGTGGTGACCAGGCCACAGGCATAGCCCTGCTCTTTGAGAAGTTCCATGATGGTCCGGAGAGGCCGACCATCGGGCAGGGATGCCAGCAATTTGTTTGTGGTCTTAGAACCCGTTGACCATGCCACGGAGGCGGGCGCGGAGTCTGTAACAATACTGGAAAGGCTATTCGTGGACGAATATCCAACCGCTGAGTGAATGTCTTTCATCTTTGTGTAAAAATTCGTGTGTTTGTCTCCGTAAACCCTGGTCCTGATTTCATGCATCCCCTTTATCACGCCGAGAGGCATCCCATCTCCCACCAAAAAGATCAGGCCCTCTCCTCCGGAGGGAGAGAATTCTAAAGCACTTCCTCCCAGACCGTAATCAGGAAGCAATGTGAAGAACGCCCCTGCTCCCACGATCTTCAACACATCTCTGCGGCTCATACTCAATAAATCATTCCTTTCCTTATTTCCCGGGCATTTCATCGTCCCACCTCCTTGGTTAAATCACCTCACAGCATCGCTGGGGAACACTCAAAATGAAAGACTAAAGGACACTCATGATTCCCAATTCAAATCACGCATATTTCGTCGAAAAGCCGGACTGTTGACTTCAGCAAGAACTCCGCACCTTCTCCTCAATTCTCCCCGAGTCAACGTAGTCAAGAACGACCGCGGTGTGTCTATGGGGATATACTTAAGTTATTCAAGTGAATAGTTCGAGGTCTCTCCTTCCTCAGTACCGCCGTCTGTCTTCTCCGACAAATCTGCGCTTATTAAACACCGGGGATTTGGGTTTGTCAAGAGGTAAATGGGGACGTCAAAAATGTAATGTCGTGTCAGGAAGAAAAGTGAGGATCTATCCAGAATTCAAAATGGTTTGCCGAGGCAGGGTTTCCATTGTAAACGAACGAATATGCTTACACCTGGCACTTGATCTCTCCCTGTTGACCTCTCCGATCAGGGAAGGGTTACGACCCGGCTTTCCCTACACCCATCCCCGGAGATGGCAGGCCTCCGCCACCCGGGCCACAGAGACAAAATAGGCTGCCTGCCTCATGTTGACCTTTTCACGCAGGTGCATCTCGTAGACCCCTTCAAAGGCCCGGGTCATCTTCTGGTCCAGACGTTGATGAACCTCCTGCAACGGCCAGTAAAAGTTGTAGGTGTTCTGGACCTGCTCGAAGTAAGAGACCGTGACCCCCCCTGCATTGGCGAGCAGATCGGGCAGGACAAAGACGTTCTTCCCGAACAGGATGTCATCGGCCTCCGGCGTGCTGGGTCCGTTGGCCAGCTCGCATAAGATCCTGCACCGGATTCTGTCGGCATTTCTATCCGTAATGACATTTTCGAGAGCCGCCGGAAACAGGACCGTGACATCCAGCTCGAGCAGCTCTTCATTACTGATGGCGTCGGCTTCGGGAAAACCCTGAAGGGTGCCGTTTCGCAGCTTGTAGTCCACCACCGCTCCCGGGTCCAGCCCTTTCCGGCTGAAGATGCCTCCCTTCGAATCCGAAGCGGCCAAGAGTCTCAATCCGAGGATCTCATGACCGAGAAGGGCGGCGTTCTGGCCCGCGTTTCCGAACCCCTGGACGGCCATGGTCTTTTCCTTGAGATCGATGGACAAGGCCCCGGCCGCTTCCCGCGTGACGTAGATCCCCCCTCGCGCGGTGGCATCGCCCCGTCCTTCCGACCCGCCGAGGGGGAGAGGTTTTCCCGTGATCGCCCCGGGGTGATGGGACCCGACGATGGTTTCATACTCGTCGAGCATCCATCCCATGATCTGGGGAGTAGTGTAGACATCCGGAGCCGGCACGTCCTTGGAGACGGAGAGCGTGCTTGCCACGGCCCGGATATACGCCCTTGCAAGCCGTTCCGTTTCGGTGCGGGACAGGCTCTTGGGATTGCAGGTGACCCCTCCCTTTCCGCCGCCCAGGGGAATATCCACGACAGCGGTCTTCCAGGTCATCCAGGCGGCCAGGGCGCGGACCGTATCGATATTCTCCTCGGGGTGCCATCGGAGTCCCCCTTTTGCCGGGCCGCGGGCGGTGTTGTATTGAACCCGGTAGCCGGGGAAGATCTTGACGGTCCCGTTGTCCATCCGAACGGGCAGGGTGACCTTCAGCTCCCGCTGGGGCCATCTCAGAAGTTCGTGAGTGGCGGGGTCCAGGCCCAGCCTTTCGGCGGTCACATCCAGTTGCTGCTGCGCAATCCGGAAAGGATTCAATTCCGACATGGCTCAGCCCCCCATTTTTTCCGTGAGAAGAATGGCTTCCGCAACCTCGCGCATGGTCTTGCGACTGTCCATGCTCGTTTTTCGGATTCGCTTGAATGACTCCTCTTCGGTCAGATTATTCCGCTTCATGAGGATTCCCTTCGCTCTCTCCACAAGCTTTCGGGTCTCCAGTTCCTCCTGAATCACCCGGGTCTTGACCAGCAGCTCGGTGTTCTCGATGCAGACGGCCGCCTGGTTCGCAACGGTTGTGAGGACGGCCAGTTCCGTTTCCGTGAATTCGTGAGAATACGAGGTATAGCAATTGATCACCCCGATCACCTTGTCTTTCACGGTCAGTGGGACGCTGAGCATGGATACCAGCCCTTCTCTGCGGGCGAGGTCCTTTTCTTTATACCGGGGTTCCTTCAAGACATTAAGGATGGCCAGGGGCTTTTTTTGCTGAGCCACATAGCCCACAATGCCCTCCCCCAGGGTGAGGCTCCGTTCCTTGAGGTATTCTTCACTCATGGTCTGGGTTGCCCGGATCTTCAGGACCTTCTCTTTTTCATCGAGAATCCAGAGGGAACAGATCTTGGAATCCATCACGTTGGCCGTGACTGCCACTATGAGTTTCAGAATATCATCCAGATACCGATCCGAGGAGATGGCCTGGCTGATTTCTGAAAGGGCCTGGATCTGCTTCTGGTAGGAGGTCTTCTTGTACACCGAATTTCACCTTTCAGGGATTGTGCAAGTGAACCTTTCTGCGCCCAGGCCTGCAGCCCGGGGCTTGCTCAAGGTTCACCCTGAGCCGCGCTTCCTTCCCCGCCTTGAGAGGCAGAGCTTCGCGCGGTCGCATGGGTCAATTTACCGAAAAGTCCCCTCGTTGTCAATAGAGAGTTTATCCCAGAGGTTATCCCATGTCTGTCTCAGAGTTGACCGGAGTCCGGGATTATGGTAAATTTCTATGCTACGTTTCTTGCAGAAAAAGAGCCAGGAGGGGTATGGATCCGAACTGGACGTGGTGGATCGATCAAAGGGCGAAGAGGACCGTGGAAAAGCTGGAATCTCACGGTTTTAAGGCCCTTTTTGCCCGAACGAAGGAGGATGCGGTTCGAGAGATCCTGACGCAGACTCCCCCGGAACGGAGCATCGGAGTGGGGGGATCTGTCACGATTCGATCTCTGGGGGTCCTCGAAAGACTTGAAAAGCAGGGGAATCGGATCCTGGACCACTGGAAACCCGGGCTTTCCGGAGAAGAGGTTCTCGATCTTCGGAAGTCGCAGCTCCTTTGCGACATCTTTCTTAGTAGCGTCAACGCGGTGACGGTGAATGGGGAGCTCGTCAGCATTGATGGGGCAGGGAATCGGGTCAACGCGACCAGCTTCGGTCCCGGAAAGGTGATTCTGGTCGTCGGGTATCAAAAGATCGTAGAAGACATTCAGGGCGGTCTCCACCGGATCAAGAACGTCGCTGCCCCGCTCAATGCCAGACGGCTCAACGTGGACGTACCCTGTGCGAGAGTGGGGAAGTGCGTCGACTGCAACTCTCCGAACCGGATCTGCCGGGTGGTTGTGATCCATGAGCGGAAGCCATTATTCACGGATATTCTGGTGATTCTTGTGGGAGAAGAGCTGGGGTATTAGGGGATTTTAGATTGCAGATTGCAGATGTTAGATTTCAGATTGAAAAAGTCAAACCTTAAGATTTTAAGTCTTGTATTTAGGGTTTCAAATCTGAAACTCTTAAATCTTGCAATCCGAGACCTGAGTCCGCAAATTCTGGATTCCTTCAATCTGAAATCTAATCCAAATCTGAAATCTGAAATCGGGGAGTCAGGGGGGAAAGGTATGGGAAAAGTGCGAAGAGCCATTGTCAGCGTTTCGGATAAAGCGGGGGTTGTTTCCTTTGCGAAGGGACTGGCCCAAATGGGCGTGGAGATCCTCTCGACAGGAGGAACGGCAAAGACATTGAGGGAACAGGGATTGGCCGTAACCGATATTTCCGATTATACGGGTTTCCCTGAGATGCTGGACGGCCGTGTGAAGACACTCCATCCCAAGGTGCACGGGGGGCTTCTGGGACAGCGGTCTAAACCGGCCCATGTGAATAAGATGAATGAGCATGGCATCCTGCCCATCGATCTTGTGGCGGTCAATCTTTATCCTTTCGAAGCGACCATCGCGAAGGATGATTGCTCTCTGGAAGAGGCGATTGAAAACATCGACATCGGCGGTCCCACCATGCTCCGCTCCGCCGCTAAGAACTACCCGGATGTGACCGTTGTCGTGGACCCCGGGGATTATGAGCCCGTTCTCTCCGAATTGAAGGAGAAGGGAGAGGTCTCGGCCGAGACGAACTTCAGACTGGCAAAGAAGGTTTTTCAGCATACGGCCCGGTACGACGGGGCCATTTCAAACTACCTCGGACAGATCGACCGGGGCAAGAAGGTTTACGAATTCCCGGAGACGTTTACCCTGCAGGTGAGAAAAGCCCAGGAGTTACGATACGGGGAGAACCCGCACCAGAAAGCCGCCTTTTACAGGGAGTATACCATTACCGAGCCGTCCGTTTCGAACGCGGTTCAGATCCAGGGCAAGGAGCTCTCTTACAACAATATTCTTGATACGGACTCCGCCTTTGAAACGGTGAAAGAATTCGAGGAGACCGCAGCGGTCATCATCAAACACAACAACCCGTGCGGTGCCGCCGTCTCCGCCGCCGGTTTGGCGGAGGCCTACCGGAAGGCGAGGGATTGCGACCCGGTTTCCGCCTTTGGCGGGGTCATCGGTTTCAATCGAAGAGTGGATGCGGAAACGGCAAAGGAGATGGCCAAGATCTTTCTCGAGGTCGTTATTGCACCGGGGTTTGATCCGGAGGCGCTGGAAATCCTGAAAGCAAAGAAGGATCTTCGGTTGCTCCGGACACCCCCTCTCAATGAACTTCCCGTCCGGAGAGGATTTGACCTCAGGAAAGTCGTCGGCGGGCTCTTGATTCAGGATCGGGATCTTGGAAAAGTGCCCATGGACCAGTGGAAAGTGGTGACGAAGAGAAAGCCCACCGAAGACGAGTTAAGGGCCATGGCCTTCGGCTGGAAGGTGGCCAAACACGTCAAGTCCAATGCCATTGTCCTCGTTCGTGAAGATCGGACCATCGGGATCGGGGCAGGGCAGATGAGCCGGGTCGACTCCACTCGTCTGGCGGCGATGAAGGCACAATCCTCGACGAAGGGAACGGTTCTGGCCTCCGATGCCATGTTTCCATTCCGGGACGGAGTGGATACGGGAGCGGAGGCCGGCGCCTCGGCCATCATCCAGCCCGGCGGCTCGATCCGGGACGGCGAGGTGATCACCGCCGCGGATGAGCATAACATGGCCATGGTCTTTACGGGGATGAGACACTTCCGGCACTAATTTGCGGGAGTCGTGAGTGGCAAGGCGTGAGTCGAAAACAAAAAATGTTGATGGCCTATCGTTGATTAAACGCCTTGCGCCTTACGATTTACGACTTACGAGGTAAATATGAAAGTCCTGGTGGTGGGTGGCGGAGGCAGGGAGCATGCCCTGGTCTGGAAGATCGGGCAGAGTCCGAAGGTGACGAAAGTCTACCTGTGCTCCGGGAAATGCGGGGATTTCCAGGCATGCCGCGATTGTTCCGATCAAGGCCAATGACGTGGAAGGGCTTCTTGCATTTGCCCTGAAAGAAAAGATCGATCTCACCGTCGTTGGACCCGAGGAACCCCTGACCCGGGGCATTGTCGATCTTTTCGAGTCAAGAGGTCTGAGGATCTTCGGGCCGAGTCAAAAAGCGGCGGAGATCGAAGGGAGCAAGGCCTTTGCCAAGGAGATCATGCAGAAATACCGGATCCCGACAGCCTCCTACGGCATCTTTGAAGATTCCGATGAGGCGGAGGCTTACGTCCGGGCCATCGGGGCCCCGATCGTGGTCAAGGCGGACGGGTTGGCGGCGGGAAAAGGGGTGGTCGTCTGCGGGACGGAAGAGGAGGCCATCCACGCCATCGAACAGATCATGGTACACAGGGTCTTGGGCGAAGTAGGCCGGCGGGTGGTGATCGAAGAACGTCTGGAGGGGGAAGAGGCCTCCTACATTGCCTTTACGGACGGGAAGACGATCCTTCCCATGGCTTCTTCCCAGGATCATAAGGCGATTTTCAACGGGGACAGGGGACCTAACACGGGCGGCATGGGAGCTTACTCCCCCGCACCCATCGTCACTCAGGAGGTGGATGAAAGGATCAGGGAGGAGATCCTGAAGCCCATGGTCCAGGGCCTGGCCCAGGAGGGGATACCCTATAAGGGCATCCTCTATGCAGGGGTCATGGTTTTCAACGGGCTCCCAAGGGTCCTGGAGTTCAATGCCCGGCTTGGGGACCCCGAGACGCAACCCATCATCATGAGGATGAAAGGGGATATCGTTCCTCTCTTCGAGGCCTGTATCGACGGCCAATTGGCCAGGTGCAAGATGGAGTGGGACAGGAGGGCCTCCGTTTGTGTCGTCATGGCCTCGAAAGGATATCCGGGAAAGTATGAAAAAGGCAAGGTGATGGAGGGATTGCAGAGAGCAGCCCAGATGAGGGACGTCGTTGTCTTTCACGCCGGGACGGCCCTTGAAAACGGCCGGCTGGTGACCGACGGCGGAAGGGTTCTGGGGGTGACGGGGCTCGGAGAAAATATTCAAAAGGCGATCGAAAGAACTTATGAGGCTGTCCAGAGCATCTCGTGGGATGGCGTTTACTATCGGACCGACATCGGGCAGAAAGCACTGAAGACAGAGTGAACAGTGATGAGTTATCAGTAATCAGTGACCAGTAAAGAACAGAAGGCAGACGACCAGGGAAACAGACAGTAAGATGATCAGTCAGTAGCTGTGGAAAGATCAAAACCCAAGGAGGGAAGAGCCTTACCCGAAATTCTAAGGATTCGGAAATTCCGCAGTCCTTTGCGAAAAAAGATTTCGGGACCGATGTATTTCACTGATCACTGATGACTGATCACTGATAACTGATTACTGCCTTACGCACGCTATGCGATTTTCTGATGATACAGGAGGAAGAAGAGTATGGGTTACAAGATTGCGGTAATTCCAGGGGACGGGACCGGGCCCGAGGTGGTGGCTGAAGGGTTGAAGGTGTTGAAGGCAGTTTCTGAAAAGTTTAGGTTCAACTATCAACTGGAACAATACGACCTGGGAGGAGAACGGTACCTGAAAACCGGGGAGACATGCCCGGAGTCTGTGTTGAATGAACTGAAGAAGATGGACGCCATTTACCTCGGGGCCATCGGTCATCCGGAGGTGAAGCCCGGGATTCTCGAACAGGGTATCCTGCTCAAGGCCCGGTTTCAACTGGATCAGTATATCAATCTGAGACCGGTCAAACTCTATCCGGGGGTGGAAACCCCCCTCAAAGACAAGGGACCGGAGGATATCGACTACGTCGTGGTGAGGGAGAATACGGAAGGTGCCTACATGGGGGCCGGCGGCTGCCTCAAGAAGGGAACGCCCGACGAGGTCGCCATCCAGGAGGCCATCCACACCCGGAAGGGCGTGGAACGCTGCATCCGTTATGCCTTCGAGTACTGCCGTAAGAGGAACAAAAAGAAGAAAGTGACCCTGTGCGGCAAGACGAATGTTCTTGTTTTTGCTTTCGATCTCTGGGAGAGGGCTTTTTATGAGGTGGCGAAGGAGTATAAAGAGATTACAACCGATTATGCCCATGTGGATGCGACCTGCATGTGGATGGTCAAAAATCCGGAGTGGTTCGATGTGATCGTCACGGACAATATGTTCGGGGATATCATCACGGATCTGGCCGCCATCACTCAGGGGGGATTGGGGATTGCCGCCGGGGGGAATATCAACCCGAAGGGGGTTTCGATGTTCGAGCCCATGGGAGGCTCCACCCCGAAATACACGGGTCAGGGCGTTGTCAGTCCTCTGGCCGCGATCTGTGCCTGCCAGCTGATGCTGGAGACCCTGGGAGAGGAAAAGGCGGCCGGGGAGATCGATCGAGCGGTCGCGAAGGTGCTCAAGCACGATGTGAGAAGCCTGACCGCCGGAAAGATGGGATTCACCACCTCCCAGGTGGGCGACCTGGTCGTAAAGTATCTTATGGAAAAGTAGAGGAGGTCACCCTATCAGGAGGCGAGCAATCTCGGAGCATTTGACCACAAAGCTCCCCTTTCCCTCAGACGAGGAGAAGGGGAGCTTTTTTTACCCGTATTTCCCATCGCTTCAGTGAGAACGTAAAGAAATTTGAGTTCCATATCACTTTTCCCGGAAGGACGGGGCGGTTTCCGAAATTTTAGAATTGCGGGCATCGGACGGATGGTTTTCCTTCTCAAGCAGTATGACTTCGAAATGGATCCTTTTTTGACCCTGAAGGTTAACCGTGTTAGGTACCGCTCTAAATTTTCTCTAACCGCCCCATCCTTCCGGGATTGCTCCTATTTTATAAGTTTCTTGATTCTCTTGGACTTTCTAACACTGTGCAGCGTGAGTGGCCATTTGCTTGACAACAGGAGATCGGGGTCACTATGTTTAAGGTAAGGTCCTGTGTCTGCCAAAGTTTGAAAGAAGGAAGGAGGCGGTTTTATGGTCCCGTTTCTGGCGGTCTTCATGGCTCTGGTATTCCTCATTCCCGGTCACTCCCATGCTGGGCTGAAGACGGAAGTCGTCGAATACAAACACGGAGACGTTCTTCTTGAAGGCTACATGGCCTACGATGATTCGATCCAGGGGAAGAGGCCCGGAGTGATCGTTGTCCACGAATGGATGGGGCATAATCCGTATGTCAGAATGAGGGCGGAACGGCTGGCCCAAATGGGTTACGTTGCTTTTGCGATCGACATGTACGGGAAGGGGGTTCGGGCCAGGGATGCCAAAGAGGCGGCCGCTTTGGCAGATATCTACAGGTCGAACCGCCAGCTCATGCGGGCCCGTGCAAACGCCGCGTTGGAGGTCTTGAAAAAGCATCCGCTTGTGGATTCCAGGCGGAACGCCGCGATCGGCTACTGTTTCGGGGGGACGACGGTTCTTGAGATGGCTCGAAGCGGCGCCGATCTGGCAGGGGTGGTAAGCTTTCACGGCGGCCTGGATAATCCCAATCCCTCGGATGCGAAGAACATCAAGGGAAAGGTACTGGCGCTTCATGGCGGAGACGATCCGTTTGTTCCTGTAGAGCAGGTCATCAAATTTGAAGACGAAATGAGAAAGGCGGGGGTCGACTGGCAACTGGTAACCTACGGTGGCGCAGTCCATAGTTTTACCAATCCGGAAGCGGGGAACGATCCCTCGAAAGGCGCCGCCTACAATGAAAAAGCGGACAAACGGTCCTGGGAAGCCATGAAGACTTTCTTCGGAGAGATCTTCAAATAAGGCCGGGGGATGAATCGAATCCTCCTTGAATCTCTCCTTGACACCCGGAAGGCTTTTGCGTATCATCGTACCTAAGAAAACGAAAGGAGGTTGAGGCGATGAGAAAACCCTATGTTAAGTGTCTTTCATGGTATCTCGTTCTGGCGATGTTCGTCATCGGAATCACCCCGAGGGTCTATGCCGGATTTTCTCCGTCGGAAGGGCTGAGCCTTTCTCCGATTGACAGGGGGGCTGAACTTCAGAAGATCCAGGGTGTCCTTGAGACGAAGATGATCAGTGAAAGACTTCGGTCTCTCGGATTCACAGCTGAGGAGATCCAGAAGAGGCTCGGACAGCTCAGTGATCATCAGATTCATCAATTGGCACTGCAGCTCGATGATCTGAAGGTGGGGGGCGACGGCTTTGGAATTGTCGTTGCTCTCGTGCTGATTGCCGCCATTGTCGTTCTGGTCATCTATCTGACAGGACACAGGGTGGTGGTAACCAAATGAGGTCAGTCCGGTCTCTCGCCCGATTTACATGGAGTGAGAGGAAGTCCTTCTCGGATTGCACAGGTCCAGTCGCTTGCACACGAAGATGATGAACAGGGGCGCAGGATCGAAGAAGCGCCCTTATTTCTTTCTTTTGTTTCTTGCCCTTCTTTTCTCGTGCGCCGGGATTTCCTTCATCAAGGAATCCGGGACGGCCCGCAGCATCCAAAACGTCCCATTTCATCCCCAGGAGATGTTTCAGTGCGGCCCGGCATCCCTTGCAGGGGTCTTAAACTACTGGGGTGTCTCCGTTTCCCCCGAAGAGATTGCAGCGGAGATTTACAGCCGGTCCGCGAAGGGCACATTGAACGTCGATCTTCTGCTTTACGTCGAAAAGAGGGGGCTCAAGGCGAGCCAATACCGCGGCGGTGTCGAGGATTTGAGACGGAGAATCGATTCCGGATATCCGCTGATCGTCATGGTTGACTACGGTTTCTGGGTTTATCAGAGGAATCACTTCATGATCGTTCTGGGTTACACTGATACTGAAATCATCGCCCATTCCGGAAGAGATAAGGAGATACGCATCCCTCTGCACAGCTTCTTGAAATCATGGGAGAGGACCCGGTACTGGACACTCCTGGTAACGAAATAGCGCAAACAAGGCTGAAAGCTCAAAGCTCAAGGTTGGAAACTTAAAACTCAAAACTGAAGGGTCAAAGTTGAAGGTGACGGAACCGAAGAGCGGACAACCGCATAGACAAAAAGAGCGATCAATGCGTGATCCAAGGGAAAAATCGGTTAAATGGCGCCTCCTCCTCGCGGTGTCGGTTGCGGCGTGGATCTCCGGGTGCGCATTCCCCCGTATCGTCATCCTGAAAGACCCCCTCACTCCGGAGGAGCATCTGAACCTCGGTGTGGCCTACGAAAATAAGGGCGAGTTCACCCCTGCTGTTAAGGAGTATGAACTGGCTGCGAAAAAGCTTCCTCTCGCCCTTCTTTACCTCGGGAACGTTTATTTCCAGAAGCAGGAGTGGGAGAAGGCTGAAGGATATTACAGAAAGGCGATGAGAAAAGACCCTCGAAACAGTGATACCCACAATAACCTTGCATGGCTTTATTACACAAGAAAAGTGAATCTTGATGAGGCGGAGACCCTGGTCCTCAAAGCGATCGAGCTCAATCCTTCCAAAGAACATACCTACAGAGATACCCTGGAAAAGATCCGGGAATTGAAACGGTGATCATCCTCCCTCTTTGACGGCTCAAACAGGCTTCTGCTTTCTGCCTCTATTTGGCTAACTGTTGACTGATAACTGGTCACTGATCACTGAGCACTGGTTACTGGTTACTGATGACCGATTCTTCCTTGACAGGGCAATAAGAGGGTAACTATCTTTAATCTGTAGGATGTGCCAGTGATAAACCTCAGAAAGGAGGCCTACGATGAAGACCAACAGAGAAAATTACAGTTACTTTATGGGTGGTGCGCTGATCGGCGGATTGGCAGGCGCTCTGGCAGGGATTCTCTTTGCCCCCAAATCAGGAAAAGAGCTGAGATCCGATTTGAGCCACAAAGGCGAAGAGGTATTCGGGGAAGCAAAGAGGGTCTATACGGAAACCGAGACCAGGGCTAAGGGTGTGCTTGTTGATGCGGTTCGGCAGGCTGAGGAACTGAAGAGGCAGGCTGACCGTCAGGTTTGTGAGGCCTACCAGAAAGCCAAAGGGATCCTCTGTAAGGGAAAAGAGGCCGAAGGAGTGGAATACGCTGAGGAACCCAGAGCGGATGCCTGAGGTGGTTTCATCAGGGTCAAGCTTTTTTTTGAAGCCTGAGCCCGATTCAGGCTTCAAAAAAAAATGGCTCTATTTTAGCAGGCTGATTCAAAAATACCGTGGCAACGTTAGGTGCCTTCAGCCGCAGGCTTTAGCCTGCGAAAAATGGCCGCCGAGACCAAGGCAATCTGAAGGTTGCGGCTTCCAATCCATTGAGACAATAATCGGGAAACGTTCAACGAGTTTCCTTCCGCAGGAGTTTTCCAGCATTCCATTTACACTATCCAAGCCATTGTCTTCAGAACTGCCCGCGTTTCCCTGAACAAGGAATTGTTATTGAAGAAACAGTCGTGTTAAGATGCAATGGTTGTCAGCAACGGAAAAAAGCCATCAGCAGGATTTGATCACAAAGGAGACGAAGGGAATGGGGACATTCAAGATTACAAGGATTGCTGTACTGGGTGTGCTTTCTTTTTATTTGACCGCCTGTGCAGGGATGTCCGGGACGTCCTCGAAGGACACATCCCTGACTCCCCGGGTCATGGAGACAATCAGCCATGCGGTCTATGAGGTCGTGGTGCCGAAGCCGTCGAAGGACTCGCTCGAGTACGAAAAACCCCTGCCCCTGGAACTTCTGCCGTATTCTGTGAGGATGGACAAGTACTATTCTGTCGGGACCGCGTTTGCCATCAGCCCCACGGAATTTGTATCGGCAGAGCACGTCATGAAACTGGGGAGCGGAAGCCAGTACAAGGAGGTTTTTCTCAGGGACAGAGAGGGGAAGGTCCACTCCATCGAAAAGATCCTCAAGTATTCGAAAAACCGGGATTTTGTCGTCTTCTCCCTCCGTAACACGGGGGCCAAAAAGTACCTACCGGTGAACAAATCTCCCTTGCTCAACCAGAAAGTCTACGCCGTGGGCAATGCCCTCGGGGAAGGAATCGTGATCCGGGACGGCCTTTACACTTCTGACACCCCGGAAGAAGAGGCCGGGGAGTGGAAGTGGATTCGATTCTCGGCAGCCGCCTCTCCCGGTAACAGCGGAGGCCCTCTCCTCGATCAGAGTGGAAGCGTCATCGGCATCGTCCTGAGAAAGTCCCCCAGCGAAAACCTCAATTACGCTATCCCCATCGCCGAAGTGATTCAAGCCGGCGGAAATGCGGCGCTTCTTCAAATGAGAGGGCGCTATACTCTGGGCAACATGGAGATGACCAAGATAGATACGCTGAAAAAAGAGATCAAACTGCCCAGGACATATGAGGAACTCAACAGCGAAGTCAACGGCATCATGGCTCAGTTTTTTGACAAACTTCTCAAAGATCTGCTTTCGGAGAATCGGGACGCCATCTTTCCCCGCGGCCCGGGCTCGACGCGCCTGTTCCACAAGAGCTATGACGCCGTTTTTCCCCACCTCATCATGAAGGGAAAGGACGGTCACTGGGACGCCTATTATTCCAGGGAGACCAGAGACGCCGACCTGGGAAAGAACGGGCGTCTCTCATACGGCGCTCTGGGAAACATGGCCTTCATGTATCTCCGTAAACCGGACGACATCTCTCTGGAAAAGCTTTATGGCGACTCCAAGCTTTTTATGGATTTGATCCTCAAAGGGGGGGGCCGTTATCGGAAAGTGGGCATGGAGAATATCAAGGTTACTTCGATGGGCAGTGCCTTTGAGGACTACCGGTTCACGGATTCTTACGGGAGGATCTGGATCGTCCGTACCTGGCTTGCCGAATATAACGATCGAAAGGTTGCGACCTTCTCCCTTCCGGTTCCCGGCGGCTACGTTGTCATGATGGGGACAGGAGAGACCGGAAGCGTCGACCAGGAACACATTCCCGACATGAAAGTGCTTTCGGATTTTGTCTATGTCTCCTACTATGGCACACTCAAGGACTGGCAGGAATTCCTGAACAGGGAGACCTTCTGCCTCCTCAGCTGGCAAATATAGACATTCAAATCAAGAAGGGTGAAGCCTTCCATTATACCTCGAAAAGGCTGTCTCTCTCCTATGGTCCTGATTTTATGGGAATTTCCGATGACAGCGACCTGAGACTGGATTTCGGTTTTTTCCAGGAGCAGGGAAAGACGGTCTGGGACGTTACCCGGATTGTGGCCAACGAAGAGAAATACAATCAAGTCGGGTACACTGTTTCGAGAAGGATGAAACCCCCGAAAAGAACTGGGCGACGAATATCAGAGTAGCTGGGAGGATATGGTCAAGGGCAGGTTTCCTTTCAACCGCTCCGCTTACACCGAGAATAAGATGACCATCATCGCCGCGACCTATCCCGGGGACGGGAAAGAGGAGAAAAAAGAGGGTTTCCGCCGGCACGATTCTCTACACAGCAGGGTTCATGAAGGAGGGAAGGGTCGATCAGAAAGAGATGGAAACAAAACTGGACTTGTTTATGCGGAACCTGATCGTCTATGAGAACTCCGGGGGTGACAGCCGCGCGGCC
>CAVSVC010000050.1:0-64424 GCA_963731045.1 uncultured delta proteobacterium | reverse complement strand
TACCTCACCTGGGATTCGACGGCAATGCTCGGAATGCCGCTCAAGACGATCGCCACGATCGTCGTCTCCTTCATGATCTTCGGTGAGGCGCTCTCCCAGACGGGTGGGTAGCGTTTTTCACGGACTTCGCCATGGTCGCCATGGGAAAGTATCGCGGCGGGCCCGCCAAGATTTCCGTCGTCTCTTCGGCCCTTTTCGGAACGATCTCGGGGAGTGCCGTGGCAAACGTCGTTGCAGACGGTATCATAACGATCCCTCTGATGAAACAGTCGGGCTACCGCCCCCACGTCGCCGCGGCGATCGAAGCGGTCGCATCGACGGGTGGTCAGCTGATGCCGCCGGTGATGGGGGTTGCCGCCTTTCTGATGGCCGAGTTCCTGCAGATCCCATACGCCGACGTCTGCATTGCGGCCGTCGTTCCATCCCTGCTCTATTATGGCACTTTGTACATCGAGGCCGACCTAGAAGCCGGCCGTTTGGGACTCGCACGGGTTGCCAAGGAAAAGATCCCGGCCACTTTGCCGGTCCTGAAGAACGGCTGGTTCTTTTCGGTGCCCTTCGCCGTCATCGTCGTGGGGATCTTCTGGCTGAATTACCCCCGAGGCATGCGCCCTCTATGCTGCAGTGATCATCGTTGTGCTTGCGATGATCATCGGGTATGAAGGAAAGCGGCTTCCCATGAAAGGAATCATCGACGTTCTGAGGGGAGCCGGATCCAGCGTCCTTCAGATCTTCATGATCGGTGGGGCTGCCGGGATTGTCATCGGCGTTCTCAACATCTCCGGGCTCGGCTTCGGTTTAACGATCTCTCTGATTCACGCTGCCGGCGGGAGTCTCATCCTTCTGCTCCTCCTTGCCGCTGCCGTCTGTATCATCCTCGGCATGGGGATGCCCACCGGCGCAGTCTATATCCTTGTGGCCACGCTGGTGGCGCCTGCACTCATCCAGATGAAGATCGATCCCATAGGCCGCTCACCTCTTTCTCCTTTATTCGGAATGCTGTCGGCGATCACCCCGCCGGTGGCGGTTGCCGCCTTTGCGGCGGCTGCCCTGGGTGGGACGGATCCGATGCGCACCGGCTATGCGGCGATGCGGTTCGGCTGGATGGCCTTCGTCATTCCGTTCCTCTTCGTCTTCTCGGGAACCCTCCTCCTCCGGGGAAGCCTCGTTTACATCATCATTGACGTGGCAACGGCCGTCGCCGGTATCTGGTTTGTGTCCGCGTCCGTGATCGGATTCACGACGCGGAACGTTGGAATGTCCTACCGCTTGATCTGCGCCGTCGCCGGGCTGGCCCTGATGATCCCGGTAGGCGCCTAACTTGGGCCCACTATATCAACATCGGCGGCGCCTGTATTGCCGTCATGCTGATTCTCAGAGAATACGCCGCGCACAAGCACAAGAAAGGGTTGGCTCCAGCTTAGGGAAGCAGGGAATGAGGGGATGAGGGAATGATCCGACATTAAAGAAACTGGACCGGGAATTGAGGTGCAATCAGACATAGACGGAGTATGCCCTCTGATCACTCCTGCGAAACAAGTAACCCCTCCTAACCTCCCCTTCCTAAGAGACTGTGTCGTAAATCACCTCTCGCCCTTCGACAAGCTCAGGGCGAACGGCTAAGTAGTTGGTTCTCATTGGTTCCTGATCCGTTCGTGGTGAGCCTGTCGAACCATGAACGGACTTACAACACAGTCTCTAAAGGGGAGGGATAAAGACAGGACCCACTGAAAAGCCGGAAGGACCTCTTTTTATTTTGGGCGCCCAGCTTGCGGCCGCTTTCTGAAGATTCGCTCCCATTTTTTTCTATCCCCCTGGAGTTTTCCTCTCAATGAGTCATCCAATCTTTCTTTAGAACCATTGGAATAATTCAGAGACTTCAAGGGAAGAACCAAGCTTGACTTAGACTTGGATTTATGCAAGAGATCAGTCAACACAGACGTCATATGGAATCGGGCGGCTCAGCCGAATCAAGGAAGGAAAGGAGATTGAGGCATGACGATGATGACGGGCGGGAAAGCCCTGATGGAACTGTTGGCCATGAGGGAGTAGGAGTTATCTCTTCGGTATCCCCGGCGCCACAGAGGCGCGGTTTATGGATCTGCTGGAGGATCATCCTGAAATCAGGACCTTCTGGGACTTCATGAAGTGGTCATCATGGGCATGGCAGAAGGCTATGCCCGGACCTCGGGGAAAGCGGGTGTGGTGAATCTCCATACGGCCGCCGGATTGGCCCACCCGCCATGCCCATGCTCTTCAATGCCCGCCTCAATCGCGTGCCTCTCCTGATCATCGGAGGCCAGCAGATTCTCCCGGCTGTTGTTGCGGGAACCCGCCCTGACTGGAAACCTGGTCGGGATGGCAACCGAAGTGACCAAATGGAGCGCGGAAGTCTCCGTCCGCCGATATCCCTGTTGCCATACAGCGCGGCCTGAACGTGGCAGCCCATCCCCCTGCAGGTCCGGTCTATATTTCGCTCCCCCATAACGTGCTTGAACAGGAACTGGATTTTGACTATGTTCCCCGGGGACAGGCCTTCTCCCGGCTGCGGCCTGACCCGGAGGCCATTCGCAAAGCGATGGACCTTCTGGTAACGGCAAAATCCCCTGCCATCATCGTGGAGATCGGAGTCGCCCAGGGCGATGCCGTAGCCGAAGCCGTGGAATTGGCCGAACTCCTCGGGGCCCCTGTATTTGACCCCTGGATGTGCGACGTCAGTTTTCCATAAACCATCCTCTGTACCTGGGAGATCTGAACCTGACCAGCCTTCAAACCCGGGAGATGCTGAAAGGGGTGGATGTGCTGGTAGCCATTGGCGCGCCGCTCTTCAGGCAGCCTCTCTTCTTTCCGGAGCCGTTCCTGACAAGCCGGACAAAACTCATTCAGATCGATAATGATTCCTGGGAAATCGGGAAGAACTTTCCGGCCGCCGCCGGCATCGAGGGCGATATCAGGCAATCTCTCACTGAATTGAACGAGGGCTCCGGAAGGACCTATCCGCCCAGGCCCGAGAGGCTGCGAAGGCCAGGGGGAAGCAAGATCGCCGGGGAAAAGGAAAAGATGACGGAGGCCTTCCTTGCAAAGGCCCGGAAGGAAAAAGACAACGTTCCGATTGCCGTGTCGAGGTTGATGCAGGAGGTAAGCGATGCGCTGAAACCCGGAACCCTCGTGATCGATGATTGCTGGTCCTGTTCATCCATCCTTCGCCGAAGCATCGATTTTAAAGAACCACGAAGCTATCAGCGCGTCCGCGACGGGAGTATCGGCTGGGGCATGCCGGGGGCTCTTGGCGCCAAGTTGGCCGCTCCGGACCGGCCGGTCGTAGCGGTCGTCGGAGACGGGAGTGCGATGTGGTCCATTCAGAGCCTCTGGACTGCGGCCCACTATCAGATTCCGGTGACCTTCGTGGTCTGTGCCAACGCAGGTTACTGCCAGGTGAAACTGATGAAGACCCTTCGATGGGCGAAAAGACCCGGGGCAGATATCTGGGCACGGAAGTGGACAACCCGCGAATCGATTTTCTGCAATTGGCTCAAGGGATGGGAGTTCACGGCCAGAAGGTGGAGCGCCCCGAGCAGCTGGGGCAGGCTCCTCCGGTGGGCCATGGGCCTGGGAAAACCCGCGGTTGTAGAAGTCTGCATCGAAAAGGTAATCTGACGTGCGGAAACGGCCACCTGCGGCGTGCCCTCATCTTTCGTCATGCGGCGTACACTCAGGTACGCCTCATCCTCACGATTCGGGCGCCTTGCATCTGGCCATTTTTGAGCAACCTTAGAAAAACAACTGGTTTCAGCAAACTGCAAAAATAAGCGAAGGAGGAGATGACCGTCATGCCAAAGGGATATGCAGGAAAGATACTGATGGTTGATCTGACATCCGGAACGATGAAGGATGAAGTCCCGGCAGAGGACCTCTATCGTGATTTCATCGGTGGAACCGGACTAGGGGGTGAGGATTCTCTACGAGCGGCTGAAGCCGAAGGTCGATCCGCTGGGACCGGAGAATGTCCTGGGCTTTGTTACCGGCCCGCTCACGGCAACCACCGTGCCCGGCAGCGGAAGGTTTACGGTCGTAACCAAATCTCCCGTGACCGGAGGCTGGGCAGACTCGAACTCCGGCGGTTTCTGGGGGCCGACGCTAAAGTGGGCCGGCTACGATGCCGTCTTCTTCACGGGCATTTCAAAGCAGCCGGTCTATCTCGTCCTGTCCGCGGGGAAGGCCGAGCTGAAAGGACGCTTCCCATCTCTGGGGCAAAGACACCGATGAGACGGAAGAGATGCTTCAGCAGGAGCTGGGCAAGTCTCAAGCACGGATCGCCTGTATCGGTCCCGCCGGGGAATCCTGTTCCCTCATGGCGGGCATCGTCAATGAAAGAGGAAGGATCGCCGCCCGAGCCGGTGTCGGAGCGGTCATGGGCTCCAAACGCCTGAAGGCCGTAGCAGTCGTGCGCGAGACAAGAAATGAGATCCCCATCGCCGACCCGGAGAGGCTGAACTCGGTACGGAAGACAGTTCCTCCAGGACCTCCAGACGAGCGGCTTTCACAAAGGCCTTGCCGCCGCCGGAACAGGCGGCGGCACGAGTTTCCTGGTCTCGATTGGTGACTGCCCGACCCGGAACTGGAATTCCACCGGCCTCGATTCCATGCCGACCTGTGAGAATCTGAACAGTTCAAAGATGGATCGCTACAAACTTGCCGCTTATGGCTGCCATGCCTGCTACCATCCGGTGCGGCGCCCTCATCCAGGTCAAGGAAGGCCCTTTTGCGACGAGAAGCGAAATCCACCGGCCCGAGTATGAGACCCTGGCAGCCCTGGGCACCCTCTGCCTGAACGACAACCTCGAATCCGTGATCAAGGCCAATGAAATATGCAACCTCTACGGGATGGATACAATCGCCGTGGGGGGAGCGATTGCATTTGCCATGGAATGCTTTGAGAACGGCCTGGTAAGCTCGGGGACACGGACGGGATCGACCTGACATGGGGCAACGGCGACGCCGTCGTGGCCCTGACCGAGAAGATCGCCAGACGCGAGGGATTCGGAGCGGTGCTCGCCGATGGCGTAAAAAACGCTGCCGAGCGGATCGGCAGCGGGGCTGAACGATTTGCGATCCACGTCGGCGGAAGAGGATTGCCTTTTCATGACCCGCGTCTTTCCCCCTGCCTCGGAAACCACTACCTGGCCGATGCCCAGCCGGCCTGCCACATCGGGCCCTCAGGGTGCGGACCTGCTCGAGAAGGGGCTGCCCCTTGGAGCGGACCCGTCGCTTCAGCAACCTGCATTGTCCGTCTATGGAGACTATGATCGAAAGGGACCCATGTATGCAAAAGGGGAGGAATACTATCAGCTGCTCAGTTCAAGCGGTCTGTGCGCGCTGTATGCCATCCACTTCGCCCTGCCGGTAGCGGAACTGATCGCCCCTGTGACAGGCTGGGATTTCGGCTGGGAGGAAGGGTTGAAGACCGGCAAAAGAATTCTGACCCTGAGACAGGCCTTCAATGCCCGCGAAGGACTCAAGCCTGAGGAATTCAAGCTTCCCCAGAGACTCATGACGCCGCAGCCCGCCGGCCCCGCTGCCGGAGTGAGGATTGACTTCGAGGCTTTGAAGAAGGGGTATTTTCAGGCCATGGGATGGAACGCTGAGACAGGTAAGCCGGATCGCCAGACCCTCGCGGATCTCGGCCTGGACAATTTGACCCGGGACCTTTGAAGAGATCAGTCGGGCCGAGTGATCAGGTCATTCGTTATTGCTCCCTGATTCCTTGATTATTGATCATTGATCCCTTTACTGGCATGTCCAGCCTCCGTCGATAAGAAGCACATGGCCCGTAACCATATCGGAGGCCTCTGAAGCCAGATAGATGATCGCCCCGAAGATGTCCTTCGGTTTCAGAATTCGACCCATGGGAATGTTCCCCAGGACGAAATCCCGGAAACCCGACTCCTCGAACATGGGCTTGGTCAAAGGCGTCTCAACGAATGTGGGCGCAATGGCGTTCACGTTGATCTGATGGGGGGCCCACTCGATCGCCAGCACCTTGGTCAGAAGATTTACCCCTGCCTTGCTCGATGAATAGGCTGCCCGCCGGGTCATGCCGACACTGCCCATCGTCGAAGAGACGTTGATGATCTTTCCTTTCTTCTGCCGGATCATCACCTTTCCAACGGCCTGGCAGCAGAAGAAGAGCCCTTTCAGGTTGAGGTCGATCACATGGTCCCAGGCCTCCTCCGTGACATCCACCGCCCATTGTGGAATATTGATCCCTGCATTGTTGATCAGAATATCGATGTGGCCGAAAACCTTCACGGCTTCTTCGACCGTGGCATAGATTTCAGGAATCTTGCAGATATCCGTCCGTCGGGTCATAGCCCGCCGGCCCAGCCGCTCGATCTCCGGTTTGACGTTCTCTACCTCGGGAAGAATGTCGCACACAACGATGTCGGCCCCGTATTTCGCCAGAGTCAGGGCATATTCCCGGCCCAGTCCTCTTGCCCCGCCCGTCACCAGGGCCACCTTTCCCGACAGATCGAATTCAGAAAAAAGATTCTTCTCCATCCTCGTAACCTCCTGCAAATCGGTCAACCCGTTTTCGTAAGCTTCAACATAACACGGCGCTACGGTCTCAATCAACCGTGACGTCAAACACCTCTATAAGCAAGCATGTGGGTTTTCCCATTCTTTAAGTAATCCCTCAGTGACGTGCGAAGCCATTGAGACCGGATGTTCCCGAGTCGGTCCGATCCTTCCTCGCGTTCCAGACGGTGGATGGATTGACAGGAAAGGGAACAAGGGGATCGTGCTAAAAACAGACTTATAGCCCATTGGAACATGATGCTTTTTTGTGGAGAGGGTCCGCCACTGAAACGCTCCGGGTGCTCGGCCCAGCCCAGGGGCCCCATGTGCACCGCTGAAAGGAAGATTTCCGATAACTGTGGGATTAGTTCTTTCAGCATTTTTTCGTTGACAGAAACGAGAGAGTCTAAGCGATTAAACCTAAAGGAATTAGGGTAAACAAACAGAAGCAATGAAAGGGACCCGAAGAAGGCAAGGTTAAACCACGATAACACAGAAGTCCCGTTCGAGGAGGTGCAATCTAGCCCTGAGCGACCCCATGAGTCGGCAAAAAGTGCTACGAATCCGTATTCACCTAAAACTCGAAAGACTCAACACGTCCGGACCTTGGATGTGGAGCTTCCCGACCGAGGATCAAATGGGAACTTGTCGGGCCTTATAAAGATGGAGGGATTACCCGATTCGGAGGCAACAGCACAGTCCGTACTTCGGTTGTAAAGGAGAGCGAAAGATCTATGAAGAAGGCCATACAAAAAGCAAGGGGAAAAATTACAAAAAGAAAAGTCCATCAGGGAGTATCGTCACATTTCCCTGGTGGTTCGTCCGAGGGCAAGTACGTCGAGCTCGCTTTCAATGGAATAAAGACCATAGGCTAACAATTGAAACATCCTCGATTCCTTCCTGAATGTAGCTAGGGATTTTCCATAAGCATTCCCCATTGAAGTGGAAATATTGAATGACACTTTCACGATTTCCGATGTATTCACCCAGTTTGCGATCCGGCTCAAGCCGCTTTGAGCTTCTTTAATTCCTTCAGTAATTCAGGATGCTGGTTCAGTAATCGGAAGAGGTTAACCACAGCGGCAACAGGTTTGGCCTCGCCTCTCTCGTAGCGGGAAAAGGCGTTGTGGCCTCCACCGGCTATCATTGCCGCTTCCTTCTGGGTCAACCCGAGCCTTTTTAATACGAGCAAGTTCAAGAGCTTCTTGCTTGTCCACACGGGCCATAAAATCGTCAAACAACGATTCGTAGGCCGCCGCTTCTTACCCGGTAACGATGCCCTCGCCACAAGTACTGCACCACGCGCCTTACTGGGCGTATTTCAACGCACGGGCACGGTATTCAAACTGTGCCTGTTTCGTCCGCTGTTCTAATATCCCCTGAAAACAGGCAGGGCATTTTTTTCCCATTCCATTGCTTGCTCATTGATTATCGCTCCTTGAACGATACGACGAAGTATTCCTCGTGTTGTTGAAACTTGATGTATAAGGCTCTCCCCTTCCATTCAGCATGGTATACATCCTGCCATACCCGGCTGTCAGCATGGACTGTCATGGACTTGTAAAAGTTCCCTGGAGAAAGGCGTTTTAATTGCCACCAGGGCGTCAGCCAGGGACATCCCGGCAGCTTTAATGCCGTGCCGGCTGTCATGGTCAAATTCATCGTCTCCATAGAATTCATTTGACCCTGAATCGCCTTGAGGTCATAATGGGGGCGACGTTTCTCCATATGTCACTATAACCCTTAAAGGGTAATTATTCAACCTCTATTTTTCACGCGTTTACCCCCGCCCTGCGGCCGCTATTCTCATGAAATACCGATCTGTTTACCGAGGGACAGAAGAGGCAGGCAACTTCCTATTAGAACTGCCCCATATAGCGCCCGTTTGCTTCCATTACTCTCTTTCCAATGAAAATCGTGACATCTTGGCGTTGTCCCAAAATAAGGACTTGTAGGTGCTATACGTAGGCACTCATGGCTGAACCATTTTCCACTGGGCCGGGGGCGGAGACTTGCTTCTCCAAGTGACATATCTTGATTTGCGGCAGGCTGAGGCCGGAAACAATCCGGAGAGTCCCGGGAGGGGACCGGACCGGTAGTGACGGCAGCGGATTTTCATTTAGGGAGGTCCCAAGAAGATAACTCCCCCCTACCCCCTCTTATTCTAAGCGGGGGTGAAACGCGATCCCCTCTAATCCGAGAGGGAGGTTTGTGCCCCTCTCTCAACGAGCGGAAGCGGAGATTCTTCCCTTTCCTATGATGTCTTCCGATTGTATCGGGCAAGGAAGAGCTCGTCGACCGTCTTCTGCTCCAGTTTGTCCATCTGTCGCGTGAAGGCCTTCAGGCTTCTTTCCTTCAGTTTCTCCATGGTCTTTCGTTCCCGCATCCGGCCCACCAGACGGTCCCTTTCTTCTTCCATCTCTTTCAGGATCTCCTGCTTCTTTCCTTCCATCCTGAGGAGTTCCTGATAGCTGTCTTCTTCGAATTGCTTGACCATCTGGAATTCCCGGACCGCGATCCCTCGGGCCGTCTTCTTCTGCAGGTCCGCCTCCTCCCGGAGTCTCCGCTCGGTAAGTTGCCGGATCGCTTCCTCCTGGACCCGCAGATGTTCGGCTTTCTCAGCCAGTTTCAGCTGGGAAAGCTCCTCCAGGTTCCTTTTCCAGTCAAGGAGGCTCTGAAATCGAAAGATAAATCCCATGATCGGTCAACCCGATCCTCTCTTGTTCGTGGGGTTAGGAATGGCGGGTCAGGACGGGAAGATGGCTTTCATCTGCCGGACCGAATGATCAAAGCTCACATTCTCCTGCACCTTCTGGCAGAGAAACCGGTTCACCTCCGGCATCTTGACCACGGCCTCATCAATGTGGGGATTGCTCCCCTTGACATAGGCCCCGATGTTGATCAGGTCCTCCGCCCGCCTGTAGGTTGCCGCCACCGAAACCAGGCGGCTCCGGGTCGTCATATGGTCCGGCGCCGCGATATCGCTCATGACACGGCTGATACTGGACAGCACATCGATCGCAGGGTAGTGATTCTGACTTGCCAGGTCCCGGGAAAGAACGATATGGCCGTCCACGATCGAGCGGACGGCGTCGGGGATCGGATCGTTCACGTCGTCCCCTTCCACCAGAACCGTGTAGATGCCGGTAATGCTTCCGCGGCCGGCGGTCATCCCCGCCCGTTCAAGAAGCTTGGGCATCTGCGCGAAGACGCTGGGGGTATAACCTTTCGATGCCGGGGGCTCCCCGATGGCCAGACCCACTTCCCGGTGGGCCATGGCAAACCGGGTAATGGAATCCATCATCAGAAGAACATCCTGTCCCTGGTCCCTGAAGTATTCGGCAATCGCCGTGGCCAGATAGGCGCCCCGCATCCGAAGCAGCGGAGGCTGGTCCGAAGTCGCCACCACGACGACCGACCTCTTCATTCCTTCCTCGCCGAGATCCCTCTCTATGAATTCCCTGACCTCTCTTCCCCGTTCCCCGATCAACGCCACCACATTCACCTGGGCGGAGGTGTACCGGGCCATCATGCCGAGGAGGGTGCTCTTTCCCACCCCCGAGCCGGAAAAGATCGCCATCCTCTGTCCTTTGCCGATGGTCAGGAGCGCGTTGATCGCCCTGACGCCGACATCCACGCTTTCCGAAATCCTCTGCCGGAACAAGGGATCCGGGGGATCGGCGTACAGGGGATATTTCTGTTCGCATAGAAAATCGCCTTTGTGGTCGATCGGATCTCCCAGGGCATCCACGACTCGCCCAAGCAGGGCCCTTCCCACCCCCACCTGGGCAGGACATCCCGCGGGAACGATCTGCGCTCCCGGCTCGATACCCAGCGTGTTCCCGAGGGGCATGAGCAGGATCTGGTTTTCCCGAAATCCGACGATTTCCGCCGGGATCTTCTCTCCTCCCTCCCTCTTCCGGATGTGACAGAGGTCTCCGATGGGCGAGCAGGGTCCCTGCCCCTCCACGACAAGACCCACGACCCGGGCCACCCGTCCGTAACGCCGGATGGTTCTGGTCCGGTCGACCGCCTCCTGATAGGACGCCCAGTTGGAAGCGGAAGAAAGGGTCATCGGTCTACCCCGTTGTAGGGCTGCACGGATCGCTCCCACTGTTCCCAGACGGAGGAGGCGATCTCGTTCAATCGGCCCTCGAGCGTGGCCTCGATCTCTCCGAAAGAGGTCTCCAAGAGACAGCCCCCTTTCTCGATGCTCCGATCCTCAATGAATTGAATGTCGTCCCTGTTTCTTTGAGCCATGGGGAACCGGTCCGGATGGGTGACGAGGGTCTGGTAATCGATGGGATTGACGTGGACGACCACCTTTCTCGAATCTACCACCTGCCGAAAGGCCTCCTGCAGAACTTCGGAAATAATCTCGTCCTGGAGCATCACCTCACGGTGAATCACCTTCCTGCTGACGCTCAGGACCAGTTGCACCATCTCCTTCTCATAGGTCCTGAAAAGCTCCTCCCGCTGATGGGCGATCTCCTGCAGCAGATGATGGCATTGCGAGATCATCTTCTCCATCCGTTTTTTACCCAGTTCCAGGCCGTCTTTTTCGCCTTGGGTAAATCCCTTTTCATAGGCTTCTTTTTCAATGAAGAGCGCTCTTTCCTTCGTCTGTTTCAGGACCTTTTCTTCGACCTCCTTGAGGTATCCCTGAACGGATGGAAGGTACTCCCTCGTCTTCAGTTGAGGCCATGCCACCTCGAAAGAAGGCGATCCCGCCTTGGGCAGGGAAGAGGAGACGGAGGGAATGAAAACCTTAGACAAAAACGTCCTCCTTCCCTTTGCTTGCCAGAACGATCTTTCCTTCGTTCTCCAGTTTCTTCGCGATCTTCAGAATCACCTGCTGGGCCGCCTCCACATCCTTGAGACGCATCGGCCCCATGACTTCGAGGTCTTCCTTCATCATCTGGGCCGCCCTCTCCGACATATTCTTCAGGACCTTTCCCCTAAGTTCCTCCGAGGCCGTCTTCATCGCGGCCATCAGCGATTCGTTATTGACCTCCTTCAGGATGGCCATGATGCTCTTGTCATCCACCTGGACCAGGTCTTCAAAGACGAACATGAGCTTCCGAATCTCTTCCGCCAGATTCTGCCTCTTCTCTTCGAGACCCTTTAGGATGGCGCTCTCCATACTGCTATCCATCTGATTCAGGATCTCCGCCACCAGCCGGACGCCTCCCTGCTTCTGTCCCTCGAAGCTCTTGATCATGGAAATCTCCTCTTCAAGGGCCTGATCGATCTCCTCCACGATCCCGGGAGGGATGTTTTCCAGCTCGGCGATCCGATAGATGACCTCCGCCTGGAGGGCCTCCGGCAGTTCCTCCATGATTCCCGCCGTCTGGTCGGAGTCGAGATGGGTCAAGATAATGGCGATGGTCTGGGGATGTTCGTTCTTGATAAAACTGGCCACGGTCTTGGGATCCAGCCGGCGGATTTTCTGGAAGAGATTCCATTTCCCTTCTTCCTGAATCTCTTCAATAATCGTCTTTCCCTTCTCCCCTTCAATGGCCCTGGAAACCACATTCCTGATGAATTCCGTCCCTCCGTCGTGCCCGATCTGCATGGGAAGCCGGGAAGAGACCAGGTCGTTGTGCTCCGAGAAAACGGTGTCCAGCATTTTGGGCGTAATGGAGGCGATCTTCGCCAGAGACCCTCCCAGCTTCTTGATCTCGTCTTCCCCCAGTTGCTTGACGATACTGGCTGCCAGCTCTTCTCCGATGCTGAAGAGAAAGATCGCCGCCTTCTGCGGCCCGGCCAATTTCTCGTTGGAGATGGGCATCTTTACTCCTTCTCACGAAGCCATGACTTGACGATTCCCACGGTCTTGCCCGGGTCCTTCTGAATGAGGTGCAGGGTCTGGTCCCTCGCATTCAGGGACGGGGCCGGCTGGGAGCGGGTTTCCTGGGGGATTTCCTGATAGGCCACAGACGCCCCCGCGACGGAAGGAAGGGGCTGAAGACGAACCGCTTCCAATCCCGGGCTGAAGAGCCGCTTCTTCATGAGAGGGCGGAGGACGAAGAAGAGAAACAGAAAGGCCAGGAAGAGGCTGACGGCAGGCTTATAGGCCATCCCGACATATTCCTGCCACCGGGGTGTCTTCGGGTCCGTCTTCCCCTCGTCTTCGAGCGTTGACCAGTAGAAAGGCAGTGTCGTCACTTCGACCTGGTCCCCTCGTGACTCGTCGTACCCGATGGCTTTTTTCACCAGGTTCTCCAGGTTCTTCATCTCTTCCTGGGGGCGAGGTGCAAATTGTTTTTCCTTCGCCCCGTTCGTATTGGTCCCTTCTTTGTACGTACCATCCACGATGACGGCTGTCGAAACTTTCTTCAGCTGCCCGATGGGATTCTTGATGTGTTTGTTGATTCGCGAGATCTCATAATTGCGGATTTCATGCTGCCGCTCTGATGAATTGGCATTCAAAGGCACCGACGGAGAAGAGGGCGATCTCGGATTCCTTTCAGGACTCACCCCGGGTTTCGTCGTTTTTCCGTCCGCCGGACTCTCTCTTTTCGTCTCTCCGAGGACGGCGCCTGTCGTTGCCGAGGAACGTTCCGCATTCTTCTGCTCGCTCCGGAGGATCGTGTTGGGATCGTATCGTTCTTCGGTGATGTCCACCTGCTGGAAATCGATCTCCGTCGAAACACGGGCAATCGCCCGGTTGGGCCCCAGAACGTCCTCCAGCATGCCCTGGACCTTCTTCCTCAGGTTCTCCTCGACATTTCTCTGATAGTCCAGCTGGGTGGTAGTCAACTGCCCCATCAGAGACGAGTCGCTCCTCTTGGAGAGAATCTTCCCAGAGGTATCGACCACGGTCACATTTCCGGGCTCCAGACCTTCCACGGCGCTGGCCACCAGATGGACAATCCCCTCAACCTGGGAACTTCCCAGGATAATCCCTGAACGGGGACGGATAAACACCGAGGCCGTAGGTTTTTTCTGGTCGTCGATGAAGAGGGACTCTTTCGGTGTGACGATATGGACCCGAACCTGGTCGACCTCCCGGATCTGCTTGATGGTTCTGCTCAATTCTCCCTGAAGGGCCCTTTGATAATTCAGTTTCTGGACAAAATCGGTAACCCCCAGATTGGTCCGGTCAAAGACCTCGAACCCGACTCCTCCGCCCTTCGGTAACCCTTCGGCGGCCAGGGCCAACCGAAGGTCATAGACCTGCTCCCTCGGGACGGAAAGGGCCGTTCCGCTCTGGGAAAGCTGATGGGGAACCTTCTTTTCTTTCAGCTTGTTGACCATTTCCGCGGCGTCTTCCGGTGACAGGTTGCTGAAAAGGACCTGGTAATCCGGCTGACTGTTCCAGAAGATGAGGGAACCGAATCCGGCCAGGGCAAGGACGAGAACCAGCAGCAGGGAAAGAAGTTTTCCTTTGGAGAAACCGTTCAATAGGGTGTTAAACTGTTCGATCATATTGGCCATCGCTCATCATTCGTTCTTTTCAAAAGGGTTACCGGGCGTTTTTCCGCAGTGTGTTGAAAAAAGACTGTTTTCCAAGGCTGCTCAAAAATGCCCAGATGCAAGGCGCCCGAAATCCTGAGGAGTGAGACGTACTTGGATGTACGTCGCAACGACGAAGGATGAGGGCAACGCCGCAGATGGGCGTTTTTCAGCAGCCTTACACCTGCATCCGCATCATCTCTTCATAGGCGGCAATGATTTTGTTTCTCACCTGGATCAACATCCGGAGAGAAACATGGGCTTCCTCCATGGTCATCATGGCCTGATGAATATCGGTCTTTCCGAGAGCCATTCCCTGGGCCTGCTCATCCGCCTGGTTGAGAAGGCCGTTCACCTCCTGGATCGAATGACTCAGGGCCTTCTTGAAATCGGAGAGAGGGTCCTGGGAGACGGGTTGATCCTTTCCGGTTTTTCCGATCGGTACGGACAACACGTTCTTAATGCTCAGATCATCCATGATGAATTCCCTCCGGAAAAGTCTTTTCTCGATCGTTCACGATCCCCGACGGGCTTGACGCGATCCTTCTATCGCCCGATCTCCAGGGCCTTCATGGCCATATTCTTGGCCGCGTTAAAGGCCGTCACGTTCGCCTCGTAATTCCTCACCGCCATCAGGAGATGGACCATCTCTTCGATGGTGTTGATGTTCGGCAGGAGAACATATCCTGCCGCATCCGCATCCGGATGGGACGGGTCATGGATCATTTTGTACTCCGCCCCCTCTTCGATCAACTCCGCTTTCACTCCCCCTTTTTCAAGGCCGATCTCCCACGGCGCATAGTTTGAAACGGGGAAATGATCCAGATGGGTCCGGCGCAGATGGCCCGCGACATCGAGCCTGTTGAGCAGAACATCCGAGAACCCGAGGGCATTGGGAGTCTGGGAAAGAACGCTCCTTCTCCGCTGATAGGGCACTCCCTCTTCCGTCCTCGTCGTCTGCACATTGGCCAGATTCATCGAGATCCCGTTGATCACCACCCTCTGGGCGTTGAGTCCGCTGGCGCTGATGCCCATTGCCTTGAACAGATCCATGGCTCTTATTTTCCTCCTTCGATAATCGTCGTTTTCAGGGCTTCCAGTTTCTTCACCAGGGCCTGTACTCCCGCCTGAAACATGAGGTTGTTCTCCGTCAGATTCGCCATTTCCTGATCGAGGTTCACCCCTTCAGAGGAAACGACCGCTTCCAGGGGCCTCTCCAGAGTTTCCGGGATGTGGAACCGATGGGTCTTCTTAAGTTGCAGGCCTGAATCGGAATGGAGGGTCTGTTCCAGAACGCGTTGAAAAGGAATGTCCATGGATCGGTAGTTCGGCGTTTCGGCATTGGCCACATTGCCTGAGAGGACCTTGTGCCGCGTCGTTCTCACGTCGAGAGAACGCTGAAGGAAACCCATCGTTCGATCAAACAATTTTCGGGTAGCAAAAGAATCGCCCATGGTCAATCGGACCTCCAAGAAGTGTCTGGCGTTGATAAAAAGCAATTTGCATGCCAGCACCTCTCGCGAAGATTACGCCACTTCGAGGGAGGGGAATCCCTCTTCATATTCGTGAAGCTTGTTTCTCAGTGTCCGGATGCTGATTCCCAGCATTCGAGCCGCATGAGTTCTGTTTCCACTCGTTTTTTCGAGGGCATTGAAGATGAGTTTCTTTTCCATCTCCCTGAGGGAAAGGGGGCCGGAGTCCGCCGGGAGATCATTTCCCGCCCCGGGTCGGCCCTCCTGACCGAAATCAGGTACGTCTAAGAAAGGCCGGCAGCTCATCAGCACGGCCCGTTCGATCACGTTCTTCAACTCCCTCACGTTACCCCGCCAGCGCTGTCCTTTCAGCCAGGTCATGGCCTCTTCCGAAAACGACTCAACGGGCTTCTGATAGTGAGCGGCATACTTCTTCAGGAAATGCCGGGATAAGAGCTCGATGTCATCGTGCCGTTCCCGGAGAGGGGTCAGTTTGAGTGAAATGACGTTGAGCCGGTAGAAGAGGTCCTCTCTGAACTCTCCCTTTTCGATGCAGGCTTCGAGGTCTTTGTTGGTTGTTGCCACCACCCGGATATCGACCGGAACAGGGTCCCTCCCCCCGATGCGGTCCACCTCGTTCTCCTGTAGAACCCGCAGGATCTTGGCTTGAAGCAGGGTGCTCATCTCGCTGATTTCATCAAGGAGAATCGTTCCTCCATGGGCCAGTTCGAATTTTCCTATTTTCCGGCCCAGGGCCCCGGTAAAGGCCCCCTTTTCATGGCCGAACAGCTCGCTCTCGAAGAGCGTTTCGGGCAGAGAGGCACAGTTGACCGCCACAAAAGGCCCTTCTTTCCGGAGGCTCACCGCATGGAGATACTGGGCGAACAACTCCTTGCCGGTGCCGCTTTCCCCCTGAATCAGAACGGTAGCCTTGCTCGGACCGATCTTTTCGCAGAGGTGGATCATCTCCTTCATGCGCCTGTCCCGGGTGACGATAGGCATGGAAGGAGCTTCTTGCCCTTCTGCGCATGCCGATGGATCCCGCATGCAATTCCCCAAGGCCATTTCAATCCTCTCTTCCAGCGTATCCAGGGAGAAAGGCTTCAGGATATAGTCGAAGGCACCCCTTCGCATGGCTTCCACCGCATTCTCGACGGAGCCGAATCCTGTCATGACCATCACCGGCACATGGGTTGTCTTCGGCCTTGATCGCGTCCAGGAGCTGAAGTCCGTCCCGGCCGGGTAACCGAAGATCGGTAATGACGAGATCGATGACTTCCCGCTCACAGATGCGAGCCGCCTCTTCCCCGTCTTCTGCCAGAAGGATCGAATAGCCATTCCTTGAAAGACCTTGAAGAAGGACCTCTCTTATCTGCGGTTCATCATCGACGATGAGTATCAACTTCTTCTTCACAGGTCCTCATGCTCGGTTCGAATTGGATTTCTTCGTCAGGACGGTTTGATACAAAAGCAATTCCTGTGCCACTGAGTGCAACTAAAAATGTTAATGATAACATGCCGTTAGGCTAAAACCCTGAGGCCTCTCCTACCTCAATGAATGTCAAAAAAACGGGAAACGTCATTATTTTGACCCAAGACACACGGGAAGGCATAGAGGAATCGAAGGCCGGGGTTTTCTCGAGAAAAGATGGAGGGGCGACAAAAAAAGGGAACGGTTACACGCCTGATCGTTCGAGGTTCTGACGCTTGATCTTTTCAATCAGGGTTGTTCTGTTCAGATGAAGGAGCTGGGCAGCCTTGTTCTTGACCCAGCCTGTCTTATTCAGGGCCTGCAGGATGAGTTCTCTTTCAAATTCACTGACAGCCGATTCAAGAGAAAGCCCCTCTTCCGTCATCTCAAACTGTCTCGGGACTTTCGTCTCGGAGAGAGATTGAACCTTTTCCGGCAGGTCGGCCACATCGATCGTCTCGTGGCTGGACAGGATGATGATGCGCTCGATCATGTTTTCAAGTTCTCTCACATTGCCGGGCCAGTCATAGTCCTTCAGTCTTTGCATGGCCCCATCCGTCAGCCCGGCGATTTTCTTCTTTTTGCTCCGCCTGAATTGCTCCAGGAAATGGTGGACCAGGAGAGGAATATCCGATTTATGTTCCCGCAAAGGAGGGGCCTCGATGGGAATCACGTTTAACCGGTAGTAGAGATCTTCTCGGAACTTCTTCTGCTGAACCGCCTTCTTGAGATCCTGGTGTGTGGCCGCAATCACCCGGATATCGGTCTTGATGAGTTTCTCTCCGCCGATCCGTTCAAATTGACGCTCCTGCAGGACCCTCAGCAGTTTACTCTGGAGATTGGGATTCATGTCTCCGATCTCATCGAGAAAGAGTGTTCCTCCGTGAGCCAGTTCAAAACGCCCGATGCGGGTCCGGATGGCATGCGTAAAGGCCCCTTTTTCGTGGCCGAACAGTTCGCTTTCAAGGAGTTCGTCCGGAATGGCTGCACAATTGACAGGGACGAAAGGCCCCTCCCGGCGGTAGCTGTTATAGTGGATGGCCTTGGCAATCAATTCCTTGCCTGTTCCGCTCTCTCCAAGGATCAGAATGGTGCTGTCGGAGTCGGCCACTTTTTCAATGGTCTCGAAGACCTTCTGCATTCTGTCGCTGTCCCCGACAATATTCTCGAATCGATACTTCTTCTTTAACTGGCTCTTGAGATTCATGTTCTCCCGTTTCAGGTCACGATGCTCAATGGCCCGTTTGAAAGAAACCAGGACTTCCTCCAGTCTTACCGGCTTGGTCAGATAGTCGAAGGCCCCGGCCTTGATGGCCTCCACCGCGTTCTTGATCGTCCCGTATCCGGTTAAAATCATACAGACGGAATCCGGAGAATTCTCCTTCAGGTATTTAAGGACCTCCATCCCGCCCGCGCCGGGCATCTTCAGGTCCGTCAGGACGATGTCATAAAATTTCTTGTCCAGCATCGAAACGCCCGTCAGGCCTTCGCTTGCCGTTTCCACATCGTACCCCTCGGCGTTGAGGTATTCCGAAAGGCTTGCCAGGATTTCCGGCGAGTCGTCGATCAGCAGGATTCTCTCACTCCCCATAAGCACCCTCCAAAAAAAACGGTTAGAACACAATACACGATATTCCATCGAATGTCAACGTTTTGACGCCCCGGATAACCCTCCGAAGGGAACCGGAGACCCTGGTGAGAGGTTCTGCATTAACCTCAACGTTGCATTCCCTTCGGCGGCTGGGTGTGCTTCCAAACCTTTACTAAGCGGTTACTTAATATGTTATGGGTAATAAGCGACTTCACTTGGGGTGAGGTCTGCATAGGGTTGGAACGTCGGTGGACCGCTTAAAGGTACCGCTATAAAGGTTTTCCAGCACATCAACCGCCTCCGGTAGCTTTTTTATGCACCTGGGAGGTTAAGACGTGAATTCGTCCCCAGGCGAGGCAGGCGGATCTCTGGTCTTCTAAAGGGAGGGTTCGGTACTTAGAATAATGAGGATTTCAGGAGAGGAACGGGGTTATTTCTTTCTTTGGTCAATGATCAGGTTTCTCAGGATCTCCAGGGCCCTTTCCATTTTTTCCTTCTCTTCTCTCTGGTGATGGATCTCTTCCCGGCGGTCGGTGATGGAATAGTAGGTCTTGTCCTTTCCTCCGTCCGGCCTGATCTTTTCTTTTACGCCCACCCCCGAGGCATTCTCCCTGTACTGATTCTCTCTCTCAATCAACATCTGAATCGTCCTGTCTTCGACCCCTTTCTCCTTCAAATGGAGGATCTGCTCTGCGGTCAAAGCGTAGAGGTGGGTTGGAATCAGAGAAAAAAAGAGCAAAACGATGCAAAAAAGAGGGAGCTCCCATGTCAGCCTACTCGATGTATTCTCCGCGGTTGAACCTCTCAACCTCCACGGTGGACAGGATTCCAACCTCCGCCATGATCTTCTGCAATGGATCGGAAGAGGGGAGTTTTCCAGACAGGAGGCTCAGGTCTTTCACTCCCCGGGCCAGGGAGTCGACGTATCCCTGAACCCCTTTCAGAGACGTCCGGGAATCCGCCAGTGCATGCTGGTACTGCTCCAGCGTGCTGAGAAGCGTTCCCGTAGCATCGATCCCTCTGGTACGGATCTGGTCCACGGTCTCCGAATAGGAGAAAATGGGTGAAACCGGCGTCGGACCATGAATCTCAGAAATCTTCAGAGGGGATGTCGTCGTGACGGAACGGTCTGTCTCACCGAGTTTGTGGGTTGCTTCACCAAGCAGTTTCTGAAAGTCGCCTTCTTTCATTTCCGACCCCCGGGCCCCACGGGGCTTAAGGACGGAGGAGACTCCCTGTTCTATCGCTTTCACCTTCATCGACTCTTCCTCCTGTGAGATGGTAAACTGACATTTGCAATTTGCGTGCCTGGCAGAGAAACGGCGAAGGTATTCCATAAGATCCCTTGAATGACCTTTTTTCCGTCTTTTTCCCGTGTTATCCGTCTTTGAGGTGGAAGGAGTAGGCAATTCTTGCCTACCGCAGTGGGAAGTGTTGGGGTTCTTCACTCATTGATCTTGAATCATGCCTAAGAACTCCTGGGCCTTGCGAAAATCAGGTTTCAAGGAAAGGGCCGTCTTCAATTCCTCAACCGCCTCGCAGCGGTTTCCCATTTCGTAATGAGCCCTCCCGATGTTGTAGTGGAGGACCTCGTCTTTGGAATCGATCGAAAGGGCTTTCCGATAGTTGGCCATGGCGTCGTCAAATAGCCCTTCCTTCCGCAGCTCAATCCCCAACTCATTAAAGGTATGTTTATTCTCGGCGGTAAACAACGCCTCCATCTCGCAGAGTTTTGAAAAGATCTTTCGAGCCAGGGTCTTCTCCCCGCGGGCGCTCAGGGTTTTTCCCTTTCCCAGCTGGGCCCGGAGATGGTTTTGATCCACGGTAAGGGCCTGGTTGTACTCATGCTCGGCGCTGTAGAATTCCTTCTTCTCAAAATGGACATCTCCCAGCTGGACATGCTTCTCCGCGGTCAGTTGAGTCGAGCTTTTTTTTCTTTGAAATAGTCCGGGCAATGGATGTATTCCTTCAGCGTCTCTCTGGGAATGACGGAAGGGGACCCGAAGGGTTTGTCGTCCATATCAAGCATTTGGATTTCGACACGCTCTTCGTCCAATTCGACCACCTGATAATAGTCCTCGATCACCGTCGCTTTGGCCGTCGATCCGCACCCAAGGGACACCTTCTTCTGTTTGAGGTAGATTTTTCGATCCATGTCTTCTTCCCGCTTTCCGCCCGCCCTACTGATAAAGGAACTCGTCAAAATAGATCCGGCTGATTTTCTGACGATCAAAGTGCTCGTTGATTCTTGTCAAAAGCTCTTTCTTCAATTCCTCCTTCGATTCGGGTCGCTTCAGATCCTGGAGTTGTTTGTCGCTCAAGGTGAGCAGGATGGTGTCCGTCATGGAGGACATCCTCTTATTGACCTCCTCAACCCAATCCTTCTTCAACACCTCCAGCACAACCGTCACCTTCAGGTAATGTCTTCCGCTCTCTTCTCTCAGGTTGATGACGAGGGGAGCCAGTTTGACGGCGGCCCCGATCTCCATTCGCTCGGGAGACAGGAGGCTCCTTCTTTCCTGCGTGGGAAAGGCCCGGGATGGAAATCCACGCCAGTTGGAAACACGCAAAGGCTGCGCCTCCGAAAAGAACCAGGGCGGCGAGAGCAACGATCCACATCGGCTTTTTCCGTCGCTCCGGGGCCATCTCGGGGAGGGGGTTCTCCATCGATTTCTTTTCATCGTTCCCAACGCCGGGACGGGGCTTCTCCTTCCCCTGCTCCGGCTCCGTCTTGATAAGATCGATCTTCGTTGTCTTGGCCATCTGGGACACCCTGCTGAGGGGTTGATCTGCGCCTCAACACATTCGGGATAGGATTTCTCACCTTTCCACTGAAAAGATCACCTCGTCATGGTTGTTGAAGAGAATGAACGATCTCCTGGGAAATCCGCTCCAGAGAGACAACCCGGTCCACGGCACCCAGCTTGATGGCTTCCTTCGGCATCCCGAAGACCACGCAGCTGGCCTCGTCCTGAGCGATATTCCTCGCTCCCTTCTCCTTCATTTTCAGCATGCCCGCAGCGCCGTCCGCCCCCATTCCCGTCAGAATGACCCCGATGGCATTCGGACCCGCATGCTGAGCCACGGAATTGAAGAGAACGTCGACCGACGGCCGCTGATGGTGAACGAAAGGACCATCTTTGATCTGTACATAATATCTGGCTCCGCTCCGCTTCAGGAGCATATGGAAATTGCCTGGGGCAATCAGGGCCTGGCTGTTCAAGACCGAATCCCCGTCTTTCGCTTCCCTGACCTCGATCCTGCAGAGCTTGTCCAATCGCTCGGCAAAGGCGGTCGTAAACCGGGGAGGCATGTGCTGAACGATCACCATCCCGGGGATATTCAGGGGAAGGTTGACGAGGATCTCTTTCAGCGCCTCCGTCCCCCCCGTAGAGGACCCTACGGCAATGATCTTTTGCGTCGTTTCACTGAGGGCCATCGGAGGCGCCTCAACAGGCGACTGGGGAGCGGGGACGGATCTTGGGGCGTGACGCATCTTGACCCGGGCAGCCGCCCGAATCTTCTCCTTCAACTGGACGCTCATGTCGCCCACGGAGTAGGGACCTCCCGGTTTAGACAGGACCTCCACCGCGCCGCTTTCCAAAGCTTCAATGGCGGTTCTGCTCCCCTTGGGGGTCAGGGAACTCACGATGATCACAGGCAGAGGATAGTGTTTCATCAATTTCTTCAGGAAGGTCAGCCCGTCCATCCGGGGCATTTCAACATCCAGAGTGATGACATCGGGTTTCAGCTGGACGACCTTGTCCCGGGCAACGTAGGGGTCCGGAGCCACGCCGACCACTTCGATGTCTTCTTCCCGGGACAGCTCTTCACTGATGATCTTCCGGACGATGGCTGAATCGTCCACAACCAGCACCCTGATCTTGCCTTCCATCGCCTTTTTCCTCTCTACGGGTAAAAAAGAATCGCCAGCTGGATGCGGGATCCTTCCGCATCCAATTCCAATCGGATGGCCGGGTCCGGGATTCCTTCTTTTGTCGCCTGGAAAGAAAGGGACAGCGTCTGCGGCGGTTCCAGATGGGTCGCGGTCTTCTTGTCCAGCTGAGAAAATAGATTTCCACAGATCATGTTACAGACCTCGCCCACCACATCCAGGGTGTGGGTTTCTTGCACCTCGTCTTCTTCCAGGCCCAGGAAGTTAACGGCCATGGCCCTTGCCAGCGTTGCGGGGACATCGAGGCAGAGTTTGCCGGCGTGTTGTCCCCGAAACTCAATCTCTCCTCTCAGAAAGGACACGGAACCGGAAGGAGACCCCTCCCCGTTCCCATCCGGAAGCCCGATGGAGAGATAGAACATGGTTTCAAACACGTTCGAGGCGGTGGTCATCGCATGATCGCGCACGACGTTCAAATCAAACATGGGCCTTCTCCATGATTCCCGTCAAGACATCCCGGATCTTCTCGGGATGAAACGGTTTCTGAATGTAACCCCTGATGCCCAGGGCATAGGCCTCCCTCAGTCGCTCCTCACTTCCCTCGGTGGTAATGAGGATGACGGGTATCCGCTCGTGATCTTCATCCTTCTTGAGTTCTCTCATCATCTCCAATCCATTCATCACCGGCATATTCAAATCGGCCAGGATCAGATCGACCCAGCGGGACTGAAGCACATCCAGTGCTTCCTTGCCGTTTCCCGCTTCCCAGCATTCCCCCAGGTCAAATCCCGAAATGACCACCGATTTCCGGATCACCTGCCGCATGGTGAGAGAGTCATCAACGATCAAGACATTATACGCCATGGTCCCTCCCCTCCGCCGGCCTTCCAGAATCCTCCGGTACCTCTCTTCATTCGACTTTCAACATCTCTTTGACCCATTGAAATCGGTCGTTCAGTTGAACCATCCATCGTTCGATATCTCTCTCCGTCAACCGGTATTGTTTCATCACACCGTCATAGGCATGATACGCCAGTCCGTCCGCCCCACCGCCGATGCCTGTCATCATGGCCACCAGATCGCATAAATAAACCATCCGAATGGGTTCGCCGTCCTCGTCGGCCTGAAGGGGAACGTGGTGATAACGAACGGCCGACACGATATTCCCGGGAAACCTCCATTGCTCGGTAATCCGCCCCCCCAGTTCCGCATGATCAATCCCCAAAACCTCTTTTTCCGCTTCAACAAAGGAGAGGCGCCGGTCGTGAATCAATCCCTTGATCTCGCCGAAGTAGTCCTTGACGAATCGGCTCAACAGCGTCTTGCCCACATCGTGAAGAAGGGCTGCAGTAAAATAGGCCGGGTTCTCTTCCTGGTTGAGTCGTTTGGAAATGAGTCTGGAGAGCAGGGCGGAGGCAACCGAGTGTTGCCACAGGTGCCCCTGCTCCAGTTCATATCCCTGACAGGGTTCCCGGAAGAGGTGAGCGCTCTCCTGGCTAAGGACGATCTCCAGCAGCGGATTGAAACCGATCAACACGAGTGCCTCCCTCAGGGAGTGAACGGTCCGTCGAAGGCCCAGAAAGGCTGAATTGCAGACCTTCAGAACATTGGCTGTGATCGCCTGATCATACTGGATGACCTCCACGACATCCTGCGCCGAAGACCGCGGGTCCTCCACAAGATCCAGCGCCCGCTGAATGACGACAGGAAAGGGCGGCAGTTGGGTGACGGAATGGAGGATGTGCTCGACGAGATTCATATCTCCCGTATCCCGTCTCCGGAGGTTTTGATCCACACCTTTCCGGAGGACAATTCAACGCTGAGGGTCCGGTTCACGTTCCCCCCGATCTCTTCGGACTGGATCAGAACGTTGTTCTTCCAGAAGATCTTCCGAAGGGCCATATGATTTCGTTTGCCGATATTGAAATATCCGGATTCGTCCATGATCTGGGATCCCCCTGCCACTTTTACCTGGAGTCGCCTCTTTTCCGCTCCCAGCTTATAGGCCTCTTTGAACAGGAGCGGAATCCCGGTATCTGCAAACATCGACGGGTTCTGCTGGGCCTTCTGCACATCGATGGTGGAGTCGGGCAGCATGTAATGGAGCAGCCCTCCCACGCCGGCGACGGGGTCGTAGATCGCGACTCCGATACAGGAACCGAGCGAATAGGTAACCAACATGGCCTCCGGATCTTTGGTAACCTGCATATCCGCAATCCCAACGATAATCTTCATCGGCATCCCGAAAAAGGGGGGGGAATCAGAGAGTGTCCTTTCAACTCCGAAACACCGGAGGGGTCGGCCCGCTTCCGTCCCGCGAGTGGAAGGTCCGCTTCGGACTCGATCCCTCGCCCCTTTGCCCCCTATGGATTCTTCCTATTTTTTATAGATCGTCGGCCTGACATAGTGAAAAGGATGGGTGATCCCCGTCAGGCTTTCGGAGTGTCCGATCAGCAGGACGCCTCCGGTCTCCAGACACTCATAAAACCGATTCACCAGGCTGGCCTGGGTCTTCTTATCGAAATAGATCATGACGTTGCGGCAAATGATGCAATCAAAAGGTTCCTTAAAGTGAAAGGGTTCCTTCAGGTTCAGCCGAGTGAATTGAACACATTGCCGCACCTGATCTTTCACCTTGACATGGTCTTCCCATTGGCGGTCCCCCTTCAGAAAATACTTTTTGACCAGGGCCTGAGGCATCGATCGGATTCGCTCCTGGGAATAAATCCCCGCTGCGGCCGTCTTTAAGACCTTCGTGGAAATATCGGTGCTCAGGATCTCGATGTTCCATCCCAGAGGATTCCCGAGGACCTCCAGAAGGGTGATGGCAACGGAAAAGGGTTCCTCCCCTGAAGAACAGCCGGCGCTCCAGAATCGGATCTTTCTCTCCCCGTTCCTCTTGATTGCCAGCAGTCCGGGTATGAATTCGGATCGCAAAAAATGGAAGTGTTTCTCCTCCCTGAAGAAGAAGGTGAAGTTGGTGGAAATCGAATCCAGGAGGTGGACCAATTCCTCCCCTGTCGAATCCTGGATGACGTACTGAAAGTACTCCCGGAACGAATGAAACTGGCCGAGACGCATCCTCTTCCCCAGTCTGGCCCTGACGAGTTCTTTCTTTCCCTCCTGGAGGTTGATGCCGCACTGATCGTAAACGAGGCGACTGATCTTTTCGAAATCAGTGTCCGTTAAATCATTCGGTTGCAGCGCAGGAATTTGAAACATGCTTCTCTCTTGGAACCTGGATTCGTGGAATCGTGAAAGAATGGATTTCCGCGATTCCATCTATTTGAAACAAACTTCAACCACAAAACCCCCGGCCTGGGTCGAGAAGGGAATGCACAGAACGGGCCCCTTGGTAATATGCCGTACCTCATGGGCCGGACCCGTGATCACCGTCGGGACAGCCCCCAGGAAATGATGACCGATCTCTTCGAGCCGTCTCCTCGAATCCCCGGAGATCACATTCGTCAACTCCCCAACCGCGTCTTTCACTTCGTCATTAATCTCCCGGACCTGTTCCCCGAACATCTGGGCGACGACAGAGAGAATACATCCCTTGCTGAAGCTGAGGCACAGCGAACCCTCCGTGTCTCCCGTAAATCCGACAATTCCGGAAATATCTCCTTTCGTTGCCTGGCCGTTCCGGATAAAAGGTTTTCCCGGAGTCGGCTCTACGAACGCCATCGTCTTTAAGACAGAAAGCGTGGCTTCTAAAAAAGGGTTGATAATTTCTGCCTTCATTTGCATTGAAGCGCTTCCTTTCTTTCTCACCCCTGCTTCTGTTCGGGAGGGAAAAACATCGGAGGGCTCTTCTGTTCAAAGAGCATCTCCAGGTCTTTCTTCATGAATCTCCAGTGCTTGCCAAGTTTTATGGCCGGAACTTTTCCCTCCTGGATCAGCTTGTACAGGGTGGAGACGGGTATTTTCAGATAGATCGAGACTTCTTTGATATTCAGGACTTCTTCGTTCGTCATCTGTTTTTGACCGATATTAAAGGTTTTTTCTGGTTGATTCTCGTTCTTTATCTTATCATCGGTACAATCGGTTTCGAACTTGAGTGGAATATGGCTCTCCCCGTCACGCCGGAGGGCACAGAGGACAATCAACAGGTCGTCATGGGGATCTCGGGGGAGGAAGGATTAGACCTTATTCATCTTGGCAAGCACCCTTCTCTGCGTATCGATGAGATGAGTCCATAGCTCGTCTTTCGTCTTTTTTGCCAATTCCAGGAATTCCAGGGCGCAGATCCTTCTTCCCTGGGGATCTCTTTCGATCCGTCTGATCACCGCCTGGGGGATATGAACGATGCGGATCTCCCTGCTTCCCGGAAGCTGCAGATGAATATCCGTTATGCTTTCGCCCACGTCGAGCGAGAGGTCCCCATCAACAAGGAAGGAGAGCCCTCCCATGCTATAATCTTTCACCTTTCCCCTTTCTTCCTTTTTCGAGTCGATTCGGAAACCGATCTCTGTGCCGGAAAGGGCGTTCATACGAAAGGTGGACCTTCGCTGAAGCCTTTGAATGGTTTCTGGCAGGGCCGCGTGGATCTGTTCAGGAAGGCATCTCAGGATCCGGGCCGTAAAAGAACAACGAACCCCGTCTCTTTCGAGAAATTCAATCAAGACCTCCCGGGTCTTTGCGCCGGCAAGGGCCTTCTCAAAGCCCGTCACATGGTCAATGGAGAGAAAAGGGAAGTCCTTTTCTCTGCCCATACCGAGCAGCAGGGTGAACCATCCATACTCCGTGTCTGGAATCTCCATCTTGCAGACCCGCCTCGAATGGATCCACTCACGGAGCATTCTTGTCAGCCCTTCCCCTTTAATGATTTCGGCAGGCAATCCCATCTCTCGGTCCTACGGAATCAGAACTCCTTGAAATCCCCCTCGTCGAGAGGAATGACCTGGTCCGGGCTGACCTTCCTGATCCCGGGTGCTTTGCCGGCTCCCTTGATCCTTCCCGAACCGCTCTTCCTCATCGTTGAAACCGGCAGCGTCTTGGGGTTTCCGGCCCTGGATTGAGACGAACATCCCAGTGACGCTTCCTCCTGCAGGGCACCCTCCCCGTCGCCTTCTAAAACCTCGTCACGGCCATGTTCCGTTTGACCCACCAGGGCAACCAATTCCGTAACAAATCCCTTGAGGGTCCCTGCCTGTCCGTTCATCTCCTCAGAGGCGGAAGCCGATTCCTCCGCGCTGGCTGCATTTCTCTGCACCACCTTATCCATGGCGGAAACCGCCTTGCTGATCTGGTCAATGCCCTGGGCCTGCTCTTTCGAGGCTGCCGAGATCTCGCCCACCAGTTCCCCGATCTTCCTGGTGCTTCCGGCCACTTTCGCAAAAGCCTCATTCGTTTTCGAGACAATCTGTGATCCATCCTTGACTTTCTTGACCGTCTCTTCAATCAGATTCGCCGTGTCCTTGGCCGCATCCGCTGCTCGCAGTGCCAGATTCCTCACCTCATCCGCCACGACTGCAAATCCGGCACCCGCCTCTCCGGCGCGGGCTGCTTCTACTGCGGCGTTCAGCGCCAGCAGGTTGGTCTGAAAGGCAATCTCATCGATCGTCTTGATAATCTTCGCCGTCTCTTCACTGGCCCCGGAAATCTCCTTCATCGACCCGGTAAGGTGCCCCATCGACCGGTTTGCCTCCTCGACCACCCGGCTCGTCTCGATCATCAGCGTATTGGCCTGATTCGCATTGTCCGCGTTCTGCCGCGTCATGGAAGCCATCTCCTCAATCGAAGAGGATGTCTCCTCCAGACCCGCTGCCTGCTCGGAGGCTCCTTCGGCCAGCGATTGACTTGCGGAGGCGATCTGGAGAGAGGCCGAGGCAACCTTGGTCGCGCTATCGGTCAACCCTGCAATGGTGTGCCGGATGGGTCTGGAGATGCGTAAGGACATGAAGACCGCAACGATCAGGGCGATGGCCCCGATCACAACGCCAAGGACGATGAACAGGTTTTTCATCTTCCCGGTAGACTGTAAAATCTCTTCTTTATTGGATGCGGTCACAATAATCCATTCCATCGGGGCGTATTCCTGGAAAGAGGCAAATTTCGTTTTATCTTCCCACCGGTACTCGATCAAGCCCTTTTTCTTCTGAAGCATCTCCTTGCCAAAAGGATACGAACTCATGTTGAGTTGAAAAAGCTTCGTTTTATCGGGATGGGCGATCACAGAGCCTTCCTTGTTCAGGATGTAGGCATATCCCCCTTTTCCCAGTTTGATCTTATCAAGAGAGGCGGTCACATACCTCGCAAGGATCTCCACGGCGATGACGGCAACCGGTTTCCCGGCCGATCGCTGGGTCGTGGCCCTTTTCGCCATCGTCAACACGGGCTCGGTGGCCTCCTTGGAGAAAGACATCTCCGTGACGCAGATCTCATCGCTCGCGAGGACCTTTTGAAACCAGGGGCTGGCAGCTTCATTCTTGACCTGACCTGTCTTTTCACCCAGGGTGGAAAACTTCTCGTTGCCTTTGACATCGAGCAGCTGAACTTTTCGGATGGCGGGATACCTCTTTTGAAATCCTTTGAGTTCATCCAGAATGATCACTTTCGTGCCCATGTCGAGTTCAATGTCCATCCCGATATAATCGACGGCTTCTTTGCAGGGCAGCAGGAGAGGATCGACCTGCATCTTATAGATGCTGATGAGCGTATCCAGCTGCTCAACCTCTTTTCCCGCGAGGTCATGCAACTGGTTCCGGGCTTGATCCAGCAATATTCCGGATGAATTGGAATAAGAGAAGTAGGCGATGATCCCCATAGGAATGACGGCGATGAGCAGAAAAGAGACGGTCAACTTCCTCTGAATGCCGCCCGTCAAAACACCCGTTTTTTTCATTTCTTTCCCCTTCCTTGCTTTTGTTTTCCTTCGTCCGCCCCCAACAGGAACCCGCCAATCTCAGGTACGGCAGGTCGGTTTCGGGTCGGAAGGCCCCCATCGGATCAGCGGGCTTACCAATGTTGTTTTCGGCATTTTAGAAAAGAAACTTAAACGGAAACAGATCCGGCAGGATGTGTAAAGGGCCCACATCGAAGAAAACGGTTTTGGGTGAAAGCAGTCCGATCGCGATGTCGAATGGGGTTCCCGTGTGGGATGAACGCGGGGACCGGATTTCGAGGCAGATCTTACCCTTCAAGGAAAAGGGGTCACTCCCGCTAATCCAGAATGCTCCTGAGGCTGTGAGAGAGTTGACGGAGGTCGAAGGGTTTCTGGATGAATCCATGGCCGCCTCGTTCCAGAATCTTCGAAGCTTCCCCGTCGATACTGTATCCGCTTGAGATAAGAACCTTCACCCCGGGGTTGATTTCCTTGAGCCGATCGAAGACCTCGCCCCCCCCCATCTGTGGCATGACAAGGTCCAGAATCACCAGGTCTATCCTGTCCATGTGTTCCCGGTAGGCCTCGATCGCTTCCCTTCCGGTTTGGGCTCTCAAGGTTTGGTATCCCATCGCCTCGAGCATCTTCTGGCCGGCCTTGAGAATCATCTCTTCATCGTCGACCAGAAGAACGGTCTCTTTCCCTCTGAGGATCGCCGTATCTTGAACCCTTACGCTCTCCTCAGGCTTCTCTTTCGAAGCGGGCAAATAGATTCTGAAGCTGGTTCCACGGCCGGGGCTGGATTCCACATCGATATACCCATTGTGTCCCTTAATGATTCCGTAAACCGATGCGAGGCCCAGTCCCGTCCCCTTGCCCGGCTCTTTGGTGGTGAAGAAGGGATCAAAGATGCGGTCCACTGTTTTTGGGTCCATGCCGATCCCAGTGTCTTTGACGGTCAGGAGGGCATAATCTCCCTCCCTGGGATGGTAGATGCTCTTTGCCAGTTCGCGATGGGATACATTGGCCGTTTTCAGCCAGAGTTCTCCTCCGCTGGGCATGGCATCCGCAGCGTTTACGAGAAGGTTCATCAACACCTGCTCCATCTGCCCCTGGTCAGCCGCAATGGGGAATAAGGGGTGGGCAAGTTCCCGGTAGACGGTGACCTCTTTTCGTGTTCGACCAAACATTTGAGAGGTTTCCTCCACCAGCTGGTTCAGGTCGACGGCCTTCACCTCGTAGCGTCCCTTTCTTGCGTATCCCAGGAGCTGGCTGGTCAGCTTGGCCCCGCTTTTCACCTTTTTTTCAATATCTTTGAGTCTTTCATGAAAGGGATGACCGGATTCGATGTCCATCAGCATCACCGAGACATTCCCCTGGATCACCATCATGAGATTGTTGAAGTCATGGGCGATCCCTCCGGCCAAAGTTCCGATCGCCTCCATTTTCTGGGTCTGCAGGATCTGGGCTTCCATACGCTTCCGCTCACTCAGATCGTTCAGGATGAATATCAAAGACCTCTGGCTCTCGTCGATGATGGGAAAGATGTTGACGGAAACCTCCTTCCCATCCAACCTGACGGGAGCATCTTCGGAAATGGATCGCGGATGGGTATGAACGGTTGTGAGAACATCCCTGACCCTTTGGCGGTCCCCATCCTGAAAGAGGTCCACAACATTGGACGTCAAAAGTTTTTCTTCGGGGACGGAAATCAGGCTCAGGAAAGCAGGATTGGCATAGACGATCCTTCCCTCCCAGGTCGTCTCCGCAATCCCCTCCGCCATGCTTTTCAGGGTAGCCTCGAATTGCCTCTTGATCGACAGCAGCTCCCTCGTGATCTGGCGCGGGTAGACATCCTGTAAACCGATGACGGTTTCGGATCCGGCCCCCTTTTCATCCAGCTGGTGAAGGACGTCAAACACATGCCTGGCCATCTTCTCGAAAGGACCCTTGGCGATACAGGCATCCGCCGGAACATCGAGAAGATTTCTCTCCCCCTCGGCTGCAATGGCGGAAAAAATCACCACATAAACATCCTTGAGCTCAGGTTTCTTTCGGATCATCTGGCAGAGTTTGGCTCCATCGATTCTGGGCATGACCAGGTCCGTAAAGATCACATCCGGCCTGTAGTCTTTTAGAAGGTCCAAGGCGGAGAGACCGTCTTCGGCCGTCCGCACGTGGTTCCCCTCTTTTTCGAGTAAACGGGCCATCAATCTCAGCATAACGGGATGGTTGTCGACGACTAAAATGTTCTTCCCCATCGGGGTCCGTCCTTTTGCCGGAGCTCTGTCCGGGAATGCCGATCGACTCTTCCTCTCCCCTGCGGGAAGAGAAGAGCGGTCATCCCGGAGTAAAGCTTCTAAGGGTGAGCCTTGAGCAGGATTTCTCTGATCTGATCCACCTTCTCCCGGATCAGGCTCAGATCTTCCATTGCCCCTTCCAGTCTACTCTCTCGAGCCTTCATCTCAATTCCCTTGACGGTCTCGTGGATTTCCGTCAGTCGAAAATTGGCGGAGACGCCCTTGATCGAATGAGCAATCTCTTTCACTGTCTGATAATCCGTTGTCCGCACGGCATGCTCCAACGTGTCCAGATCGGCGCAGGTCGTCTCAACAAAGAGTTCGACGATCTCCATGATCTCGTCCCGTTCCAGTCCGATCTCTTCCGCCAGGGCTTGAATGTCCACCGGGTCCCTCCTTCAGGTGTTTCCTGATCATGGCCAAAACCGCTTCCTTTCGGACCGGTTTTGCCAGATAATCGTCCATCCCCGCCCTCAGGCATTTCTCCCGGTCACCTGCCATGGCGTGAGCCGTCATGGCAATGATGGGAACATGCCCCGGGGGGGCCTTCAGGCTTCGGATCTTCGCCGTCGCTTCATATCCGTCCATGATGGGCATCTGACAATCCATGAACACAAGGTCGTAATTCCCTTTCTCCACCCTCGTGACCGCATCCTCTCCATTGTCGACGACGTCAACCGTGACCCCGAGCTTCCCCAGCATCTTCTCGATCATCTTCTGATTCACTTTATGATCCTCCACCACGAGGATATGGGCGTGAACGAGCTCATGGTCATCGGGGAGCGGGGCTCTCTCCTCACGCCTCTCCTCCGGCAAAGGGGGTTCTTCATCACGAAAAGGAAGGGAAACGGCGAACCAGAAAGTCGATCCCTCACCCAATCGACTGCTCACCCCGATGGCGCCTCCCATCATCTCTACGAGATGTTTTGAAATGGTCAGTCCCAGACCCGATCCTCCGTGGCGGCGGGTTGTGGAGGTATCCCCCTGAGTAAATTTTTCAAAAATAGCACCCAGTCGGTCCCCGGGAATCCCGATTCCCGAATCCTCCACGGAAAGCCGAACCCTTGCCTTACCGTTCTCCTTCTCTTCACACTCGACGTTGATGGACACGGAGCCTTTTTCCGTAAACTTGAGGGCATTGTGGACCAGATTGATGAGGATCTGACGGAGTCGTCCCGGATCGCCGATGAAGCTTCGAGGAACCCCCCCACCGTAATGGACAAGGAGGGCGATCCCCTTCTCCTCGGCCTTTAAAGTCAGAAGACCCGTCACCTCCTTCAGGAGGGAGGGAAGGTCAAACGGGATCCGTTCGACGGTCAGCTTCCCGGCTTCGATCTTTGAAAGGTCGAGGATGTCATTGATGAGCTGCAGAAGGTTCTCTGCCGAACCTTGAATGGCTTTCGTAAATTCCTGCTGCTCCGCTGAGAGAGAGGTCTCCAGCAGGAGGCTCGAAAACCCGGTGATGCCGTTCATCGGGGTCCGGATCTCGTGACTCATATTGGCCAGAAATTGGCCCTTGATCAGGTTCGCCGCCTTGGCTTCTTCGAGGGCCTTCTCCAATTCCCGCGTCCGGTCCCTGACGATTTCTTCGAGGAGACGATTCTGGTCATTGATTCTTTTATACAGCGCTGAGTTTTCAAAGGCATGGGCGGAACCGAAGAGAATCAGAGTGAGAAGATGGGACAGGATCGGGGTAAAAGAAACCTCGTCGGGCGCCAGGACGCCGACAAACATCCCCACAACGCGAGAGGGCGTTAACAGGGAATGGAAGATCAGGAGGTCCCTGAAGTCTTTGGAGGGAACCGTCACCGCCCGGTTCTGGTGGATGGCCCATGCAAAGTTCCCTTTGGCGATCTGAAAATTCAACTCCATCTGGAGAGAATCTCTTTTCCGACACCGGTTCGCAATCGGTCAGCACAAATTCCATGTCGGGCTCATTCACCATCAGAAAGGCCATGGAGCGGAACTGGATGAGTCGTTTGATGTGAAGCCGGGTCGCGCTCAAGATCTGTTCCGGTCCCTGATCCGGATGGAACGTGGCCTGGAAATTTCCGAAGGATGTCGCCAGGTCCAGGTTGTTCACAAGCCTGTCATTCATCTCTTCAAGATACTTCACCCGTTCCTGAAGTTCCCATATCGAAGAAAAGGTTCCCGTTGAGGTCATTGAATCTCCGTATCCTGGAACATGGACTGGATGACATCGTTCACCTGGTCTTCCAGGTTATCCAAACCGGGAGACAGGATGCTCGTTGGAAGGCCGAGCCGCTTCCATGCTTCGGGATCCAGGGGTGGAACGTACCGTTCACCGCTGCTTCCCCATTGCAGAGCGTTTGCGATAAGATCCGACACATGGATTACCGCCGACTCCACGGGGTAATGCGTTGCCTCGCGGGGCCCATGATGGTAAGCGACTGCCTCCTCAAGGCTCAGGGGAAGGTTCCAGAGGTTGAGGAGTCTTCTTCCCAAATCGGCGTGATCAAATCCGATCACTTTTCTTTCCGTCATGAACAGAAGAGACCCGCTGGATCGGCTTTCATAGAGCGCTTCCCGGGCCTGATCCCCCATTTTTTTGTAGAAGATCAGACGGCCCACATCGTGAAGCATCCCTGCAATAAGAAAGCGCTCAATGTTGGTCTCCCGCCGGTAGGTCGCCAGAATCTTGGCAATGATTCCTGAGACGATGCTATGGCGCCAGAAGGAACCCATATTGACCAGGTCCTTCGGGATCCCCTTGAAAAGGCTGACAATCGAAGTTGCCAAGGCCAGATCCCGCAGTTGTTTGGTGCCGATAATCACCAGGGCCTGGGTGATGGTCTCGATCTTCGACGGAAACCCGTAGAAGGCGCTGTTGACCAGTCTGAGAAGGCGTACCGTCAGACCCGTGTCATCGCTGATGATCTTACCGATGTCCTTCATCGAGGCCCGGGGATGGTTGATGGCTTCATTGATTCGATGATAGACCATGGGAAGGGAGGAGACCTCCACGCATCCCCTTAAAAGATCGTCCGGGTTATGAATCATGATGTCCTTCCCTGGGCCCCTGCTGAACCGACCGAAGGGTCATTAAACGAAAGAGTTCCTTGATAAACGGGTGGTTTTGATCCGTATGACAGAACCTTTCCCGAATCTGTTCTTCCGCCTTCTGCAGCAGCAACGGATCGAACTGTGCGGCGGCGGCCGAGATGACCTCTTCTCTGTCGATTCCCTCAATATCCGCCTCGGTCACCCCCCACATCATCAGGATTCTCAAATCCTTTTCTGTCATCTCATGGCCTTTGCCCAGGAGGATAAGACCGTTCCGGTCATGGATGTCATCGGCCAGGATCATGCCGGGCTGAAGATCTTCAAAATTGAGAATGCCCATAAATATGGATGAACCTCCCTAAGAGAAGATTTTCCGGTTATTCCAATCACATCTCCTCTTCTGTTTATATCGGCGTTTCCGGACTTTTCCTTAAACAAAAGGAAGGCGGTCCTCCCTGTTTAGCCCGAAATTCCCATTAGGGCCAAATCTTTGTTATGGCCCGAAATAGCGGGTGTAAGGCTCTTCCCGGTCCCCCGGGCATTCTCCGAAGCGTGCTGAAGCAGCGGGTGGTTTACTTAGAGGGCTCGGTGTGGATCAGAAAAAGAAAGGAGACTCTTACGGCAGGCGGGTATCCAAAACCTTGCGAATGGCTTTGAGTATCTGTCTCATTGTGTAGGGTTTGTGGATGAAGCAATGGACTTTAATCGGAGAAGTCTCTCCCATGAGACTGTCGACCGGGTAACCGCTGGCAATGATCATCTTGACCTCTGGATTGACCCTCAGAAGTTCCTCGGCACATTTCTTCCCTCCCATTCCCGGCATAACCAGATCCAGGATCACCACCTGAATTCTGTCCTTTTCCTCTCGATAAAGTCTGAGAGCGGTCTCGCCGTCCGGAGCGGTCAGGACGTGGTAACCCGACTCCCGGAGGATCTGCTCACCGGCATTCCGAATGGAATCCTCATCATCAACCAGCAGGATCGTCTCCGTGCCTCCCACGGGCCATTCCGCATCAGGCTCGCTGACGGTATTCCCGGCAGCGGCTGCAATGGCCGGCCAGTAGATTTTGAACGTGGTCCCCTCTCCCCTCTTGCTTTCGCACTGGATATGCCCTTTGTGGGCCCTGACGAGACCGTACACCATGGCCAATCCAAGTCCCGTCCCTTTGCCCACCCCCTTGGTGGTGTAGAAGGGTTCAAAGAGATGGTCCAGAACCTCCTGATCCATGCCATGCCCCGTATCGCTCACCGTCAGGAGCACATAGCTGCCGGGTCCGAATCCCGGAAGAGTCTCGCAGGACTGTCCGGACAGGATCACATTCCGGGTGCTGATTGTAAATCGGCCTCCATCAGGCATGGCGTCTCTTGCGTTCAGCGCAAGGTTCATCAAGATCTGTTCGATCTGGGCCGGGTCGGCATCGATCATCCACAGAGGCTCATCGAGAAAAAGCTCCAACCCGACCCCCTCGGGAAGAGTCCTTTCGAGAAGTCTTCTCATCTGCTGCACCTCAAGGTTGAGGCCGACGGGTCTCGGTTTGCTGGCAGCCTGGCGGCTGAAGGCCAGTAGCCGCTGGGTGAGGTCCGCCCCCTTTCGAGCCGCCGATTTGATCTCCTTCAGCTCATGTTCTCCCAGGGTCCCGTCCTGCTTGATCCACAGAAGGATATCCGCATAGCCTACGATCGTTTGCAGGAGATTGTTGAAACTGTGGGCGACGCCACCCGCCAGGATGCCTATGGCTTCCATCTTCTGGGCCTGCAGGTACTGGGCTTCCAGTCTCTTCTGTGCCGTAATATCCCGGGCGAAGTTCAGCGTCGCCGATTTTCCTTCCCACTGGATCAGGGCGACATTCATTTCGATCCACAGGGTTTCACCTTTCTTGGTGATCATCCGGAATGAGTAGGTCTTCGGAATATCCTCTTTTCTCAACCGCCGATCATCCCTGTCCAAAACCATCTCTCTGTCTTCGGGATGGATCCGGTCAGGGAGGAAGCGGGTCGGTAATTCCTCTTCAGAACACTCGAAAAGGGCCAGACCACTGGGGTTCGAATAGTTGATAACGCCTTCCTGCAGTATGAAAATCGCATCTTTGGCATGGGTGACAAGGTCCTGGTATTTCTTTTGCGATTCTCCCAGTCTCTCTTCCATTCTCTTCCGATCGCTGATATCAATGGCCACACTCACCATTCCAGAAACCCTGCCGTTTCTATTCCGGAGGGGAGAATTCGTTTGATAGGTTGGAAAGGTGCTGCCGTCCTTTCTCTTTTCCATCAGCTCTCCCTCCCAATAGTCCTGTTTCTTAAGGCTGGAGAGCACCTTGGGCGCCATCACTTCGAGGACGGACTTTCCAACGACTTCCTCCCGCTTCCATTGATAGAGTCGCTCGGCGAATCGGTTCCAGTAAACGATCTTCCCTTCCGTATCCATGGCGACGACGGCGTTGCGTATCTGATCGAGGAGGGAGGCTTGAAAATGAATCATCTCCTCCGAGTGCTTGTACCGGGTGATATCTTTTGCGGTTCCGGCGAGGCCGACGACCTTGTCTTCAACCACCAGGGGAACCTGGACGAGGTTGAGGTCGACGCGACTCCCGTCTTTGTGCTGCACCGCGATTTCAAAGGTCTGCGGCTCCCCGCCTACGGTCTTTCTGCACGTATGCCGCACCTTTTCTGAATCCTCAGGCAGGGTCAGGGCCGCCAGAGCGATCCCCTGAAGCTCGTCCACAGAATAACCCGACAGGTTTAAAAAGGCCGGATTGACGCGGACAATCCGTCCCTCCGGATCCAGCAGGTACATGCCGTCGGGATTCAAGTCGAAGAAGGACTGAAACCGCTGCTCACACTCCGAGAGTTTTTGTTCCGGGTCACCCCACCCCGGTTTCCCCGGTTCGTCTTCCTCCCCCTCCCTGATTCCTCCTCCGTGACCTTCCCCTTTCATGATGATTCCTCCTAACTCACGACCATACCATGTCCATCAAGATCTGACAAGGGGGAGACAAATTCCTCGGATGACGAGAAAAAGGATACTTAGGAAGGCGTAAACAGAGGAGGGTGCGAGGATGGAAAGTGTGAGGGCTTGAGCAGAAAACAGGGTTTTCTGAAGCTCTCGTAAGAGACTGTGTCGCACGTCCGTTCATGGTTCGACAATCTCACCACGAACGGAAACGGGCGCGTAAAATTCAAATACTTAGCCGTTCGTCTTGAGCGTATCGAAGGGGGCGGCGAATTACGCGCACCTAAAGGGCGGGGCTGGCAGGAAGGAGGACGTGCCGGTCAAGGGACCATTTCCGCGACCTTTTCCAGAATGTTTCTGAAATCGAAGGGTTTGAAAATCAGGAAGTCGACACCGTTCGCCTCGATTTGGGCCTGCTCAACCTTGACTCCCCATCCTGTGATCATTCCAACCGGAGTCTTCGGTTTCGTTCGCTTGATTGCGTGACAGACTTCCCAGCCGGACATCTTCGGCATCCCCAGGTCCGTCAGGACGAGATCAAACTCATTTTGTGTAAAAAGTCGCAGGCCTTCTTCGCCGCTCGTTGCCAGAGCAACCTGATGCTCGGCTTTGGAAAGAATCCTTAGGAGCACGTCCCGAATGGGCGCTTCATCATCAATGACCAACACGCGGGCCTTTCTCCCCTTCTTGACCGGAGAGGGCGGCAACGAGCCTCCCCGCCCTTCCCTCTCGGCCGGAAAAGAGAGGGTAAAGGTGGTGCCCTCCCCCACCCTGCTGTCCGTGTCAATCCTGCCCCTGAATCGTTTCACAATTCCGTAGGACATGCTCAACCCGAGACCCGTATGAGCGAAGGGCTTTGTGGTAAAAAAAGGTTCAAAGATCTTTTTCTTCACTTCGTCGGTCATTCCAATGCCCGGATCCGAGACCTGAAGGGAGACGGTCCTTTCATCGGCAAAGGTTCGGATCCTGATCTCCCCCCCTTCCGGCATCGCCTCCGCGGCATTCAGGACCAGGTTGGTGACAACCTCCTTGAACTCGGAAGCGATCCCCGCTACCGGAGGAACCTCCCCAAGATCCAGATGGACGTCCAGAGGGATTCCTCGATCATGGACTTCCTCTCTCCACTTCGTTCTGGCGCTGTCCACCGCTTCCCGGATGATGGGGTTGATATCCAATCTGACGTGCTCCTTCTGGACTCCTTTTCGCGTGAAGTCCATGAGCCGCCTCACCGTGTAGGAACTCCCCTTAGCCACCTTTTCGATCGTCCGAAGGGTGTCCTTTGATTCCTCATCCTGCGGGTTGAGAAGCAACAACTGAGCGCTGCCAAGAATGATCGTCAAGGCATTGTTGAAATCATGGGCAACGCCGCTGGCCATCTCCCCCACCGCCCTCAATTTCTCGGCCTGGAGCAGCTGCTCCTCCATCTTCCTTTTTTCCGTGACGTCCTTCAAAAACGCAACCGTACTTCTGTTTCCCTGGGAATCCAGGATCGCGGTGGAACTCAGCTCCACTACTTTTTTCTCCCCATCTTTTCGAAGGATGCTGATCTCACGTCCGGAGTCCCCTTCTGCCCCTTCCTCTGCTGAAAGCATGTGACTGGAGAAAGCCTCCCGTCCCTCTCCTTCCAGAAAATCCCGTAAATCCATCCCGATCAACTCTTCTCTCGCACAACCCAGCAGGCCGGCCAACCGTTCGTTGCCGTAGATCAGCCTTCCGTCCGCGCCGATCACCATCACTCCGTCCAGAGCGCTTTCCACTACGGAGCGGTACCTTTCTTCGGATCGAACGTTTTCAATGATCGTCCCGAGTTGCTCGCCGGCCACCGTCAGCAGACGGAAGTCTTCCTCCGAAAAGGCATTGTCCCTTCCTCCCTGTGCGTCGAGAATGCCGAGGATCCTCTTTCCCCCTTTAATGGGAACACAGATCTCCGGCAGGACCTCTCCGGCACCTCCGGGAAGCATGGAATCTTTTGGATCCATCTTGACCCAGAGGGACTCCCCGCTCTTTGCCACCCATCTGGCGACGCCGTTGTCTTGCCAGGATGCTCCTTGAGCATGGGAAAGACCAGGAAGACTCGTACAAAGGGGGGGAATTGACCACTGCTGGCTGTTCTCGTCCAGGAGCAGGAGGGCAAAGGCCTCGAATCTAAAGAAGCGGTTCAAGGCCTCCAAGATCTCCGCCAGCATCTGATCGAGTTGCAGGGATCCCGTGGAGATCCTGGTCATCTCGTAAAGGAGGGTCAACTCATTAAGCCTTCGCCTTGTCTCTTCGTAAACTAACCTCAGCGGTCTTTCCTCAATCGCATCCATGAGCCCTTAAGGGATCCCTCCTCTAACAGCTGATTACAGCCCCTGCTGGAAGCACTGGTGCCCCCATTTGACGGCCTTGAGATACTGATGGTATGCAGCCATTTCATCGATCCCGATGACGCGGCTTAATTCGAGGCTCTTCTCCCAGTTTCCCACCTCCCATGCCAGGCCGCATTGATGGATCTGGTTCAGCCGATTCTTCTCTCCCCCGAGAGCGGCCTTGATGTCATCGGCGATAGGGATCTCTCTCAGGATTTCGTTGAGAGGGCGGTCCAGAATCGCATCCAGCAACGAAAACATCCCCATGAGAAAAAGGTCCTCTTTCCGGTGCGACAGGCCTGAAAAGGAGGATATGGATTCGCAGAATTTGGCCCGAATCAAGGCCTGAATGAGTAGCTCCTCCGGCTTATCCTCCCCCATGCGTGCCAGCGCAATGAGAGAAACCCATTTCCGGATCTCCTTTTCCCCGAGAAGAACCAGGGCCTGCATCAGCGAGTTGATCTTGTTCCTCAGGCTGAAAAAGGCTGAGTTAATGTAGCGCAGCAGTTTGAAGGAGAGGGACATCTCCCGTTTGATAATCTGTCCGATCTGACCGAAATCCAGCTCAGGCCGGTGGATTTCCTGGAGCAGCTGCAGGTAGTGGATCTTATATCCGGGGATTTCCTTCCCCGAGAAGATCTTCGGTTTGCTGAAGAAATAGCCCTGGAAGAAAGTATAGCCCATGTCCAGGGCCCCCTGATGAACGTCATTGGTCTCCACTTTCTCTGCCAGAAAGCGGATTCCGGAGCGGCCGAACTTCCGGACCAGGGATCTCCGTGTCTTCTCGGCCGTCAAGAGAAAATCGATTTTCATGAAATCCGCCAGATCCACCAGCGGGCGATATTCCTCTTTATCCACAAAATCGTCCATGGCAAGCAGGTAGCCCGCCTTTTTCAGTTTTTCACAGGCGGCCACGACTGCGGAATCGGGTTCCACGGTCTCGAGGATCTCTACAACGATCAGCTCTTTCGGGACCATAAAGAGATACTCCTTGAGCAGGATATCCCGCGTCACATTGATGAAGGCCCTCTTCCCTCCGGTCAATTCCTGCATTCCCAGAAGGAAGAAACTGTCCACAATCACCCGGGAGGTCGCCTCATTCGGGTCCGGATGCTGGAACACGTTGTTCAACCCGGAGCGGAAGAGTAACTCATACCCATAGACGTTCTGATGAACATCAAAGATCGGCTGTCTCGCAACAAAGACATCCATAGACAAATCACCTAAAGAAATAAGGCTGAGGTTAAGGTTAAGGCTCAGGGTGAAAATAAGAAAGCAGGGATCTTCCCATACCCCTGAATCCCGAACTGAAGTCCGAACGCCTGGCGTGGTGTGCCCCATCCTCCATGGTCGATACCTTGTGCTCTATGCCCTATGCTCTCTGCTGTTGGTCCTATCCCCACAGCATCAACCCGGTGGACAGCGGATTGGTCAGAAGACGATGAAAGGGCAGGATACGGACCCGAAATCCAAAGCGACCCACGTGTTGACAGGGTATTTCCCCGGAGAAGATCGCCGTGTCCCCCTCCCGGCGGCATTTGCGGAGCGGAAGGGTGTTTCGGTCCAGGAAATCGGCTTTGGAATCGACGCGCCCGTGATAGAGTTCCACAGAAAGGTCCTCCGGAGAGAGGGTCCCCAGATCCATGCACACCTCCACGCTCACGGACTCACCCAAGGGGATGCCGCTTCTCGCATTGGTTTTCTTTTCAAGAACACGCAGTCCCTTCCAGTGGGTCCTTACATGCTGGAGCCAGGATTTCAAATCTCTGGCTCCCCGGAAACCATCGGACTGAATATGGTCCCAGTTCAGGGCCAGAGGAACATACAGCCGATGAACATAGTCCTGAACCATCCGATGGGAGTTGAACCGCGATGCGAGAACCTGCATCGACTTCTTCATCATCTCAATCCAGTCCCTGGGCAGATTGTCCCGCCCTCTCTCATAAAAGAGAGGAATCACCGACTTCTCCAGGAGGTTAAAGATGGATTGGCTTTCCACGTCATCCTGATACCCCAGATCCTCATACTCCTCCCCGGATCCGATGGCCCATCCGACCTCGGGTTGATAACCTTCCGCCCACCATCCATCGAGAATGCTCAGATTCAGGGCACCGTTGGCAGCGGCTTTCATTCCGCTTGTGCCGCAGGCTTCGAGGGGACGTCTGGGGTTGTTCAACCAGACATCGCAGCCCTGGACAAGGTACCTTGCCACATTCATGTCGTAATCATCGATGAAGACGATGCGATGGCGGAAGTCGGATCGTTGGGCCAGATGGACGATCTTCTTGATGACCTCTTTTCCCGGCTGGTCCTTGGGATGGGCCTTTCCGGCAAAGATGATCTGGACGGGCCGATTGGGGTCGTTCAGGATTCTCGCCAGGCGGTCCGGATCCTTCAAGATGAGATCGCCCCGTTTGTAGGTGGCGAACCGCCTCGCAAAGCCGATCGTCAGGGCCTGCGGATTCAATACCTCCCGGGCCATCCGGATCTCCATCTTCCTGGCCCCGCGGTGAATCAGCTGCTCTTCCAGCCTTCTTCGGGCAAAGGTCACCAGTCTTTCGCGGCGCCGTTCGTGGGTTCGCCAGACCTCCGAATCCGGAATGCGGCCAACCTGTTCCCAAACCTTCCTGTTGTCCGGATCTTCCGCCCAGCGGCGTCCCAGGTAGCGGTCGAGGAGACCCACCATATCATTTGAGATCCAGGAAGGGATATGAATTCCATTGGTGATTCCCTCGATGGGGATATCCGCTTCGGAGAGACCCGGCCAGAGATGGCGCCACATCCGGCGGGAGACGGTTCGGTGAAGGTCGCTCACCCCGTTGGTCCGGGTCGTGTTCTTGATGGCCAGGACAGCCATGTTGAGGGACCCATCCGGGGATCCCGCCCCCGGCGGTCCCGAGGGCCATAAACGTCTCCATGGAAACTCCCATGCCGTGGAGATATTCCCCCAGGCCCGAGGAGAGCAGGGACCGATCGAAGACGTCAATTCCTGCCGGAACCGGTGTGTGGGTGGTAAACATCGTGCTGCAGGAGACCGCTTCCCGGGCCTCCTCAAAAGAAAGGCCTTCGTCTTTCATCAGGAGGCGAATCCGTTCGATCAGGGCGAAGGCGGAATGGCCTTCGTTCATGTGATAGACGCTCGGCTTGACGCCCAGCCGTTGCAGGGCCCGCACCCCTCCGATTCCGAGGGTAATTTCCTGTTTCAGGCGCATCTCCGAATCCCCGCCGTACAGAAAGGAGGTAATGTCCCGGTCGCCGTCCTCATTTTCGACGGTATTCGTATCGAGCAGATAGAGCGGAATCCGGCCAACCTGGATGCGCCAGATCCGGACTTTGATCTCCCGGCCCTGGTAGGGGACCCCGATCGTCAGAGGCTCTCCCTTTTCGTCCCTCTCCAGACTCACCGGAAGGAGATTGAAATGGTTATCCGCGTAGGTCTCGAGTTGCCATCCGTCCTCGTTGAGATACTGACGAAAATAGCCTCTCTGATAGAGCAGCCCGATTCCAACGAGGGGGACCCTCAGGTCGCTGGCGGACTTCAGATGGTCCCCGGCGAGAATCCCCAGCCCTCCTGAGTAGATCGGCAGGCAATCGGTCAGGCCGAATTCTGCGCAGAAGTAGGCCACCGTCACATCGAAAGGGACATTCAACCCAAAATCGTAGGGCCTCTTCTCCCCCATGTAGCGCCGATACTCCTGCGAGACCTGCTCCATCTGGAGCAAGAATCCCTCGTCTTTCGTCAGGTCATGAAAACGCTGTGGGTCCGAGAAGGCTCAGCATGGCCACAGGATTATGCCCCGTCTCCTCCCACAGGATCTCATCGATCTGACGGAAGAGGTCGATGGCTTCAGGATTCCAGGAAAACCAGAGGTTTCTTGCCATCTCTTCCAGCGGCCGCAACCGCTCGGGAATCTGGGGAACCACACTGAAAAGTTGAACTTCTTTCATCACGTCAGCTCCGGTTGGATGCCGCCATTTGATCGATCTGAAAGATGCCGTGGATGTCCATGATGAGGCCCACCCGGCCGTCTCCCATGATCGTCGCCCCGGCGACCCCCTTGACATTCTTGAACCGCTCTCCAAGGTTCTTGACGACGACCTCCTGCTTTCCGAGGAGATCGTCCACCATGAGACATCTCTGGAATCCTTCATTCTCCGCCACAATGACCAGGGCCTCTGAGGGGTCCCTCTTATCGGGCGTCACATGGAGAAGATCGTATAGACGAACGAGGGGCAGGAGGCTGTTTCGGACCTGAACCACTTCCCCTTTCTGTTGAACGGTTTTGATGTCTCCCGGGGAGGGTCGAAGGGTTTCCTTGACGAAAACCGTCGGGATGATGTAGCGCTCTTCACCGATACGAACCACGATGCCGTCCATGATGGCTAAGGTGAGCGGCGCCCTGATGAGAAATCGGCTCCCTTTCCCCTCTGTCGAAAAAATCTCCACTTTTCCCTTCAGTTTTTCGATCGCCCTCTTGACCACGTCCATCCCCACGCCCCGGCCCGAAACATCGGTGACCTTCTCCGCGGTGGAAAAACCGGGCACAAAGATGAGGTTATGGATCTCGTAGTCGGTTAAAGATGGATCGTTTGAAAGAAGCCCTCTCTCTTTTGCCTTTTTCAGGATTCTCTCCCGGTTCAGTCCCTGGCCATCGTCCTCAATCTCAATAATGACGTTTCCACCCTTCTGATAAGCCTTCAACAGGATCTTCCCCATCTCCGATTTGCCCGCCTCTTTCCGTCCGGCCATGGGTTCGATGCCATGATCGATGGCATTTCGAATCATGTGGACCAGAGGCTCGTAGAGGCTATCCACCATATTCCGGTCGATTTCCGTCTCCTCCCCTGACATGACCAGTTCGACGAGTTTGTCCGATTTTTTTGCCAGATCGCGCACCAGACGGATCATCTTCTGAAAGGTCTGACGAATGGGAACCATCCGGAGCGACATGGAGATCTTCTGTAACTCCACGGTGATTCGTTTGAGCTGCGAGAAATCCCGGGCCAGTTTCTGATCCTGAAGAGAGGAAATGACAGGGTTTTGGTGGACCAGGGATTCGGCAATCACCAACTCGCCCACCATATCGACCAGATTGTCCAGCTTCTTGGTATCCACCTTGACCGTCTCCTCAGCCTGCTGGATGGACATCTGTTTCTGCTCCCGGAGGGCTTCAACCACCTGCCTGGGTTTCGCCTTGTTCTCCGATACCAGGATTTCACCCAGTTTGCGCTCCCCTTTGCTCGCTATCTGCTCTTTCAGGGCTTCCGAGACCTCCTCTTTCGTAACAATCCCTTTCGCGCTGAGGATCTCTCCCAGGGGAGGAACTTTGCTCTCCGGTTCCTCGGAAGGGCTGCTGGCCGACTTCCTGAGACTTTTCCGCTCCTTTTTCGAGAAGGGTAATCCGCCTGAGATAAGGATCAATGTCGAAGTGCGAAAGCCCGGGGCTCCCTGAGTCGATACTGGCCTTCAAATCCTGGATCATGTTCTTCAATAGATCCACCGCCTCCAGAACGAAGTCGATGATTCCCCGATGGATGCGGATCTTGTTGTTCCTTGCCTGGTCCAGAAGCGATTCCACCGCATGGGAAAAGCGATTCATCTCCTGGAGATTGAGGAACCCCGAGACGCCTTTGATCGTATGAAAGGGACGGAAGATGGAGTTGATGCACTCCTTGTCCTCCGGCGATTGCTCGAGATTGATGATATTCAACTCGATGGATTCAAGATGCTCCGTCGCTTCAGAGATGAAATCTTTCAAAAGGCTCGTATCCTGACCGAGATCCATGGTTTCCTTCGGAGGGGGATCTTCTTTCGCAGGGCATTCTCCGGTTCCCTCGGACATCGGAACCTCCGTCCCAACGGCCGCGGTCATCTCTTTCCAGAAGATCCTCCTCCGGCAAGGTCTGTAATGCGTCGGGGAGCAGAATCTTCGCCTGGAGGAGTTTGATCCCATCTCCCAAAAGGTCGATTCCCTTTTGAGGGTCCTTCATTTCATCCAGGATGAGCTTCTCCAGCAGTCTTCTCAACGCCTTGCTGAGGATCGGAACAAACTCGAGCTCCTTTTCAAAATCCATCTTCTCGAGATGCTCCAGGTGATTGAGGATGGCGCCTAAGGTGCCCAGATCCCCGGGCTCCACCAGCATCGCCTGCATTGCCAGCTGCTCAACCTTTTCAATCAGTCCTTTTCTGTCCTCAGGCACATGATCCCCCTTCCCCGTTCCCGCCTTTCCGACACGCCACTTTCACGGGGAGAACAAAAACTTTCAAAACCTATGACATATATCGGGCAAAATCCTCTTTTCCTTAAATCGCTGTTCAAGAAAGGAAAACGGGATCGGTCGAGGTCTCCATCATCTCCATTCAACCTTTCAGTTGCAGAACGGCCATGGGTAAACCGCTCTCCAAGGCTTGGGAAGGCGGTGATTTTGATGTTTTAGGCGTAAGAGAGGAAGTCACCAAAAGTGACGTCCAGCATGTGTCGGGAAAGCATGTGCTTATCGGTATAAAGGTTCGCCCCCAAGCCTTTCCGACCGGCTTACCCATGTCCGTTCAGTGAGTTTTTTTGCATCATTGAGGTCAAGTTATTCCGGGGATGAACCGATGAGATAATTTAAGAGCTTCCTTCACCCAGGGACCTCAGGGAGAAGGAGAAAGGCCGAAGAAAGAAACCTATGATTACGGTCACGAGGTTGAACAACACTCCCATCGTGGTCAATCCTGATCTCATCGTTTTCATTGAGGAGACGCCGGATACCATGATCACTCTTTCAAACGGCGAAAAACTCATGGTTCAGGAAAAGGTGGGCGAAGTCATTACACGGATCATCACGTTCAGAAGGGGTATCTTCAACCCGTCGATTCCAATAGAGTAAAAAAGAAAGATGGACAAAGCGACTCTCATCGGCCTTATTTTAGGAATTGGAGCGGTCCTCGGCGGACAGGCGTTGGAGGGGGGCAGCATCCACTCCATTATGCAGGCGACTGCGGCCATCATCGTTCTCGGAGGAACATTCGGGGCCGTCTTCGTCAGTTTCCCCTTCAATGACGTCCTCGACGGTTTCAAGGGGATCCGGAAGATCATCAAAGAACCTCTGATGGATCCTTATCAACTCATCGCTCAGATTACAGGTTTTGCCAACAAGGCGAGGAAGGAAGGGATTCTCTCTCTCGAAAAAGAGATAAAGAATATCGAGGACCCTTTCATGAAGAAAGCCCTGGTCATGGCTGTGGACGGCGTTGAGCCGAACATGATCCGGGAGGCCATGGAGACTGAAATAGAGTATTCCGAGGAGCATGGTAAAACCCCTTCGAAAATTTTCAAGGCGGCAGGGGGTTATGCCCCTACCGTGGGGATCCTGGGGGCCGTGTTGGGCCTCATCCACGTCATGGAGAATCTCAACGACCCGTCAAAACTCGGGTCGGGAATCGCGACAGCCTTTGTCGCAACCGTCTATGGAGTGGGATCAGCCAACCTGCTCTTCCTGCCCATAGCCAATAAAATGGAGGTGAGACACCGACACGAAATGATCATGAAGGAGATGTGTCTCGAAGGGGTAGTCGCCGTTTCGACCGGGGAGAACCCACGATTGATTGAAGAGAAGCTGACCTCTTTTCTTTCAGAAAAGCAGCGGAACGGCCGCCCGCCGGAACCGGGAGCAAGATAAAAAGGAAATATGGCTCGAAGAAAGAAGAAACGCGAAGAAGAACATGAAAACAATGAACGGTGGCTGGTTTCCTATGCCGATTTCATCACGCTTCTCTTTGCCTTCTTCGTGACCATGTATTCCGTTTCGAGAGTGGACGGCAAGAAGATGGGGTCTGCGGTCGAGTCCCTTCAACGGGCCCTCGGATCGGTCATCGCAGTCCAAACAACTCAGCAGGAACCCGGGGTCTTTCACGTCAACAGAACGCCCAGCATGGTCAACATCACCCCCATCCAGGGAGCCAAGGGCCGGGTTTACGGAGAGAAGGAGAATTTCGAAAAGCTGGCCAAAGAGATCAAGAAAGAAGTCGATGCCCTCCCCAGGGCCAAAGCGGAGAACACGGCTCCAAATCCGAATCAGATTACATTCCTTCTTGAGAAAAGGGGGATGGTCATCCGGGTTTCCGAACACCTCTTCTTTAAGTCCGGGGACGCTTCGATCCTTCCGGAATTCTCCCCGATACTCGACATCCTGGGAAGGACCCTGGAACAGGTTCCCAACCATATCCGGATCGAGGGTCACACGGACAGCATACCGATCAATACTCCAAGATTTCCGTCGAACTGGGAACTTTCCACTGCGAGGGCAACCAATGTCCTCCGCTATCTCCTCACCCATTTTCATTTTTCGCCCGAGAACCTGTCTGCCACGGGCTATGCGGAATTCCACCCCGTTGATTCCAATGACACTTCCGAGGGTAGATTTCAAAACCGGAGGGTGGATCTCGTCATTCTGAACAGTAAGGAGATGGAAGTGGAACCCCCTGCCGGAAGCACCTCACCCTCTCCGCAGGAGAAAGAACCGATTTGAAGTGTCTGTTCAAGTGCGCTGAAAGGATTTTGGACCATTCGAACCCTTGGAAAGTGGTTTGTCCGGGTCCATTTCTGAAACTGGCGGGGTCACTCAGCGGAAGAGACCGGAAACGTCACAGAGAAGATCGTTTCTCCTTCGCGGGAAGAAAATTGAATCGAACCACCCCATGGGGCGAAGAGCCGGCGGGCCAGGAACAATCCCAGACCCTGATGGCGGCCTCCCTTGGTGGTAAAAAAGGGCTGAAACAATTGAGGTCTGACCGCCTCCGGAATGCCGCATCCCGTATCCCGGATCAGGACCCTCAGCTGACCTGACTCCAATTCCGTTCTGACCGTCAATTCCTTCTTGGAAGCACTCTCCATCGCCTCGATCGCGTTCAGGAGAAGATTCGACAATCCATCTCTCAGGTCGGCAGGAGGTACCCGGAGGGGGGGTAATTTCATGCCGAGGGTCTTCTTTACTTCAACCTCATGTTTGAAAAAGAGATTGTGATTCAGGAAGGAGAGCTCCTCCTCGATGAGATCATTCACGTAGACCTGGCGGGGCCCCTCTTCTTCGCTTCCCCGTCGCGAGAGGATTTCAAGGACGGTCCTCATCCTTTCAACCTGCCCCAGACACCGCTCCAATTTCTCCTGAGTAGAGGCGTTCGGGCCGCCCCCCTGTTTGGAGAACGTTCCTTGAAGGAGCTCCAGCTGCATGGACAGAATCTGGAGAGATCCGTTCAGGTTGTGGATGATTCCCTTTGCCTGGGTCCCGAGGGCAGAGTACCGGTACAGGTCAACGAATGCGGAGAAGACCTTCTCTTCTTGGCCCAATAAATCCATCTTGTCCGAAGGAGGAAACCCTTCTTGTCCCATAGTTGATCGCCCTTAGAGCCCCTTTCTCTCTCCTGATCTGAACGGATCAAGGCGCAGAAGAGGTCTGACTAGAGTATCACTGGTATCTATCCTTGTACTTAACATAAGACTCCAAAACGGCGCAACCGCGGCCTTGGATATTGGTTTCCTGAAATGGGAGAGGATGACCTTCCGGCCGTGAAAACGAGAGGTACTGGAGGTAGGAATCAATCCGTATCGATGTTCTTCATCAAAAAATTCTTGAAGGACACGAATTCGGATTCACTCAGGAATCCTTCTCTCTTGAACTGGATGAGCCGTTCGAGTTGTCCCATGGCTCTCTCCTGGTTCGTCTCCTCCTTCCCTCTGTAATCGGGTGAGGGTGGGTTGACCTGTTTGAGCAGGATATCCCATTCAGGAATCCTCCCGGACGGGGATAGGCGCTCGCGGGGATCGGGGGAAAGGGCCAGTGAATCATTCCTCTTTCTTCTCCACTGTTCCAGCTCCTCCATGGCATCCTTTAGCTTGTCAAAAAGAGAGCGGTTTTCTCTGAGCAGGAGGAGCTTCTCGCAGGCATGATGAATAACGATCTCCAGCTCGTCCAGTTTGAAGGGTTTGCGGATATAGTCGTAGGCTCCGCCACGAATGGCCTGGATCGCCGTATCGACCGAGGCATAACCCGTCATGATAATCACCGCACACTCCGCGTGGGCGTGCTTCACCTCCCGGAGGAGTTGAATCCCGTCGATTCCCGGCATCATGAGGTCGGTAAGAAGAATATCGGGAGCGGAGGAGGAGAGGGCCTGGATGACGGCCTGGCCGTTCTCGAAGGCATGGATCTCCCTTTGATCGCGGGCAAGCATCGTCCCCAGGATCTCGCGAAGTTCTTCATCATCCTCTGCGATCCATATCCGGATCAAGGAATTGCGGTCCTGGCTCATTGATCAGGTCTTATCGTTTACGCCGAAGATTTCTCTCTCTGGAAGGGCATCCTTATTTTGCCGTGTCCACAAATCGCGGCGCAGCCGTCGACGCGCCGCCGTAACAACGAACGGCCATGGACCCGGTTTTCATCCTGGACAGGTTCCCCTTTGTCTCCTGGAGAGAAGAAATGATTTTTTCAGCGCACCGTTGATCCAGCGTTTCAAGGTGATGAAGAATTTCCGTTATGGCCTTTGAAAGCCGGTTCAGTTTCGCCTTGGCCTCACCGGAGGAGCGAGCTACGAAGAGAGGATCTTTTCGGAGCAGGCTTTCTATCTGGACATCGATTCGGTCGATCCTCCGGATCAAATCCTGGCGCTCGTCAAGCAGCGGCTGCAGGTCCGATGTCTCCTGAAGATCCACCTTCTTCTGCAAGGACTCGGTGGCCACCAGAAATTTCTCCAGTAGCTTCAGTTTCTCTTCCAGGCTGTGGCAGAGATCCATGTTTTCCTCAGGAAACCTTATTTTACCAGGAAAGACGCCCTTTCAGAAGGATGGGAATGAAGGTCCGGCAGGGGAATCGGAAGGGGTCTATTCTCCTGACGGCCATAGAAGGCCTCTTCCCAGGCGGACCGGAGATCCTCCAGCATGGCCGCCGCCTGGTCAAATCCTTTCAGTTCCTTCCTCACGTCCGCTTTCAGGATATGGGCCGTGATAAAGCCGTAAATGCCATCCAGGTGCTTGGCGATCTCACCCCCCCGCTCGAAATCGAGGGCCTCCCGCAGTTCACTGATGAGGTCGAGGGCCTTCTGGACGGCTTTGCCTTTTTTCTCATACTCTTTCCCCTCGTAATTCGCCTTTGCCAGGTGCAGACTCCGAATGGCTTCTTCATAACAGAGAAGGACCAACCGCTTCGGGTCGGCAGTGATGACGTCGGTCTGTCGATACCTGTTATATCCGTACGCATGCATGATAGGGAACCCTCCTCCATTCAAAACACGGAAAATTCATGAATTGGAATAATGGAATGGTGGAATATTGGAAGATTGACTGAAAACCCGTTTGTTTAACATGACAACCTTTTTCCCATCATTCCATCATTCCACCATTCCATTTCTTACCTTCTTCTGTCGTCGTCTGCTCGTTTGCTTATCACCATCCCTGATTGGCCGCGCTGATCTGGCCGGAGAGCCAGCTCGTTTGACTCTGCATCGTGCTTAAGGCCATCTCCATTGCAATGAACTTACGCTCCATCTCAGCCATTCTCTGATCGAGCCTGGCCTCCATGGTCTCCATGTCCTCCTCCATGTTGTCCACGGTCTCTTGAAGGGTTTCCTGTTTGTCCGAGATGTAACCCCCCAACGGATCGGTGATGTGATAGAGGTTCTGGTTCATCATTTCCGCAACGCCGAAAGTGAGTGTCAGGGTGCCAATGGCCCCTGTGGTTGTTCCGGAGTAGCGTACCGACAGACCCTTCGCGTTACCGGAGGTCCCCCTCAACGTTTCTCCGCTCGCCGTGGCATCTCCCGGAGTCAAGAAATAGCCTGTCAGGGGATTGAGCCCTGTGATCTCGACCGGATAGGCGCCCGCCCTTGTATCCATGGTATGATAGACATAGCTCAGATTACTGTTGGTGGAGGCCCAGTCCGCCGCAAATAGCTTTTTCACATCGTCGAAGTTCGTTTCCAGATAACCTTGCAGTTTTGAATCATCGACGGTCAGTTTGCCGTCCTTCCCCAGACTGATGCCAACCAGTCCGAAAGTCGAGAGACCATCCGAGGCTCCTGACACTTTGTTCAGGATGATATTCTGCAGGTTGGCCTTGATGGATCTCAGCGTGCTGTCTCCGAAGAGGGGGCCTCCCGGCTTCTGCTTCTCCGAATCATAGGTCAGTTGAGCCTTGATGGTGTCAACGGTCTCGTTATAGGCCGCCACAAGCTCTCCGATCTTGTCCTTGACCGCTTCTTCATCCCGTCCCACGGTCAGCGTCACGGTCGTATCAGGGTCCGCCTTTCGCAGATTGAGTGTCACCCCGGGAATGACATCATCCACGGTATTGGATTCAGAGCTGATGGTGACTCCGTCGACGGAAAGGCTCGCATCTGTGCCTGCCTGGATCTGTCGGGCCCTGAGCGTTGAGAGGACTCCCAGGTTCTGGTCCGTATCGAATTGAAGTGTGCCTTTGCTGGGGGTGAGTACTACGGAAAGATCCGTATCGCCAATTTCATTGTCCACCACCCGGATCTTACCGTCGGTTGTTACCGAGGCAGTGACCTCGCCATACCGGGACGAGATTTCAGTCAAAAGGTCGCCGACGGTGGTTGTATCCGTCATCGTCATCACACTGTTGACGGCCCCTCCGTTCGTGCCTGTCCCGGCAAGGGTGATCGTGTCACCGGAAACGTAGTCGTTGTAACCATCGATATCCTTGAGCAGGGTCGAGGAAGTGATGGCCGTTCCGCCTGAGGTATTGGCCACATCCCCGGTCATCCCCCGTTCATCGGAAACACCCGCCCTTTTCAGGATCCCGAGCGTCTCCAGGATATTACCGGCATCCGTATAGGCGATCGTACTGCCCTCGACAAGCAACCTGTAACTGGTCTTCCCATCGGTGGTACTGCTCACAACGGAGGCAGGGTTTGAAGAGAATACCCCGCTGAAGGCGGTATTGATGGAGTCCCGGATCGTATTCAGGGAATCCGTGGCAAGATCGATGTCCACGGACCGGGTGGTTCCGTTGATCGTGAATGCGACCGATCCGCTCTGAGCATTCGTGAGGTTGAGCAGGTCCGCTCCACCGACCGCATCGTCAGCCGCCGAGAAAGCATCGCTCTTGTGGCCGCTTGCGATCACGTTCTTTGCCGTCTTGGCCGAGGCATCCACAAAACCGAGTGTTCCGAGAAGATCCGAACTCCCCCCGTTCAGGAGACTGATCCCCGCTGAGCCTTCCTTGTCACTGGTCAGGATCAATCGGTAACCGCTGGTCCCGAAGTTCACGATGGAGGCCGTCACCTCCGAAGCGTTCGTCCCCGAGTTGACGCGCATTGATCTTATCTCTCAGGCTGGAGAGTGTGTCCGTGGCTGCAGTCGTGACCGTCCTTCCGCCGATGACGATGTCGCCTGAAAGGTTCAGGGCCGTCGTCCGGCTGTTGAAACTGGTGGAGGAAAGCTTCTGGCTGCTCGCCAGCGTATTCACCGTAATCTGGTAGGTCCCGGGAGATGCGTCCGTGCCGGTGCCGGCTGAAAGGATGTCTTCGGCCTCCGTGATCGTGTTCGAAGAAAGGGCGGTCGTAAAGACGCTGAAGCCCTCCGCCCGGTTCAGGGTTCCGGCAGCGTTTTTCAGTGAGAGGAGCTTTGTATTGATGGACTGCCAGGCGCTGATCCTGTCCTGATAAACCTTCTTGCGGTTCTCGATCAAACCGATTTTCTGATACTCAAGCTTCCTGATCTGGTCGACGATATTTCTCCAGTCAAGGCCGCTTGTTAGGCCGCTCACCACACTTGTTCCAGCCAATGGATCCTCCCAACGACAGCAAAGAGCATAGGGCATAGGGTACAGAAATCTTTAGGACAAGAATAGCTTTTGCTCTATGCTCTGTGCCCTCTGTTCCATGCCTTACAGTTTGGCATTCAACAAAAGTCCGATCTGCTCTCCGATGTTGGAAGAAAGAGTGTCCAGCTCCTCGGGGGGAATCTGACGGATCACCTTCCCATCGCCGTCCAACACCTTGATAACGACCTGTTCTCCCTCCCCGCCGGGGATGAATTGAAGGCTGAAGTCCATCTCCTTCATCATCTGGTTGATGTGTTCGGTCAGCTTCCGGATTGCCACTTCTTTGGCCTCTGGGATTCTGTCCGCAGGTCTCGCTTCCGGTTTTTCCGTATTCGCCTTCTTGGCCTTTTTGGGTGCTTCTTGGGTGGTATCCGGGACAATGGAAGACGCCATCTTTGCTTTAATCTCTGTCACTTCCATCTTCATCCCTCTCTGCTCTCACAAGAGAGCGAAAAAGAGAGGGAAGGGAAAGTCTCCCTTCCCTCTCGTCACCTCTACCCTCCAATCAAGGACAGGATGTTCTGAGGCGCCATATTCGCCTGGGCTAACATGGCTGTGCCAGCCTGGAGCAGAATCTGGTTCTTGGTGAAAGACACCATTTCAAATGCCATATCGACATCGCGAATCGTGGATTCAGAAGCCGCAAGGTTCTCAATCGAGATCGACAAGTTCACCGAGGCGAAATCGAGCCGGCTCTGGGCCGCACCGATTTCACCCAGGGAGACGTTCAGTGTGTCCAGTGAGTCATTGATGGCTGTCAATGCACTCTGGGCACTGGACAGTCCCGTGAGATCGATATTATTGATTGCAAGATCCGCAGCCTCTACGCCCTGGGTCAGATTGACGGCAATCTGGTCCTGTGCGGCTGTATTGGCCGAACCGATCTGGAAGGTCATGGTCACGGTACCCGTTAGCAACTGTGTATCTCCGTATTTCGTATCTGTGGCAATCCGGTTGATTTCGTCCAGGAGCTCTGTTGCTTCTGCATTGATCCGGGCACGGCCCGTGCTGTCCGTATTGTCGGAGGCTGCTGTCGTGGCCAGTTCTTTCAACCGTTCTACGATGGCCTCGATCTGGTTCGTTCCTCCTTCGGCGACCTGCAGCAGCGAAGTGGCCTGGGAAACGTTCTGCTGGGACATCCGGAGTCCTCTGACTTCCAGCCTGAACTTGTTGGCGATGTTGAGGCCTGCCACGTCGTCTTTGGCGTGGTTGATCCGATAACCGGAAGAGAGCCTTTCCATCGATACACCGATTTTTGAATCGGTCTGTGTAAGTTGGCGGTGTGCATTCAGTGCTGCGACGTTGGTGTTGATTCGAAGTGACATAGTCTTTTCCTCCTTGAAAGTTTGGTTTTTGGGCTTCCCTGCCCATTGTCAAAAGGTTAAAGGTTTATTGCCCCTGCCATCTGCTTACTGCCTTCTGTTTTCATCCCTCCTTTCTTCAGTATTTGGGTTGGTTACTCTATTTATCGTCAGAAGAAAGGAGAAACTTAAATCCATTTCGGAAAGGAAATGGCGAAGGGCGTCAGGCGTGAAAACGGAAGGCGTTATCCCGACGGGCTTAACTCTGATGTCTCAGGGCATCTTTGCTGTTTCAACTGGTTACTATGTCCATGAAATTCCAGAGAATCTCTGATCTTTGCCAGAGAGTCCTCAGGGGTCTTCAATGAATTTGCAAGGGAGAGAATTTTTTTCAGGGTCTCCTCCGATGGAAAGATCAGGAAGGCAACATGGAGAGCCGAAAGGGAGAGCTCATTCCGACCGCTTCTAAGGAAACAATCCGCCACCTCTTTATAGAGAGTCGCCAAGTCTTCGAAACCGTTCACAGTGCCATAACAGGAAAGCCCCGACTCTCTACGTAAGGCCTCGCATTGCGCCACAAGTCCCTCAATTTCGTAGAGCTGGAAATAGATCTCGCTCAGGGAGAGCCGGACGTCGGTCAAGCCCGGATCATCAAGGAGGGCCTTTTGAAAACATTGGACCGCCTGGGGAAGCGCTTTCTTCCTGGAATAGAGGTAGCCAAGGTTGGTCAACGCCTCCATCCTTCGTGGGTTGATCTCCAGGGCCTTGCTCAACGCTTTCTCTCCCTCCTCTTCCTTCCCGAGTTTTCCATAGGCAAGGCCGAGATTGGTAAAGACCTGATCGGAACCTCCTCCTTTTTCCACCGCCTTTTCGTAATAGGATACGGCCTCTTCAAATCGACCGTTTTTCAGGCACAAATGGCCCAGGGACTCAAGACTCCTGCCGTGATCCGGATGCAGGGAGACCGATTTCAGAAACAACTCTTTCGCCCGCTCGATCTGGCCGACCTCTAAGTAACATTGTCCCAATCGATAGTGGCGAAAATAGTCGAGGCGGCCGAGGTTGATCGGAAAGAGACCGGCATCGAGGGAAAAGCGATGGGCTTTCTCCAACTCCTCAAGGGCGCCGGGAAAATCCCTGGTAAAGAAAAGGGCTTCCCCCAGAAAGAAATGGAGAAGACCGTTCCCCTGAAAATCCCTGGATAAGTCGCGAAAGACAGCGACAGCCTCTTCATAGCGACCCATCTCCATAGAATACTTTCCTATCAGGAGAGAAGCTTCCAGAAGGATTCCCTTCTCCTTTTTCCTTACGCTCTCCTCTTCCACAATTTTCTGCAAGTGGAGGATCGCTTCGGCCTGTCTCCCGAGACCCGAGAGGGTCCGTGCCATATTGTATCGGACATGAAGGTTCCCGGGATTCTCTTCCAGTTCCCGCTGAAGGATATCGAGGTTCCTTTTCGACTTTTCGTGCCGGGAAGCCGTGTCGTGATAGCCCAAATGACGGATGACGATATCCGTCTTGATGAATTCGACTCCTGAGTTCTGAAGGCGGTAAAAGATCTGTTCATGGATCTTCCCTTCAAATGCCGCCCCCTTCACTCTTGGAAAGATTCTCAATTGATGAAACAGGGTATCTCCTTCGGGCGACTCGCTTTTGACGACAACATAAAAGGCCCTGCTCTTAGAGTGTGGCAGCCCCTTCTTAAAAAGACCGATCTTTTTCATCTCCGATTCATCGACCCGGTCGTCCGCATCGAGCCAGAGAATATAGTCTCCGGTGGCGTGCCGGATCGACTCATTCCTCGCTGCGCTGAAATCGTCGCACCATGGGAAATCGAAGACATTTGCCCCCATCTGCCGGGCAACCTCTTTGGTCTCGTCGGTCGATCCCGTATCGACGATAATGATCTCATCGAGCACCGGCTTTATGGAACGAAGACAGGGGCCCAGGTTTCGGGCCTCGTTCTTCACGATCATGCAGAGGGAGAGGCGCAGAGGACAAGCATCGGGTAAGGGCCCGGAATGGAGCGAAGAGGACAACATTCCCCTCCGTTTATTCTTTCGCTTCACGGACGGATCTCCCTTTGAGTCTCAAGCAGTGTCAACGTTTCCATATTGGAAAGGATCTCCCGGACATTGGCCTGACAGGGGTTGAACTGATAGGACTGGTTGTAGATCTCTTTGGCCTTCTGAAAATCTTCTATCTGAATCAGGCTGTTTCCAAGACCATTCAGGAGCGTGACCTCATTGGGTTTGACCTTAAGGGCTTTCTCAAACCATTCGATCGCCTCCGGGTGTTTCCCTTCGGCAGCCATACAGTTTCCGAGATTCTCCATCGCTTCATAATGGTTCGGGGCGATCTCCAGCACTCGCTGAAAATAGTCCAGGGCCTGATCGGCCTGCCCTTGCTGGAAGGCAATCACCCCAAGGTTATTAAGGACCTCCCCATTTCTCGGTTGCAGGGTAAGGAGTCTATCGAAGACCGCCTTGGCTCCGTCCAGGTCCCCCGCCTCAAAAAGCTCCTCGCCCTGCTGTACCGTGTTTTCACCGGGTAGCAGGGGGCAATAGTGCTTCACCGGGACAAACCCCTCTTTCACCACACGGGTAAGATCATAGGAACTCCCGTAGGCAATCTCTTCCGGAATGGACCACTTCCTTTTGAAGATCTCCCAATTCCTGTTTAAGCTCTCCCGGTAGTCGATATTCGCGCCTGCAAAAGTCCGGTTCCCAAAGTGATGGACAAAGCAGTCTTCGGCGATCCAGGATTCAAAACCTGCCAGAGCAGCCCGGAGGCTGAAATCGTCATCTTCGAAATTGCCCAGCCCGTAGCGCTCGTCAAGACCTCCGATCGTGTCGATGACCGCCCGCTTGATCAGCATGCAGAAACCGACCACCCTCCAGAACGGCTTCGTCTGGCCATTGTGTTCCCTGGCATAGTCTTTCCGAAAACTGGGCCAGGCTTGACAGGGATGCCGTATCATAGCTCACTTCTTTCACCCACTGGGGCCCGGAGACATGGTTTGACATCGGTCCCACCATTCCGATCTCCGGCTTCTTCTCTGCACAAGCAATCAATCGTTCCAGCCATTTCGCCGTCACGACGACGTCATTATTCATTAAAACGATGTAGTCCCCTTTTGCCTCCGCCATCCCCTGATTGTTCCCGGCTGCAAATCCCCGGTTCTCGTCATTTCGAATCAATTTGCAGTTTGCATGGTTCTTGACCATTTCCCTCAACCATTTCACTGTTCCGTCTGTGGAAGCATTATCAACAAAGATGATCTCATGAGCTTCCGGTGTGCACCCCAGGATGCTTTCGATACACTTTTGGGTATACTTCAATTGATTGAAAGTCAGGATAACAATAGATACCCTCTCCGCTTCTGGATGGCCGCTTCGCAGAATAGCCTCCGATCTCCTAACCCTGGGAAAGGGCTGAATACCCCCGGCTTGGGTTTGCCGAACTGTGCCGTCTTTTTCAATGATCACATCGGGTTTTATCTTGCCCAGCCATTTTCTCATGCAATCGCGAAATATTCTTAGAAACTCCTGAAAAACGTTCCGGTCCACTTTGGGATTCAAGGTGGATGACCGCGCTCTTCGGCTGATAAACGAGCTTCCACCCCTTTTTTCGAAGATTGAAGCACAGGTCCACGTCTTCATATCCATTCCAATAGCCCTCATCAAATCCTTTCACCTGATCAAAGGCATCCTTTCGGATGAGAAGACAGGCTGCTGTCAGGGCCTGGTATTGACGCGGGAGATTAGCTTCTGGAAGATCCGAAGGCTGTCTATAATAGAGATGCCTGGCCACCAAGGGGTCTGGCAGTTTCCGGTCCTCGATGATGGCGACCCCTGCATGCTGAAGTGTCCCGTCAGGAAACAATAATTTACTCCCAACTGCTGCGACCGTTGCATCTTCATTGAAGATACGGAGGAGGGAAGGAAGCCAATCTTGCGTCACCTGGGTATCATTGTTAAGAAAAAGAACGTACTTTCCAATGGCCTCCCGTGCCCCCTGGTTACATGCTCTGGCAAAGCCCTGGTTTTCGGAGTTGAGAATCGCCTTCAACCGGCTCGCTTCCCCTTCCTGGCAGAGGAAGGCAGCAGTGCCGTCTGTCGAGCCGTTATCCACGACGACCACCTCATGGGCCACGTTCCCCGTGTTCATCCGGATGGATTCAAGACATCGGCGGGTCATTGCAAGTTTGTTGTACGCCGGGATAACGATGGAAACATTGGCCCTGGGGGCAGTTTGAATACTTCGAATCAGACTGCTGAAGATTCCGCATTCCGCATTCCCCGTTCCGAAATTAATCAACCAACAACCAACAACCGACTACTAACAACCAGTAATCAGTTGCCGCCTTTACGCGTCATCGGTCAGATCGGCGCAATGTACATCATCACCGAAGGGCCAGAGGGGATGTATCTGATCGATCAGCACGCCGCGCACGAGCGTGTGTTGTACGAGAAGTTCATGGCCGAGAAAGCCGCACTGCACCTCGCCGTGCAACAGCTGCTCGATCCGATCCCGTTGGAGTTTTCACCCGACGAGTCCGCACTGCTTGAAGAACACCACGAAGTACTGAGCGCGATCGGGTTTACCGCTGGAACCATTCGGCAGCACGACGTGGCTCGTCCGCAGTATCCCGGCGTTGCTCATCAATGATGACATTCGCGTGGCGCTCAACGAACTCGTCGCTGACTTGATGGCCGGCGATCTGCCATTCGCCGCAAATGAAGAAGCCAGACTGATCACGCGGGTGTGTAAGCGTGCAGCGATCAAAGGCGGTCAAGTTCTCTCGTTGCAAGAGATGAACGAACTGATCCGTCAATTGGAGTTGTGCGCTTCGCCACGGACGTGCCCGCATGGCCGGCCCACGATGATCCACTTCAGCGCCTCACAGATGGCGCGTGAGTTTGGAAGAATCTCGTCCACCGGACTTGAAGGAAAAGGAAAACGATATGAATTGTCCCAAGTGCAAGGCCTCGATGGAGAAGGTGGTTTTTGAGGGCGTGGAAGTCGATCGGTGTAAAGGCTGTCAGGGCATCTGGTTCGACTTTCAGGAGCAGAAGCAGTTGAAGTCCATGAAGGGCGCAGCCGCGATCGATACGGGTGACAAAGTCACCGCAAGATGAATGAGGTCAGCCGTATCACGTGTCCCAAATGCGGCACCTTGCTGACGCATATGGTCGACGTGGAGCAAAATCACATCGCGTATCGTTGCCACATGATTACGGCGTGTTTTCGATGCGGGTGAGTTTACAGATTACAGCCAGAAGACGCTGCTGGAATCGCTCCGTAGATTATTCTGAGACGCGGTACCCGCAAAAAGTACGGCGGTCATGAGTGTACTCATGACCGCCGTCGATGTTACTTTTTGGGGCCTTGCCCAGATTTAGTGTGTCCCGGTGCATTACAACTGTTTCCGGGGCAGGCTGCCGGGCTTGAGTTACCGCTACCTGCCTTGTCTTCTTTGTTCTTTTCCATCAGGCGACTGCACGGTGGGCTGCGGCATGCCTTGGTCGTCGCCCATGATCGATCCCAAACCCTTGCCGCCCGGATGAATACCGTAATTTTTTTTGATTTGTCCCCAACCTATACCCGCTTGCCGCATTGCAAGTACTTGTTCGGGTGTCAGGCTCCGTCCGATGTTGCGCCGTCAAATAAGCCCGCGCGATCGTGCCGAAGCCGAAGCCTGCATCATGTAGCGCCATCACTTGCGTGTACGGGATATTGAAGTACAGCGCGATGATGATCCCGACGGGATGCGTCGTAGGTAGCGTGTCCGTTAGGACCGGATCAAGTGGATCGTCATACACCGATTGGTCTGCACGCCTGCTCGTTGAAGCCGGCGCAGCGACCACCATGCTCGTCATCAACAACACTACAACAGCAGCCATAACAATTGCCAAGAGTAATTTCCACGTTTTCATCAGATGCCTCCTGTCAGATCCACTGCAAATGTGCTGCTTACTGGTTAGACCGATGGAGCAGTCAGAATCGATACGGGTTGCGGGTGGGACTTTCGTACCGAACGAGAAATAAAACGGCCAGGAATTCAGATTCTCCTGGCCGTTGGCTGCCAACTGTCGTATCTTTATGCCTTCTCGGGCTTGATGCACTCTGGCGAATCATTGTCCGGCTTGTTGACCAGTTTGGAAACCGGATAAGCCTTCATCGCTCCGGCATACGGCACGAGCAGCGCTCGCAGCGCGACCGGGCTTGCCGCCGGATCGAGCCACTCCCACATCGTTGACCGATCGAGAATCACCGGCATCCGATTGTGGATCTCGGCCATCAGCGGCGTTGGGCTCACACGTCACGATCGAACAGGTGCGTCGTTCATCACCCTCCGGTGAAGTCCAGTGATCCCACAATCCGGCGAAGGCAAAGGGTTCGCGCGATTGCAGTTGAATGAAGTACGGCTGCTTGCCTTTATCGAGCGCTTTCCATTCGAAGAAACCGTCCGCCAGAATCAGACAGCGCTTGCGCGCGAACGGTACGCGATAGGCCGGCTTCTCGTGCAGCGTTTCGGCCCGCGCATTGATCATGCGGCTGCCCATCGACGGATCTTTCGACCACGAAGGAATCAAGCCCCACTGGAACAATTCGACCTTGCGATTCTTCTGCCGAAGTAACCACCGCCACCGGCTGCGTCGGCGCGATGTTGTAGCGCGGCTGCAAGTCGGCGGGACTTCGCCCAGTTCCAGCATCAGCTGCAAATCAGCCGGATCGACGGTGAGGGTAAAACGTCCGCACATGCTGTGCCTCCCCTTGGGCGAACACACGGGATTCGCCCCTACACAATGTGTCCTTCCAGACACGTTACGCCCTGCGGCCCGACCTGCGCCGCGTGCCACGTGCCGCGCGGCAGATCGATGCGATCGCCCGCGTGGGTCTCGAACGTCTCTTCGGTTTGCGGCAGCGTCCACGTGATCGATCCGCGCACCACCATGATGACTTTATCATAATCGTGGACATGCGGGGAGTAAGTGTCACCGGGGGAGTTCGACCAGTCGTAGGGGAACAGGCCTTCTTTGAGCAACTGCGTTTGAAGTTCAGACAACGTGGGCGGCGTTGATCTGTCCCAGCGTGTGACCGCGAACTGCATGTCTCACGCTCCCCAGAAGAAGCGCGCCATGATCTGCTGCCCGTACAACATCGTCAGGAAACCGCCCACGCAGATGAACGGCCCGTAGGGAATGCCGCTGCGCAGATTGACGATGCGCGTCAACAGCAGCACCAGACTGATCACACCGCCCGCGATGATGGTCACGCACCAACGCCGTGATGATGCCCGGAAAGCCGGTGATCAAGCCCACGAAGGCCGCCAGTTTCACATCGCCAAAGCCCATCGCCCCGCGCCCGATGAAGCGATCGCCCAGCTGCACGGCGAGCCAGAAGAAGCCGTAGCCGATCGCGCCGCCGACCAACGCCAGATACCAGCCCGGCCCGAACCACAACGGCGACACCAACGCGGCGATTGCGATGGCCGGAAGAATCGCTCGGTTGGGAATCAGGCGATGCTCCAGATCGGTCACCGTGACCAGCACCAAAACCGCCGTGAAGAAACTCGCCAGCACCAGCTTCACCAGATCGAAGTAGTCGAATACAACAGCGCAAACAACGCCGCCGTGCCCAGTTCCACGATCACGTTGCGGATGGCGATCGGTCGCCCGCACGACGGGCACGCGCGCTTCCGCGTAAGGTAAGGCGACCACCGCCAGGGACTGGATCGCCGATCGGGGTTGGCCGCAGGCCGGGCACAGTTGGGCGTGCTGATCTTTTTGTGGCGATACGGCAAGACATCGGCCAGCAGATTAATCACGCCGCCGACGACCAGACCGATGAGGGCATATAGAACGATCAAGGTGGTCTCCTTCTAAGAAGTGACGAAGCGATGCAGAGACCGCTCGATCACCCTGTCACCCAGTCATCCTGTCAGCGTGTACACAGTATACTCCGCGCTTCCGGCTTTGACAAAAGCCTCTCAAAAGGCTAGAATCGCGCCGCCATGAATGAAACCCTGTCCATCAATCGCGCCCGGCTCAGCGTGCTGGTCGCGCTCATCATTCTCAGTTTCGGCTTGCTGCCACTCATCGAAGCGCCGCTCAGCCGGCAGCGTCGGCACGTCGTTCCTGGGCACGCCGCTGCGCCTCGACATCACGTCGGGCACGATCGTGCTGCTGCTGGTCACGATGTTGACCTGCGCGGGCGTCGATCAACTGGTGCGCGAGCACCCGCGCGTGCGGCGCGGCGACGTGTCCCGCACGTTCTCGTTCTGGCTCATTCCGGCCGTCACCGTCATCGTCGCCTCACAGATACCGATCAGTGTCACCGACGTCCCGTTGTGGATTCCGAGCCTGCTGGTCACCGCGGTGATGTTGTGGCTAACGATTTTGGCCGAATACGCCACGGTCGATCCCGACGGGCCGCTGGCCGGCCGTGCTCGCTTGTTCCTCACGGCGATGGCGTACATTCTGGCCGTGCTTGCTGTTTGGCCTCATCTGGAATACGCGCGCCCGCAGTTCGATCAGCGCCACGCTGACCCTTCTGGCCGCCGGTGCCTTGGCGTTCGATCTGCTGTATGCCGCGCATCCCACTTCAGCCGCGTGGCCATCTACGCCGTGGCCATCGCGCTGGTGTTGGCCGAAGCCAACTGGGCCATCAACTACTGGCGCAGCAACGTGTTTACGGCGGCGGTGGCGCAGCTGCTGGCGTTCTATGCGCTGGTCGGATTGGCCGGGCAACACCTCATCGATCGCATCAACCGGCGGGTGTTGATCGAGTTCGGCGTGGTCATGGTGATGGCGCTGCTCTTACTCTTGTGGGGACGATTGTAAAGACGAAACCTCCGGAGATTGCTGAGTCTCCGGGAGGTTTTCCGTTACGGCGCGGGGGTGATAAGATGACGGTCGGCTGCGCTTGCGGTGCGGCTGGTGCTGGTAGATGTGGGCGGCGAGAAACACCGACACTGCGCTCGCCAACATGCTCAAGACCACCAAAATGCAAACACCGCCATTACTATTTGCATTCTGCGCTGCGACTTCTGCTTTGATCGATTTGCCATGCTCCTTGACCTCCTACTTCAATTTCGGGCGCGATTATACCATAGTGGAGGACGGGCACCGGTTACCAACAACCAGCCACTAACGCCCAACCGCCCGCTTCACGGTAACGACAACACCCGCTGCGCCGCTACCCCGATCGGCCCGGTGGGATCGAGCAGGACGGCGCGCTCATATGCTGCCCGACCGGCCTGGGTGTCCCGACCGTATAACCGCCCCAAATAAAAATGCGCCAGCGCGGCCTGGGATCGAGCCCACCGCTTCCTTCAACTCGAACTCCGCCCCCTTGCGATTCGCCGCCTGCGCAAGTAAGC
>CAVSVC010000049.1:0-25106 GCA_963731045.1 uncultured delta proteobacterium | reverse complement strand
ACGCATCGCCCATCTACATCCATGAGACCGTGCCGTCACTCCGCTTTCCCGCTCCCTGCCGTAACGACGGCATGACCGCCGAATTCTCTTCGGAGAGCCGCCAAGACCCTGTCCGAAAAGGCATCCTTTTCTCGAGACCGAAATCTCTGGAAAAGGGACAGGGCAATGACCGGGATCGGAACCCCTGTCTCAATCGCCTGCTGGACGGTCCAGCGCCCTTCCCCCGAGTCTTCGACAACGCCGGCGATTTCGGAGAGTCTCGGGTCTTTCCCAAAGGCAGTTTCAAGAAGTTCCAGAAGCCAGGAACGGACCACGCTCCCCTGATTCCACAGGTGGGCCACCTTTGAAAAATCGAGAGAAGGGCTGTAAGGCGAAGCGTTCAGGAGAGAAAAGCCTTCTCCGTAAGCTTGCATCATCCCATATTCAATCCCGTTGTGCACCATCTTCACGAAATGCCCTGCGCCGGTCGGGCCGCAGTAAAGATAACCGTTCCTCGGGGCAAGGGTCCGCAGCAGGGGTTCGATGGTGTTAAAATCGGCTCGATCTCCTCCTGCCATCAGACAGTATCCTTCCTTCAGTCCCCAGATTCCACCGGAAACCCCGACATCCATATAGTGAATCCTCTTGGGTTTGACTCGCTCCGCCCGGCGGAGATCATCTTGATAGTATGAATTCCCTCCATCGACCAGAATATCACCGGGAGAAAGGAGTGAAGACAGGATCTCGATATGCTCGTCGACCACCGCCCCGGCCGGCAGCATCATCCACATGATTCGAGGAGGAAGCAACTTCACGATCAGGTCTTCCAGAGACGCCGTTCCCGTGGCCCCCTCCTTTTCCATCTGAGCCGTTTTATCCATCGTCCGATTGTAGACCACCACCGAATGTCCTCCGCCGAGGAGACGTCTTGCCATGTTCATTCCCATGCGTCCCAGACCGATCATTGCCACTTCCATATTTTCGCTCCTTTCTTCTCCGGGAGACCCTGTGCGCAAAGCAATAGGCCATTCGAAAATCGATCTCGACAAAACGAGGAACCGTGGATGCTTAACGCTTCCTTTCTCTGGCCTTATAGGCAACCAGCAGCCTGCGGGCGACCAGCGGAAAGAACCCGAGAAGTGCAAGGGAAAGAATCAGTCCGGGAGAGAGGATCCCCGAAGGGGAATCAATCTTTGCAAGTTCCTTCCCTGCATTGACATAGATCATTGTCCCCGGCAGCATCCCCAGCTGCGATACCCAGTAAAAGGTCCGCAACGGCATTCGGGTCAACCCCATGACGAGATTCACCACGAAGAAAGGAAAAACAGGAATCAATCGAAGGGTGAAAAGATAGAACTTCCCCTCCTGCTTGATTCCCTCGTGAATCGTTCTGAGCCTTTCCCCCAGCCTTTTCTGAACCCATTCTCTCAGGAGGAATCGTGAGACAAAGCAGGCAAGCGTTGCACCGATGGTGCTTGAAAAGGAGACCACCACCGTCCCCAGCCAGAATCCGAACAGCGCGCCTCCTGCCAGGGTCAATACCACCGCCCCGGGCAAAGACAGGGCTGTAACGAAAACGTAGACCCCGAAATAGCTCAAAAGGACGACGGCCTGATGTTCGGCATAGAGGACCGCCGCTTTCTCCTGCGAGGCCTTGATATAAGAAAGAGAGAAATACTGACCTACAGTTGAAAACCCTGTAAAGAACCAGGAGGGCAAGGATGAGAGAGACAATGAGAATCCTTCTCTTCATTCTTCCCTCCATGAAGAGGCAGGACGGATCTCGCTAAACCGGTAGGTTAGAGAAGCCACGGGGAATATTATCCCATTGAAGAATGATGGAGTCGTAAGAAGTCGAAATAGCCTAATGATCGTCATTCCGGCGAACGCCGGAATCCAGTAATTTCAAATAATTACGAAAACAGTGGACACCGGTTTTCACCGGTGAGACGACTTTTTGCGAGAGCATCAAGAATGATTTCCGTGCATTTTAGCGGTGATGACGTGGAAGGGCGGTCATCGCGGATTGGGCCTTCGGGCGGTAAAGAGATCCCGGCGGGACGTTACAGCCCCGGCGACACGCGTTCCCGGGCCGGAGGACCCCTATTTGAAAATTCGGGTGATCTTTGAAATCTTCTTGATCTCCCCTGCCGTCTTCCTGATCTCGCTGACCTCCCTCATCCCTGGGAATTCCTCAACTCCCTTCTTCAGGTCCGAGATAAGATTTCCTTCCTGGCCGGTCTTCTTTTCCTTTTCCTCTCCCTCTCCTTTCCGTTCCTCCCGGATCTTTCGTATTTCTTTGATTGTCTTCCCGAGGCCAGCCCCGATTTCCGGAAGCCTCTTCGCTCCAAAGATGAAAAGGATAATCACGAGGATAACAAGAATCTCCTGCCCGCCGAAGCCAAACATACTTACCCCTCTCTTCACACAGAGCGATTCTGTTCAGAATCTGCAAAAGTGATATCTTTTATTTCATTATAAGAAGCGGAGCCTGAAAAGGAAAGAAAAATCGCTTGATTTTTATCAGGAGATGAGGGATAAGGGGTTAAGAAAAAAGCAACCGGGAGAAAAACATGAGCGCCGAGATCGAATGCCCGCTGTGTGACGCTGAAATCCCTCTCGAAGGGCAAGAGGAGGCAGGAGACATGATCGTCTGTTCTTACTGCAAAACCACCTTTAAACTCATCTCAAAAAAGGGAAAACTGGTCCTCACGGAAGATTTTCAAGAATAGAATGAACTGGATCTACAGCTCGGATCTCCATGGCGACGTTTCCCTCTATCAGCAGCTCCAGGAACTGGGCTTCGCATCTTCGGCAAACATCCTCATCCTCGGCGGCGACCTCCTTCCTTCTTTTGCCCCTTCCAGACGGTACGAAGACATGGTTCCGTTTCAGAAAACCTTCATTGACCAATTCCTTCTCCCTTTTTTTGACGCATTGATTCGAACCACGTCCCTCGAATCGATTCTCCTCATCCCTGGAAACTGGGACCTGGGTTATCCTTACCTGTTTTCGAAACCCACGGGAAAAGTCTTCGATCTTGATCGGAAGCTGTTTTCGATCCGAGAGCGGGTATGAGCTGATCGGATATCCTTTTGTCCCCCCGACCCCGTTTCGCCCCAAGGATTTTGAAAAGAGGGATGATGGAGGACTCTCCCTGGCCTCCTCAGAAGAGCCCCTCTTACATTTGGGACCCCGGGCAGGCGGGAGAGATCACCTCGGTGGATCCCTGCCTTTTTTTGAGACACCGCGGCACGATTGAGGAAGATCTGGATCGACTCCCGAAACCTCTTGATTTCAAGAAAGCGGTCTATGTCATGCACTCCCCCCCTTTTGGAACCGGGTTGGACGTGATCCAGGGAAAGAAATTCACCGGAAGCCGCTCCATGAGGACCTTCATTGAAAAGCACCAGCCCCTGGTGACCCTTCACGGCCATATTCACGAAGCGCCTGAGATCTCCGGGACCTACGTTGACACGATCGGGAGGACCCTCTGCATCAATCCCGGTCAGTTTTCCCTCTCAGAGAAAGGTCCCCATCGCTTGCACGCGGTGACATTCGAAGCGGAGAATATCCGGGGAAACACTCAAACACACCTGCTTTGAATGACGTATCCAGTGATCAGGAATCAGTGACCAGAAGCAGCTGTCAGTTGTCAGTTCTCAATTTTGAGTCATGAGATTCACACCGCCAAATCTGAGAGTTTATCTCTGACAGCTGTAATCCGGTCTTGCGTGGTTTTGAGCCGTAACCTGAACCTGAACCTTAACCTTGGTTATTGGTCATTTCTGGTCACCGATTACTGTACTGATCACTCATCACCTTGACTTCCCACAGGGGCCGTCCTATACTTTATCCGAACAATGAAGATCATTGTGTCGCGGGGAGCTGGAAGGGGTCCGGCTGAGAGGGTGGCCAGTGCGTCACCGACCCGCTGTACCTGAACTGGATAATGCCAGCGGAGGGAACGACAGTGTACATGAAAGTGATGACCGTCCCTTCGGGGGCGGTTTTTTTTTGATTTAGGATCGGAGGAGACGGCGAAATCATGAGCATTGCAGTGGAGGACTTGGCCAAAGCGCTTGTTCTTTTGAGGGAACGAGCCCCCGTTGTTCACACCATCACAAACTGGGTCACCGCCGGAGATGTGGCAAACGCACTCCATGCGACAGGTGCACGGCCCGTTATGGCTTTTTCTCCGGAAGAGGTGACGGAGATTGTTTCCGGGGCGGACGCATTGGTGCTGAACCTGGGGACTCCGGAACCGTCCCGGATCAGGGGTATGTTTCTGGCAGCCCGTCACGCGAACTCCCTGGCCAAGCCGGTCGTCTTCGATCCTGTCGGCGTGGGTGGGTCGCGTTTCCGCATGGAGTCCGCCCGGGGTCTCCTCTCCGAAATCAGGATCACGATCATCAGGGGAAACAGAGCGGAGATTGGCGCCCTTGCCGAAATGGGAGGACAGTTACGCGGCATTGACGCCACGGCCGGGCCACCCGACCTGCTTTCTGCGGCCCGCCTCCTTTCCGTGAAAACAGGCGCTGTCGTTGCAGTCACCGGGCCGGAAGACCTCATCGTCAAAGGCGAGCGAAACGTGATCGTGAAAAATGGACACCCGATCATGGCGCGGGTCACGGGGACAGGCTGCATCTTGTCCGCCCTCATCGGGGCCTTCGCCTCTGTTGAACCGGATCCTTTGATTGCCGCGGCGGGGGCGATTGCGTTCTTTGGCGTCGCCGGGGAGAAGGCTGCCCACAAGTCACAGGGTCCGGGGACTTTCAGGGCGGCCTTGTTCGATGCCCTGTTTGAGCTGGGTCCGGATGAATTGAAAAACAATGCCAGATTGAACGAATGAAGCTCTCCGCCCTAAAGGGTGGGCCGTTCGCGGTCACGGCCTGACGTCACCCGGGAGGATCACCGTGGACACTCGGAATGTTGCAAGGGCTATCATTCTTGTCGCCATCGGGGTAGCCATCTCGCCCTTTACCAGCATTCCTATCGGGATTGCCAGGATCAACCCTGCTCAGCATTTTGTCAACGTCGTGGCCGCCGTCCTCCTCGGCCCCTGGTGGGCAACGGCGGTAGCCCTGGTCATCGGAATCCTTCGAAACATGATGGGCACCGGAACGTTGCTGGCCTTCCCGGGAGGCTTGATCGGCGCCTTCATTGCAGGCTATGCCTATCGCTGCACCCGAAACATCTACCTGGGAGCCCTGGGAGAAATCGTCGGAACGGGACTCCTGGGAGCCCTGGCAAGCGTTCTGATCGTTGCACCGGTCTTGATGGGTAAGCCCATGGCCATGGGGGCGCTCATCGTCGCCTTCTCGGGGAGTACGATCTTAGGTTCAACCATCGGTGTCCTCGCCATCCGGGTTCTCGAACGGGCGGGCTTTGTCAGGCGAAACCCGAATGGAGCGCAGGCCGGCCCATGATTCTCCGATTTGAGAACGTCTCTTACCGTTACCCCAACGCCGACACTCTGGACATTAAAAGAACTCACCTTGAGCATCGGCCCCGGCGAGCGGGTCCTGGTGGCAGGGGCAAGCGGGTCCGGCAAATCAACGTTCTGCCGCTCGGCAACAGGCCTGATTCCCCACTTTCATTCCGGCGAATTAAAGGGGCATATCTATGTGGACGGTCTGGAGACGCGGGCCCATCCGGTTTACCGGTTGTTCAGTCATGCCGGGCTGGTATTTCAGAACCCCGACGCACAGCTTTTCAATCAAACCGTCGAGTCGGAGCTTGCCTACGGCCTGGAAAGCCTGGGCCTGGCACCCAGCCGAGATCGAAAAGCGTCTCTCCTGGGCAAGCCGCCTCGGAGGCCTGGGCTCTTTATTCGAACGTTCTCCTCATTCCCTTTCCGGAGGAGAAAAGCAAAGGGTTGCACTGGGCGTCGTCCTCTCCCTCCGCCCCCGCCTCCTCTTGCTCGACGAGCCTTTCACGCATCTTGATCCGGAAGGCGCCGAGGGACTCCGGGAGGTTCTCCGTTCCGTTCAGAAAGAGGGGTTGGCCATTGCCGTTGCAGAGCATCGGCTTCACGAAGTCATCTCAGATTCCGAGCGCTTGCTGGTGCTCTGCCTGGGTCGGGCTGCGGCAGATGGGTCGCCCCGCGAAGTCCTATCCGGAGATGTCTCGCAATACGACCTCAACTTGCCACCTCTTATCCGCCTCTTTCGCGCCATGGGCTGGAATGGAAGCCCCCTGACGGAAGAGGAGGCCCTTCAGGCGCTGAAGTCGCAGGATCTTCTCCGTCCTGCCCTCTCGAAGCTGGGCTCCCCGGAGGGAGCGCTTCCGTTGCCCGGATTCCAGAACAGAAAACGGGAATCCGTTGTCGTGATGGAGGATGTCTGGTTTGGCTACCAGGATGCTCCTGTCCTTCGTGGCATCAGCCTGACCCTGAATCGAGGCGAGTGTGTTGCCCTCGTAGGCCGGAACGGAGCAGGCAAGACGACACTGATCAAACACCTGAACGGGCTCCTCAAACCCAAGCGGGGCACCGTTGAGGTTCTCGGCCGAAATACCCTCCGGACACCCGTGGCAGCACTCGCCCGGCACGTCGGGTTTGCGTGGCAGAACCCCAATGACCAGCTCTTCCAGGCAACGGTGCGGGACGAAGTCCTGACAGGCCCCCGGGCACTCCGTGCCTATGACCCCGGCTGGTGCAACCTCCTGCAGGAACGGTTCGAATTGGGTCCTCTCCTTGAACGGTCCCCGTTCCTGCTGAGCGAAGGGCAGAAGAAACGGGTCTCTTTCGCAGCCGCTCTATCTTCAAGGCCTGAAGTGGTCGTTCTGGATGAACCGACAGCCGGACAGGATGAGTCCTTCCGCCGGGAACTGGGACGGTTTATCTCGGAACTTCTGGGAGAAGGAAAGACCGTCCTCCTTGTGACTCACGACCTTGAATTTGCTGCCGAACATGCCGGCCGCTGGATAGCCCTTGCCGGAGGAAGGATCGTCGCCGATGGTCCCCCTGATTCAGTGATGGCCGACCCATCGGTGATGTCCGAGGCCGGTCTCCGGCCGACCCAGCGGTTCCGGCTGATGCAAGCATTGAAAAGATCCGTGGTGCCTTATGCTTGAAGTCTGAGATTCTCTTGACGATAGGTAAGGAGTCAAATCCATTGAGAGAGTCTTCCCTCGATCCCCGGTCCAAACTTGTGATGGCCGTTGCTGCTGCGGTGCTGCTGATGGCTCTTCACCAATGGGTCCTCTTCGCCGCCGCATCCGGAATATTGGGGATCCTCGCGCTTCTTTTTCGCCTCGGTCGTCCTTTGCTGCAGCTGCTCAAAGGCATGGGGTTTGCCGTGTTGACCTTCTTTGCCGTTGCCTGGCTGGCTTTCGACCTGCCCACAGGGGCGGTCTCCGCTCTCCGGCTTCTCAGCCTGGGAATGGTTTTTTTCCTTTTCTTCAAAACCACCTCTCCCGAAGCCCTCTCAAACGGACTGATCAGGATGGGGATCCCTTACCCCTTCGCCTTTGTGCTCAGTACATCGATGCAGTTTGTCCATGTTCTCGTGCGCCGTGCCGTAAATATTCGCGACGCCCAGCGGTCCCGCGGCCTCCCCTTGGACAGCGCGGTCGGGTGGCTTCGTCACTTTCCGGCTCTGGCCGGTCCCCTGTTGATCCAGGCATTCAAACTGGCCGACGAACTGGCCGAGGCCATGGAGGCGCGCGGTTTCGGAGCCCCTGGACGCCGCTTCCGTTATGAGCCCCGTTTCAGATGGATGGACTGGGTTGTCGTGGGGATGAGCGTAGTGATACTGGTGGTGTTTCTCTGGAAGAGATAAAAAGTGCTGCGGTGCTGCCGTGCTGGCGTGCTGCCGTTTTGCGGTGTTGCAGTGCTGCCGTTAAAACCCCAGCACGGCAGCACCTTCTTAACCGCAGCACCTTCTTAAACGTTACCTTGAGTCTTCAGATAGTCCTTCCAGAAGGGCGAGATGTCTCTCAGCCTCTGAATGATCGGGTGGGAGATGCTCGACGATGTAATCCATCTCTTCCTTGGTGCTGTAGATCGAGAGACTGAATCGGATCGATCCGTGGGCTGCGGTGAAGGGAACCCCCATGGCCCTGAGCACATGAGACGGCTCCAGAGAACCCGAAGTACAGGCAGAGCCCGAGGACGCGCAGATCCCGAGATCCGAGAGCAGCAGGAGAATCGATTCCCCCTCCACGTACTCAAAACTGACGCTGACGGTATTGGGAAGCCGGTTCTTTGGGTCGCCGTTGACCAGGACACTGGGGATCGTATCCAGGATTTTCCGCTCCAGGTAGTCCCTTAAGGCCCTGACCCGCGTGTTCTCCTCATCCAGATGCTTCTTTGCCAGCTCGCAGGCCTTCCCCAGGCCGATGATGTAGGGAACGTTCTCCGTCCCTCCCCGTCTCCCCTTCTCCTGGTGGCCCCCGATGATGAAGGGAGAAAACCGGGTCCCCTTCCGGATATAGAGGACCCCGATTCCTTTGGGTGCATGAAGTTTATGGCCGGAGATGGAAAGCATGTCGATGGTCGACTTCTTCATGTTGAGGGGGATCTTTCCCGCCGCCTGGACGCCATCGGTGTGAAAGGGGACGCCTTTCTCCTTCACGATTTCACCCATTGCCTCAATAGGGAAGATCACTCCCGTCTCATTATTGGCATACATGACCGAAACCAAGGCCGTGTCACCTGTCACAGACTCCTTAAGCTCGTCCAGATCCAGCCTTCCTTCCCGGTCGACCGAAAGCTCGGTGATCCTGTGACCTTTGCGGCCCAGATACGTGCAGAGATTGCCTATGGCGGGATGCTCGACACGGCTGGTGATCAGATGGCGCTTCTCCGGGTAGGAATCGAGGGTTCCCAGAATGGCGGCGTTGTCGCTCTCCGTTCCGCAACTGGTAAAGATGATCTCGGAGGACTCCGCCCCCAGAAAGTCGGCTACCTGTTCCCGGGCCTCGTTCACCTTTCTCTGCACCTGGCCTCCGAAGAAGTGCATGCTGGAGGGGTTGCCATAGAAATCGACAAAGTAAGGCAGCATGGCGTCCAGGACCTCGGGAGCCACCTGGGTTGTCGCATTGTTGTCCACATAGACGGTCTTCACGGTCTGACCTCCTCCACCTCGATGTCGTCGCTCACGAACTCTCTCAGTTTCGTCTCAACGTACTGTTTCAGGGTCACTTCGGAACTGGGGCAGAAAGAACATTTCCCTCTCAGCGCCACATAGACCTTGCTCCCTTCAATATCGATCAGCTCCAGGTCTCCTCCATCGGCTTTGAGTGCCGGAACGATCTCCCTTCCCAGGGTTTCTTCGATCAGTTTCACTTTCTGGATGTTGGTCAGCTTCCTCTTTTCAGCTTTGGCCGGAGGGGCCCCTTTCTCCATTTCACCCCTCACCCTTCCAAGGATGGTTTCGATCTTCGGATGACACCTTGCGCAGCCTCCTCCCGCCTTGGTATAGTACGTCACCTGCTCCACGGTCTTCAGGTGATTCTCCCGGATCGCCCTCTCGATCTCCCGGTCCGTCACACCAAAACACTTGCAGACGATTTCGAACTCCTCTTTCGTCACCTTCTGGCCGCGATAATTTGCAATGGCCGCCTCAAGGGCCTCCCTGCCCATCACCGAACAGTGCATCTTCTCTTCAGGCAACCCTCCGAGATAGTCTGCAATATCCTGGTTGGTCACCTGCAGGGCCTCATCAAGCGTCTTTCCCTTGATCATCTCGGTCAGGGCGGAGGAAGACGCAATGGCGCTTGCACAGCCAAAGGTCTTGAACTTCGCGTCTCTGATCTTCTTCTTCTCGTCCAATTTGAAAGTGAGCCTTAAGGCATCGCCGCAGGCAAGGGACCCGACATCGCCCCTGCCGTCCGCGTCTTCGATCTCTCCTACATTCCTCGGATTCAGAAAGTGATCCTTCACCTTATCCGTATAATCCCACATAGAAAAAACCCCCGACGTTTTTCATTCATTATAAGTTCAATACTCGAGTAGCGTCAACTTCTATTTTCCCTCTTGAACAATCCTTCGGTTACGGGTGGGACAACAAAGAGAGGTCCGGCTGGGCGGGGCTTTCGGAAAAACCTCTGGATGCAATGATACGTTAAGGTTTATTTGATCGATTGGTTTTCAGAGGAAATATTTGGCCATATCGATGTGAAACTTGTTCGGATCCAGGCTTTTGACAATACTTCGCTTGAAACGGCCTGTCTCGTCGGTTTCGGTCAGATGAACGATCTCTTTCTTGGGAAAACCTTTCCGGTCCCGGGCCAGCAGAATCACCTGGGGACGGTCCATCCACTGGGGATCCGGGCTCGGTTTAAACACAACCCCCGCTTCCCGCGTATTCAAGAGAACCAGGGACCCGATCGGATAGACTCCAACCAGGCCGATAAAGACCTTCAGGAGCACCGGGTCAAAATGGACCACTTTCTCTTTCAACATAATGGCGAGAGCCTGTTCAGGCATTAAGGGGCTCTTTTTATAGATCCGGGGGGTTGTCATGGCATCATAGGCGTCAGCAATCTGGATAATCCGTCCGAAAAGACTCACCCTCTTCTTTCGAAAAAGCTTGGGATATCCGGAAAGATCGTTCTTCAGGTGATGGTCGAAAACGCCGATGACCATGGCGGGATCGATCTCCCCCAGTTGCTTCAGATTGAGCATGATCTCCACCCCTGTGAGCGGGTGTTTCTTCATCATGCCCCACTCCTCGTCGTCGAGCGCCCCGGGCTTGTTCAAAACCTCCTTGGGGATTTTGGATTTTCCCACATCATGGAGCATCGCCGTAATGCCCAGCTCGGCCAGCGTCTTTCTTGGAAACCCCAGCCGTTTTCCGACAGCCATGGAATAGATGGAAACATTGACGGAGTGGTTGAAGGTGTACTCGTCATAATTTTTGATCGTCGTCAGGCCGAGCAGGATCGACTCGTCTTCCATGACGAGGTAGACCGCTTTCTGGGCCAGCCTTTTCAGTTTCCTCACATCGGCGTACTCTCCCCCCTTGATCTGATGAATCACGTCTTTGATCGTCCCCACGGTCTCGAAAAAGACCTTCTTCCCCACCTCCTGCTGGCTCTCTTTGACAAGGGTCTCCGCCTCATCCTCATTTTCAAGAATTTCGAGGGGATGAACTTCGATGACGGACACCCCCTTCGCGAGCAACCGGTCGGTCAGAAGGGCGGCGTTCTCCGCCCGGCCTTCCTCCAGGTTGTTCAGGACATAAACGAACTCCTTCAGAGTCCCTTCGTCCACCGGCCCCCGGAAGATCACTTCGCCGATCAATCGCTTTTTCCATTGGGTCAGAAGGTATTTGAAGCTCGTAAAGCCGTCGACGGAATAACGTAACCGCTGATCATTCAGGAAGAGTTCATCCCTGACAATCTTCAGGGAGAAACTCCCTCCCCGTCTGATCAACCCGTTGATCGTCTGGAGGGATTCCTGAACAAATTGGTGGAGAGCCACATTCCTGGAATCATAAATTTGGGAGATTTTCATCAGCACATGGAATTTGATAACGAGATGATTGCCCAGTTTGAGCAGGTCGGGCTCCGCGACATCCGCAGGCTTCGTGACCACCTTCTCGGTCCGGCTTACCCCTTCCGCTAATTCCATATCTTCTCCTTGTGGAACACCTCACCCCTGGAGGCGGTTTTCCTGTGCCGCCTCCAGCATTTTGAGCGTGGCCCTTGCACCCTGCCGCATTTCATTCCATTTTGCCCGGTGAAACCATCTTCTCTTTCCTGCGATCTTTTTCAGGACAGGGATGGCTTCTCCCGACTTCGTCTCACCCAGGGCCCTGAAGAAAATAGCCTTCTCCTCGTGGTCCCTTTTAAGAAAGTCCTCGGAGAGGATGATTTCCATGAGGGGTTTTGCCGCCTGTTCTCCTCCGGCCTTTGCGAACAGAAACGACGTCTTTCCCCTGATTTCAGGGACGGGGTCTTTCAGAAACTTCAGGAAGAGTTCCCTCCCCTTCACCCCAACCCTGCTGAGCACTTTCAGGGTCTCCTCCCTGATCTTGCGATCCTCATGGTCCGCAAGGGGACTGAGAACCTTCACCAGGTCCGGGTGTCCGCTCTTACTGAGGATATAAAGGATATGACTGACCAGAACGGGATTGGGAGCCGCCAGGAATTTCGCCACGGGCTGAATGTCTTCCTGAGAGAGCTCTGCCAGGCGCTCACAAACAGCCTTGCGCCATTTCCCGGACTCCAGGCTGCCCAACAGTTCACAGAGCGGTTCAATGGCCTGTTTCGTCACCAGCCGCAGGTAGTGATGGATGAATTCCGTGTTGACGTCGTCGTTCTGTTTCATGGCCTTCCCGATAAATTCGATCGCCCGATCACTTGAAGCGGCTTCGAGAATTCGACGAATGGCAAAGATCTGCTTGTCCTTCAGGACCATGGATTCGATGGTATCATTGAGATTTCTCATCACGGCTGCCGCTTTTCCGACCTCTCCCTGTTCGAGAAAGGAAGTGAAGGTCCGCTGAAAATAGGAGATCATGTTCTCATAGGCGTCCATGTCCTCCCCGAGGTGAAGCAGGATCTCGACCAGGTTGTCGATGACCACAAAGAGATAACCGGGTTGCTGCTCTCCGAGGATCTCTTGCTGAATCTCCTCCCATTCCTCGGGCTCGAGTCGGCAGGCCTGAGCCAGGGTCTGGCCCGGAGAAAGATGTAATGCCTGTTTCAGATTTTCAACGACCAGAGGCTTGGGTTCCTCCTCCGGTCTTTCGTCCGGTGTCTCCGGCTTGGCTCCTTCGTCAAATCCCCGGTATTCCAGCTTGCTGATCAGGTCTTGCTCCGTGGCAGGAACGGACGTCGCTCCCGCGTCCAGGAATTCGTCCACGGTCGTAAACGCAATGTGGGAAAAATCCTTCTCCCACAGCAGGGTCACCAGATCATCTTCACATCGATTGACCCGGTCACTCTTCCTCACCACCTCCAGAAAGTCGACAATCTCCTGGAACTCCAACCCGTTGAAGAACCGCATCTCCCGGATACCGTCCTTATAGAAAAGGAAGGCCAGGCTCTCTTTCACATCCTGACTCTCGTAGACCGGCTTGCCCCGGTAAAAGAGCTGATGCTGTCCGACTTGAAGGAAGAAGGAGTCGGATTCGGTAAAGTAGTTTTCGAAATCCTTCTTCAGGCGGTCCAGAAACTTGATCAGGATGGGATGGTCGGCGTCGTAGAGTCGATAGGCCTTCAAGGTTTGAAGAAAGGACTGGATCAAACCCTTCGCGGACCTTAATCCTTCGTCTAAGGACTTCTCATCGGCGAAGTCCTTTTTCACCTCCACATTTTTCACCCAATTCCTCCTGTTTAGGGCTCGATCCTGAGCGTCAGGTTCAGGCCATTCCCAACAGATTCCCACTCTCTCCCTTCAGGAATCGATCCAGCTCAGACTTGAGAACCTTCCAGCCTTTCCCGACCTTGGCTCCTTTGATCTTCCCCAGATAGAGGCACTTCAGGTAGGTGGGGCGTGAAATGCGGAGGTAGTTGCACGCCTCCTGGGTCGTCAGAACCGTGTCTTCCTTATCAGTTAACATAGCTTTCCATCCTTTCTATGGAACTTTACGCTATTTGATAGCATTTTCTATACCAACTCTTTCAGTGACACTTAACTATTGGATATCACAAATAAAATCAAAAATATGCCCGCTACGCCTTCGAAGAAGGAATTGACAAATTTTGTCTTCCGACCGGGGACTTAATTTGTCTCATCCCGGAGACCAAGTGAAAGGGAGGGATGGACCGGGAAATCGAACCGAGGAGACGATCTTCCGCTATTTCTCTTTCATATTGTGTCCACGGAAGCCTTTCGGTTAAGATGGCTTTATCGAGAAAGATGAATCCCGAGAGGGGGAGACAATGAAAAAGCAATCCGACATCAAAAGGGTAAAAGAAATCATCAAAACCTTATCGAAGGAGTTCCCGGACTCCGGAATTGCCTTGAAGTTTTCGAACCCTCTCGAACTTCTCATCGCAACGATCCTCTCCGCTCAGTGCACCGATGTGAAGGTCAACCAGGTGACGCCCTCGCTCTTCAAGAGGTATCGATCCGCCAGGGACTATGCTGAGGCCGACATTGCGGATCTGGAAGAACAGGTGCGACCCACCGGTTTCTACCGGAACAAGGCAAAGGCCATCCAGAAATGTTGCAGGGACCTGGTCGACCGGTTCGGAGGAGAGGTCCCGAGAACCCTGGAGGAACTGGTCACCCTGCCCGGTGTGGGGAGAAAAACAGCCAATGTCATTCTGGGGAATGTATTTGGAGTCCCGGGGATTGTGGTGGACACACACGTCCAGAGGGTGAGCCAGAGGATCGGTCTCACGAAGAATCAGGACCCCGTCAAGATTGAATTCGACTTAATGGAGATCGTTCCGAGAGAGGAGTGGACCCATTTTTCAAACCTCCTCATCTGGCATGGCGCGGAAGACGTGCGTGGCGAGAAAACCTCTCTGCGAAGTCTGTTCGATTCGCAGGTGGTGTGACTATGGATCCAACTGAGAATAAGAAGTACGCAATCTGACTGAAGGTCGTCCTTCGAACGGCCGCGATCCTTCTGTACGGACCAGGTCGACAGCGGCAGGCGCAGAGTTTTGAGATCCTCATCGGATAATCTTCTACACTTAGGACTGTTGAAGGCCTGCTTTGGGCAAAGCTTCACGATAATACCTCTTGACTTTTTTCTGAGATTCACCAACATATCAACTAATCTTTCAACACGGAAAGGAGTATCCGTTGTGATCGAATTCCGGGGAGTGAACAAATGGTTTGGACCTCTCCATGTGCTGAAGGACATCAACCTGACGATTAAACAGGGAGAAGTCGTCGTGGTCTGCGGACCGAGCGGCTCGGGGAAGAGCACACTGATCCGCTGCATCAACAGGCTCGAACCCGTTCAGAAGGGCGACATCATTGTTGACGGCATGTCTCTCAAGGATCCAAAGACCAATCTGACCAAGCTCCGGGCAGAGGTTGGAATGGTCTTTCAGCAATTCAATCTCTATCCCCACAAGACAGCGCATCGAGAACATCATCCTGGCGCCCATCAAGGTAAGAAAACAGTCCGTGGAGGAGGCCGAAAAATCGCCCGGGACCTCATGGCCAAGGTGGGTATTCCGGATAAGCTGAACAGTTATCCGGCTCAACTCTCCGGGGGCCAGCAGCAACGGGTGGCGATTGCCCGGGCCCTGGCCATGCAGCCCAAGATCATGCTCTTCGACGAGCCGACGTCTGCCCTGGATCCGGAGATGATCAATGAAGTTCTGGACGTCATGGTCAATCTCGCCCGTGAAGGAATGACCATGATCGTGGTCACCCATGAAATGGGTTTTGCAAAGAAAGTTTCGAACCGGATCATCTTTATGGACGAGGGACTGATCATCGAAGAAGGGACGCCTGAAGACCTTCTTTGCCCACCCCAAGAGCGAACGGACAAAGGCCTTTCTCAGCACGATTTTGACCCACTTAACGATCAATCAGGAAATATAAAAGGGGAAAGGAGGAATTCAGTTATGAAACGTTTTGGAATCTTTTTGATGGTGGCTGTGCTCGTCCTGGGCATAGCAGGGCTTTCGGCGGCAGAAACCACGCTGGAGAAGATCAAGCGAACAGGGGTCTTCACGGTAGGAGCACGCACGCGCTTCTCCACCGTTCGGTTACATCAACAAGCAGAACGAGTGGGTGGGTTTCTCCATCGACCTGGCCCGACTGGTGAACGCGAATCTTGAAAAGAAGCTGGGACAATCGATCAAGTTTGAGCTGAAGGAAAGCGCCCCGGCAACCCGCATTCCCCTGCTGACCAGCATGGCCGTGGACCTCATTGCCGGAACGATGACGATCACCCGCGCCCGCCGGGAAAGCGTCGACTTCAGCCTGATCTTCTTTGCCACGGGCGCCCAGTTTCTCGTGAAGAAAGGGAAGCCCGATCAAGGGAGTCAAGAACATCGCCGGAAAACGAATCGCGTGTCCAGCAGGGATCGACCAATGAACGGGCCCTCAGGGAGAAATATCCCCAGGCCAACCTGGTGATCTTCCCGGATCAGGCCGCGGCTTACACCGCCCTGACGCAGGGAAAGGTGGACGCCTATACCAACGACGGGATTCAGCTCTGGGGCCTGAAATACAAATCGCCCAAACCCGATGACTGGAACGTGGTTGGCGAGTGGTACACCTATGAGCCCTACGGGATGGCCATGCGACCCAACGAAGCAGACTTCCGTCTGGTCGTCGATTCCGCCCTGATGGATGCCATCGACGGAGGGGAATACTTCAAAATCTATGACAAATGGTTTGGACCCAAGAGCGAGGTTCCTTATCCTCTTAGCCCTGAAGCAAGAACCTTGCTGAAACTGCAGGTGGTTCCCAAGTAAGAGTGATCATTGATCGCTTTCCGGGGAAGGCGGTCGTCCCGCCTTTGCTGCGGAAATATTCTTTGCTGACATGCACGATTCCCGGCACTGTCTCCGTCTCCCGGATGACAGCGGAGGGGGACAGTGCGGCGAAGCTGTGAGCACGGAGTCTATCCCGATCCATGTTCTTCTTCGGTTTCCTTGGCATTTCCTATGACTTCCGCTGGAGCGTCCTCTGGACGCCTCCCCACGGGTCGTGGCTCATCGACGGCCTCTTGACGACATTGAGGCTGTCGGCCATCAGCTGGATCATTGCCGTTCTCCTCGGCATTCTCGTCGGGGCCCTTCGAACGGTACCCGTTTCGACCCTTGCGGATATTGGCCACGGCCTATGTGGAGTTCTTCAGAAACGTCCCCCTTGCTCGTCTGGCTTTTCTTCTGGTATTTCGGGGCCCCGGAGGCTCTCCCTGAATCGATCCGCCATGTCGCTCAACCGCTCATGGGGTGGAATTCTCTGCGCCGTGGCCGGGATCAGCTTCTACCATGGTGCAAGAATGTCGGAAGTCATCCGCGCCGGAATTCAATCCATTCCGAAGACACAACTCGAGGCAGGCCTTTCGACCGGCCTGTCTGTCATGCAGACCTACCGGCTGATTATCATTCCCATTGCCTTGCGCCTCATTGTTCCCCCCATCACCAACGAGTCGTTGAACCTGCTCAAGAACACCTCTCTTGCCATGACCATTGGTGTCGGGGAGTTGACCTTTGCGACAAGGCAGATTGAAACATACACGGCCAAGGCCTTTGAGGCGTTTACGGCCGGGACACTGATTTATCTTGCCCTCTGCCTGGGCATTGCCTATGTGATGAACCGGGTGGAGAGGAAGTTTGCCATTCCCGGTCTCATCGTCCGGGCCGGGAGGGCGGAGCACTAATCGTGGACTGGACTGTTATTTTCTCCAATGCCAAGTTTTTGATTCTCCAGGGGCTTATCGGAATCGGCAGGTTCGGCGGGGGCACGCTTCGACTTGCCATCCCCGCCATCCTTCTCGGGTTTCGTGCGTCGGGATCATCCTCGGACTTGGCCGTCTCGCCCAGCGGCGCTGGATTCACTATCCTGCGGCGATCTATATCGAGTTCATGCGCGGCATTCCTCTCGTGATGGTCATCTTCTGGTTCTGGTTTCTCGTCCCGGTCGTCCTTCGACGTCCTGTCCCGGAGTACTGGATTGCCCTGACCGCCTTTGTTCTGTTTGAAGGCGCCTACATCGGTGAGATCGTCCGGGCCGGCATTCAATCTGTTCCGCGGGGGCAGGTCGATGCGGCAACGGCCTCGGGTCTGAACTATCATCCAGACGATGTGCCATGTCATTCTCCCCCAGGCCATCCGGAACATCATTCCCTCCCTGGTCACCCAGTTCATCGTCCTCTTCAAAGATACGTCGCTGGCCTCCATCATCGGGATGATGGACTCTGACCAAGGCGGCCCAGACCGTCAGCCAACGCGAACTCCGTCCCTTCGAGATGTACCTCTTCATTGCCGTCGTCTACTGGATCTTCACCTACAGCATGTCCCGCTTCAGCCGCTGGCTGGAAATCCGGATGTCGGTGGGACAGGCTCACGCCTGACGATCCCTTTCGTGCCGCCTCACGGGGGAAAACACCTTAAGCACCACAAAGGAACTTTTCTCTTGACATCCCGGGGAGAAAAATATAAATAGACAGTCTATCAAGCACAGGGAATCATCGAGGATTCCTGAAAGGGAGGGGATAAAATATGAAAAAGAACTTAATGCTGTTCGTCCTGTTCATTTTCATTGTTGTGTCTTTCGGATTGGGTCTTCCAACGCGGGGGGAGGCGCAGCAACCCGTTGTCATCAAGGCGCTGATGGCCTGGCCTGAGAATTATACATCCAATGGAACCTTCAGGGAATGGGTGAACCGCGTCAACGAAACAGGCAAGGGCAAAGTTCAGATCAAGCTGATCGGAGGACCGGAGGCGATTCCCCTTTTCGAGCAGATCGGAGCGCTCAAACGAGGCGTGGTGGATGTGGTCAATACCGCGGCCGCTTACTACATGGGAACGATCCCGGAAGTGGAGTCCTTCGGTCTTTCAAGGCTTAACCCGGAAGAGGAGCGGAGCAGGGGGTTCTACGATCTCATGGTTGAGATCCACAAGCAGCATGGTTTGATGTACCTGGGCAGGATGCAGGGGGTAGCGCCTCTCGGAGTCCTCTGCACCAAACCGCAGGTCAAAAGCTCGAAAGACCTGGCCGGTCTGAAGATCCGCAGTGTCCCGATCTACGATTCCTTCCTCAAGGAGTTGAAGGCGGCACCTGTCACCATCCCGGTCCCTGAAATCTACACAGCCCTCGAACGGGGAATCGTCGACGGATTCATTCAGCCCCTGGCAGGAGGGTTTACGTCCCTTGGCTTCCATGAGGTTGTCAAATACATTGTCAGCCACTATTTTTACCAGCTCCCTGGAACGGCCCTGGTCAACATGGAGTACTGGAACAAGCTTCCTCAGGATACCCGCGATTTCCTCATCAATTCGATCAAGGAGAATGAGAAGACCGTGGGCAAATACTTCATGTCTCTTCACAACCTCGAAATTGAAAAGGCCCAGAAGGCAGGGGTAAAACTGGTTGATTTTCCGGCGGATGACGCCAAACAGTTTATCGAGACGGCCTACCGGACGGGCTGGGAAAATCTGTTGAAGAAATCCCCCAAGTACGGTCCAAAGCTGAGGGAGCTCTCGACCAAATAGCAGGATTCCAGTCTCGCCTTCACGAGATCTCAACCGTAAAGCCTCAATGGGAACAAGGCTCGTAAGGGGTTTGTGTGGGTGTGGTTCCCCCTCTTAAGCGTAAGAGGGGGTGAGGGGGAGTTACCAGTTCCTTGTGGGATGATCCTTAAAGAAACTGCACCGGGAATTGCGGTGCAACCAGACCGAGGCGGAGAAGGCCCCTTGGTCACTCGTGCAAAACAAGTAACCCCTCCTAACCTCCCCTTCGTAAAGGGGAGATATAAAGCCAGTGTCCCATGAAAAGCCGGCAGGAAAGAAATGACAAGAAACGATTCCCTGTTTGATCGCATCCTGGACATAACCGCCTATATTGCCTTCGGCCTGCTCATCTTTTCGTGGTTCTCCGTTTGTGCCGAGGTCATTTTCCGATACTTTCTCAGGCAGCCCATCATCTGGGTGGTCGAGGTCACCGAGTATATCATCGTGCAGATCACCTTCCTCGGGGCGGCGTGGCTTTTGCGGAGAGACGGACATGTGGTGGTTGACGTCGTCACATCGCACTTCAGCAAGAAGAATCAGGCCTTCATCCTGACGATCACTTCCTCCGTCTGTGTTGCGATGTTTGTGGTTATCACCTGGTGGGGTGCGGTAGCGACCTGGGGAGCTTACCAGGAGAATCTCTATATCCCCAAGCAGTTGGGGATGCCGAAATTCCTCGTCATGCTTGTCATCCCTGTGGGAAGCCTCCTCCTGGTCGGACAGTTCCTCAAGAGAGCCCGTGTAGCCCTCTTGACCTGGAGATCTTTGCGAAATCAAGACCAGAAGCGGGAAGAGGAGTTCTAATCGTGGAGTGGTGGGTAACGGCGATCATAATCTTCGGGGGGCTGATGGTTGTCTTCGCGTCAGGCATGCCTGTCGCGTTCAGCTTTATCTTCCTCAACATTATCGGGGCCTTCTTTCTCTGGGGCGGAACCAAGGGCATCGAGCAACTCATCTTCAGCATGTTTGATTCCGTCTGCACCTTCTCCCTGCTTCCCGTGCCTCTTTTTGTCCTGATGGGAGAAGTGATGTTCCAGTCGGGCATGGGGCTCCGGATGCTCGAAGCCTTTGATAAATGGATGGGCCGTGTCCCGGGCCGTTTGAGTCTCCTGGGGCTGGCCGGAGGCGCCCTCGTCGGTGCCCTGAGTGGATCGAGCCTGGCTTCCACGGCCCTGCTGGGAACGATCTTGATTCCGGAGATGGAAAAGCGGGGCTATCATAAGGTGATGTACCTCGGGCCCCTGATCGGAAGCGGCGGACTGGACATGATCATTCCTCCGAGTGCCATGGCCGTCATTATCGGGAGCATCGCCGAGATTTCCATCGGGCAGCTCCTGATTGCAGGCATCATCCCCGGCCTCGTCCTGGCGCTGTTTTATGCGGTCTATATCGTCGTCCGGTGCTGGCTCCAGCCCCACCTCGCTCCACCCTACGCCCTGGCACGCCCTTCCCTATCTGAAAAAATCATGTATACGGTGAAGTATGTTTTACCGTTGGGTCTCATCATCTTTTTGGCCATGGGCCTCCTGCTGCTCGGGGTGGTGACGGCAACGGAGGCTGCCGCCGTGGGTTGTCTCGGCTCCTTTTTCCTTGCAGCCATGTACAGGCAGCTCAACTGGGATGTGGTGAAGAAATCGATTTTCAGCAGCCTCGAAGTCTCCATCATGATGTTCATGATCTTTACCGGATCGATCGCCTTCAGCCAGATCCTGGCCTTTTCCGGAGCCTCTCAGGGACTCATCAAGTTTGCAACGAGCCTGAACCTTCCCCCCCTGATGCTCCTGATTGTCATGCAGATCATCATTCTGATTTTAGGCTGCTTTATCGACGGGGTCTCGATCCTGATGCTCACCGTCCCCATCTTCATGCCCATCCTGCGCACAACGGGCTTGAACCTGGTGTGGATCGGACTGCTCACGTTGATCAATATCGAAATCGGAACCAAAACACCGCCTTTCGGCTTTCTCCTGTTTGTCATGAAGGGGATCGCCCCCAAGGGAACGACGATGGGAGAGATCTATCGCAGTGTCTGGCCTTTTGTCGTGATTGAGGTGCTGGTGCTGGCGCTGATGATGGTCATTCCTTCCTTTGTCACGTGGCTACCGAACCTGATGTTGAAATAGAAACAAAATCTTGATCATCGGAGGAACTGATTTATGGCTTTGAGTATCGGGTTGGATATCGGCGGAACCTTTACGGATCTGATCATCTTTGATGAAGCGACGGGAGAACTGCAGCAGGCAAAGAGCTCCACGACGCCGAACGATCTCACCATCGGCATCGTGAATTGCCTCAAGAAGAGTCGGTTTGATATGAAGGCCTGCCGGAATTTCGTCCATGGCACCACGGTAGCCATCAATACCGTCATCGAGGGAAAAGGGGCGAAAACCGCCCTGGTGACCACCGAGGGCACCAGGGACGTCTATCGGATCGGGAGAGGAAACAGACCCGAATCCTACAATATCTTCTTCAAGAGGCCCGTTCCCCTCGTTTTCCGGCACATGACCTTCGAGGCCCCGGAAAGGATGCTGGCAAGCGGTGAGGTCTGGAAGCCTCTGGCGGAGAACGAGGCGGAAGCCGTGGCCCGGGAGGTCCTCAAGGTTCAGCCGGAATCCGTTGCCGTCTGCTTTCTCCATTCCTATGTCAATCCGTCTCATGAGGCCAGGATGGGGGCGGCGTTGAAGAAGCTCCTGCCTTCCGTCTACATCTCTCTCTCCCACGAAATCCTGAGGGAGTATCGGGAGTATGAGAGGTCTTCGACGACCGTGGTCAATGCCTATATCGGTCCGAAGGTGACCCGCTATATCGATGGACTCGAAAAACTGCTCGATTCCCTCGGATTCAGCGGCTCGCTCCTGATCATGCAGTCCAACGGCGGGGTCATGTCGCCCGAGATGGCAAAACGTATCCCGGTCGCCATGATGGAATCGGGTCCGGTCGGAGGAATCATTGCCTCCGCGGAAATCGGGAAGCGTCTGGGGTATCAGAATGTCATTGCCTTTGATATGGGAGGAACCACGGCCAAGGCCAGTCTCATCAAAGACGGCGAAGCCTCTGTCGCGGAAGGATACTACGTCGGCGGCTACGCAAGCGGTCAGCCTGTGATGCTGCCGGTGATCGACGTGGTGGAAGTGGGTGCGGGAGGAGGCAGCATCGCCTGGATTGACGAGGTGGGCGGATTGAAAGTGGGCCCGCAGAGTGCCGGCGGGGACCCCGGCCCCGTCTGTTACGACCACGGAGGGACGGAGCCTTCGGTCACGGACGCCAACGTGATCCTCGGACGTATCAGTCCCAAGAATTTCCTGGGCGGAGAGATGCCCCTCAACACGGAAAAGGCCCGGAAGGCGATCGAGGTGAAGGTCGCTTCGAAACTGAAGTTTTCCGTTGAAGAAACGGCCCTGGGGATTGTCAGAATCGCCGTGGCCAACATGTCCTTTGCGGTTCGGGGGGTCTCCGTGGAAAAGGGGTACGACCCTCGTGAATTCGTCCTCGTGGCCTCCGGAGGCGCAGGTCCCCTGCACGCGATGGAAATCGCCAGGGAATTGAAGATCCCCAAGGTCATCGTTCCCCTCTTTCCCGCCCATTTCTCCGCCCTGGGAATGCTGATGACCGATGTAAAGCATGACTATGTCAGAACCTACTATAAACCCCTCACCGAGGCGGACTTCAGCGTCATCAAACAGATCTATGACGAAATGGCTTCCATCGGAAGAGAAACGCTGGAAAAGGAGAAAGTGGAGCCTCAAGCCATCCGGATTCAGCCCTTTTTTGACCTCAGGTATATCGGACAGGAGTTTTTCCTGACGGTTCCGGTTTCCGAGAAAGAGATCTCCGCCGGAGACATCAAGGCGATCCGTGCGGCCTTCGATACCCTCCATGATATGCGATACGGCCACAAGGCGGCGGAGGAGCCGATCGAAATCGTCAACGTTCGTGTCACCGCCTACGGGTTACGAAAGAAGATCTCCTTTCCCGAAAAGAAGACCGTTGCCGAAGAGACGGCGATCAAGGGGTACCGCGATGTCTATCTCAATGATCCGCGAAAACCTGTGAAATGCCCGATCTACAGTCGTGAGGCCCTGCCGGCGGGGTACACGGTAGAAGGCCCTGCCATCATTGAAGAGTATGCGTCAAACACCTATCTCTCTCACGGAGACCGGGCAACGATCTGTCCGAACGGTGAAATAGCGATTACAGTAGGAGGTGTCGAATAAATGAAAGTGGACCCGGTAACCCTTGAAGTGATTCGCAATGCCTTGCCCGCGATTTCAAACGAGATGTCTTACGATTTGCAGAGGACGTCTTACAACATGATGATTTACGAGGTGGGGGACTACTGTTGTGCCCTGCTGGATAAGGAGGGAAACCTGCTCTCCCAGAATATGGGAGGGGTTTCGCACTTTGTCGCAGATCTTGCCGTGGTGATCAAGGATGGCGTGGAGAAGATCGGCGCCTCCAATTTCCGGCCGGGGGACGTCGTCATCGCAAACCACCAGGCCGTGTGCGGTCAGCATCTCAACAACGTCTGTGTCTACGTACCCTTCTTCTTTAAAGGGGAGTTGATCGGTTTTCCGATTATTCGCGCCCACTGGGTGGATATCGGGGGAATGAGCACGGGCTTCGGGGCCCAGACCAATGTGCTGGACCCCTGGATGGAAGGGCTGCAGCTCGACCAGCTCAGGATCTACAACGCCGGGGAACCCAACACAGACCTTCTCAAGGTCATTGCGGACAATGTCCGGTATCCCGAAGCCTCCATGGGCGACCTGCGCGCCCAGATCGCGGCCTGTCAGCTGGGATTGCGCCGGCTGGAGGAACTGTTCACGAAATTCGGCAGGGATGTGGTCCTGAGTTCCGTCCAGAGAATCTTTGCGGACACGGAGGCCAAATGCCGAAAGGTGATTGAACAGATCCCGGACGGCACCTACGAAGCGGAAAGTTTCATGGACAACAACGGCTTCCAGAAAAACGTTCCTCTCAAGATCAAAGTGAAAGTGATCGTCTCCGGAAGCGATATGACCATCGACTTGTCAGGGTGTGATCCGCAAAACAGGGGACCCTACAATTCCCGTACCCTTGCAGGAGCCAGGGTGGCCTATAAGGCCTTGACAATGCCCCTGGATCCGGTGAATGAAGGGTCTTTTACCGCCCTGGACATCATCATCCCTGAAGGCAGTTTCATGATGGCCAAGTTTCCGGCGGTGATGTCGGGCTGGAGCATGCCGGTCCCCACCGTGGTCGACACCATCCTCAAGGCCCTGGCCCCCGCCATTCCCGCTAAGATCCCCGCAGGCCACCTGGGGGTGCTGGGCGGAACCATCGTCTTCTTCGGCCACGACCCGCAGAAGAAGAAGAACTTTGTCGTACAGAGCATCGAAGGAGGAGGCTGGGGAGGACGTCCCTTTGAAGACGGGGAATCCGCTTCCGTTTCGATCTGCCAGGGCGATGTCCGAAACGCCCCTATCGAAAACATCGAGCTGAAGTGCCCGGTCCTCATCGAGGGGAGGATGCTGCGGCAAGATTCCGGAGGGGCGGGAAAGTTCAGAGGGGGGTTGGGGCTCGATTCGAAAGTCCGCAATCTGGTAGAGGGAAGGTGGAATCTGCTGAATACGGGCCGGCGGCAATGTCCTCCATGGGGACTGTGGGAAGGGAAACCCGGGGGTGTGTCCGATTCTCTGCTCCGTCTGCCGGAGCAACCGGAATGGCAGAGTGTCGATGTGGCACTCCACCCTGTTCCGAAGGATTCGGGAGCGATCGTCCGCACTGCCGGCGGAGGGGGCTGGGGAAACCCGCTGGAGAGGGACCCGGAGAAAGTGCGCATGGATGTCCTGGAAGGTTTCGTCTCCATCGAAGCAGCCCGGAAAGAATACGGCGTTGTCCTCAAACCCGCCAGCCATCCCTATTTCTATGAATTGGATGCGGAGGCAACAAAGAATCTGAGGGCCGAAAGAATGAAGGGGGGGTGATCGGTCGTGGCGTTATTGGACGAACTGGCTCAATTCATCACCCATGTC
>CAVSVC010000048.1:0-34446 GCA_963731045.1 uncultured delta proteobacterium | reverse complement strand
TGTTTATGTCTGCTTGGTTCAGTTTGGTCTTGCTGGAAGTTCATGGCTTCGGGAAAACTGAAAGTCACCGCCCTGCTTGCCCAGGATGGAGATCAGGCTGAAGAAGGGGTGATCACCTTTGTCGACAACGCGGTAGATAGCTCCACCGGAACGATCCGGCTCAAGGGAACCTTTCTCAACCAGGAGAGAAGCTCTGGCCGGGACAGTTTGTCCAGGTCGTCCTGACCCTGGCCAACCAGCCGAATGCGATCGTCGTCCCGTCCCAGGCGATTCAGACCGGGCAGGAGGGCCAGTACGTCTTTGTCGTCAAGCCTGACCTGACGGTGGAATCCCGTCCTGTGGTTGCAGGGAGGATATTCGACGGGGAAACCGTCATTGAAAAGGATCCAGGCCGGTGAAAAGGTCGTGACCGACGGACAGCTCCGGCTCTTTCCGGGAGCAAAGGTCGAGATCAAGAATGGCAATCCCGCTCCCGGCGAAGGAGAACGGTCGATGAGCATCTCCGAACTCTTTATCCGCCGCCCGATCATGACGACCCTGGTCATGGCGGCGATCCTGCTCTTCGGCATCATGGGCTACCGGCTGCTTCCGGTCAGCGACCTGCCCAACGTCGATTTCCCGACCATCCTGGTCACCGCCAACCTCCCCGGCGCCAGCCCGGAAACCATGGCCTCGGCCGTGGCCACGCCGCTGGAAAGGCAGTTTTCCACCATCGCCGGCCTCGACTCCATGACCTCCACCAACGCCCTCGGGACCACGCAGATCACCCTCCAGTTCAACCTGAATCGCAACATCGACGCGGCTGCCCAGGACGTTCAGGCGGCCATTGCCAAGGCCCAGCGGCAGCTGCCGCCGGACATGCCGACGCCTCCCTCCTATCAGAAGGTCAATCCGGCCGACCAGCCGATCCTCTATCTGGCCCTGAGTTCACCGACCCTGCCCCTCTCCACGGTGAATGAATACGCAGACACCTTCATGGCCCAGCGCATCTCCATGATCAGCGGCGTGGCCCAGGTCCAGGTCTTCGGGGCCCAGAAGTATGCCGTCCGCGTCCAGCTCGATCCCGAAGGCCCTCGCTTCCCGGCAGATCGGCATCGACGAGGTGGCAAGCGCCATTGCACAGGGCAACGTCAACCTGCCGACCGGGACCCTCTACGGGAACTCATCAGGCCTTCACCATCCAGGCCACCGGCCAGCTCACCGAGCGCCGAGGCCTACCGGCCCCTGATCGTGGCCTACCGGAACGGGTCGCCGGTTCGCCTTGAGGAACTCGGCCGGGTCATCGACAGCGTGGAGAATGACAAGATCGCCAGCTGGTATCAACGACATCCCGGTCTGTGATCCTGGCCATCCAGCGCCAGCCGGGCACGAACACCGTCGAGGTGGTGGACTCCATCAAGAAGCTTCTGCCCACCTTCCGGCGCCAGATGCCGGCTCGGTCAATCTGGATATCCTCTATGACCGCTCCGTATCGATCCGCGAATCCGTGAACGATGTCAAGTTCACCCTCTTCTGGCCATCTGCCTGGTCGTCCTGGTCATCTTTCTCTTTCTGCGCAACCTCTCGGCCACGATCATCCCCAGCCTGGCCCTGCCCATGTCCATCATCGGCACCTTCGCCGTCATGTATCTGCTCGGCTACAGCCTCGACAACCTCTCCCTCATGGCCCTGACCCTTTCCGTCGGTTTTGTGGTGGATGACGCCATTGTCATGCTGGAGAACATCGTCCGCCACATGGAGATGGGGGAAGGCGCTTCTGGAGGCGGCCCTGAAGGGTTCGAGGGAGATCGGCTTCACGATCCTTTCCATGACCCTTTCCCTGGTCGCGGTCTTCATCCCGGTCCTGTTCATGGGTGGGATCATCGGCCGCCTGCTTCACGAATTTGCCGTCACCATCGGCGTGGCGATCCTCGTCTCCGGGTTCGTCTCCCTGACCCTGACCCCGATGCTCTGCAGCCGGTTTCTGCGGCCACCCGGCAAGGAGAAACACGGCCGCCTTTACGCCTTTTCAGAACGCGTCTTCGACGGGATGCTCAACGTGTATCGATGGAGCCTTCAGATGCGTGTTGAACCATCGGTTGGCCACCCTCATCCTGTCGAACCTCATGTCTTCTTGCTACGGTCTACCTCTTTATCGACATTCCCAAGGGATTTCTTCCAAACGAAGATACGGGACAGATCTTCGGCTTGACCGAGGCGGCTCAGGGTATCTCCTTTGACGACATGGTCCGCCACCAGCAAGCCGTGGCTGCCATCGTTCGACAGGATCCCAATGTCGATTCCTTCATGTCGAGCGTCTTCTCCGGGAATTCAGGCAGGATCTTCATGCGACTGAAACCCCGCTCCGAGCGACGGTTGGGAGCGGATGAGATGATCCAGCAGTTGCGGCCGAAACTGGCGAAGATTCCCGGAATCCAGGTCTTTCTGCAGAATCCCTCCTCCCATCGTTCTGGAGGCCGGCTGACCAAGAGCCAGTACCAATTCACACTGCAGAGCCCGGACACCGAGGAGCTCTATGAGCACGCCCCCCTGCTCGAAGCCAAGATGCGTGAACTGCCCGGCTTCCAGGATGTCACCAGTGACCTTCAGATCAAGAATCCCCAGGTCAATGTGGAGATTGACCGGGACAAGGCTTCGGCCCTTGGCATTACGGCTTTTCAGGTCGAAGATGCGCTCTACAGTGCTTATGGATCCCGGCAGATCTCAACCATCCTGACACCGACGAATCAGTACCAGGTGATCATGGAACTGGAACCGCAGATATCAGACGGATCCCTCCTGCCCTTTCGTTGCTCTATATCCGCTCTTCCAACGGACAGCTCGTCCCTCTCGATGCTGTGGCAAATCTGAGCCGGAACCTGGGACCTCTGTCCGTGACCCATCTGGGCCAGCTTCCGGCTGTCACCCTCTCCTTCAATCTCAAGCCCGGAGTTCCGCTGGGGGATGCGGTCAATGCTGTGGAAAAGCTGTCCCGCAGCACCCTCCCTGCCACGATCAGTACAAGCTTTCAGGGAACGGCCCAGGCCTTTCAGTCTTCCCTTCAGGGGCTGGGAGTTCTCCTGATCATGGCCATTCTGGTCATCTACATTGTGCTCGGCATTCTTTACGAGAGTTTCATCCACCCGCTCACCATTCTGTCGGGTCTTCCTTCTGCGGGGTTTGGAGCCCTGCTGACCCTGATGATCTTCAAGCACGACCTGAATATCTATGCTTTTGTGGGGATCATCATGCTCATCGGCATCGTCAAGAAGAACGCCATCATGATGATCGATTTTGCCCTGGAAGCCCAGCGAAGTGAAGGAAAGAGCCCCTGCAGAGGCGATCTATGAAGGCTGTCTGGTCCGGTTCCGGCCGATCATGATGACCACCATGGCAGCCCTGATGGGAACCCTGCCGATCGCCCTCGGTTTCGGGGCAGGAGCGGAATCCCGCCGTCCCCTGGGTCTTGCCGTCGTCGGAGGTCTGGTCTTTTCGCAGCTCTTGACCCTCTACATCACCCCGGTGGTCTACATCTACCTCGAATCGTTCACGAAAAAGCTGAAGAATTGGCGAAGCAAGTAGAAGTGCTTTTCTTCTAACCCAACACCCTGCCCCCTATCCCCCTAATCGGGAGCTGTATTGGTAGAAGGGCGAGTAACGGAATTGGAGAGCTTCAAAATAGTTCCAAGGACCAGGAAGGGACGAATCCTCACTCCGGCTCGGTATGGCTGTTTGAACGGCATCCCCACCCTCAACATCACCAGCGGGTGCATCTTCCGGTGTGCCTATTGTTATGCCCGGGGATACAGCCAGGCCCCGGAAGAAGGGGAAATCCATCTCTATGCCAACCTGCCGGACCTCCTGAAACAGGAGTTGGCCAGAAAGAGAGCGCTTCCTGAGTGGGTCATTCTCAACACCGCCTCGGATTGTTTCCAGTCTCATCCGGATATTCTGCAGGTTACCTTTGATGTGATTCGCCTTCTCCTGGAACACAGGGTAGGAATCGCCTTCCTGACGAAAGGGGTCATCCCCCGGAGATTCTTCGATCTCTTCGGAGGGTGTCCGGAAAAGATCCTCGCTCAAATCGGGCTGGTCTCTTGGTCGGAAGAATACCGGAACAGATACGAGCCCGGCACTCCATCCCCGGCGGAGAGGATGGGAAACATCAGGATGCTCAAGGAAATCGGTATCTCTCCGGAGGTCCGGATCGATCCCATCATTCCCTTTGTGACGGATTCGGAGGCGGAAATGGATATCCTCTTCCGCCATCTGAAGAAACAGGACGTGAAGAGGGTCACTCTCAGCTATCTCCATCTGCGGCCGGCCATTCAGAAGCAGCTGATGAGGGATCTTACCCCTCTTCATCGTAAGCTCGTGGAATCCTGCTATTCAAGCCAGGAATGGAAAGAGGTGGGTTCCTCAACGATGACGAAACTCCTGCCGGCAACCATCCGGGAGAGAGGATATCAGAGAATCCGCAAGATGGCGGAAGGCTTCGGGATCACTGCCGCGATCTGTCAGTGCAAGAATCCCGATCTGGCGGGCGACCTGTGCAGCTCCGGAAGGGCGAAGGCCGCCCTTGCGAAAAAAAGAGCTCTTGGGCAACTTCCATTGTTTCAATGCTGACCGCATAGGGCATAGAGCATTGAGCTAATAAAACCCCGTGCTCCATACCCTTTGCCCTATGCCATGCCCTATGCTCTATGCTCTATGCCGATTCGTCTCAGCTGGTTTCACAGGGTGGCATTTTTTCTTCCAGCTTCCTTTTTCTCGCAGGGGTAAGTTCCTCTTCGACCTTCCAATCCTCCCTGGCAAAAGCATCCTTCTTCTTGATAAGCAGCCAGTCCTTTCCCGTGCCCCTCCCTTTCATCAAGGCCAGAGAAAACCCGCCTTTCAACTTCTTCCCGTCCAGGATAAAGCTGAGCTTTCCTTTGCTCAGAGCTGCCTCAGGGTCTTCGCCGGGCAGGAACTCTCCCAAATCCCAGATCAGGACCGGCCCGGCGCCGTAATGTCCCTGGGGAATAACTCCTTCAAAATCCCCGTATTCGATCGGATGATCCTCCACCATGACCGCAAGTCTTTTGTCTGCCGGATTCATGGAGGGACCTTTGGGGATGGCCCATGATTTGAGGACTCCGGAGATTTCCAGCCGAAAATCGAAATGAAGCCGCGTCGCATGGTGTTCGTGGACAACGAATCTCATCGCTTCTCCCTTCCGCAGCCAGACTCGTCTGTTTCCTCGTAAAGAGGTTACCTGATTCACTTTCGCCCGGTCAAACCCAATGTCCGGTCCAGAGTAATGCCTATGGTGTGAAAGGATCCGGGGAACTCGTTGGGAAAGGGTGTTTTCAAAGGTTTACAGAGCGGCTATCTCAGGAGAAATAAGACGACTCTGTCCGGCTGGGCAATTCGCGAGAAAAGGATATCTCAAAGGTGGCTTTCAATGCAAGCACCCCATCGTCTATGTGATGGTAGATGAATCGATCGATGTCGAGGCACACCTTTTCTTCAAAAAGGGCGTGGCATCTTTTCAGCAGAGATCTCAGACCGGCCTCGTCGAGCTCATAATATCTCGTCAAAGGGTGCTCGGGTTCTTCTGCGACCATTCTCAACTTCTCGACGTCTGCCTTTTTTGCAACGTATTGACATACCTTAAGAAAAGCCCTCACTTCGTGGTCCGTGATGGGAGGATGCCTGAATTCTCTCTCCAGCTGTTTCTTGATCTGCCGGGACGGGATGTCGATGTGGGAGCAGTGCAGGGAGAAATCACCGTGAATCAGCTGATACCTCATAGGTTCGTCGATGCTCTCTCTGAATTTCTTGATCACAAACTCCTCTTGCCCGTTGGTGGCCTTGAAATAGGATTCCTTGACAGGTTCGGTATAAGGTCTCTCGCAGACGAATGAATCCTCACAGATCTTCAGTTCTTCCAGTCGATGGTCACGATGGCTCCCCAGGAATTCCTGGAAGTCGTCCCTTTCGATCGTCCGGGACGTCGAGGAGGACGGGGGAGGTGTATTCGTATTCGGGGCAACGGTCGAAGGGAGTCCTGAAAAAGACGGTATCACAATCGATGCAGCGGAGGAGTTGTCCCATCGGAGCCTCCGGCTCAGCACAGCAGAACCTAAGATTTGCCGATCTTTAAAATTCTACCAGTTCTGTTCAGGCTCTCACGAAAAGGGAAATTTGTAAATACGGTAAAACCCCCATTTTTCGATTACACGAGACGGAATTCTCGTCTCAACCTGTAACCGTAAGTTCTTTTCTTTGGATAACATAGCACGACAGCGGTCACAGATCGGTCACAGATTCTGAAATTCGCTGGAGGATTTACACCTGCACCGGAACATTTCCGTTCATAAAGACAGACACGTTTTGGAGAAGGCTACTTGTAAAGCAGTGATTTGGCATCCCCTCGAACAACCTCCTCAAAAGGCACGGCCTCCACGCGGTCGGCAATTGTGTAACGGCGGGTCCCGGGATAAATGACGAGTATCCGTTCAAGCTGCAAACCCTCGAGGGCACTTCTCATGGAAGGTGTTGTTTTTGGGGCATCCAGACGCTTACACTCCAGGCCAAACATCTTGCCGTCCTTGATCATGACAAGGTCGATTTCCGCGCCATTGTGGGTGGCCCAGTAGTAGGCTTCATCCGGACAGAGGATGTCCAGTGCTTCTTCGATGACATACCCTTCCCAGGAGGCCCCGCACTTCGGATGCATCAACAATCCCTTTTCTGAATGGATCCCCAACAAATGGTGCAGAAGTCCCGTATCCCGAAGGTACACCTTAGGAGATTTCACCTGGCGTTTCTTAAGATTGGCGTGCCAGGGGAACAGCTGGCGGATCATGAACACTCCGCAAAGGATATCGAGATATCTCCGGACGGTTGGCTCAGTCACCCCCAGAGAGCGTGCCGGTTCAGCAGCATTCCATGTTTGCCCATGATAATGGGCCAGCATGGTCCAGAACCGAAGGAGGGTAACGGCAGGAATGTTGATGCCCCATTGTGCAAGATCACGTTCAAGAAAGGTCTGGATAAACTGCTTGCGCCAGATCTCGCTGTCCCTTTCGGTCTTTGCCAAATACGAGAGGGGAAATCCTCCCCGGAGCCAGTGTCTTATCTGGGCCTTCCATCCTACCTCCTCCAGGCAGAATCCTTTCATCTCGATTGTCTCGAGTCTTCCGGCCAAGGACTCAGCGGACTGTCTGAGGAAATCCGGCGACGTGCTCCCCAGAATCAGGAATCGGGCAGGGAGAGGGGTCCGGTCTGATAGAACGCGGAGAATCGGAAACAGGTCGGGGCGGCGCTGGACTTCGTCGATCACCACGATTCCTTTCAACCGTTGCAAGGCGGTCATCGGTTGATCGAGCCGTGCAAGGCTCTGAGGATCCTCCAGGTCGAAGTAATTCGGGGAATCGGTTGAGACCAACCCCCTCGCCATGGTTGTCTTCCCGCATTGGCGGGGGCCAATCAGGCCCACCACACGGCTTCGCTTCAAGGCTTCCCGGATCTGACGGTGAAGGTTTTGACGTTTGACCATAAAAAACATATACCATGAAAATCGAAAACAGTATTTTCGATTTTCATGGTATTATGGCACAGGCGGATTTCCTCTGTCAAGCAGAAAGTCCCACAAGAATTGCCATGGAGTCGCTTTTCTGATATAGTTGGGGCCGATTACTCGTTCTTCTGCAAGCATTGTATCACAGCAATTGCGGTCCGGACCTTTTTCCGGAAGGATACCACAGAGATTCTTAAGATTCTTATTGACAAATAGTATCAATTGATACCAAAATGGAACTACAGAGACCTTCCTTCAGGGAATTAGACCAAAAGATAAGACACGCGAAGGAATCGGTGTCGAAGGGCCGGATCTTCATCCTCAATCCGGATGTCGTTGCTGCAGACGTATTGGAGTTGGGCGTATCCTTTGATGGAATTCGAGAGACGCTTCTCGGTCTTCTGGAAGAAGCAGACCCAGGGAGTTACCTTGGGCAGCATCCTCCCCAGCGCTCTTATGAGAAAGAAATCTTTCGGTCTGAGCTTTTTGCCTTCCGGTGGAATAGTGGGAAACTCGGCTGCAGCGTCTATCTGAAGTTTGCTTTTCAGGAGAATCAATTCTGGCTTGTCTCCCTCCATGAAGAACGAAAAGATCAAGGACAGATGAAATGAAAGGTCCAGGAATGAAATGCCCTAATGACCGCGAAAAAATGATCATCAAGAAGTCGGAAGAGAGAATGACATTTCGCGGCAAGAATATAAAGGTATCCATTGGGCAATATGTTTGTCCTGATTGTCGGACAAAAGCAGGTACGGTCGACCAGACGTCTTGTATCCAGAAGGCGGTTTCAGATACCTACCGTAAGGCTGCCGGTTTACTGACAGGGAGGGAGATCGCCGAGGGAAGGAAAAAATTGAAGTTAAGCCAGGAAACCCTCGCGAAACGAATGAATGTGGGGATCGCCAGCATCAAAAGATGGGAAGGAACTCATATACAGAGCAGATCCATGGACCATGCGCTTCGCTTGGCCCTGAGGGGCGAGGAACCAGGGAATATCTTCACGGGAAACCGATTGTTCTCGATTCCAAGGATCAAGTCAGTAGTGAGGCAATTCGAATCCATTCTCGGCAGGCGCATCTTGAGAAAGAATGACAGGATGCTCTTCGCAGCCAAATATCTCTGGTACGCGGATATGGTCGCCCACAGGGAGTTGGGGGAAGGCATGACCGGGTCGACCTACGCCGCGCTTCCCTTCGGCCCCCAACTCAATAATTACAGGGATCTGATTGACAATATCATGAACGCCGACGAGTCAAACGCCGAACCTTTAAGCGCGGAAGAGAAGAGAATTGTCAATCGCATCGCCATGAAATTTCCACGGGAGCAGATGGTATATGATGCCGCCCGGAGAGAACCTGCCTTCACGAAACAATCCATCGGGACCATGATCCCCTATTCGGACTCACCCGAATTGAGAGAGGTTTAGTGCGCTCCTTCCCAAGCCTGTCGCGTAAACCCTCCCACGTCTCAGGGTTAAGGGTACGAAACCCGTTTTGGACCTGAACAATGAACGATGTCAACGGGTATGGAAGTGTTCAACATTTGTCGTTAAACAAAATTTTCAGCGCGCTGACTGAAATGGGCCTCCTTACGAGAACGAAACCCTCCTTTCTACCTGAATTCTGGCACAGGAGCGGTCGCACATTTTGAAGAATCACCGATGGATTCACCTCTTGCTCTGGTCTGCAGTACGGAACCGGACGATCGAGCACATGGAGTCGTTTGAAATATTGCGAAATATTGCTTGACTTTCGTTATATGAGTGTTGTAATTTTATTACAACACCAATCTGCGGGGGTGGTCCCATGAGAACTAAGCTCTTCGGAGAGTATTTCAAGGAATTAAGGATTAAACATCGGATGACCCTTCGCCAGTTCTGTGAGAAATTCGGGTTTGACGGAGGAAATATCAGTAAGTTAGAACGGGGTTTGTTACCCCCGCCTCATTCCAGGCCAAAACTGGAGCAGTACGCCGAAGCTCTGGGTTTACGGAAGGGAACCGCCCCGTGGTATGAGTTTTTCGATCTGGCGGCGGCAAGCCGAGGTCAGATTCCAGAAGAGATCTTGTCGAATGAGAACCTCGTGCGAAAACTCCCCCTCTTGTTCAGAACGTTGCGTGGTGAAAAGGTACCAGAAGAAAAGCTTGATGAACTTATAGAGACAATCAGGAAGGCTTAGAGTGTCTTTGTCAACTTCTGCCCCAGATTATTCACCTAAGTATATCAAGGAGAAGGCGGAAGGGTTTCTTGAGAAGTATCATCCTTCGCTATCATTGCCGATTCCCATCGAAGAAATTATAGAATTTGAGTTGAATATCAACATCGTTCCTCTTCCCGGACTCCATCGAGCCTATGAGATCGATGGGTTTACCTCTAATGATCTGTCCATTATTAGTGTGGATGCTTTTGTGCAGGAAAGTCGCCCCGGGCGATACCGATTTACCCTGGCTCATGAAGTGGGCCATGTGGTCCTCCACCGAAATCTTTTTCTCCACCATGTTTTCGACAGTGTCGTCGAATGGAAGCAGTTCACCCAATCTATTTCACCGCGAGATTATGGAATAATAGAATGGCAAGCCTACCAATTTGCCGGACTTGTTCTTGTTCCGCCAAAGGTATTGAGGGGCAAGTATCATGAGGCAATAGGATTGGCAAGAGAAATAGGTGTTCTCAGCGGGAAAGGTATTGCGCCCCCAGCTCAGCAATATATCGCCCACTGGTTGGCTAAGCAATTTGTTGTATCCGGGGAGGTTATCGAAAAGTGTCTGCAGCGGGATAAGCTGTAGAAAATAGCGGGAAGAAGGATAAGAAACTTGCGAGAGGGTATGAACAGTTCAAAATCGGGGTGATGCTCCGCCAGGCCCGTGAAGAAGCAGGGCTGACCCAGGAGGAACTGGCCCGTCAGCTCAAAACCAAGAAAACAGCAATTTCAAGAATTGAGAATCACGCGGAAGACATCAAACTGTCCACCCTGGAACGGGTCGCCGGGGCCCTTGGGAAACATCTTCACATAAGCATCGCCTGAGGCGATGACTTTTGGATCAAGGCCGCATTCGGAAAGGAATGAAGGCCCGAAAGTGTCATGGAGTTAAGATGATTTACCTTGATCACAATGCGACGACACCCATCCTGCCAGAGGTGCTGGAGGCTATGATGCCTTACCTGACGATTTGGTTTAAGATTGGGGATTAAGTCGAAGTTCCTGAAGACTGGCAGCTATGTGGTCCTAAACTTATGATGCTGACGATGCCAATCGAGGGATTCTGGATCAGGTAAGAAATGAGGGTTGTCCGGACGATGCAGCTCACATCCTGCCATCTTCTTGAGTAGGAAAGCCTCTTCACCTGCTTCTTCGAAGCGGTGCTCGGCCACAATCACACGCAAGTCGTTTGAGATAGACCAAAACCCCCGATCGAAAAGCCAATGTGCAGTTTTTGACAATGCGATACCATTTGTCGGGTGGTTACAGCCGCCCTTCTTAAATTGTCGGATGTGCGCCGCGTCGAGAGGGGTGGTTCCGTCGATTGCAATCATCCGATAACGTGTCAGTGCGCAGGTATAGTCGTAAGCAGGGAGGACTCGAACGGAAAACTTAGCGTCGCGTTTTGCTTCCGACGTTTCGGATGATAGAAAGCGAGTCGCATCCGCCGCAACAATGTCGCCTGGCGGCACTTCAAGTCCAACAAGGCTGTAGAGTTCGGCGCGTTCGTGTCCTTTGAAGTATTTCGCTATTAGCGTTCTACGGGCGAGTCCGCGGAATTCCTCGCTTTTCAGGCACTCCAGGAACGAGGCATCCAATTGACCCAGCACCGCGCGGTTTCTGTCCTCTGCTGGTCGCCCGTCAGCCTCAAACGGTTTCCACACTCCTTCAGTTCGCAAATGAAAGAATGGGAGCCTGATGTCCGGCTTGGTACGTCTGCGGTCGGCAACGATCTTCCAATAAGAACTGAACCGAAATACAAGATCTCCATCTCGATGAAGAATCGCTCCGTCCAGCTTCCCCGACTCGGCCAAATCACAGACGACAAGAAGGAGTAGCGGTTTGTGGGGGGCAATTCCGTGTGCAGGGTCGTAATTCAAGTCGCTCAGTACGTTGAGCCATCGTGTGCATTCAGAAAGTGCTGAGGTGACAGCACCAATCGGCATTCATCCACCCACAAGAATCGGTTTGTTGTGCTTCAAGGCATCAACGCTGCTTCCGCCAAGCATCGGAAAGATACCGCCATCTTAATACGTAGGTCTTCCCGGTGCCGTTTTTCCCGCCAACCGAAGCGCCGCCACCTCCCCTCTAAACTGCGGAAATCTGCCGTAGGCGGCCCGCAAAATGGTCCGAAATTCCCCAGAGAAAGTGAGTCAATGCCGACATCTGCCATGCTCAGTTCCCTTTGCTTGCTGACTGCAACTCCAAGTCATCTTTCAAAATGTTGAGCAGATCGTCGGGGAGGCCATGGGCGCGGTGGCTTTCGGTGTATTCCTCCACCTTGGCGAGCATCCGGCGCAGCGTGTCTGCGCGGATGCCGACTTCTTCGGCCACTTCCTCTTCCATTTCCCGAATGCGATTCAGTTCTTTGAGGTCTGCATTCATGACGACACCTCGCTGTTTGTTGACGATGCGGGCGACGCCTCGGCCATCATCCGGGTCGCGCGCCGTTTTCCACATCTGCTGGATCAAAAGGAGTTCTTCGGGGGTAATAAGTGCCAGGCCGGTTTCTTCCTGAAGATTGAGCAGTCGCTTCAGCAATTCCCGACGGCCTTTGATGAGAAGAGGACCAGGACCTTCATTTCCGTTCATACGACGGCTGTCGCGCTGGCCGTTGTCAGGGTTACGGAATTCCAGGAGTGTCTCCCGAAACTCAAGGAGGTGTTCCATGCGTTCATCACCGGCGGCAAGCAGGCCCTCGCTGGCCTTGTCGCGTTCGACAACGGTGCAGGTCCAGCAGCCGAAGCGGGAGTTCCCGCAGGCCGGGGTGCTGGTATCGATCTGGATAGGACATTCCCCGTTGGAGGCATTGGTGTAGAGCTTATAAAGGGCACGGTTGTCACCGCCCCACGGATTGGGTCTTTGCAGCAGATAGGCCCAGACCTCCTCGGTGGTGAGAAACTCGATGGGATTCGATACCCATACGCGGGGGAGGTCCGGATGCCGGCGGAGGCCGTTTCGGGTCTGACGGCCGGCCATGGTCTGGGCACGGAGGAGCTTTCCGCCCGACGCGCCCCCAGGTGCAGGATCGCCTCGCCCCAGTGCCCGAGTTTCTGGTTCACGAAAACGGTGACAGGGTCGATCTTCAGGCGCTGGGTGCACCACCGAAAGGTACGGGTGGGCGGCGGGTAGCCCCGACCGATGACGTTCACCCAGAATGATTGCTCCGGCGGGGGTTTGAGCAGATTGACCTCGATATTGAGGTCGTTCTGCTGGGAAAACTTACGCATACGCGAAAGGGCGCCTTCGATCGTCTCGGCAATGGCCGGGATTTCCACACGTGTGTCGGTACAAAGAATGGATATGGGCTTCTTGCGTTGAGCAGAAGGAACAGAGAGGACGGCATCGAAGATGAGGGATGCGACCATGGTGCTGTCCTTGCCGCCGCTGAATCCCACCAGCCACGGACGCTCATCTTCCAGGTAGAGCTGCCACAGAAAGTCCTTGATATCGCTATAACTTCCAGTTCCCATGCGTTGCACTCACCGATAAGAGATGTTGTCTGAATAATTCTGACTAAGGTTCAATCTTTTTTCAGTTTTTGTCAAGGCCGGATCCCGCTAAACCCAAACGATCTTGATCTCTTTTTCCACCGCCTTGAATTCAGGATCCCCCGTATAGAGTTCCGCCTTCTTGATCTTGGCCAGAGCGGCGGCGAAGCAATCGGCGTAGGCCATCCTCCGGACGGCTTTGATCCGGGCCGCTTCGCGTGTGAGTTCCCGGTCCGCTTCGACGAAGGTGAAGTGAATAAATGTATTACATACTCATGATTGCCCCCTATTAAACACTTCTTGCTTGGGATTGTTTGCATGAGAATCGTTTTGATTAATTTTTCTATTTGCGGTAACATGGCTTTTGAGTTGAACAGGATCAAATCCAAAGGAGGGTACGATGAAGAAGCAGGTTTTGGTGTGGGTGCTTGTGTTCGCGGTGGCGATTCTGGGAATCTCTTATGCAATCGCGCAGGAGAAGCCAAAAGCAGAGGCTAAACCAACAGAGGCCAAACCGACGGATGCGGCCAAGCCCAAAGAGGCGGCTGAATTCAAGATCGACCAGTTGGTTGTTGGAACAGGGGTTGAAAATCTCGAGCCCGAAGGCGTTGCGGAGACCTTCCCTGTCGCGACAGAGAAAGTCTACTGCTTTCTGAGGACGACCGATATCGCCAAGGATACGGAGGTGACGCTGGTCTGGTACCAGGGGGAGAAGGAGTTGAGAAAGAAGACGCTGCCTTTGAAACAGGGAGCCAAATGGAGGACTTTCGACTGGAAGAACCTCAACGGGCTGAAAGGGGAATGGAAGATCGAAGTGAAGGATGCCGACGGAAAGATTCTGAAGGACGCTAAATTCAAAGTCGAATAGGACTTGCTGCGGAATCCGGCTCTTGCCGGTTCTCGATAAGGCTGTGTCAATTAATAACATTTACATTTTCCTCGTTTTTCGCGGCCGAATGCGATAGTTCCATTCGCCGTGAAAAGCGTGAGGCTTCAGGTTGATTGTTGCAAATTCCTGGTCTGAAACTTTCCGTCCCACAGAATAGCGACGCCGGTCCAACCGACACGTCACCTGCAACCCCTTCGCGGTCGTCGTGCCTGCAATCAATCGCACTACGGTCTCGTAGTCCCGAAGCGGCTCTCCGCGCCAATTGGAGGAGATGAATGAGAAGAGCCGATGTTCTACCTTGTTCCACTTGCTCGTCCCCGGAGGGAAGTGGCACACCAGGATAGATAGCCCGGTGCTCGTCCGCCAGTGCCTTGCAGCTCCAGCTTCCACCGGCGCAGCCGATAGCCATTGCTGCCTCCGCCATCCGCCGTGATCAACAGACTGCCGGGCGTTCGGATAGAGCCGCCGCCCCTCGAAGCGCCACCACCCTCGGATCGATGCAACCGCAAATGCGCCCGTGTCGTGGTCCGTCCCCAAGTTCACGAACCCCGCGTTCCGAGCCAGATCGTAGATGCCGTACGGATAGGCACGAGGCACCGACGGGTCCGGAAAATCGTGGCCGTTGACGTGCTGCGGCGACTTCGCTTTCCCTCCACTGTCGGCCCACATTCTCGTAGTTTCCAATGAGCTCCTTCTTCTTGGTGTCAACGGAGATAACTGGTCGTCCCTTGCGGTCAGCGCCTTACGGACCTGCTCATTGATATGTTGGAATTGCGCGTCCCGATCAGGATGGTCACTCCCCTCTTCGGTCTTTCGGTTGCCTTGAAGGCTGTAGTCCAGCTCACGCAGAAGTTGGGCGACCTTCTCATGGCTGACCGGATGACGCTGGGCCGTGAGTTCGGCTGCCAGCACACGTGTGCTCTTGCTCGTCCAGCGCAAAGGCGATTCCGGGTCGCCGCGCGCCAAGGGTTCTACCAACCCTTCCAGCACGCAAGGCAAGTCCGGATCGAGCCTCACAAGGGGGGGACGACCTCCGCCAGGGCGCCGTGTACGCCCCTCCTCCAGTGGAGGATGGCCGAGTTCCTCCATCCCCTTTGTGATTGTGACTCGAGACAAACCACACGCGCGACTGACTCTGGACACTCCGCCGTAGCCCAGTTGACGAGCCTCGTTGGCCGCCAGCATCCGGCGTGCTCGCTCGTCCAGATGAGGCCATATAAGCATGAGTTTCTGCTTGAGTTCCATGGATGTCAGCATACATCCAAAGCATATACCAACCTTTATGAGCTGTCAATGTTATTTATTGACGAATCCTAAGGATCAGAAAGATCAGGTCAATCGAGCAGGATGTTGTCGATGAGCCTGGTCTTCCCGATTCTCACCGCAAGGGAAACCAATGCCGGACGATCAAGGCTCGAAAGTTCTTCCAGGGTTTGCCGGTCGGCGATGCTCACGTAGTCAATGACAGCGAAAGGGTTTCCTTGAATGAGCGTGGTCATTTCCCGGCGAAGGTGATCGGCATCCCGTTCGCCCTGTTCGTATCGTTCCCGGACGAGGCTCAAGGCCTTGAAAAGGATCGTCGCCGATCGGCGTTCTTCCGGATTCAGGTAATTGTTCCGGCTGCTCATGGCAAGCCCCTCCCCTTCCCGGACCGTAGGTAATACCGCAACCTCTACATTCATATTCAGGTCAGCCACCATCTTCCTGATCACAATCGCCTGCTGGGCGTCCTTCTGCCCGAAGTAGGCGCAGGTCGGTCTCACGATATTAAAGAGCTTGGCCACCACCGTGGCCACCCCCTGGAAATGCCCGGGCCGGCTCGCTCCCTCCAATCTCTGGGTGACGCCATCCACCTTGACCCAGGTGTTGAACCCCTGGGGATAGATCTCTTCCGCCGATGGCACAAAGAGGATGTCCGTCGCTTCCCTTTGCAGGAGATCGGCATCTCGTTTCAGGTCACGTGGGTAGGCGGCAAAATCCTCTCTTGGACCAAATTGGGTCGGATTGACAAAGATACTCACGACAACCACATCTTTTTCAGCCCTGGCCCTCCTCACCAGCGACAGATGACCTTCGTGGAGAAAACCCATTGTGGGCACCAGCCCCATGCGTCCTGTCAGCCGATCGCGTAAGGCGCGCATTTCCGCCACGGTACGGATCTCTTTCATTCAGTCTCCCCTTATCAGCGCAATCTTCAATGCGAAAATACGATACAGTTTAACCTTATTCTTTACTACCATTTTTCCCGGGTCCTTACCAGTCACTCCGGCCGGTCGATTCTAACACCTTTTGGCAGGTCGGAATTTGCAGGCGTTTTCCCTTATCCGTATTTAATGAGACATACTTATGGTATCAGCAAGGCACTGCAGTGGTCTGTCGGGTGGAGCGCCGGAATCTGCCAGATCCATAGAAAAGCGATACAAAGACCTTGGCGGCGCGGTCCATTATCGTCAAACAGTGGAAAAGATACTGGTAGGGAACGATAAAGCCGTAGGTATGAAGGTGGCCGATGGGAGCGGGCACCGGGTGGATTTTATCATCTCAAGGGCTGGTGGTCGAAAACGATCCCCGGCCTCCTATTGCAGGCTGGGTCGACCGCTTAATATTCGGACGAAGTCCCAAAATTCATTACTTATACCTTATCCCAGGGTATACTCCTAATGCATGCTCCTCAAAATCTCCCGACCTATATTTTAATCTTCCATCCTCTCCCTTCTTTGACCAGGTCTTCCTTGACCGTGACCGTAACAGGCTGGTTTCTCTTTAGCTTTTCTGAAGGTCCGAAGGTAAGCTCTACCTCGGCCTGGGTCACGCCTCCTTCTTTCTTTAGCGAAATAATCTTATAGGATTGCAGGAGGGAGGCCTCTTTGCGGTGTTTAACGTATTCTTCCTCGGTTACCTTTGCCTGATAGGCGGCACAGTAGCACCCATAGGTGGTCACATAATCCTGTGCCATGGCAGAGGTAAAATACTTGTCCAATGCCTCTTTTGGATTCGTCTTGCCGTTCACAAATCCTGCCGTCGCTACTGAAATTACCAGAAGAAGCAGAGCAACTAAAAGTAATTTGCCTTTCATGGTTTTTCTCCTCCTTTGACTTTCACGTCGCCTGTTAATGAGGATTGTGACGTTCGCCTGAGGGGGAGGGCGGTAGGCCCTCCCCTCGAACGTTTATGTTTGCGACATCGCACTAATCACTTCTGCGACGGCTTTCGTGTGTGCGACGACCGCCGTTTGTGCTATTGTCGCCGTGTCTGCTATCGTCGGATTCGTCGTCGTATGTGCCATCTTCGGATTCGCTGCCGGACGTGCCGCCACCCGATGTGCTACCGGCTCCGGCGAGTTCTGTGGAGATGGTCTGAATTGTAGCTGCTGAAAGACTCTTTAGGCCCGACATGGCCCTAACCGTGTTAATGGCGTTCTGGATTTGGGTAACAGTTGCGGATCCAAAACCGGAGGCACTGTCATGACAGCCGGAGCAGTAGGCATTGAAATTAGGGGTGTTACCGGATGTGCCGCCTCCGGATGTGCCACTGCCGGACCCGCCACCCGATGCGCTGCCGCCCGATGCGGAGGCGCCGGAGTGCATGGGCCCGTTCGAAGAGGAGCCGTGGCAAACCGTACAGTTCCAGATCCAGTAGTTGTCGCCCTGGAACTTCTGCGAGATGCTGTGATCTGCGCTGTTGGCGAAGTTAATTCTGCGTGCGTACTATTGTGGCACGCCTCGCAATAGATCTCTACCGTTCATATTCGCTCCCGGGTGAATTCATTCCACACCGAGTCGCGGTAAAGGGTGCCGGCTGTTTTCAGCGTGTGCCGCATCGTGGCAATCCCCGCACTTCGGCATCTCCAGCCATGGCCGACGTCCGTTCAGAACTGAATTCTGTCATTTCGTTCATGTCACCGTGACAGTCCTGACAGGTCTTGCCCGGCCCGGAACATGATTCCCTCTGAGACACTGGGTCTTTGGGCCCGGATGGCAGTTGTAACAATCCGGACTGGTGTTGGCGGAAGCCTGAGGCGTAGACATTCATCTTGTCCCTGATGGAAATCGTGCATCGCCAGAGACAGACTCCGGATTCCCAGGTTTGCCGGGCATGCCAAGGGCATTATCCGGATGGCATTCGCTGCAGAGATGGACGAATCCCTTCTGAATGATCAAGCAACAAGTGTGGTGCCCATTGTAAGCATCGTGCTTTTGTAAGATGTCGAGCTGCGGGTTGGGGGTCGGCCGTGACAGTTGCTGCACTGCATCTCTGTCGAAACCGGCGCCACCACATTGGCGGTCTGGAGGACGCGGCCTGGAGCTGTCCTTAACTGTAATAACAGCGGTCCCGTAAGGGTCCCATGTTCCGTCATCATCGTAAGGTGTAATCGGAATACCCCACTGCTTCCCAGGTCAGTCCGGTCGCATCGAGGGTCATATTTCCTGCAACGGGGTGCCGGTGATGCCCACATTGGGCGGCACATTCCATCCAACTGAGGAGCATAAGTCCAGAAGTTCGTGTGTAATGCCGAGTTGGTCTTCTTGGGGAATGAGTAGCTGACTGTTACGCCGCTGGTAACAAGGGTTGCCTCTTCGCCGCCGCGGCTGAAATACCTGCGCGTGGAGGGTATTGAAACGGCGGCAGAACTGCAAAGTAAGAATAGTCGTCCTGGTCGCAGTGCATGCCGAGGTCATTCCATGCCAAGATAACATAACTCATCTTTGCCGCAGGAATGGCCTGCGAGCCGTAATTCTTCGTTAGGGCCCAGTTCACCGTTTTTGTCATTCCCGGCGTCACCGTCGCCACCTGGTAAGTGGTCAGGTAACCGGATTTGGATATTTTGAGCGTGTAAGTTCCCGCCGGCTCACTCAGGGTGTAGGTTCCGGTGCTGCTCGTCGTGGCGCTGCGCGTCCCGTCACTCACAACTGCTCCCGAAAGAACGGCACCGGTTCCTATGTCCTTTACCGCACCGGAGATAGCGCTCGTCCCTCCGCCGGATGGGTTCGTTGATGAAAGCGTTATCGTTATCGTTGTGCTCAAGGACGCAGATACGTTGCCTGCCGCATCCTTGGCCCATACGTAGAGGGTATAGGTTCCTGCCGCGCTAAAACTGTAGATCGAAGGAGCGGTAGCGCTCCACCCTGTTGCCGTCGCGGAGGGCTTCGTTGCCGTCTGGGTTAACATAAACCCTGTCACACCCACATTGTCCGTTGCGGCCAATGAATTGATTGGGACCGCCAGATTGCCGGACGCTGAAGGAATGGTGAAGACCGCCACGGTCGGGGGGGTTATATCGGGTGAAGTGGAAGAGGTTGGATGGCTGTTGGGATCGCTCTGGTTTGTTCCGGCATTGATTTCAACGAGGTTGGTGTAGCCGTCGTGGTCGGAGTCAAGAGGTTCAATGGCCTTGAAATTATGGCCCCCGCTGCGAAAGTCGCTGCCGTAATTGTAAAGGGTCGAAGCGCTCGGTGACCCCGAAGCCGGGTTATGGCATATCGCACAACTGAAAGAGGATGTCCCTGAACCGGGATAGGTGCTTCGGAATTGAGAATTGTACGTTGAAGTTGCGTACACGTTGGCGGAGGCTCCGGTAAAAAGAGCCACTGCAATTAGGGCACAGATAATGAAATGACTCTTCTTCATTTTGACCTCCTTAAAGAAAGTTAGATTGCTTTCTTGTAGCGTGCAACTATATACGGTTCGATAGGCCAACGTAAGTGCCTCCTTTCCCCTCCCTGTCGACTCCCACCTAATGTTCAAATGATGGCCCCGTATCACGCACAATACATTGCAAAGGCCATGCCAGCAAATCGACGTATCGGTACTTGGCAAGAAAGACTAACAAAATCAATGTAACAAGGCGTTTGTTTTTTGCGTTTCTATAATGAAATATATTTTAGTGTAGGCTTTTCCCTGCGAAAGTGATGTATGGTTTCTCCAGCAGCGTTTTGGGGGTAAAGACTCAAAAGTGAAACTCTCCGCCCTAAAGGGCGGGGCCGTTCGACAGAACTCACGGCCCTGAGTCCTTCGACAGGCTCAGGACCCCGAGCGGTGTCGAGGGGCGTGTCGAAGGGCTTTCCGGTGAGGTACTCTCATTCATATTGTGCCCCTTCATGCCTGCCCGGCCCCGATATACAGGCTTTTCAGGAGTAAAATGCATATTTCACCCCATTTACGCCTCTTTTTCTTTGTGCAAGAATCCATGCTGCTTCAAGCACACCCTTATATACAAAGCTGACGAATTTCGCTGAAGCGAGAAATCTTTCCCTGAGGAGGAGACGATGAAAGTTCATTGCACTCGGTGTGGTGGTGTCATGGTCTATGAGAAATTTTACGGGATTTCCGAGTCCTTTTTCGGATGGAGATGCGTCCTTTGCGGTGAGATTGTCGACCAGGTGATCGTGGAGAATCGACTCATCCAGGCTCGATGATCCATCTGCAATTCCGTCCGGCGTTCCTCTAAAGCCCCATGGTCTCTCGAAAAAAACCTGAACAGGTTAACCATCCAATTTCTGCCCGGTTCCATCCTTTCCAGACCTTCTGATAGCCGGCAAATGGAATGAGCATCAGGGAGGCGAAGACCATTCTGTAGGCGGCAATGATCAGGGCCGAGGCGGCGCAGAGCTTGATGAAGATGGATGCGGTCGACACTGCCGCGATCCCGAGTGAAAGGAAAAGGAGGAGTCGAAACATGATTCAAAGGATATATCAGCCGGATCTTCGAATGAAGTTCTCCGCCTTAAAGGGCTGTGTCGTAAGGCCGTTCATGGTTCGACAAGCTCACCACGAACGGAAATGGGCGCGTTAAAATTCAACTACTTAGCCGTTCGTCCTGAGCGTGTCGAAGGGCGGACGGCGAACTTTGACACAGTCTCTCAGGGGGGTAACCAAGGCAGGGGGGTTTAGGTAATCCTTGCCTTGGTCATCCCGGCTCCGTTACTGCAGTTTCAGGATCTTCTTCCCGTTCCCGCCGAAGATCTTCTCCTTGTCTTCCTGGGGGATCGGCATATCCTCGATCGTCGAGATCGCCTTTCCCATGTCCCCGATCACGTGAGGATAATCGCTTCCCAGAACCATGTGGTCCGCCCCGAAGGTCTGATATCCGCACATCAATGCCGGAAGGTGGAAAGAGACGGTATCATAATAAAACTTCTTCAAATACTCCGTTGGAAGCTTGGAGATGTTGTCCCTGCAGTCCGGGAAAGCACGATACCCGTTGTTGATCCGTTCATAGAGGAAGGGGATCGTTCCTCCCATGTGGGGCAGGATAAGCGAGAGCGTCGGATACTTCTCGAAAAGACCGCTGTAGATCATCTTTGACACGGTCAGGGTTGTGTCCATGACAAACCCCACGAGGGGGACCAGGGGCCACTCCGCCATGGTTTCAGGATGAGCCGGCACCATCGGATGGAGGAAAATGGGAAGGTCCAGCCGCACAACCTCCTCATAGAACGGCCAGAATTCCTTCACATGAAGATGCTTGCCGTCGATATTGGTTCCGAGGACAACGCCCTTCATCCCCAGGTCTTTCACACACCGGTGAAGCTCGGCGATCGCATCTTCGGGGTTCCCGAGGGGGACCGTCGAAAAAGCGATGAACCGTTTTGGGTATTTGCGGCACAGTTCGGCATAATAATCATTGGCCATCCTGGCGAGGTAGAGGTTTCTCTTTCTCGTTGAGAAATAGACGCTCGGCGTGGAAAGCGTGAGAACCTGGATGTCGAGTCCCAGACGGTCCATATCGGCGATTCTTTTCTCGGGGTCTTCCATCTGGGCTGTGATTCCGAGGTAACGGGCCCCCTTCTCTTTGACGATCTTCAGACCTGTGGCGTCATAGGTAAATTCATAACGATGTCCCCATTCCTCCAGTTTCTTCAGATACTCCGTAGGGTAAAAATGGTTGTGAAAATCAATCTTCATGGTGACCTCCCCTCTTGAGAATAGACCTGCTTATAACGCACTCTCCCTTCAAAAATCAACTGGCCCGTCAAGACCTTCTGAGCCGGAAAGAAACCTTGACCTTACCGAGAAAATAAAAGAGAATAAAGAAAATCGTGAGAAGATGGAGGAGACAGGCGATGAAAAAGAAGATCTTCTTTCTGCTCGGGTTTATTATTCTGTTGATCCCTTCCTTCGCATTGGCTCAGGCCTACCCCACCAAATCCATCAATATCCTGGTTGGATTTGCCCCCGGGGGAACGATGGATGTGTCCACCCGTGTCCTGGCAAGCAAGGCCGAAAAACTACTGGGTCAACCCATCCTTATCTCCAACAATGGCGGAGGTGGGGGATCGGTGGCCCTTGGCATTACCGCCAAAGAAAGGCCGGACGGCTACGCTCTGGCTGGTTGCACAAGCACCGGCCTCATCCGGATCCCCCAGTTCCGGACCACCTCATACCGGTTCGAAGACTTCGTCCCCATGATGCATTTTGGCGCCCCTCAGACAGGTCTCGTGGTCAAGGCCGACTCTCCTTTCAAAACGCTGAAGGAGCTGGTCGAGTATGCCAGAAAGAATCCCGGAAAGGTGACCTATAGCTCCACGGGCATCGGTTCTCCAATGCATCTGGCCATGGAATACGTGGGAAAGCAGGAGGGAATTCACTGGACTCATGTTCCCTATCCGGGAAGCACCCCGGCACTGACAGCCTTGCTGGGCGGCCACGTCACTGCCCAATCAGGGAGCACGGAGTGGATTCCTCAGGTCAAAGCAGGGACCGTGCGGCTTCTCGGAACCCACGGAGAGAAACGGATGAAGATGTTCCCCGATGTCCCTACTTTTCGGGAGCTGGGATACGATTTCATCAACGAGACCGTATTCATGGTGGCGGCCCCGAAGGGAACGCCCCTTCCCATTGTAAAGAAGCTGGAGGAGGCCTTTCATAAGGGGATGGAGGATCCTGAGTTCATCCAGACCATGGATAGAATGGAGATTGAGATCACCTACCGTAACTCGGAGGATACGCGAAGGTATCTTGAAGAAGCCTATGCCCGGCTTGGAAAGATGATCATCGAGCTGAAGATCCCCAAAGAACCCGAAAAAAAATGATCGGGATCCCGGCCGGCAGATCTCCCGTGGCATGCTGGCTTGACAGGGGATAGGATAAATTATATAACCCGGCAGTTGCAGAAATGAACCCGGACAAAACCGTTCTCCAAGGAGGATGATCATGAAACGAAGAGAATCAAAGATGATGGAAAGAGCCTCTGTGCTTGGCCTTCTTCTCTTTTTGCTCCCCGCCCTCTCTTTTGCTCAATCCTATCCGACAAAGTCGGTCAACCTGACCGTGACCTTCGCCCCCGGGGGAACACTCGATGCCAGCACGCGGATCCTCGCGAGCAAGGCTGAGAAGTTGCTTGGGCAGCCCGTCCTCATTTCCAACGTCGGAGGGGGGGGCGGATCCGTTGCCCTCGGCCAGATTGCGAAGAAGAGACCCGACGGGTACGATATCACCAGCTGCACCAGTACGGGCCTCATCCGCATTCCTCAGCTTCGGGCCGTACCCTACGGTCCGGAGGATTTCGTTCCCATCATGCACTTTACCGCTGTCCAGTCGGGTCTGGTGGTGAAGTCCGATTCTCCCTTTAAGACTTTCAAGGACCTGGTCGAATTTGCAAGAAAGAATCCCGGAAAGGTCACCTATGCCAGCTCCGGAGTGGGTTCGCCCATGCACATTGCCATGGAATTTGTCGCCGACAGGGAAGGGATCAAATGGACCCATGTTCCGCAAACAGGGGGCGCCCCCGGCCTCACCGCCGTCCTCGGAGGCCATGTGACCGCCATGTCGGATAGCACGGAATGGCTTCCTCATGTGAAAGAAGGATCGCTCCGTCTCCTGGTGACCCATGGGGAGCGCCGGATGAAGACCTTTCCGAATGTGCCTACTCTCAGAGACCTGGGTTACGACTTCATCAATGAGACGGTCTTTATGCTCGCCGCTCCGAAGGGAATGCCTGCCCCGATCATTAAGAAACTGGATGAGTCTTTCCATAAGGCCATGGATGATCCTCAGTTCGTCCAGACGATCAGCAACCTGGAGTTTGAAATCACCTACCGGAACTCCGAAGATCTGAAGAAGTATCTGGACGACGCCTATCATCGTTTTGAAGTGATGATCAAGAAATTGAACCTTCAGAAGGAAAAATAATGAAGACCTTGGACCAGACGAGCAGCCTTTTCTTGCTGCTTGTCTCGATTTCCGTTCTCGTAGAATCCTTACGGTTGGGGATTGGAAGCGTCCAGAATCCCGGAATGGGTTTTATGACCTTCGGTGCCTCAGGCATTCTGGGAATCCTTTCTCTCGTTCTCTTTCTTGACGCCACGCTGCGCAAGGGGGAGGGAAAGACAAAGCCTCTCTTTGCCGAGAAGCTGTGGAAGAGGGTCGTCTTCGTGGTTCTCGTTCTGATTCTCTACTCCAGAATGATGCCTGTGCTCGGATACCTCATCAGCACCTTTCTCCTGATGTCTCTCCTTCTTGGAGTCCTCGAGAGAAAGAAGATCTGGCTGGTTTTGGTCTCTTCTCTTCTAAGCACTTGGATGACCTATATCGTCTTCTCGAAATGGCTCAACTGCCAGTTCCCGGACGGTCTGTTCGGAATTTAAGCGAGCAGCATCCCTGGCCGCTGTCTCCAATGCCGTGATATTTTTTCAAAGAGCTAAAGTGATACAAAGGATAGAACGTGGGTTTTTTTGACAGCATTTTTTATGGTTTTCAGGTCACCTTTCAACCCATCAACTTTCTCTTCTGCGGGATCGGCGTGCTGGTAGGAACACTGGTCGGGGTCCTGCCGGGCATCGGCCCTGCGGGCGCGATGGCCCTTCTCCTTCCGGCGACCTTCAAATTCTCGCCGACGTCCACCCTCATCCTGCTTGCCGGCATCTACTACGGTGTCCAGTACGGAGGATCCACGACCTCCATCCTGGTCAATATCCCGGGAGAGGCCTCCTCGGTGATGACCTGTCTTGATGGATATCAGATGGCCCGCCAGGGCCGTGCCGGACCGGCCCTCGGAATTGCGGCCTGGGGATCGTTCATCGCCGGAACCATTGCCAACCTCGGGTTGATGCTCGTTGCCGTTCCCCTTGCTCACGCGGCCCTGAGTCTCGGTCCGCCTGAATATTTCTCCCTCATGTGCACGGGATTGATTATTGTGACCTACCTCGCCCAGCGCTCCATCCTGAAGGCCATCATGATGGCCCTGGTGGGAATTATTCTCGGAAGTATCGGCCTTGACCTGATGACCGGCCTTCCCCGGTTCACTTTCGGCATCAATGAACTGACGGACGGGGTCGGAATCATCCCCCTGGTCATGGGTCTCTTTGGAGTCTCGGAGATCCTCGAAAACCTGGAAGGAAACCTTCAACGGGAAGTTTTTAAGACCCGCATCAAGAATCTCTGGCCCTCCCTTAAAGACTGGGGTCAAGCCAAATGGCCCATTGTCAGGGGATCGTTCATCGGCTTTCTTCTGGGCATTCTTCCGGGAGGCGGGGCCGTGATTTCGACCTTTGTCGCCTATGCGGTGGAGAAGAAGATCTCCAGGACGCCTGAAAAGTTCGGAAGGGGGGCAATCGAAGGGGTGGCAGCCCCGGAGTCGGCAAATAATGCGGCTGCCGGTGCGTCGCTGATCCCATTGCTTTCCCTTGGAATTCCCCCCAACCCGATCATGGCCATCTTCTTTTCAGCCCTGATCATTCATGGAATCCAACCGGGGCCCCTCCTGATCAAGCAGCACCCGGATCTCTTCTGGGGATTGGTCGCCAGTCTCTACCTGGGCAACACGCTCCTCCTTGTCCTCAACCTCCCTCTGATCGGAATCTGGGTGAAGGTGTTGAAGATCCCGTATAAGATCCTTTTCCCCCTCATCCTGCTCTTCTGTCTCATCGGTGCCTACAGCATCAATAACGTTACCTTCGATCTCTACGTCATGATCTTCTTCGGCGTGGCCGGGTGGATGATGCGAAAATTCGGCTACGAGGCCGCCCCCTTGATTCTGGCCTACGTCCTGGGACCGATGCTCGAGAACGCCCTTCGCCAGTCGCTCCTGATTTCCAGGGAAGTTTCCTGATCTTTGTGACCCGTCCCCTCTCCGCCATAGCCCTGGGCTTCTCTCTCCTCCTCCTTCTTTCAAACTTCCTGCCCTATTTCAGGAAACGACGCACCGCATACGAGGATTTTCAGGAATAAGCGAAAGCATCGGGCTGCAAAAAATAAGAACTTATCCACAAACAACTTTCCCCCCTTCTGTAAAGGGGGACTTTCCAAGTGACATTTATTGATGGATAGGCTCTACGTCAAAACAACCCGCTTAAGCTGCCGGCATAGCCGGTGAGTTCCACATACCCTTCGCAGGAGACGGCGTGACCGGCCGAGGTTCCCTTACCCCCGACCGCCCCCTCCCAATAGATGACGCCCGTGGAGTCTTTTGTGACGAGCTCCTGGTCGGCAACGAGGGGAGCGATGTCCATTTCGATTCCGGCGGAGGGGATCCGGACCTTCCAGCGACCCGGATACTTGCCTCCACTTCCGGGACTTCGCCACGTATCGACCACATCGAGATGGATGGATGAGAGCGGAAGGTGCGTCGCCAGGCCCGTACGGCTGACCAGAGTTCCCGAGGAGGAAGGTTCAACAGACCCGTCCTTGCGCCTCAGGAAGTAAATCATCAGATCCCCGCCGTCTGAAAGGTGGAGGCTGAACCAATCCCAGCCGGTCTGGTCGGGACTGAGTTGGTTGGAGCCGAATTCATGGTCGAACCAGCTTCTTCCCCTGACAGTGAAGGGTGCTGCAGACTGAGGTGTCTTTATCCAGCCCTTTGTGTTCAGATCGGTATAGGAAGAATAGTACGAAGCCTGGCCTTCCTTCGGCCCCTTTCTGCTCAACCCATGCTCCCCGTGAAAGACAATAGGCTTGTCCGGTGTGAGGTCAAGGGCAAGTGTCATTCCCTGATGGCGCGCCTCGATCCTGATTTCCCCGCCTTGCATCCTCGCCAGCCACGAGAGCAGCCGGATATCCATGCCCTCCTCGGCCGCTCCTGCAAGGCCGGGGCCCCTGCGGGAGACGCGCTCGGCGTACCAGAACCGGCTGCCCGGTACATCAGTCAGTGCGAAATGGGCAAGGTAGAGGTCCCGGACCGACCAGGGATTGGCCGGCCTCTTTGCCTTGAGAGAAACCCCCCGCCGGAAAAAGGTAAGCTGATACCCGAAACGTCTTTCGGAGCGATCGGTCAGGTTACCGGTAAAGTACCACCACTCCGTTCGAAATTCCGGATGGGATCCGTGGTCCCTCGGGAAGACCCATTTCCAGGGACCGGCGGCCTGCCTCCACACGTCGGCAAAGGCGATTCCAGAAGAGCCCGGCGCAGACGCAAAGAAGGACCCCTAAGATAGTGCTCAGGGAGAAAATCTCTTTCAGCGACCTTTTCTTTAAAACCCTCATCTACTCCTCCCGAATCTGCATCTGCGGGTAGGTCCGGTAGACCTTCCAGATCGGAAAAGCCGCAGCGCCGATACTGGCGACAACCGCCGTCAGCGCAGTGAGCAGATAGGGCTGCAGGCCGGGGTGGAAGAAGATGGTCCAGTTGAAGCTCCTGAGATTGATCACCTTGATCAGGAGCACCGCGAGCAGGGTCCCCACGACCGTACTCAGGAGAAAACTGAGCATCCCCATACCGAGGGCTTCCAGCAGGGTCATCCGGGCCACCTGTCCCGCTGAAAAGCCGAGGGCGCGATAGATGCCGAACTCGCGGCGTCGTTCCATGAACAGGGTGAGAAGGGCTCCTGCAATGCCGAAGAAAGCCACGATGAGGGCCATCGCCCGCATCGACCGGGTCACGGCAAAGGTCGTATCGAAGACTTCGAGCACGCCGGCCCGAAGCTGAGCACCCGTGAGTACCGGGAGGCCCCTCGTTTGGGCCTTCTTTCGGACTTCCTCGAGGAGGGCGGCCCTGCGGGGATGATCGGTGTCGATGAAAATACCGACATCATTGATCGTGCGGTCTCCGAAGGTTTTCACGAAGGTAGCGCGGTCCATCATGATCAGCCCGTGTTCAGTCGTGTAATCGTAAAAGACGGCCCCTACCCTGAACTCCGCCGGGCCCCGGCTGCCCTCCAGACGAACGATATCCCCCGGCTTCACACCAAAACGGCGAGAAAAGCTCTCGGAAACGACTACCCCTCCCCGCTTTACCTGCTCCCAGTTCTCGTTGCCCCCCTTCAACCAGCCAAACCGCGCATACCGCTGCAGGACCGCTGCGTCTATGGCGCTGAGATTGATCGCTGTGTTTCGATAGAGGGTCTGGACATTTCGATAGGGATGCACTCCTCCGATCCCCTCCATTCTTCGGAGCTCTTCGTAAAAGTCCTCCGGGACCTCCGCCTCATCGATCTTGCCGATATAAAGGTCCCCGCGAAGCTGGGCATCCATCCACCAGATTAGGGATTCCCGGAAACTGCCGATCATCAACCCCAGCCCAATGGACATGGACAGGGCGATCATGAGGGCCGCAATGGCAACACTCGTCCTCCCCAGGTTCTGGTGGATGTTGCCCGCTGCCACCTTTCCGGGGAGCCCTCCCAGCCGGTCGAGAAACCCCTTCAGGAACGGACGAAGGGATAACACGACGAAGCCCGTGAGAAGGCTCACGCCGATACAGAAACTGAAGACACCTGCAAACCCGACATAAATGTGGGTGTCCGGCAGGAGGAAAAGAACGAAACTGACCACAAGGATCAAAACCCCGGCCAGAGCAGTCTGTCTGACCCTCTTCCCGCTTTCCCTGTTGGCGACCCGGCCCCTTAGGACCATGACCGGGTCTGACCGAATGAGTTCGATCAGGGGGATCGCCGACCCGAGCAGACTGGCTCCGAATCCCAGTAAGACCCCTGTCAATAGAATCCAGCCGGACCAGTTCACCGGTTCGGGCCGCAGAAAGAAGTAGAGGTTGCTGATGCTGCTGCCGATCAGTCCGGTCAGAAAGCGGGTCAATCCGTAGCCAAGGCCTCCTCCCAGGGCGCCGCCGAGGAGGCCGAGGATCAGCATCTCTGAAAGGAAGGCAGCCACGATGTCGAGGCGGCTTGCACCAAGGCTTCGGAGGATCCCGGCATCCTTCCGCCGGCTGACAACGGCAAACATGGCCGTGTTATAGATGAGGAAAACACCGACAAAGAGGGCCAGGAGGGAAAGGGCTTCGAGATTGAGCCGAAAGGCCTGAACCATCGCCGAGAAGGTTTCGCTCTTCTGGCGGGCCGACTGGATCAGGAAGCCCCTGCTCCATCGGGAACGGAAGTCGGATTCGTTGGAAAGGATGAGATCGACCCGGTCAACGTAACCTTCGAGGTGATAGACCTCCTGGGCATGACCGATATCCATCAGCAGGAGAGGTTCCCCGGAAGGATTTGGAAAAGTCCCTGATACACGAAGAACACCCTTCTTCGTTTCGAGCTTTCCCCCCGGAGTCAGTCCTGCCTCCATCAGCAGACCCCTGTCCACGAGCACGCTCTTTTCATCCGTTAGAAAGGAGAAATCGTTCTCAATGCTGCCTTCACCTCTGCCCGGGAACTGGTTTTCCGCCATCTCCGGACGTATCCTTCGATCCAAGAACGGGTCGATCCCAAGAAGATGAACGAGTTCTCCGTTGCCCAGACGAAGGCGACGGTCAATAACCGGGGAAAACCATTCCACAGCGGGGTCTTTTGCCAGCTCCATGAGTAGACCCTCCTCCATAGGTCCGGCGGACCGCTGCATGGAATGGCTCGCCTTTCCCTGTAGGAATTCGACCGCCCCGGTGAAACTCGTCAGGGCGGTCCGGGCGGACAGGGTCATACCTACCACGGCAGCGACTCCAAACCCGATCCCCATCAGTTGAAGGAGACTCAGGCTGAGCCGTCTTACAAGGTAGCGCAAGAAGGATTTCGTGATGACCTTCAAAGGCTGGCTTTCCCGGTTGGTTTCTCTTCCACAATCGTGCCGTCGACCATTCTCAGGATCCGGTCGGCATAGCGACAGGTCAGTTCCGTATGGGTGGCCATGATCAACGTGGTTGCCGACTCGCGGCATCTTCGGCCGAGCAAATCGAGGATGTGATCACCGGTGGAGGTATCGAGGTTGCCCATGGGTTCATCGGCCAGGATGATGGAAGGTCTCTTGACGATCGCTCTTGCAATGGCGACGCGCTGCTGCTCTCCCCCTGAAAGCTCGTGGGGATACCGGTCCCCCTTCCCTTCGAGACCCACATCGTTGAGAGCATCGAGAGCAACCTGAGCATCGGCCTGATTGGCAAGTTCCAGGGAGAGAAAGACGTTCTCATAAGCGGTAAGGGTGGGAAGCAGGTTAAAGAACTGAAAGATGAAACCGATCTTCTTCCTTCTCAGGATTGTCCGGCCTTTTTCTCCCAGGGTCTCGATGTCTTCTCCCTCGACTTCGATCCGTCCCCTTGTGGGACGGTCAAGACCTCCTATCAAATTGAAGAGCGTCGTCTTCCCCGATCCGCTTCTTCCGAAAAGGGCCACGATTTCCCCCGCCCGATCTCGACACAGGTACCACGAAGGGCTGATGTATCGGCCCCATCTTCCCGGTAATTTTTCCAGAGGTCGACCACCCGAATCACGGGCAGTGCCATGAATCTCTCCTTCCCGCGGAGAAATACCCGCGGGTCTTAAGCCGCAACGCCGATGTAATCGAATCCTGTCTAAGTGCTCTCGTCGGGACGAAGGATTTCAATCAGATCTCACAAAAAAGGGGGACCCTCAGAAGATCTGAAGAAAAACGGAGAGCTTGTCGGGCAAGGAAAGGATACCGCGGCGAGAGATGAATGAATGGAGGGTCGACGAGTCGGTCATCACTCCTGTCTGAACATCTTCGAGAGTTCCGAGGTGACCTGAAAGACCCGTTCGGCAATGGGAATCGGCAGAGAGCCGGTCCCGCAGCTGGGGGTTAGGATGGCCCATCAGGAGGAGGATCAGGTGAATCCCTCTCCTGGACGGGTGTCTATTCCGGCTTTGAGGCGTTTGGCGAGGCTTCGGGCATCCTCATTCAGAATGGCCTCGTTCGTCGGAACAATGCCCCAGGCAAGAATCCCTCCTCTCTCAGGAAGGCTTTCGACTCTTTGGGATAGAGGGAAAGATTTTCCAGGTAGCCATAGGCATCGAAGTTCAGGATATCGAGGTGGGTCTCCAAAAGAAGACCCCAGTCCGTATTCCCGCAACGACATGAATACCTTTCAATCCCTGAACCGCATCAAAGCACTCGTTCAAGGCGAGGAGGACATCCTCCCGGCTCAAGCCTGAATAGCCAAAAACTGAAGGCAGAGAGAGAGGGCTCATCAAAAAAAATGATGGTCGCGACTCCGGGCAGGAAGGGGTCACGGAACCTTTTTTCGATCAGCACATCGGGCCTTGGAAGACAGGTGCTTGATCAGGATGTCCCTCAGGGTTGGGTCATAAAGAATGGGGTTCTGGTCCTGGTCCACCAGGGACAGGCCGAAGGTCTAATAGGACCTGCTGAACCTGGCCCTTCATATTTTATCCACTTCCGATGGTTCTCCGAGGTCAGAACTTTCACAATTCCGAGTCCTCTTGCATGGTCTTCCGTAATCCGGAAGGGCTGCAACTCGTCCCTCTCTATCCATTCATAGAACTGCTCACCTCCTTCTCTCAAACCCGGGGGAGGTATCTATCCAGATTCTCTGGCTTTTTTCATCGATCCTCAAAGACGGAAACCCCCCGGCATACTGGGTAACCATTCCTTCGAGGAATGATCTCTGGGGAAATTGAGGCAGGAAAGGAATTTCGGGGAAGCGCCTAAGGAGAAGGTCAGAAAAAAATCCTTCTCATCCCTGTGGGGCACAAACAATCCTGTTGCGAGAAAAGAGTCAATGAATTCCATGCCTTTTAGTTAGAGGGTTTATTTCAAAATCAACCCCTGGCCCGCCCCGCCAAAGAAGGCTGCAAAAATCCAGAGGTCCGGCAGGAGGGGGCGAGGGAGGGTGTTGGGAGAGCATGCAAGGCAACTTTTTGGGCTTTCCCACCTTGACAATTGGAGATCCGATGGAGGCTCTTTAGTTGGCTAACTTAGTTTGAAGGGAGGACTGTTTATATGAAGGTGAGGCCACTTTATGATCGGCTCATTGTAGAAAGAGTTGGAAAAAGGAAGAGAACAAAGGGAGGAATAGTCATCCCGGATAGGGCAAAGAAAACCCCGTCGAGGGCAAAGTGATCGCCGTAGGAGCAGGCAAGTTGATGGAGGATGGGACCGAGTCCCGATGGACGTGAAGGTGGGTGATCGGGTTCTCTTTGCCAAGTACGGAGGCACTGAGATCAAGATCGATGGGGAAGAACATTTGATAATGAAAGAGGATGATATCCTGGCCATTATTGAACGCTGAATGGCTTAAAAAGAAAGGAGGAATTTCATGGCGAAGGAATTGAAGTATGATCAGGAGGCGAGAAATGCCATCCTGGAAGGAGTGAATGTCCTGGCAGACGCAGTGAAGGTCACCCTTGGACCCAAGGGAAGAAATGTTGTCCTGGAAAGATCCTTTGAGCTCCCCGACCGTAACAAAAGACGGGGTCACCGTGGCCAAAGAGATCGAGTTGGAGGATCACTTCCAGAATATGGGAGCCAAGATGGTGAAAGAGGTGGCGAGCAGGACCTCGGATACCGCCGGAGACGGAACGACAACCGCGACCGTCCTTGCCCGCCATCGCGAAGGGTATAGGGTCGTGGCCGCAGGGATGAACCCCATGGATGTGAAGAGAGGCATCGATCTGGCCATGGACGAGGTGGTCAAGGAACTGAAAAAGATGTCCAAGCCGGTTAAAGAGCAGAAAGAGATCTCTCAAGTGAGAGAGTGTCCAACAATGATCCGACAATCGGTGATATCATTCTTGCCGAGGCCATGAACAAAGTGGGGAAAGAGGGAGTGATCACCGTCGAGGAAGCGGAAGGGCATCGAGACGACTCTCGATGTCGTGGAGGGAATGCAGTTCGACAGGGGCTACCTTAGCCCTCTGGGTCACCGATCCGGAAAAGATGGAGGTCGTTCTGGAAGACCCCTATATCCTCCTTTACGAGAAAAAGATCTCCAGCATGAAGGACATGCTCCCCATCCTGGAAGGGGTAGCCAAGAGCGGGCGGCCGATCATGATCATTGCCGAAGAGGTGGAAGGCGAGGCACTCGCAACGCTGGTGGTCAACAAGCTGCGCGGCACCCTTAAGTGCGCGGCGGTGAAGGCCCCGGGATTCGGCGACCGAAGAAAGGCCATGCTGGAAGACATTGCAACCTTGACGGACGGCAAAGCCATGCTGGAGGATGTGGGAATCAAGCTGGAGAAGATAAAACTGGAGGACCTTTGGAAGAGCCAAGAAGGTGGTCATCAACAAAGCCGGATAGCACCATCGTTGAAGGCGCAGGAAAAAGTTCGGTGATCGAAGGACGGATCAAACAGATCCGGGCTCAGATTGATGAGACGACCTCGGACTACAACAAGGAAAAACTCCAGGAGCGGCTGGCGAAGCTGGCCGGCGGTGTGGCCGTCATTAAAGTCGGCGCAGCCACCGAGACCGAGATGAAGGAGAAGAAGGCCAGGGTGGAAGATGCGCTCCATGCAAACCGGGCTGCCGTAGAGGAAGGGATTGTCCGGGAGGAGGCGTTGCCTCCTGAGATGCCTGCCTGCCCTGAAAAAGCTCAAAGTCGAAGGAGATCAGCAGGTTGGAGTGGATATTATCCAGAGAGCGCTGGAAGAACCCATCCGCCAGATTGTCCAGAATGCAGGCCAGGAAGGCTCTGTGATCGCGGGAAAAGTGAAAGAAGGGAAAGGGGCCTTAGCGAGTAGACAGGACAAGGAAGAATACATTGACATGATTGAGGCCGGAATTATGATCCAACCAAAGTCGTGAGGTTGGCCCTCAAGAATGCTGCAAGCGTGGCTTCCCTGATGATTACAACGGAGTGCGCCGTAGCGGAAAAACCGAAGAAAGAAGAGCCCGCTGGACCGCCTTTCCGGGTGCTTATTAACGAGAACGGGGCGGGGGTTTAGACCCGCCCGACGCCCTTTTCGTTTTTGGCCAACAGATCGTCAGAGGGGCCTGAGATGAAGAAGAAGAAAGGGTTTAATCATTCTGTTGAAAGATTTGAACGAGATGAAAACAGAAGGCGGCCGTTTTCTGCCTTCTGGGATTTCTGCCGGGACTGTTTTGGAGAAGAGCAGGAGGTTCCCCTGCCCGGCAACGAGGCCCTTCTCTGTCCACTCCCATCTTATTTCCTGCCAGAGAAAACCCTCTCTCTAATAGAAGCGCATTATGTAATGTGTCATTGCGAGGATTGAAATGACGAAGCAATCTTTG
>CAVSVC010000047.1:0-46480 GCA_963731045.1 uncultured delta proteobacterium | reverse complement strand
GCAGCGAAAACTCCGGTAATAGCCCGGTAAAGACCCAGATCAGGAAGGCCGATTCCAATTCCGCACAAAGCTGTGCCAATTGTGAAGAAGATCATGGAAAACGTGATGACTTGTCTCTTTCCGTAGCGGTCCGCCAGCGGACCAAATACCAACTGGAACAGACCGAAGGGGATCATGTAGGCGCTGATAAGAAGGCCGGCCTGAACCGGCGACACTTGTATGGAGCGGGCAATAGCCGGCAGAATGGGCGATACCACCCAATTATCCGCCATGACTACAAACCCGGCCAATCCGAGGATAAGAATGAGACGACTTTCTTTCATTAACACAGCTCCTTTGTTTCTCCTAAAGGGTCAATCCGGTGTATACCAAATAAATCCCGACAAGAACGACGATCGACCCTCCGATGCGTTCCCCCCATAAGGTTACGTTGGAAACCCCTTTGGATTTAGCGAAATTCTCCGCGAATCCAGTAGCGGTTCCGGCCAAAAAGATCGACGGCCAAGTGTCCGAGGGCATAAATGAACAACAGGGAGGTCCCGTACACAACCTCCCCCTTTGTGGCCACAAAGGTGAGAATGAGGGCAAGAACGGGTGTCGCACAGGGGAGGAGATAACCCCAAAGACAAGACCAAGGAGGAAAGCCCCAGGATCCCTCTCCTCTTTCGTTGAAAATGAACGGGAACGAACAAGTTCCACTGAAAGAGGCCGATCAGATGAAGACCAATGACCGCAGCAATTCCTCCAACGACGAAGTACCAGGTCCGGCTGATGATGCCAAACAGACCCCCGACAATGGAAGCGACCGCGCCCAGAGCGGTAAAGGTGATAGAAAGTCCGAGGATGAAAACAAGAGAGTACAGCAGGGCTTTCCGGCGGTTTCCTTCGGAATATCCCCCTACATATCCGATCACGAGGGGAATAGTAGCCAGAACGCATGGGCTGGAAGAGGAAAAAATCCCTCCCAGAAACACGCCGACATAGGCGAGAAAAGGATTGTCCGTAAGCGATTGGGAAAGATGATGAAGAAGGGTTTCCACAGACTATTTAACACCCATCTTATCGAAAATTTTCTTAATCTGGACTTTGTCCATAAACCCCTCATGCCGGAAAACTTCCTGGTTTTTAGAATCATAGAAAACCTGCGTCGGGATGAGGCGGACTTTATTGGCCTGAGTCATCTCCCGTTCATCATTAACTTCGATCACTTTTATGATCACCCGCCCTTTGTATTCTTCTGTCAGCTCTTTCAGAATGGGCGCCATTGCCTTGCACGGGATGCATTTACCCGCTCCAAAATCGAGCAGCTTCGGAAGAGGACTTTGGACAACGTCTTTTGGAAACCGTTTATCCAGCAAAGGTTGTGACAGAGTGGTCTGATGCGAAAATGCGAAACTCGTGATGGCGAGCAACGTCAAAATGAGAACCATCTTCCTTTTCATGGATTTTCCTCTCTTTCGCGGATATTATGGAGTTTCAAAGGATCGGACCATGCGTCCCCTGGTCGATTGATCGAGTTGAGGCTTGAGGCACTGCCTTAGAAACAAAAGGGCATCCTCCTTGTCCTCGTCCAGGAGAATTCTCGTGAGTCTGAGAGCCTCTTCAGGAGTCAATTTGAGCACGATCGAATCGTTCGGCATCTCTTTTTGCCCTCCAAGTGCTAATGTTTGCCGAAGGTATCCTTTTGAGAAGGCTTATACGAAGCCTCAAAGACCGGCACTCAATGATCCCTGGTCGCCTCCATCGAATTGAGGCTTCAGGCACTCCTTAAGAAATGTAAGGGCTCCATCCTTGTCTTCGTCGAGGAGAATTCTTGTGAGCCTCAGGGTCTCCTCGGAACTTAGATTCAGGACCACATTCTTGATTTTCATCCCTTTTCCTCCTCCAGCCACTTCTTGATCATCGGCTTCGAAGGCACTCTTCCGGAAGATTTCACCTTTCCATTGATAATGAGCGCAGGGGTGGGAAGGATTCCATATTGGGCGATCAGGTTGGGATCGGAGATATGATTCAGACCCGCCTGGATTCCGGTTTCGGAAAGAACAGCCATCACATCCTGCTCCAGTTTGTTGCAGGAATAACATCCCGATCCCAGAATCGTCACTTCCAGAACTTTCTCCTCCTTCTTCCTCCACCTCTTCACCCAGAGATTTCTTGAATTCCCGAAAAAGGGCCTTTTCATATTCTGCCCTTGCACGAGGAGGGATGTAATTCTTTTCCTCCGCCTTCTTCAGAAGGATCTCTTTCAGTTCAGCATCCGTTTTTCCTTGTTGGGATTTCAGCCTTGTAAAAACCTCGGTCATCCCCACCAATCCTACTTGCGTTCTTCCAACGGAAATGAGGCAATAATCATTCTGTATCATCAAATCCTCAGAGAGATCACGGCTCTCTTCTCTTCGAGATGCGCAAGGCCATATGATCGGTGACCTTTCCGACGTCCGAAAGGCTCAGGTTGATGTCATGGTTCTTCTCGATCCCCAGACCTGTCACTTGGACGTTCTCGTCAACATGGAATCCGGCGTGTTCAAGCGTCTTTGTCGCACACTCCACGGGACACCCATTGATCGCAACAATCATCTTGCAGGCTTTGGTCGATTCAATCATCCCGCTGACATGACCGCCGATACCGGCTAAGCAGAAGTATCTGCCAAGACCCTTCTGGGCAAGTTGAACGGCCGCCTGATTGGCAATCTGCCCCACATTCGCACTGCCGGCACAGGAAAAAATGACAATATCATTCGTCTCACAAAGACATTTCTCTGCCATCTTGCTCCTCCTCTATTTGATCCAATCCTTGATTTGTTCAATCTTAGGAAGCTTTCCCGCCGTCTTGACCACTCCATCTATCACGAGTGCCGGGGTCGACAATACCCCATAGGACATGATTTTCTGGATGTCTTCAACCTTGGTAACTTCGATTTCCTTGCCGCTCGACTGAGCGGCTTCGACGGCGTTTTCGTAAAGCTTCCTGCAATTTGCACAACCCATTCCGAGGATCTCGATCTTCATTCTGATCTCCCTTCTTCTTCGATGTCTTAACAGGCTGCTGAAAAACGCCCATTTGCGGCGTTATCCGGCCGCCTCACCGTCTCGGCGGCGTGCCAAGAGTTGCTCCTTACTCGTCGCAACGGCACCCCTCACCCTTCGTCGTTGCGCCGTACATCTGTAGGGGCGTTATACATAACGCCCATGCGGTATTAGGATTTCGCCTGCCTGCCGCAGGCAGGGGCGCTCCCGGTAAAAGAACCGGGATTTCGCGAAGCTCAACTTGCATCTGCCTGCCTGCCGAAGCCTCGGCGCAGGCAGGGGCATTTTTGAGCAGCCTGCGAAAAATGAGTTTTTCAGCAAACTGTTAAAGAATAGCATTAAAGAGATATCCTACGCATACAATAGCGGCAGCGACGGTGCCAAAAAAGATGAGAAGCAACCGCATCTTCAGGACGTTCTTAAGGATGACGGCTTCGGGAAAAGAAAGTGCCGTGACGGCCATCATGAAAGCCAGCACTGTTCCGATCGGCATGCCCTTGCCCATGAGGGCCTGGACGATGGGAATGGTTCCGGCGGCATTGCTGTAAAGGGGAACTCCGATTAGCACGGCCACGGGGACGGCAAAGGGGTTCCCCGGACCTGCATACTTGAGCAATAAGTCAGAGGGAACGTAACCATGTATGAATCCACCCACACCAATTCCAATAAGGACATAAGGCCAGATCTTTTTTAGCAGGTCCCTGGTATAGTCTCTTGCGTATTGAATCTTTTCACGGAAATTCTGGCGGGCAATTTCGGCACTTCCAACCTTCGTCTGATAAACGTAATCCTGGACGTACCTTTCCATTCTCATCTTGCCGATGACAATGCCGGAAATAACGGATACGACTAAACCTGTCCCTACATACAACAAGGCGACTTTCCATCCAAAAAGGCCCAGAAGAAGCACCAGTGCGACCTCGTTGATCATGGGGGAAGAAACAAGGAATGAGAAGGTTACTCCGAGAGGGACCCCTGATTCCACAAAGCCGATGAACAGAGGGACAGCCGAACAGGAACAAAAAGGCGTGACAATCCCCAGGAGACCTGCCAGGCCGTTGCCGATGTATTCCCGTTTATGGGAAAGAATCCGCCTTGTCCTTTCCGGAGGAAAAAAGGAACGAATGATGGCCACCAGGAAGATGATGACCGACAAAAGTATGAATATTTTGATGGAGTCATAGACGAAAAAGTTTAGCGCTTTGCCGAGATGGGCTTCCGGTTCTATCCCAATCAGACTGTAGACGATGTAATCAGCAAAATCTTTGAGCATGAACGACCTCGTTATCTGCTTCGACCTCAATGATGGTTGGTTGGCAAAAAGGCCATCGATTGGCAAAAAAAATTATTTACACAGACAGATCTGCTGCTTCTTCACATTGCTCTGAATGACCGCGGTAACGCAACTGAAGAAATCGGTTACGCAGGGAACCACGAGCTTATAAATCATATCGGATCCATCCTTTCTCGAAGAGACGATCCCCGCCTCCTTCAGGACGAGCAGATGTTTTGATATGGTCGATTTATCGAGATCGAAGAGATCGAAGATCTCAGAAAAAGACTGATCGCCGTTTTTCAAAAACTCAATGACCATCAAACGGACAGGATGGGCCATCGCCTTTATGATTTTTGCTCTTATTTCGGCCTCGTCGAATGAAATCATGTTACCGTCTCCTTGTTGGTAATTATACCAACAAACCAACGACCTGTCAAGGGAGCAGAAAAATTCTGGGAAAGTGGATTTTCTTGAGGGAGATTCTGTGAGGGAGGGTTCTCTATCCTGTACTCTCTTCTACCTTACACATTGACACACATTGGCTGTTAACTGCCGGTTTTGGCAGGTGGAACACAATTCCTTTTTTTCCGCCGCGATGACTTCTCCACAGATGGTACACGAGCCCATCTTGATCTTTGCCACAACGTTGACTTCATCTTCAAGAATATCCGCAAGGGTAAAATCTTTTTCAAAATCGATGGCCTTTCTCGGACAGGCCTCCGTGCAGAGGGAACAGTTGGTGCACAGGGAGCCATTGAAAAAATAAGATTGGTATCCCTTCTCCAATTTCTTGGAGATTGCCCCTGTTGGACATATGAGGTGGCAGAGCCCGCAGGCAGAGCAGTTCTGTGCGTCAATTGTTATTACTCCCCACGGGAATTCCGGCCTATAGTGTACCACCGTTGAACTCTTCCGTTCTTTCTGCTTGAGAAGTTCTTGGAGGCACTCCCGCCTTGCCGAACGTCTTATGCTGGTTTGCTTCTTCTGCTTTATCCCCATCTTCTCCTGGCCGTTTTCACGGAGGGCTTCTTCCTTCTGGAGAAAGCAGGATGCAATCCTATCCCTTGCACCGAGAGAAATTCTCGAAAAAATATCTCTCCTGCTTAGAACTCTCTTCGTGCCTCTTCTCTTTTTCCATCAGGCTCACAGGGAAATCTCGCGCGCCAATACTCTCCAGCAATACCCTGGAAGCTTCGATTGAACCGGTTAACAACTTCTCGCCCTGCTTCAGATGACATCGAGAGCAAATTCCCTTTACCAGAATGAGTTCATCGAACCCTGAAAGCGCAGCCGCCAGAATCGTGTTTTCGGTGATCCTTCCCAGACATCGGATGCGGAGTGAAGGTCCATTCTGATTCTCCGCCTGATGGCAGTGAATAAATAACTTTTTCCTTTCACTCTGCCATTGCTTCTTATCCCCAATGGCTTTCATCTGATCGATCAGGCGTTGATCGCCTGACAGGCCCATCCTGAAATACTTCAGTCGGGCAGATCTTCCGGCAGAGACCACAATTGGAGCAGCCGTCCTTTCATCGTTGGGCCCGGATTCAAAGAGATCACCTGCTCCGGGCAGATCTCCACGCATCTCCGGCAATCATCCGATCTGAACCGGACACGCTTGCAGAACTCCGCACGGACCGAGACTGGGGGTGTCGCATTCAGTGCGGCATTCAAAAGGGATAGTGCTGCCATTGTTGCCCGTCCCCTCAGGTTTTATTTGGGTCTCCGAACGTCGCGACGTTTTACTCAATCGTCTTGGCGTCAATAACCGCGCCGTATCCTGAGCAAGAAACTCCTCTGTAATCAACGCAAGGCCTTTGTAAAAGGTGGCTTGTCGCATTCGCCTGAATTGACTGGCTGAGAAGCGGAAACCATCTATTGAGATGTTCCTGAAGAAATCTCGTCTGGAGTTTGCGGTACCGGATGGCCATGGATTCCGTATCCGTTCATCCCTTCTTCTTCCGGAAGATGCCGATGCCTCCTTTTCGCACAGGAAATACATGAAAGAGAGCTCCACTCCGATGTGAGTGGGCAATTCCGCGCAAGTTCCCTCCATCTCCGCACCCGCCTCCCGGTATGCCCTTATCACCAAAATGGCCTGATTCCCCAACAACGGGCCTCTTTCCTGCTTTCCGTCTGCCGATATTTCCCCGTAGACATCCTCGAAGGGGGTAACGTAACGACCCGTGGGCACGGCAAAGAGGTCCATGTACTCCCGGGTGAGAAAGGCCAGGTCGCCGTCGAAACGAGGGGCTGAAGCAAATTCCTTCAGTCCCGCTACCGCTTTCTCACTGAACAGCATCGAGAGTTCTTTAAGAAAATCCCTGTCCGTGACCCGTTCCAGAATACCCTGGCCGGGAGGATTCAGGAAAACCGAAGCAAGGAAACGATACATGTTCCCCCGTGCCAGAGCCTCCTGGTGGGATAAGGAGTTGACGCCGTAAACTTCCCGGGATCCTTTCTTTCGGTCATTCGTCATGGCTGGAGTGCCCTTTTCGACAGATAGCATCGGAATACCTCCTGAGACTCGTGCCGTTACCCGTTTTCGAACTTGACGGATGGGACGGTGAGCGCCGGGTCGCTAAAACCATCCGGCCTGTTGCTCCCCGACTCATTGCCATTAAAATTGTCCACCAGGTGAAGAGCATTTCCGACGCAAGTGGTCACGCAGGCCGGGAGAAGCCCGGCCTCCTGCCGGTGGACACAGAACGTGCATTTCTCCACCTTTCCCGTTTTTGAATTGAACTGGGGAGCCCCGTAGGGGCATGACTGCACGCAATTCTTGCATCCGATGCAGACGTTCTGGTTGATCAACACAATTCCATCGGCCGCCCGTTTGAAGATCGCATTGTTCTCGTTGGAGGGATCGTTCGCATCCGACACCGGGCACGAGGCCATGCAGGCGGGGTGTTGACAATGATTGCAGGCGCAGGTGACAAAGGCCACCGTGGGGGTGGGGAAGACTCCCCCCTCTTTCTTTACAACCCAGCGGTAGCTGACATGGTCCGGAAGAACGCCCCGCCCGTTCTTAAACGGCATGGGCGAACTCAGGGGCCGGGTATTATTCTCCGACTTGCACGCGATAGCGCAGCTATCACACCCGGTACATTTATCCAATTGAATTAACCATCCTTTTTGTGCCATTTCCGTCACCTCCTTTTTTAGACTCTGGCGACTCTTACCCAGGTGTCATAAAACGAAACGCTTCCGCCGATGGGATCCTGAAGGCTTACGTTTGCATATCTTCTGTCTGTCCTCATGATCTGGGTGGGTTGAATCCCGGCTCCCCGGCTGGGGTCGTGGGCCATGGTAGCCCCGTTGATGACGACCGGACGGGAGTGTTGTTCCCAGTGGCCGTAATGGTGAGAGATCCCGATGACACCGGGCATGATCCCCTGGGTAATCTTTGCCCTACCCACGATACCGGTGGAATGTGAAGGGGAAGTGATCCTGATCCGGTCCCCTGTCACCACACCGAGTGTTGCCGCATCGCGGGCGCTGACCTCCACCCAGTTTTCGGGAACCATCAGCATCAGCCAGGGATTGATATTCGTTCTGCCCTGTCCGTGATGAACGCTTTTATACGTGATGAGTCTGTAAGAATAACCGGTATCGTTCACCGCAGTCCCGTCGGCATGGGCGATCACCCTGTAGTGAGGAATGCCGGAATAGTACTTTCCTGTCACCGAATCGATCGGTGCGGGCAACGGGATCCGTGAAGATGCGGACGATGTTGCCATACCTGTAGGTGAGGTAGTTTCCCTGGTACTCGGCCCCAGGGGTATCAAACACTCCGCCTTTAGAAAGGATCTCTTCGATGGTGATCCCGGGATAATCCGCCTTGGCGCTGTTGGCCAGGTTCTGGAGAATCGCCCTTGCCCAATCCCAACTGTTATGCAGGCTTCCAACGGGTCCTCCATTGCCGTCCAGGAGGGTATTGTCGCCCACGCCCGGAAGATTGAGCGCTTCAGCCAAACCGATATGGATATCCAGGACCGTCTTGGTATCAGGCAATGCAGGGGTATAGTCATTTCTGGCATTCACCGGGATTTTATTTCCCACACCTCCATAGGCAGGACTTACGCCAATCGGTTTTCCGTCGAAACTTCCCGACGACCGGTCTGCTGGAAAGCGGTCCCTTTATTGATCCTCCAGGGGATCCCGGGAACAGAGAACTTCTCCAGATAAGTGGCATCCGGAAGAACGTAATCCGCCCAGGCAGCCACCTCCCCGATCAATGGGCTGATGGACACAAGAAGGGGCAACTTGGTTTCATCAGCTACCGTTGCTTCCCACACCTTTCCTTAAGGCGGGAGTGGAGTAGGGCCAGGCATTCCAGTAGGTGATCAGCACCTTGATCCCGTAAGGGTATTGATCCTGAATGCTCGGGATGACCTCCTGGTAATTTCCGAAAGTGGCAAAGGGAAACCAGGGCCGCTTCGCCGGGTACCCGGCAAAAAGGCTACCTGCCTCATTCTTGCTATAGAATGAGCCGGTCCGATCGATACGCACGCCTTCATGACCGGGATCTCCCGGCGACCTTGTCCAGGCTCACAACACCCGATTTATGTCCCCATCCTCCTGCGCCGGCTGTACATCCTCCCTTCCAGTCGTAGTTGCCGAGAAGGGTGTTCAAGTGTTGAATGGCCAGGTGGTTATAAAGACCATTCGTATGTTTCACCGGCCCCCTGTAGGTCATGGCTACCGCTTTCTTCCCGTGGCTGACAAACTCTCTGGCCAGGGTCTCCATGGCGGTGAGCGACACGCCACAGATGGAAGCATACTGAGTACGGGTCATGGAATTGGCCGATTCTTTCAATAAGGTGAAAGCCGACTTCGTCTCCACCGGGGTATCTACTCCATTTACTCTCAGATTCAGAGTCGAACTGAACTCCAGGTCGCCGTGGGGAACTTGGTTGTACCCCCTGGGTGTCCCCTGGGCCCAAACGACGTAGTCGTTGTCCAGGATCGTCGTTCCATTGGAGATTCTGGCCTCGCTCGCAGTAACATAACGCTGGAACTGTCTTCCCTCGGCGTCGGTAAACTTTCCTACCAGGTACGTTGCATCCGCCCACGTAGGTTCACCGTCAGCATTGGCTGCCTCCTTATTGGCATTCTGCAGGTACTGGGCATTATAGGCCCGATTCTCTAAAATCCAGCTGATCATCCCCATCGCCAGGGCGGCATCCGTGCCGGGGATGATCGGGACCCACTGGTGAGCCTTTGCTGCCGTGTTGTTCAAGCGGGGGTCCACCACCACATATCTCCCCCCGTTCCTCTTGAATTGCATCAGGTTTCGGGCCATCCCGACCATGGGAAAATCCGCTTCCAACGGGTTTGCGCCGAAGAAGATGATGAATTCGGCCCCCAGGATATCGGGCTGCCAGCCCTCGTTTCTCCCTCCACCCATGCTGTTCTTGCTTCCCTTGGGATCCCACGTGATCAATCCGTTGGCCACGTGTCGTGTCGCCTCGCAGACGGAGGTATGGTCGAGGTTGTAGTTGGCTGTTCCCCAGCAGGATTTCCAGATCCTTTCACTCAACTCTTTTTCCACACTCCGGCCAGGGGCAAAGGCAAGCTGGTTTCTCTTTTTGCCCAGTTCCGGGATGCTCGGGTTGATATACTGATTCCTTTCAGCGGGAGGAATCAACTGATTGATCCTCGCTGCAATTTCAGAGAAGGCCTGCGCCCAGCTGATCGTCACCCACTGGCCGGAGTTTCGAGGTCCGACTCTCTTCAGCGGATGCTGGATCCGCAATGGATCGTAGACCGTCTGGATCCCGGATTGCCCCTTAAGACACATCCGGCCCAGGGCACTCGCGGCAACTGTTGGAGAAGTGCCGTAGGGCAACCTCGCATCCCCCTCAAGAGGAGATATGTCCGGACGATTATTTCCGTTAACATCCCGGTTGTTGGGGTGATAAGGATTTCCATCCAGCTTCACCAGGATCCCCTCCTTAACCTTTGCCCTGACGCCGCACCGGGAATGACACATCTGGCAGACACTGTAAAGGATGTCATCAGCGGTTTCGATTACGTCCGGCAGGTTCTCTCCCGTGACAATGGCCGGTCCCGCAGCTATCGCCTTTGAAGAAGTAAAAACCTGGCCAACCATCGCTGTTGCTCCCAGCGCCCCGGTCACCTTGATGAAAGTACGCCGGCTTAAGGAGGGATCGAGCCATTTCATTTCTCTCTCGTTTTTCATGTTCCATTGCCTCCTTTCAACTATCTCTACTCCTGTCTCTATGGTTTATCGTCTCAGTGCATTGGCGATTGCCTGGATTTCCTCCGGCGATAGTACTTTGAGAGGACCCATCCCGCCTTCATTTTCATTTATTTCCCCTTGAATCTCAGATGCGGATTCCCCTCTCACTTGAGAGTTCTGCAGGCTGCCATGACAAGGTGAACATACGAGTTGATAGAGCGCCGGGCCGTCTGGCTGCGTCGGGGATATGCCGCTTTGATAGAACTGAGGTCCCGGACCCGAGGGGCTATGGCAGAGAGTGCACAGGGTGACGTCAACCCTTCTTCTTAAATTTCCACTTGACTTCTCAACCCGTTGTGTCCCCTGCGTCAGATCAACGGTTCGGTGGCACCATCTGCACCGAGTGTTATTATCCTTGCCGGGAACAAAGGGGAGCATGGTCACATGGACGTTTCGGATCGAGGAATCCAGGCTCTTCTCGGTGAGGAGGCTCGAATGACAGCTCGTACAATTCCTGTTGTACTGACGAGAACTGCTGTCATGGGAGGCGATAAGATTGGTTGTACTTACTTGAGCGTGGCTTGACCCGGAGTTCCCTATAAGAGTGAAAGTCCAGGTCAAGAGACAGAGTGCCACGAACAGCCCCATGCCAATTTTCCCTCTGTTAACCACCTTTTTCTTCATTGCCCTACCTCCTTTGCCGTTTGATCGTTGAGTAAGCGCTCTTTGCTGTGACTCCCATGGTGGCTGATGCTCTGTTGAACCCACTGTCCTTGCCCTCTCCTTATCACTTATTATTAATCGCTACATTCAATGTTTCTTGTCTCAGCTTGTGAAGTTTGTGAAATTTATAAGGCATAAATGATGCCAAACCAGTATTATAAGTTTAAAATACTGATTTTAAAGCGTTTTAAATTGTTGACAGTTTTTCTATTAAATATTTGTGTAGGGTTTCAAGTACATATGAGGAAATTGAAGTGGGGTAGTTGATAGCCTTACTTGTTTTAACTCAGGCACTTAGCAGCGAGGGGGATTTTTCCTACAGTTTGTGAATGCTTATATCCACTAAAATTGGCATAAATAGAGCATTTTATTTAATATCAGAAAAGACACGGCTATTTTTTCACAAAGTCAACCCATCGGCTCCCCGGCATAAATGCCGGGGCTTGCTGAGGGTAGACCCTGAGCGGCGCTTCCTATCCCCGCCTTCAAAGGCGGGCCTTAGCGCCGTCGAACGGGTCATCTTATTGAAGGTCAGATAAAAATGGGATATACAAAACTTGATGGAAACTTGGCGGCTTCTGGACACGGGGATTCGATCGGCTGCTGAAAACATGGCCCTTGATGAGCTGCTGCTCGAATTGAAGGCAGAAAACAAGATTCCGTCAACCTTCCGGTTTCTTCAGTTCTCAAACCCTGCCGTCCTCGTGGGGCATCACCAATCCGTCGAAGAAGAAATCCGCCTCGATTACTGCCGGGCAAAGGGAATCGAGATCAACCGCAGGATCACCGGGGGCGGAGCGCTCTACTGGGGAAAGAAAGAACTGGGCTGGGAGATCTATGTCTCCAAAACCGACCATCGAATCCCTCCACGGATCGAAGATCTCTACAGAAAACTGGGCGACGCCGCTGCCGCAGGGCTGCGTCACCTCGGGGTGAGAGCCCACTTCCGGCCGAGAAATGACATCGAGGTCCAGGGGAGGAAGATCTCGGGGACAGGAGGGACCGAGCTGTCAGGCGCCATTCTCTTTCAGGGAACGGTCCTGGTCGATTTCGATGTGGACGAAATGCTCAGGGCACTCCGGATTCCCACCGAGAAGCTGCAGGACAAGGAGATTGAATCGGTCAAAGAGAGAGTCACCTGCTTGAACTGGGAACTGGGCCGGACACCCTCTCCTGCTCAGATAAAGACCTCCCTGCTGAAGGGATTCCGAGAAGCCTTCGGGGTTTCCTTCGAGCGCGATCCCCATCACCGGTGAAGAGGAAAACCTGTTGGCAGCAAAGCTCTCCTACTTCTCCTCTCCTGAGTATGTTTTCAAGGTTCGCCAATCCCTGCCGAGAAGAAAGACCCTGACATCGGTCTTGAAAGCCCCGGGTGGACTGATACGGATCTCCCTGGCCATCGATGTGAAAACGAAAGTGATCAGCCAGATCCTGATTACCGGCGACTTCTTCTCTTATCCCAAGAGGGCGATCTTCGATCTGGAAAGCCTTCTCAAAAATTCGAGAGCCCTCCCGTCCGACATCGAGAAGAACATTCGGGCCTTCTTTGCGGATCAGAAGCCCCGGATTCCGGGAATCGAGCGAAGGACATCTGATCCAGGCCATCGAGGAGGCTGTTCAAAAGATGGATCTCCTCCCCGGGGATTCGCCGAGGAGGAAACCCATCACCTCTTCCGTGTGCTTAGACCCTTTGGCGAAGTGAAAAAACCGGAAGTACTTCTGCTTCCCTACTGTGCCAAGGAGATCGATTGTGCCTGCCGCTACCGGGAGGGCTGTGACGAATGCGGAGGTTGTACCGTGGGGGAGGCCGCGCAGATGGCAAGGTCTTTCGGCATGGATTCCGTCACCATTCAAAACTATGAAGATCTCGAATCGACGCTCCAGGGACTCAAGCGGTCAGGGGTGAGGGGATTTGTGGGCTCCTGCTGCGAGCCTTTTTATGGGAAGCACCGGCCGGACTTCGAGAGGATCGGCCTTCCGGGCATTCTCGTCGACGTGGAGAGGAGCACCTGCTACGATCTCGGCCAGGAGCAGGAGGCATTCGAAGGCCGGTTCGAAAACCAGACCCATCTCAACCTCTCCCTGCTCAGGCGGGTTCTGGAGTATTCCCATGGTTGAGGACCTGGAAGGTTCTTACGACATCATTGTCATCGGGGCAGGCCCGGCCGGGTCCAGCGCCGCAAGGACTGCAGCTCACAAAGGAGCAAGTGTCCTTTTGATCGACCGTAGACACCGGATCGGTGAGCCCGTCCAGTGCGGCGAATGGGTCCCCCAATGGATCAGCCGTCACGCTCACTTCTCATCGAGGTGCATCGTGCAGCCCATTGACCAGATGGTGACCCACCTGCCTGACGGAACGTCTTATCAGATGAAAAGCCCGGGATACATGCTCGACAGGGAACTGTTCGACAGGGAACTGGCAGATTCAGCTGTGCTGGCTGGAACTCAGATCGCTCTCGGAACAAGGGCTCTGGGGATCTTCCCGGACAGCGTGATGGTTGAACAGGGAGTGAAAAAGCAGCAGGTCCGGTCAAAGATTGTCATCGGCGCCGACGGGGTCCGCTCTCGGACAGCCGAATGGATGGGTAGGCCGCCCATCAAAAATCTTGTTGCCCTTCAGTATCGCATGACCCTACTCCATCCTCAGCACGGTGTCGGCATCTACTTTCGAAAAGATTGTGAGGGAGGGTATGCCTGGTTATTTCCAAAGGGAGAGAACGCGAATGTGGGCGTCGGGGTCGTTCCCCGGAAAGCCGCGGGCCTTCCTCAATTGATGAGAGGCTTTGTCAGGGATTTGATTCAAGCAGGAAACCTGGCGGACTCCACTGTAATTTCGAAGACAGGTGGTGCTATCCCCTGCGATCTGCCGGAAAAGACCGTTTTTGGAAATGTCCTCCTTGCCGGGGACGCGGCAGGCCACGCCCACCCGATCACCGGCGCAGGCATCCTCCATGCGGTCATTGGAGGTGAGATCGCCGGAAGAGTTGCGGGCGAGGCTGCGGTGAGGGATGATCTGGATTATTTGAACAATTATGAAACGGAATGGAGGGATGCCTTCGGGCAACCTCTTTCATATGGGGCTTCGAAAAGGAAATATCTTGAGGAGAACTGGAACAAGGACGGAATGAGTTTTGAAGATCTGATTCGAAATACCTGGGTCGGGTTCAAAGAATATTATGCCGATAGAAGGAAAGATCCTGGAAACGCAGGCTAAAGCCTGCGGCAACCCCTCACCCTTACCCTCGCCCCATAGGGAAGGGTAGGGTGAGGGGTTCAATTAGAATCTGAAAGGAACGATGATGGAACAGAAATTTAGTCCCGAATACGTCCAGACCAGTCTGGCCGCTTCCCTTACCCTCGGCTTTCAACAGGGGGCCTTTCATCGAAACGCAAAACTGAAGGGACTGAACCTCCTCCTTCATTATGCGGAAGGATGCATGGGAAGCTGCCATTTTTGCGGTCTCTCAAGATCGAGGAAGGAGAGTCCGAAGGGAAAGACCTTCATCCGGGTGAGCTGGCCTGTTTATCCCCTGGAAGAGATTATCGAAAAAACAAAAGGAAAAGACCAGATCCACCGGGTCTGTATTTCGATGATTACGCACCCGAAGGCCCTGGACGACACCCTCTTTGTCATCCGCAGGTTCAAGCAGGAAACGGATCTCTCTATCAGCGTTCTCATCACACCCACGCTGATTCGCAGCGATGAACCGTTGAAGGCCATGAGAGAGGCCGGAGCCGACCGGGTGGGGATTGCAGTCGATGCGGCAACCCCGGAACTATTCGATCGCTTGAGGGGCAGAGGGGTCGGCGGACCTCACCGGTGGGACCATTACTGGCATGTGGTTCAAGAGGCAGTGGAAGTCTTTGGAAGATTCTATGTGGGAATCCATCTCATCGTCGGCCTGGGGGAAACAGAGAAAGAGATGGTGCAATCCATTCAAAGAGGGCAGGATATGGGGGCCTACACGCACCTCTTCTCCTTCTTCCCTGAGAAAGGAAGCCCCATGGAAGGCCATTCCCCGCCTCCTCTCGGCCAATACCGGAGAATCCAGCTCAGCCGCTGGATCATCAATGAGGGGCTGGGAACCATCGGCCGGATGAAGTTTGACGACACCGGAAGACTGATCGATTTCGGAATGGACGTCGGCCCTCTCATCGAAATGGGGGAACCTTTCATGACCTCGGGATGTCCGGGGAAAGACGGGAAGGTTGCATGCAACAGGCCGTACGGAAACGAGAGGCCTTCGGGACCCATTCGGAATTTTCCGTTCAAGCCCGAACCCGGAGATATTGAAGAAATCAAGACACCAGTTGGAGGAAATCCAACTGTCAAAACCCTAACCAAAGGTATCTGGAGTTCTCCACCACTTCCCCTCCCCCTCGATGGGGGAGGGTGCAAGGGTGGGGGTGGACGGAATGGAACCCTTTAGACCCCCTCCCCTTCATCCCCTCCCGCCAGGGGAGGGGCAGATTCTTATTGGTCCGATGATAAACGATCTAATACAGGCGCCTCTTGCAAGAGCTTCAAACCGAGGCTTTTCGCCTTCGGAAAGCCCACTTCGGTAACGAGCTGACCTTTTCTTTTCCGGGTACGGTCGCCTATGGTCAGGAAGGACTCGGTTCGCATAGGGAAATGTTTGCGGCAATCAGCGTCACAGGCAGTCGCTGCGAACTCCTCTGCGCCCACTGCAAAGGCACTCTGCTCGAATCGATGATTCCGGCAGCCGACCCCGAGACCTTTTCAAAGAAGATGGATCGTCTTCGTTCTGGCGGGGCTCATGGCGTTCTGGTAAGCGGAGGCGCCGACCGGAACGGGACTGTTCCGCTGAAAGCCTTCATTCCGGCGATAGGCCATATGAAGAAAAAGGATCCTCAATTCAGGATCATCGTTCATACCGGCTTGATCGAAGAAGCGGATGCACGGGATCTGAAGAAGGCCGGTGTAGACCAGATCCTGATCGATGTGATCGGCGACGACGATACGATCCGGGAGGTCTATCACCTGAACAAACGGGTTGAAGATTACGAAAAGACGCTCCGGATGCTGAAGGAGATGGGCCTTCGCCTCGCTCCCCACGTCATCATCGGCCATCATTTCGGAGAGATCCGGGGGGAATGGAGGGCCCTCGAGATGATCACCCGAGTCGGTGTGGAGACCCTTGTCCTGGTGGTGATCAAACCCCTGGGAAAAACAGGGTTCGATCAGATCAGAATTCCATCGCCGGAAGAGACATCGAGGGTTTCGGCAATCGCAAGGATTCTCAACCCCACCCTCCCGATTCGGACAGGCTGCATCCGGCCGGCCCACCCCTCGAAAGCCGGGATGGAAAGGGGATTTATCGACTCGGGGGTCAACACCCTGGCCTATCCCCTCCAGGGGACAATCGACTATGCAAGAGAAATCGGCCTGGAGGTGAGGTCCGTGGAGATGTGCTGCAGTCTGGTTTAGCAGGCTGCTGAAAAACGCTCATCTGCGTCGTTATCCGGCCCGCTCACCTTCTCGCGGGCGTGCCGAGAGTTGCTCCTTATTCGTCGCGACGGCACCCCTCGTCCTTCGTCGTTGCGGCGTACGTCCAAGTACACCTCACTCCTCAGGACTTCGGCGCGCCTTGCCATCTGGGCATTTTTGAGCAGCCTGCAAAAAACGGACGACCTCGCTCCTTCCCCCCTTGCGGGGGAAGGTTGGGATGGGGGGATGGACAAAATAAAGGCAAGAGAACTAAGAGAAAATATCCGTAAGAAGCTCCTTCGATGGTTCAAGAGAGAACAGCCGGGACCTTCCCTGGAGAAAGACCCGCGATCCTTATGCCATCTGGATCTCGGAAATCATGCTCCAGCAGACCCAGGTGGATACGGTCATTCCTTATTATCGGAAGTTTCTGAAGACCTTTCCGGCAGTGAAGCCTCTGGCCGGGGCCGACCTCTCAAAAGTCCTGAAGCTCTGGGAAGGCCTCGGTTACTATTCGAGGGCACGAAACCTTCACAGGGCCTCGCGGGTCATCACAGAGAAATTTCAGGGAAGCATTCCCGATAATTCAAAAGACCTCCTGAGCCTTCCCGGAATCGGCCGCTATACGGCCGGGGCCATCCTCTCCATTGCCCACAACAAAGAGGCCGCCATTCTCGATGGAAATGTCAAGAGGGTCCTCTCCCGGCTCTTTGCCCTTTCAGGAAATCCGGCGGAGAAAGAGACCGAAGAGGCTCTATGGCGAATCTCAGAGTCCCTCGTTCCCGGAAAAACGCCCCGGCGATTTCAACCAGGCCCTCATGGACCTCGGTTCCATGGTCTGCACCCCCAGAGATCCTCAGTGTGTAAAATGCCCTCTCCGGGATGAATGCCTGGGAAGAGCCTCCGGGGATCCTGAAAGATATCCCTCCAGGAAGATCAGAAAAGCCATTCCGCACATCGAGGCGGTGGCCGCGGTCATCATGAAAGACGGGAAGGTTCTGGTCAGGCAGAGGGCTGAAGAAGGACTTCTCGGAGGCTTATGGGAGTTCCCGAACTGGGAAGTCAACCCATCGGCTCCCCGGCATAAACGCCGGAGTTTGCCTTCGACCCGAGCTCAGGCCGAGGGGCTCAGGGTAGACCCTGAGCGGCGCTTGGTGTCCCCGCCTTTAAAGGCGGGGCTTAGCGCCGTCGAACGGGTCAAGGAAAAGAAAGATGCCCACGAGGCAGGAGGTTGAGTAGCCTGCCTTAAGAAAGAGATTGGAATGAAGGCGGACGTTGGGGAGTCTATCGGCGTTTTCCAGCAGACGTTCTCCCACTTCAGGCTCACCCTCCATGTTTATCGCTGCGAAGCGGATCATGGAGAAGCAGAGGGAGAATGGGCCTCCGCAAAAAAACTCGACCGACTTCCCATGTCCCGAATCCACAGAAGAATCGCCCAGACCATTTCAGATCGTAGATTTCAGATTGAGATCCGCAACCTTATTCATAACCTGATACGCAGGAATCCATAATGGGACAGACATCGCTGATCTGGGGACTTGGCCTTTTTGAACCCTGAGACTGGACTCCGGCTTTCGCCGAGAGACGTCTTGAGAACCGTTCATTCTCGTCATTCCGGCGGAAGCCGGATCTCAGGAATGTAGGTGAAGCATTTGATGCCTACGCTATTCAAGACCGATTAGTAAGGGCACCCTCTTCGATCTTAAATCTCAAATCTGAAATCTCAAATCTTACATCTGAAATCTACCCGGGGGTCAGTTCAAAATCGATGTGTCTTCTCTCCACATCCACCCGGTCGAGTCTCACCCTCACCTCATCTCCGATCCTGAAGACCTTTCGCGTCCTTTCGCCCATGAGACAGTACCGATCCTCATAATAATGGTAGTAATCGTCATGGAGGCTTGTCATCCTGACCAGCCCTTCCACAAAGATCTCCTTCAGTTCGACGAAAAAGCCGAAGGCGGTCACACCGCTGATGATTCCTTCATAGACTTCCCCCACCTTGTCTTTCATGAACCGGATCCGGTACCGGTCAAGGATCTCCCTTTCGGCCTCCATGGCCACCCTCTCCCGGTGGGAGAGATGATCCGCCTTTCCGGCCAGCGCCTCCTCCGTGATCCGGACCTCCTGCTTGAGCAGGATCTTCTTCAAAATGCGGTGGACCATGAGATCGGGGTATCTCCGGATGGGGGACGTAAAATGCGTATAGGCGCCGGATGCCAGCCCAAAATGGCCCACATTCGCAGCCGAATACTTTGCCCATTTCATAGATCGGAGGAGCATATTGTTGACCACCCTCTCCTCGGACTTTCCTTTGACGGCCGTGAGAATCCTCTGGAGATCGATGGGCCCATGGTTCGGACCCCTCTTCTCCATCCTGTATCCCAGGTGGGAAACGAACCTCTTGAACTCTTCAATCGCCTCCCGGCTCGGAGGCTCGTGAATCCTGTAGAGGGAGGGCACCTCGCTCTCCCCGATAAACGCGGCAACGGCCTCATTGGCGGCAATCATGAACTCTTCGATCATCTGGTGGGCGAGATTTCTCTCGGCCCTGATGATCTCTTCGGTCTCCCCCTGGAGGTTCAAAACGACCTCGGGTTCGGGAAGGTCGAAATCGAGGGCTCCCCTTTCGACCCTCTTCTGGCGAAGTTTCCCGCAGAGCAGAAACATGGTCTCCAGAGAGGGCAGGAGATGTTGGAATCGTCTCCTGAGATCCTCATCCCTGTCGAGCAGGATCTTTCTCACAATCGTATAAGTCAATCGTTCATCGCTTCGGATCACGCTGGGGTAAAACCGCACGCCTTTCTGTTCTCCCCTCGCGTCGTATCTCAGTTCAACGGTGACGGTCAGCCGTTCCACCCGTGGCTGGAGGCAGCAGATCTCGTTCGAGAGTTCCGGAGGAAACATGGGAATCGCACGATCGGGGAAGTAGACGCTGGTTCCTCGAAGATAGGCCTCCTCGTCCAGACCGCTCCCTTCCTGCACATAGTGGCTGACGTCCGAAATTGACACGTAGAGCTTCACCGCTCCGTCCTTCTTCCGTTTCGACCGAGACCGCATCGTCAAAATCCTTTGCGTTCTCCCCGTCAATGGTAAACGTCGGAATCCTTCGGAGGTCGACCCGGTCTCCGAAATCCTGTGCAGAGGGACTGCGGGGGAGGCTGAGGGCCTCTCTCGAAGCCGCTGAAGAAAACCGGTAGGGAAGATCGTACTTGTGAATGACGATCTGAGGCTCCACTTCCGGGTCATCCGGGTACCCGAGGATCTGGGTCACTCTGCCCTCGGGCCGAGCCCTTTCAGTAGGGTGCCGGGTAATCTCTGCAACGACGATCTGGTTGGGCCGGGCCTTCTTCGTTTCTCCATCAGGGATGTAGATCTCCTGAAGGACACGCTCGTCGTCCGGGATCACGTAAGAGTAATGGGTCGCCTTCATGAACTTGCCGACCACCTTGCGAATGCCCCGCTCCAGAATCCGGATGACGCTTCCTTCCTTTCCTTTCTTGCGGACCGATTCCACCCTGGCCACGACACGGTCTCCGTGCATGGCTTCTTTCAGGTTTCTGGGACTGATGAAGATATCCTCTTCTCCCTCCTTCTCCGGAATGACGAAACCATATCCATCGGGATGGCATTTGATCCTGCCGATAACGAGATTCATCCTGGAAGGAAGGCCGTAACGGTTCCCTCGAATCCGAAGAACCTTCCCTTCCTCGGCCATGCTTTTGAGTATGCTCTTTGTTTCCTGTCTCTGGTCTTTGCTCAGACCGAGGCCCAGGAGGATTTCCCTGAGCAGAACCGGCCGGTCTTCCCTTTCCATCCATCCGGTGACGAGTTCCGGGGAAAGACCGGGGCAAGCCCCGGGGCAAGCCCCGGCCGTTTCTCTTTCCGGGGGATCTTCTTCTCTTTTTTTCTTGGTTTCTGCTTCATACCTATGCTCCTGAAAAAACGAAGGAACAAAAAAGGGGAGCGGAAGCCCCCCTTCTTTCATCCATACCGGGCATCCCGATCGAAACCTATACTCCCACACCTCCGAAAAACCTCATCGATCCAAAGAACAGCGGGATAAGGATGGCTGCCAGGATACCCAGACCGGCAAAGACGATAATGGGAAGAAAAACCGCTAAAACCGCCCTTCCTCCGGAAATGCCATGGGCTTCCCTCATTCCAATGATGACCAGGATCAGCGCGTAGATTCCTCCGATCGTACCTCCGATAAAGGGAACGATCCCGAAAAGGTAGCCTCCCCAGGAGTATGAGACCACACGAAAGGTCATCTGAAAACCTTTCCTGTTTCCTCCTACAATCATCAGACAGACGTGCATCACTGCGCTTCCGATTAGGATTGGAACACCCACGAGGAAAGGCAGCGCCACGCAGAAGATAAGGAGGAGGAAACTGTAGGGTAAAAAAGCCAGTCTTTCCATCGGAAAGAACCGGGAAAAGAGGATCCATTGCCACAATATGGACCCGGCAAACCCGATAATCCCGGCAATGAGTCCATAAATCAGGGGGGACCAGTAGCCTTCTCCTGCCCCGACCTTTCTGAAGAAAAGGGTGGGGGAAAAAAGGGCCTCGCGGGTTGTCCTCAAAAAGGCCCAGACGAATCCTTCTCCACTCTCCCAGGGTGAGGCCTCCTTGTCTTCCATCGAAATCTCACGGACCTGGTCTTTGAGGGCATGGGCCATTTCCTGATACTGGTGATATTTGGAAATGATGAGACCGCACTTGACGCATTCGTCCTTTTCTGGCTGCTCAAATCCGCACTGGGGACAGGTGATCATCCTTCCCGAAAACACTTTCCTCTCAGGCTCCGGCGGAAGAGAGATCTCCGGGGTTTCAGGAATCGGTTCCTCTTCCACTCTGACCTTCCCCCCAAAGGACTCGAAGACCCGCACATAACGTTCCATCTCCTCTTTTGGAATCCCCTTCTTCACGACGATGGGAACCCTCTGGAGCAGACGCTCGGCCTTCTCCGGAGAGAGATTGAAATTCTTCCTGATGCCTGCAAGCAAACGGGTTTCCTCTTCCGGTCCGGCCACGGCAAGACCTAAGAAAATCACCTTATATAGAGCCAATTCTCCACCTCCTCGACACGCGCAGCCCAAGGGCGTAACGCAGGTTCATGGAAATGAACAGAAACCCGTTTCTAAGTTTCACTAAGGATCTTGAAGGCTTAGACATGTTTTGAAAGGAAAGCCAATTTGCACCGATCGATTGGTTGATTGTTAGCATATTCGCGCTAAAACTACAAGACAAAAAGTTGAATGCCTGTAACCTATTAAAACAAAAAAGTTTTCCTTGCAAGTGGTCAAATTCCGCCAGGAATCCATCTTTCCCCTTATGCGCAGTCGGCAAAGGCTGAACGTCCGACACTATTCAATAATAGCTCTCCAGGGATTTGTTTGGGTGTTATCCCCCTCTTAAGGAGACTGTGTCGCAATGTCATTGCGAGGGAGTGATACGACCGAAGCAATCTCATATGGCGCTGAAAACACAGAGATTGCCGCGCTCCCTTCGGTCGCTCGCAATGACAAACGCGAATTACGACACAGTCTCAAGAGTAAGAGGGGGTGAGACAGACAGGTTGTCTCCGTTGACGAAATCCCACCGGCCGGTTACGATTTATTCTAACTGACGGGAACCTTCTGTTGGGAGTTGTCGGGGGGACCGCATCGGCTCCTTGCTCTCAAGAGGAGGTTTTTTTTTCAGGGAGAAAGAAAGGGTCTTCGATCTTTTGCCGGAGGTTCATGGATGAGAATCAACAAGGAGAAATGCATCGCCTGTAAAGCCTGCCATCCCTATTGTACGGTGGGAGCGATCTCTTTCGTCCAGTGGGAGGACAGGAAGAAGAGTGAAGTCAATCAGTCCGACTGTGTAGAGTGCGGCGCCTGCCTGCGGTCACGTGTTTGTCCCACGGACGCTATCTTTATGCCGGAGCTGGAGTGGCCGAGGAAGATCCGCCCCCATTTCAGCAATCCCTATGCAGGCCCTCTCCCGGGGATAAAAGGATCGGCGCCCCCGCCGGATCCGAAACTGAATGAAGTGACCGGCCGCATTTCGGAAGACCTGACCGCCGTGGTAGTGGAGGTGGGACGCCCGGGTATCAGCGCCTCCTTCCGCGATGTCCAGGAAATCTGCATGGCCCTCGCCGGCGCGGGCGTAACCTTCGACCCAGGAAGCGGGGTCACCGCCCTGATGTCCGATCCGGCTATCAGGAAGACTCAACGAAGAGATCCTCGCTGAGAGGGGACTCAACATCGTCATCCATTTCTTCAGCGCAAACCGGCACTTGTTGCCAGCCCTGCAGGCGCTCAAGGAAGTCTCCCCGCGGATCAATACGGTTTTCTCCATCGGATTATCAAACCGGTTGAAAGAGGATGGGAGCGTTCCAACGGTTTCGATCGCAGAGGAAGCAGGGTTTAAACCGAGGCCGCACGCAAAGATCAATGTCGGATTAGGGAGACCCTGAGAATAGGAGAACAGATCATGAGTCATTCGCTACACCGCCATGGTAGTCCGGGGAGTCTTCACGATGATTACGTGATGCTCATCCTGACCAGCGTCGACCGGATGAAGAACCCCGAAGTCAGAAGCAGGATGCGGGAAGCCTGGGACATCCTCTCCGGCTACGCAAAGGACCTCACCAATTTCGGCTCCATCAGGGGTGGCGGGCGCCATCAGAAAACCTTCGAGGAATTTAAGGAGGAAGACAAATTCCTGATCCATGCGGTCTTCAAAGATAAGGAAACCTTGAAGGCGTGCCTGAAGGAGATAAAGAATAAGAATCTCGGTCTTTCCGTGGCTGTATCGGGCCTCTTTGACGAAGTGAGTCAGACCTGCCGTGAGACGGGCCTGACTCCCCATACCGTCCAGTATTCCCTCGGAATGAGCGGCAAGACAGACCTTCTCCCTGATGAAAAAGTCCTGGAGATCACCACCATGTGCGGCCATGCCATGGTGTCCCCGAACCTGATTGCCCACCTGGTGAAAAAGATCGGCCAGAAGAAATTGACCTGTGCAGAAGCGGCCCTGGAGCTTTCCCGTCAGTGCGAATGCGGTATCTTTAACCCTGCCAGGGCGGAGCGGCTTCTGCAGGAAATGATTTGAGTGAGAACGCCGGCACGGCGTTAACCTTGCAGAAACGGCCATGGGTAAACCGCTCTCCAAGGCTTGGGAAGGCGGCGATTTTGATGTTTTAGGGGTAAGAGAGGAAGTCACCAAGAGTGACGTCCAGCATGTGTCGGGAAAGCATGTGCTTACCGGTATAAAGGTTCGCCCCCAAGCCTTTCCGACCGGCTTACCCATGTCCGTTCGGTGAGTTTTTTTGCACATCATTGAGGTTAAGAGTGAAAAGGGGTCCCAAAAGGGACATCCAAAACTCGGGAAACGTTCATCCCCATGCCATCGCGGATTTCGGATTGCAAATCAGCCCTTTTCTTTCTATGATGGTGTCCTGACGCAAACTCCACAATCCGGAGGCCAATATGTTTGAGACCCGCCTCACCCGGCTCCTCGGTATTCAGGTTCCCATCATCCAGGGGGGACTCCAATGGCTTGCCACGGCCGAGCTTGCCTCTGCCGTGTCGGAGGCGGGCGGATTGGGAATCCTCGCAAGTCTCTCCTTTCCGGATCAGAATGCCCTGAGAAATGAAATACGCCGGCTGAGAGAAATGACCGGGAAGCCTTTCGGCGTCAACCTCTCCATGCTTCCCGAGCTGACACAGGGAGAAAGAACGGAGGAGATTCTTCAGGTGATTCTCGAAGAGAAGGTCCCTGTGGTTGAAACCTCCGGCAGAAGCCCCGAACCTTTTATCCACCAGCTGAAAAGAGAGGGAATCAAGCTGATCCACAAAGTTCCATCCGCCCGGTTCGCAAAAAAGGCCGAGTCCATCGGGGCGGATGCCGTCACCATCGTCGGCTACGAGTGCGGAGGACATCCGGGGATGGATGAGGTCACAACCCTCGTTCTCACACCGAGCGTCGCGGATACGGTCTCAATTCCCATCATATCCGGCGGGGGAATCGCAGATGCGAGGGGATTCCTTGCAGCCCTCGCTCTCGGAGCGGATGGCGTGGTGATGGGGACCCGGTTCGTTGCCACCCGGGAATGCCCTGTCCATCCCCGGGTGAAGGAATGGTTCATTCGGGCAAGAGAAACCGACACCATGATCATTCAGCGTTCCATTCGAAATGCGGCAAGGGTCATCAGAAACGAGGCGGCCCAGAAGACCCTTGCCATGGAGGAAAGAGGCGCCTCCCTGGAGGAGCTTCTTGACCGTCATCAGCGGACAGATGGGTCAGAAGGCCCTTCGGGAAGGGGACGTGGAAAGCGCCATCATCGCCTGCGGCCAGTGCGTCGGACTGGTCCGGGAAATCAAGAGCGTCAAGGAAGTGATGAGCGAAATCATCGAAGGAGCCCAAGTCCATCCTGAGAAGGTTGAATTCTGATGACAGAGGAGATTGAGCAAGAAACTGATCATTGACTCACTCGGTTTTCGACTTACGCTATGCGCTATGCGATCTCTACGATCTCAAAAGGATCTGTCATGATCAAACGCAACCTTGACCATCCCGAAGTGAAAATGACGCGCTACCAGGCCCATGATGGAGGCATAGCTCACATGATCCTGGATACCCGCCACCTGGACACGCTGATGTTCCTGGCCCATGCCTCTGTAGAGTCCGGAGAGACGCTCATCGGCCATGTGGATCCCATGGAAGAGATCTACATCATTCAGAAAGGCCGTGGCCGGATGCAGGTCGAAGATGACCTTTGTGACGTTGGGCCCGGGGATGCGATCCATATCCCCATCGGCCACTACCATGAACTGACCAACATAGGAGACGAGGAGATGACCCTTCTCGTCGTCGCCGGTCTCATCCCCGCATCATGATTTCAGATTGCAGATTGCAGATTTTGGATTGAAACATCTGAAATCTTCGAATCCAAGACAAAGATCAGGAACACTCCCGAGGGCATGTTCATCACCCATCAATCTTGTCTGTACTTCCACAGCCAGAGCAATCCGATCACGATGAGAAGCACCGGAAGAAAGTAAGTCTTCATCGCGGCCGGGACGGAGATATGAATAGAATAATATTTTGACCCCAGGATGAAGATGCCAAGAACCGTCGTGATCCAGGCCACGATGCTCTTGCCGCTTCGAAAGAGCCCTCCGATTCCAAGGGCGATGATCAGCCAGGGCCACCCTTCCCGCAAGCCATAGTGCATTCCCATCCGGTCGAAAAGAATCAGGACTCCCATCACAATCAGGGCCAGCGCTAACCCCATACTCTGTCTCCTTCCAAAAAGTTTAGGCAGGATCTGAAAACCATGTCCCGCTTGAATATTGTCCCGAAATTTTTCATAATGATTGATACCCTATATTAATCAAAAAAATCCTTAATCTCAAATCCCCCCGGACGGAGGAAGACCTATGTATCGCAAAACTGGTTCGGCAGATTATTCTTTTCTTCGTGATTCTCTTTGCCTGGACGGCGCTCGTCCTTCTCGCCGGCCCCAAATAACCCTGCCCAAACTCGAATTGAGCGAAATAATTTTTCTTGCTTTTCCGAAGCCACCCAACAGATAATAGAACTATGTTTTCAGTTTCGTGCCGGCAAGGGGGGATCTGACGATGCTTAGGAAAGCGGCTCTGTCGATCGGGGTACTGTTTCTCTTCTCTTTTGTCTTTTACCTTTCGATTGCAGGTTCTGCCAAAGAGGTCATATCAAAAGAGGACGCTTCCTGTTACCAATGCCACGAAGAGATTAAGGCCCTCAAGGCGGGATATAAGCATGGCCCCCTTTCCTGTTCGAAGTGTCACGGCAACCTGCCCGAGCACCTGAAAGATCCCGACAAACTCCCTTCCACGAACCTCGAATTGTCCCTTTGCGGCCAGTGTCACCCGTCTCAGTACGAGACGTATGTTTCGGTCAACTTCAAATCGAAGGCCAAGGTTGAGAAGGCGACGACCACGAGCCGTTCCCCTACTTCCGATAAGCTGCTGGCGCCTCATGGCTTTACAAAGGAACACGACGAACCCCGGTCTCATATCTTCATGGTCACCGATCACATGATCGTGGATCGGGCCTATGGCGGCAGGTTTCAACTGAAAAGCTGGAAGGATGTCACCAACCCTGGAAAGATCTGGGACGTCCTGGTGGATACGGGAAGAGAGTTTCCTCAGACAGCCAGGGCGGGAAACACGGTCTGCCTGACCTGTAAAACGACCGATGCCATCCTCAAGTGGCCTTATATGGGAGACGCCAATCCGGCCAGTGATCTGAAGAGAGCTGGAAACCCTGCAGCCATCGATATGGCGAAAAAGTATCTCCGGAATCCCACCATGGGCTGCATTCACTGCCACGATCCCCATGCCGCGAAACCGAGGGTGGTGAGGGATGCCCTGATTCAGGCCGTCGTGGACCGGGGTGAAGGCACCTATCCCTATGACAAAGAGAAGAGCAAAAAGATTACCCTGACGAAGGTGGAATTCCAGCGGGGAGGAAAGCCCTTCCGGGCCATCGGCATCCTGAATAAGTCCGATTCGAACATCCTCTGCGCCCAGTGCCATGTGGAGTATAACTGCAACCCGGGTTTCGATCCCAAGACCGGTGCAGCCGTGGGAATGGACGATCGCAGGGCGAACTACTATCCGTGGGTCAGTGTCCTCGACCTCCAGAAGCGCTATGGCGAGATCGGTTTCAAGGATTTCAGGCACGCTGTGACCGGCGCCCCTCTGACCAAGCTGCAGCACCCGGAGGTGGAAACCCTCTGGGGAAGCAAGCATGAACGGGCCGGGGTGGAGTGCAAAGATTGCCATATGCCCCGGACGAAGGACAAGAAGGGAAAGACCTTCACCTATCACGGGCAGAGGAGTGCAAGGTACGTGCTGAGAGACACCTGCGTCCGGTGCCACAAATACTGGTCCCAGGAGGAGGCGGAGTATCAGGTCGACGCCGTCCAGGACTATGTCCGCGGCAAGATTCGAAAGGCGGAATTCTGGCTGGGACAGCTGATTGAAACCTACACACGGGCAAAGGACCTCGGAGTGGCAGAAGAAACCCTCAAGGAAGCCCGGCCTTATCACGACAGGGCCCATATCCTCTGGGAATGGTGGACGGCGGAGAACAGCGACGGGTTCCATAATCCTGAACTGGCCAGAGAATCGCTTGCTCAGTCCGTCAACGCTTCCCAGGAGGGAATCAAGCTCCTGGAAAAAGCCATTGAAGAACAGGAAGAAATAGTTACGAGTTTCAAGTTGCGCGTTCAAGGGCAAGATTCAAGGTTTGAGGTTTGAGGTATGAGGTTCAAGGCAGGTTTGATGAGTTCAAGGTTTGAGGGTTTAAGATTTTGCTTTTAACCTTTATCCTTCAACTTTTCACCTTTTACCTTTAGTCTTATTTTAAAGAAAGGAGGTGAAACAGAATGAAAAAACTGCTTGTTCTTGTGATTCTTTTTTCTATCGCTTTTACAGGCCTCGCATTTGCCGACAAGACCCAGATGACCGCGAAAGTCGGAGACGAAATCTTTGTCTGCGCCTGCGGCGACGACTGCAAATGTGACTCGATGTCAAGGAATGCAGGGAAGTGCACATGCGGCAAGGACCTGGTAAAGGCAAAGGTGACGAAGGTCGAAAAGGGAAAATTGACCATGGATTCAAGGAAGAGACCTTTCGAGAGCATCGGGAAGTTCGCCTGCGATTGCGGACCCGACTGCAAATGCGACACCATCAGCCAGAGTGCCGGCAACTGCACCTGCGGCAAGAAGATGAAGGAAGTCGTAGCGGCGAAAAAAGCACCCGCCAAAGCACCCGCCAAGAAATGATTGTGGAGCTCCCCGCCCGCCGGGCGGGGAGCTTCGGCAAGGTATCTTCTTTTCCCCGGATTCGCAAGGTCGACTTACTATTGAGTCCATAATTTCGAAGAGATATTTATACTATCCTGCTCCGGAAAATCCCCATCCCTCTCCCGACTTCCCCTTGAAGAAGGACGGCTTTAACGCGCATAACGCCAATTTGGAGTATCTCGCAACACGCTTCATGATTCAGTCCTCTCTACACGGCAGCTTCGCCGGTTTCTCCTGTCATGATGCGGATGGTTTCACGGACATCGTAGATAAAGATTTTACCGTCCCCTCGATTCCCGGTATGGGCTTTTTCTTTAATGGTGTTCACAACCGGATCAAGCATCTCATCATGGACAACGATCTCAAGCTTCACTTTGGGAACATAATCGATCAGGTCTTCCACGATCTTGTGAGTCGCTCCTTTACCCTTTTCCCTGCCGAAACCCTGGACTTTTGTAACCGTGAGGCCGGGGAAATGGGGTATGTCATGAAGGGCTTCCACAACTTTGCTCAACATAAACGGTTGAATGATTGCCTTGATCTCTTTCATGCCTTCCTCCTCATCTAATGATTCGACATCTTCCGTTTAAAACTCCACCCTCTCTTCTGCAAACCATTTATAAAGCGTTGGCAACACGATGAGGGTCATGAAGGTCGCCGTAATTAACCCTCCAACGACCACGGACGCCAAGGGCTTCTGTACTTCAGACCCTGGTCCTGTGGCGAAGAGCAACGGGATGAGCCCCAATATCGCCACCGAAGCGGTCATGAGGATCGGTCTCAGTCTTTTTTCACACCCGGTAGTAATGGCGTTTTCTAATCCAGCACCTTCTTCTCTCAATTTATTGATATAGGAAACGAGAACAACCCCGTTTAATACCGCCACTCCGAGGAGGGCGATAAATCCGACGGATGCGGGGACGCTCAAATATTGGCCTGATATGAGAAGACTCAATATCCCACCGATCAGGGCGAAGGGAAGGGTTAAGAGGATGAGGCCGGCATACCTGATGGAGTTAAAGGTCATGTAAAGGAGAAAGAATATCAGCCCTATCGTAAGCGGCACGACCAGCATGAGCCTCTTCATGGCCCTCTGCTGGTTTTCAAAGGCGCCTCCCCATGTCAGATAGTAACCGGGGGGAAGCTTGACGCCACTTTGAATCTTTTCTTGAGCTTCCTCGACAAAACCTCCGATGTCCCTTCCTTCAACGTTGCATTCAACGATGATTCTCCGTCTCGCGTTTTCCCTGCCAATTTGAACAGGACCTTCGGTGACTGAAATCTTTGCAAGCTGTACAAGGGGAATGTCCGCTCCTTTTGAACTCCTCACGAGGATATTCTCCACCGCTTCAATACCGCTTCTCTTTTCTTCCGGAAACCTCACAACCACCTGAAACTTCTTGTCCCCTTCGAGGACCGTGGTGGCAACCTTGCCGCCGATGGCGGTTTCTATGATCTCGTTGATATCTTCCACATTGATGCCGTAGCGGGCAATCCTGTCTCGATCGGTGTCTATAATCAAATAAGGCTGGCCCGTCGTTTGTTCGACCCTTACGTCAGCGGCCCCTTCCACCTTTGAGACGATCCGTCCAATCTCTTCCGCCTTTTCCCTGAGCACTTCCATGTCCTCGCCGAAAAGTTTTATGGCGAGCTGGCTCTTCACACCCGTTACGAGTTCATCCACTCTCAAGGCAATGGGCTGGGTCATGTTCAACCCGATTCCAGGGATTTTCTGAAGTTCCTCCCTCATCTTTTCAACCAGTTCTTCTCGTGTTGTCCGCGGTCTTCCACTGGTTCTTAGGTTTGAGGATGACCATGGGATCGCTGAGATTGACGCCCATGGGGTCTGTGGCCAGTTCCGCCGCGCCTATCTTGGATACGACGGCTTCCACCTCGGGGAATTTGAGAAGGACCTGCTGGGCCTTCTTTTCGATCTCTATCGATTCGGAAAGGGATACGCTTGGCAGTCGGATCACCTGTGGAGTCAGGGTTCCTTCATCCATAGTGGGAATGAACTCGGTCCCGAGAAAAGGAAAGAGGGCAAGGGCCGCCGCAAGAATGATCGCTGCCGAAATGACGACCGTCTTGACGTGATTCACCGACCATCTCAGAATGGGCAGGTAGATCCATTTCGCTCCTCTGACGATGAGACTCTCTTTTTCCTCTCCGGGCTTAAGGAAAAAGTAGCAGAAAACGGGTATGACAAGAATGGAGAGAAGGAGAGAAGACAGAAGGGCGATCACGACTGTAAATGCGAGGGGAGAGAACATCTTTCCTTCCATTCCCTGGAGCGCCATGATGGGAACAAAGGTGATTGCGATGATGAGCACGCCGAAGATGCTCGGTTTTGTGACTTCGAGCACGGCGTTGAGCACCGTCTGGATCTTGTGCTTCTCTGCGACTGCCTCCGAGAAATGACGCTGCACGTTTTCAACTTGGATAATCGCTCCATCCACGAGCATGCCCATGGATATGGCGAGCCCTCCGAGGGACATGAGGTTTGCGGAGAGGCCAACCCTCCACATGATGATAAAAGTGGAAAGGACGGCGAGAGGCAACGTCATTGTAACAACCATGGCCCCTCTGAAGTTCCTGAGAAAAAGGTAGAGGATGATGATAACGAGGATAACTCCTTCTCCCAGTGCTCGGGTAACGGTTTGGATGCACTTTTCAACCAGATCCGTCCTGTCGTAGAAGGGTTTGATCTGCAATCCTTTGGGGAGGACGTTGCTCTTATTGATCTCCTCCACCTTCTTCTTCACCCCTGCCACGACCTCTTTTCCGCTTCCTCCTCTGATCATCAGGACGATGCCTGCAACGCCTTCGCCCTTTCCGTCCTTTACGACCGCTCCAGGCCTCCATTCGTGGCCGATTCCAATTTCTGCAATATCTCTCAAAAAGACGGGCGTACCGTGTTCACTCTTGACAATAATATTGCCCAGATCCTGAAGGGACCTGATGAGACCAATCCCTCTCACAATGTACTGTTCTGACGAGCGTTCAAAGACATTTCCTCCCGCGTTGGCATTGTTCTTTGAGACCGTTTCAAAGACTTCATGCAGGCTCAGGTCGTATTTCCTGAGTTTCATAGGATCTACCAGGACATGGTACTGTTTCACCATGCCGCCAAAGGCATTGACATCCGTGACTCCAGGCACCGTCTTGAGGATCGGCTTGACGACCCAGTCCTGAATGGTCCTGAATTCCATCAGTTCTTCAGCGCTCGGGACGGATCCATCCGGCTTTTCGAGAGTATATTGATAGATTTCCCCGAGGCCCGTTGAAATCGGCCCCATGACCGGTTCGATCCCTTCGGGGAGTTTCTCTTTGGCTTCGATGAGCCTTTCAAGGACAAGCTGACGGGCGAGATAGATGTCCACATCGTCCTCAAAAGCGACCGTGATGACGGAGAGCCCGAACCTGGAAAGGGAGCGTGTATCGGTTAGCCCTGGGATTCCCATCATCTGGGTTTCGACCGGATAGGTGATATATTTCTCCACCTCTTCGGGAGACCTTCCCGGGGCCTCCGTGATGATTTGCACCTGTTTGTTCGTCACATCAGGGAAGGCATCGATCGGAAGTTTCGTATAGGCATAGATGCCGAAAGCGATAAGACCAACCACGAAGATAATGATTAAGAGCCTTTGCTTGAGGGCCCATGAGATTGCCCGCTCGATCATCTTATTCCTCCGTCAGTTCTTCCTTTTTCATCTCCGATTTCAGGATGAAGGCGCCTTTTGCGACAATGGTCTCCGCCTCTTTCAGACCTTCAATCACTTCGACTCTTTTCCCGAACGTTCTCAGGATGGTGATTTCTCTCTTCTTAAACCTCTCCGGGTCCGCTTGAACAAAAACGTATCTTGTCGAACCCTCAAGGAGGACGGCCGTTTCCGGGATGGCAATGATTTTTTCAGCCCGGTCTTTTGTGGTGTCGATGATCACCGTTGCAAACATCCCGGGTTTCAATATCCCGGCTGTATTGTCCACAGTCACGCGTGCCTTCACCGTCCTTGTCTTTTCGTCCAGAACATCACTGATTAAAGAGATCTTGCCTTTGAACTCTTTATCGGGAAAGGCGGTTACGGAGATCTTTGCTGCCGTCCCTGAGTGCAGACGAGAGATGTCTTTTTCATAGATATCGAGGATAACCCACAATGTTGAGAGGTCTGCCACTGTAAAGAGGGTTTTCTCTGGACCTGCCACTTCACCCTGGGAGGCCGTCTTCTCCAGAATGACACCTGTGATGGCCGATGCAATTGGAATCATTGGATGAGGCTCTGTCCCTCTGCCATTTTTCTCCTGTTCCACACGGGAAATGTCGATGCCAAGAAGACGGAACCTCTCTCTCGACAAATTGAGGTCCGCTTCGGTCTCGGTAAGTTCCTGCCTCGCTTTCAAAACATCCTTTTCCGGAGAGACCTTCTTTTCAAAGAGCGTTTCTTCGCGCTTCAGGTTCTGCTGTGCCAGTTCCAGCCGGGCTTTCGCTTTGATATATTCCGCCCATGCCTGGTCAAGCTCAACACTGTCCAGCAGGGCAAGAGATTGCCCTGCCTTTACCCGATCACCCTGCGATGCCGTGACGCTGACAACCCTTCCGGTCACTCTGGGGCTCACTTTGGAAACTTTGTCAGCGTTCAATTCGATGACAGCACTGGTGGAAAGAGGAATAGAAACAGACTCGCGGGAAACCCTGTGGAGTTCGATTCCAGAGGCCTTTTGTTTCTCCTGGGAAAGAACGACGATGCCGGGTTCTTCTTTTTTCTCGGCACCTTCTTTCTTCTCAGCATGTTCTTTCTTCCCAGCCAATGCCGGTCTTTTTCTCTTCTTTCCCGGGTTCGGTTCGGCTGCACGCCGTCCACATAACCGCTATTGTAGAAAGCCCGACCATGATTACCCATATCCATCGGATGGCTCTCTTTTGCAGTATCTTCTCATCCCTTCTCATTTCAATCTCCCTCCCGTGACTCTATCCATGGCATTGATAGCGATCTGAGTTTTAAGCTGGGCATCAAGGTAAGAGAATTGAGGTTCCAGCGTGTCTTTCTGAGCAAGTCTTACGTCGAAAAAGCCGATCTTTCCCTCCCGAAAGGCCAGATTTAAAAGGCTGAGGTTCTCCAAAGCCTTGGTCAGTATCTCTGTTCTGAAAAGGGTGAGTTCTCCAAGAGCGGACGAAAGATTGCTGTAGGCTTCTTCAATTTCTTTTCGAATCGTCCTTTGAAGACCGGTATGCCTGATTTTCGCCTGCTGCGCTCTGGCTGCGGCCTCTTGTCTTTCCGCTTGTTTCCTGTCGAAGAATGGGATCGGGATCGAGAATTCAACGCCGAAAACATTCTTGCGTTCATCCCTATCGTAAAATCCGGCAACGGTAATATTGGGGACCTTTTCTTTCTGGACAAGCCCGATAGCGTCCTCTGTCAATTTAATCTCTTCCAAAGCCGCGACAACGTCGGGTCTTCCGGAAATAGCGGACGTGATCAATGGGTCCTTATTGGGTAAGGAAAATGGCTCCACGGAGAGCGTCCCTTCAATGTGGAAGCCCGGATCGGGCTTCAAGCCCAACATGCCCTGCAATGATAAAAGGCTCTCAGTATACTCTCTTTCCGCCAGGAGGTTCTCTCTCTTCGCCTTGCTCAATTCGACCTCGGCGAGGTTCACCTGAAGGGCCGAAACGTCCCCTGCCCGAAACTTCGTCACAGTGGCGTCCAGGAGCTCTTGCTGAATTTTGATCACCTCTTTTGTCAGCTCGATTCTTTTCTTCGAAGCGATCGCTCTGGCAAAGGCGTCTCTGATTTCGTAAATGAGGATTCTTTCCCGGTCCTTGATCTCAAGATCGATTCTTTTGAGATCCTTGTTTGCGATGGAGATCCTCAAGCCCCTTTGTCCTGCGATTTCGAATTCTTGCGAAACTTTGAGGCCGTAGTCTGTGAATCGCCTGCTTCCTTCCTCCCCCGGTGATTTTCCCTTCCTCGATAAATTGCTTTCGAGAGTTGGATTTGTTCTGAGGGGAAGCCTTGCCTTCACTCCCTGTCCTTTGATGATGTCTTCTTCAAGTCTGAAGGCCTGTAGCTCAGGGTTGTTCTTCAGAGCATATTCGACGGCCTCTTCCAGGGTCATGGAATTCACAGAAGATGCAAAAGGGATCATCAGAAACAAAGGCAGCAGTATTCGAAGCATCAGCCCTACCTCCGTAATTTAGTATGAAATATTGATACCACGATTGAGCCAATCAGTGTCGGCTTTTCCTCTACAGAGTTTCGTCCTTCAGGCGGAACAAGTGCGTTATGGAAAATCAGTTGTGAATTCTGAACAAAGGGAGGTTAATTCTGTGGCGGCTTATCGATTGGAAACGACGGGTCGGATAAAGACCATCACCGGTCTGTGAATTTGGATAGGGGTAGATAGAAGGGGAGGATGGAAGATCTGGTAACTAAGCATTCCGGCAGTGTTAGCGCAATAGGAGCAAAGGTGCGCGGGAGAGGGGTTACCTTGGGCGCAGGTCGCGCAGTCACTGCAGTCAGCCAGGTCAAGTGCAGGGCCGAACAGAAACAAGACAAGCGAAAACAGTAAAAGAGACCATTTCGAGAGTATGACAAATGTCCGCATAGCATTAATTTTGCGGCACGATCTCAGAGAAATCAAGTGAAGCTCTCCGCCCTAACGGGCGGGGCTGTTCGACGGTCCTAAGTGTGTTGAAGGACTTCCCGGCAAGATACTCTCATTTATATTGTGTCCCTTCATCCCTGAGGGACTAGCGGGGCACGTGCCAGTCAATAAACGAATGGACGTCCCTGTCTGCACACAGTGACCGGGCAAATTCTTGAGGTCAGATAAATACGCCCCAAATAGGATAAGAGCGTCTGCTGGACTCATCACCTCAAGGGTATCGGCGGTCTTGGATGCCTCCGACGCTTTCAGGATGAGGTTTCTTGTCCGCCCGCGAGTCTACCACGGAAGCGGTCACCCAGGTTTTGTGCCTTCTTCAATCAGTCACGGAAGACTTTCCCTTGGATCGGTAGAACCTCTCCGGGGCCTCCACCAGAGATTGGAGGGTTCCGTGCAACGAACCGCCCTACCGCAGCGTCACCACGGCCTGCAAATAGTTCTTCCAGTCCGCCTTGACGGACTTGGACCCTTCGATCCAGATCGCCGTGTCCGGGTACTTGTTGTACTCAGGCGGAAGGACCATGCCCCGGAGGAAGGTCGCCTTCTCCCCGGGGTCCGTGGTGGAGACAAGCGGGTAGCTCCCCTCCTCGTACCAGACAGCCCCCGGGTGCCGGTTGTCGGAGCATTCTCCCTTGTCGGACTCGACCCGAAGATGCCCCTCGATCATGCACCGGATGCCAGAGCCGGGATGGGAGTGGAGACCCGTGGAGCCCTCGGCGTCCACAATGCAATCGAGCCGGAAAAGCCACTTGGACGTAGGGACCAGTTCGAACATTCTGATCCGGCGGGACATGCGCAGCCGAGATTCAACCCCTTCCCCGCGGGCCAGATTATCCGCATCGGCCGTCCTCACCAGTTCCCAGCGCCAGATCCGGACGCCCTTCGGTCCGGCCGCTACAGCTGCGACGTCACGGCAGTAGACGGCGGAGTCCTTCTTGACCGGTTCTCCGTTCACCGTGGCGGAGCCGTCGTAGACGTAAAGGATGGAGTGCTGGGCCTGTAAATCAGGAATGCTCTTTGCCTTCGCGGTGTATCGATCATGATAGAGTCTCAGGGTATACATATTCGGTTCCTCCTTGAGAATGGAATGGGATACCACCCCTGAACGGGGGTATCATATGGCCTCTCTGAGGGGGCTCAAACTCCTCGCACTAACATGCGCAACTTTTGTCTTAACGAATTCCGGATTCCCGCCGCGCCAATGACACTGCAAGAGCTATTTTGTCGTTCCCGCCCACATCCAGTGTGGCATAAAACTCCGATTTCCATCCTTAGCGACCGGTCGCCTCGTCCCCCCCATCGCATGCCGCCGGTCACTTCATGGTCGCGGGAAGCCAGGTCACGATTCCGGGAAACACCATGATCAGGATCGTCGTGATCACAATGGCGCTCATCAGGATGCTCGTCCCCGTGTAAACCTTGACCAGATCCACCTTTGCCGTGGCGCTCACAACGAAGGCGACCATCCCGACCGGCGGGAAGATCAGCCCCATCGAGACCATCATAATGGACATGACGCCGAACCAGATCGGGTCGAACCCCAGGCTCGTGATGAGGGGAAAGGTCAGCTGCAGCGTCAGGAGCAGCAGCGGGATCTCGTCCATGAACATGCTGATGACGAAGTAGCTGACGATGATCCCCACAATGACGACCCAGCGGTTCATCTGCATCTCGCCGATCACCTGTACGAGTTGCTGGGGCACTCGGCTCATTGCAATGAAGTACCCGAAGATCGTGGCCCCGATGAGGATCATGAAGAACATGACCGAGGTGCGCAGGGTCTGCTTGAGGGCATTGACGGTCCCCGCCCAGTTGAGCTCGCCGAAAAGAGCCCCGAAGACGCCCGCCAGGAAGCACCCGATCGCGCCCGTCTCCGTGGGGGTCACGATCCCGGTGTAGAGCAGAAGGATGACGCAGAGGATCAGCAGGAGGCTGGGCCAGATGGCTCGTGTGCTCGCCCAACGTTCCTTCGGGGAGACGCTCGCCGTCGCGGGAGCATCCTGTGGACGAATGCTCACCCAGACGAAAATGGCCAAGACCAGGAATAACCCGACGATGATGCCGGGGACCATTCCCGCGATCAGCAGCTTTCCGATGGAGGTCTGAGTGGTGATCCCGTAGATCACCATGCCTATGCTCGGGGGGATCAGGAGGTCCAGAGTGGCTCCGATCCCCACGGTGCCGGCGGCCAGCGGCTCCGAATAGCCGTGCCGGCGCATCTCGGGGTAGGCGATGGCGGACATCACCGAGGCGGCAGCCGTGCTGGAGCCCGACATCGCGCCGAAAATCCCGCAGGCGAACACGGTGGCCACCCCCAGCCCTCCTCGGATTGGGGACAGCCAATTGGCTGCGGCCTTGAAGAGATCACGCGCCAGTCCGCTGGAGGATGAAAAAAAGGCCATGAGGATGAACATGGGGATGGTCGTGAGCGAATAGTCGCCGACGGAGCTGAAGGGAGCTGTCTGCAGGATCCCGAACACCGCCTTCCAGGTGCCCGTGACGATATACACACCGATAATCCCCGCTGTGCCCAGCGAAAACGCGATCGGGAAGCCGATCAGCAACGCAACGATCATGATGACAAATGGCAGCAGCAGCATATCAGAAGCTCCTTGGGTATGGTTTCTATCCGAATCAGACCTGGGGAGATTCGTTCTTGAACAGCGGCGACTCCCCGGTCTTCACCTTCCGGAAGTCAATCAGCATCAGCAGGCACATGACGAACAGTCCCACCGGCACGAACACGTAAGCGGGCCACAAAGGAAAATCGAAACTGCTCAGCGACGTGCGGTTGCCATAGACGCGAAAGACCTGGCGGAGTGAGGCGGCGACCAGCAGGAATCCATAGAGGAGGGAGCCCAGCTGCACGACCTGGTTGATGACGGTCTTTACCTTGCCGTGCAGCCGTTCCATCAGAAAGGTGACCCGGATGTAGGAACCGCCGCGGTAGCCGTAGGCCACCGAAAGGAAGATGGCGGCCACCATGAGATAGTTGGCGGTGACCTCGTAGGCCCCGATGATCGGACTGTTGAAGAGATATCTCCCGAGCGCGTCGGCGGTCGTCAGCAGCATCATGACAAAGGTCATGAAACAGCCGATGTAGAGCATCCCCGCTTCACAGCGGGCCAAGATCTTTTTCATCGATCAAACCTCCCCCGAGTGCCGGGCGAGCGCTCATGAACCGGGACAGCGAGTGCCTCCCCGCAGCTTGCGGCCTCCAGCTTCAATCCCGCTTCTCTCAGAACCGCTCCAAAAGGATCGTAAGTGGGTCAGGGAGGCGTTTGCGGAACAACCTCTCCCTGATCCACTATCTGCCGACTATTGATCCAGGCGCTTTGCTGCCAGATGACCTTCGTGAATTGCATCAAATATTTTTCGAGGTTTTACACAATCCCCGACTTCATAAACTTCAATTTCTCCTTCTCTCGTTATCTTTTCAAGGTCAGGCCATGGGGCAGGCGCAAGCCCCACTGCTAAAACGACATGATCTGCCTCAAGCTTTCGTTGCTTCCCGTTTGAATCTTCAACGATGACGCCGTCATCGACAATTTCAACGACTTTTGTCTTCACGTATACTTCCACATCCGTTTTCCCAAGCCTGCTCAGGAAAGATTTCCTTTCTGCTTTCCTTTCCATGGCCTTCGCAATTTCATCAAGCATTTCGATTAACGTTACTTTCTTTTCCTGTTCTGCCAAGAATAAGGCCAAATCACAACCGACCAATCCCCCGCCTACAACAATCACTTTCTTTCCTGTCTTGGCGTGATCATTGAGAACGTCTAATGCGCCTTTGACAAGTGGCTTATTTACCCCTGGAATTTCTGGGATTATTGGCATGCCTCCCGTTGCAACGATAACCGCATTAAATCCTCCTTTTTGAATATCAGCAGCATTAGCCTCCTTCTGAACGATTTCCACCTTCAATTTCTTGAGTTGCACTCTGAAATACTCGATGAGTCTTTCAATATCCTTCTTGAATTCCGGAACACTTGCTTCTATAAGATGACCTGCTATCCGTCCTTTCTCAAAGAGTGTCACATGATGCCCGTAAAGTGCTGCCACGCGAGCGGCCTCTAAACCTGCCGCACCACCACCAATCACTGCAACTTTCTTGGGGTTTGATGTGGGCGTTATTCTATATTCGTCCTCTTTGCCCACCGCCACATTCACCGTACAACACATACCTCCCCCACCTCTGCGTTGCAGGTTCCAACAGCCTTCGTTATCGCGAATACATGGATAGATATCTTCCGGACGACCTTCTTTGATCTTCCGGGGGAAATACGGATCAGCGATAAGAGGTCTGGCTAACCCAATGAAATCGGCCTTCCCCTCCTCCAGTATTTTTTCCGCCATTTGAGGGGTGGTAATTGCTCCTCCGACAATGATGGGGATGTTTGTTATCTTCTTGAGTTCTTCTGCTGCCCAAACATTAAATGCCGTGGGGCGATACATTGGAATAACGAAACTGTCTTCACTTTGACGGCAACCCGATGAGATATTAATCACATCTACACCCACTTTGTCCAAGGCTTTTACAACTTCTAAGGTTTCCTCCATGGTAATCCCACCATCAATGTGTTCCGTCGCGCTCAGCCTTACCCCAATTGGAAAATCGTCTCCTGTTTTCTTCCTCATGTTCTTTACAACTTCGAGCAGAAAACGCATCCTGTTCTTCAAACTTCCACCATACAAATCCTGCCGTCTATTCATGTAAGGCGAAAGAGATTGGGTCAGCAAATAACCATGAGCCGCATGAATCTCAACCATGTCAAAGCCGGACATTCTTGGTTATTAATGCGCTGTCGCCAAAAGCTTCAACGATCTCGGCGATTTCCTCCACCGTGAGCTCTTCCGGTACCCAGGTGGTCCCGCGCTCAAGATAATGGTCTTCGTATGGGACACGGGACATCCCCTTTATGGGTCGTCCCACCATTCGTTGAGCCCCCCCATGGTGAATTTGTAAGAGCTGCCTTGGCTCCATTTTCACGAATCGTTTGAGCTAATAAAGACAACCCATACATAAAACTGCTATCACTTGCACCGAGAACGGCGGGTGCGGTAATGCTTGCCTTATTATCCACAAAGGCAGCGCCGACAATCACGAGACCTGCGCCGCCCAAAGCGATTTCTTTGTAATGTCTCAAAAGGCGCTCGCTCACAGACCCATCTCTGTTGGCATAGCCTGTTCGTGTGGGGAGCTTGACGATCTTGTTTGTAAGCTTCATTTTACCGATAAGGCCAGGTTCAAGTAATCTCACGAACTTTCGATTCATTCTTTCTCCTCCTATCCGCTGGACCAAAATCCATTCTATTTTTGGGGCATGTCACAAACCCGGGAATGAACCCGAAGATCCCGGGACCTCTCTTGCGGGGAGGCTCGCATTTTCCTGGAACTGGAGATCCGTCGGGCGGATTGCCGCAGGCGCAAGAAGGTGAACCAGGAGAAGCTGGACTGGTTTGCGGTCAATCCTTTTTGACTCTTGAATAGCTCGGCGCTGGCGGTTCCATCTCGTCCAGCGCCGGGCCCCTTACGGCTAAAGAATCAGGAAACCTCGGGCTCGCGGTCCTCACCTGCATGCTCCCCGCGCCCTAAACCTTTAAGTGTTACCCAATCCCTTGGGAGAAGACCCTTATTTCTCAAGCATCTCCAAGGTTGTGTTAAGGATCTGCTGAGCTTCAGGCAGCCCCTTACCCTCCATCTTTTTCACCCAGTTTTTCCATATCGGTTCACCGACAACGCTCCTCCATCTCTTCACTTCCTCAGGAGGAAGCGTGTACGTGTTCATCGCAATACCTTCCTTCTTGATCTTCTCTATGACGACTGGGTTCAATGTCGTCATACCAGTTGCGACCGAACAACTTCGACCCCTCCAACCCGGAGACGCTTGTGATGGCTTCCTGAATATCTTTCGGAAGGCCTTCCCATTTTTCCTTGTTCATGACGATAGAGAACACATACAAGGAGAGGTTGGTAAAGGTGTAGTTCTTTGCCACTTCATAAAACTTAAAGGAAGAGATTGCCTCCCAGGATGAATCGGTCCCATCGATGACACCCTTGTTCATGGCCTCATAGATATCGAACATGGCCATTTGTATGGGAATGGCTCCAAGCGCCTTCAGCTGTTCGGATGGAGGTCCTCCAGAAATCCTCAATTTCAGGCCTTTCATGTCTTCCATGGTCTTTACAAGTCTTTTGGTCGTGATAAGGAAATCGAGGGGGACTGGTCCAGATCAAAATAGGATGGACATCTTTAAATTCTTTCTGGATAGAAGGGAACTTTTCGTAAAGTTGCCACAGAACCCCACTGCCGTGTTCGGAACTCCTGCAGGGCAGGGCCGGGAGGGTGATCGCTTCAAAAAGAGGGGTCATTTCAGGCCAGTAGCCATGATTGCACCACCCGATATCCGCAACGCCTGACTTCACCGAATTCCAGGTATCGGGGCCTTTGCACAGCGTCTGCGAGGGATACACCTCAATCTTTACCCGATTCTTCGTTGCCGCCTCAACCTTCTTGATCCATGGCTGCAGCGCGTTGACAGGTCCCCAGCCCTGGGGCGGGTTTTGATCCGCCAATCTCAGTTTGATGACCTGTGCAAATGATGGAGCAGTGAACATCAGAACCAGAACAATACCGATGAATCCTATCCCTATCCTTTTCTTCATCATTTCTGTTCCTCCTTTCCGAATGGGTTAAGAGACGTTAAATGCGATAACGACGAAACGGTTTCCAATATCACATTACCAAACGGTTTCAGGGTTTCTACTGAATGATGCCGGGACGTCGCAATTCAATGCAAAGAGTTCCTGTTTCTTCAAGTCCAAAAACATTCAACTCAACCCATCTCACTTTGGGTGGCAAAGAGCCGAAGCATTCCGTCGAGAGAACCCAGGATATGCTCCCTCACAAGATTCTCCACTTGATTTGCTTCTTTTCTGATAAAACATTTTAAGATTCGCTGGTGAACGGGGATAAGGTACTCATAAGAGCCTTCGTTGGCCGAGGATTGTGAATACCTGAACCAGATGATCTGGCGCCTCAGATTTTCAAGGACCTTAATTAAGGTGTCATTGTGGCTTGCATTAATGAAGATACCATGGAATTCGTAGTTGAATTGAAAGTAAACCAGATAATCCTTTGCTTTTGCTCCCTTGCGCATTCCCCAAAGCGCCGATTCCATCTTTTTAATGTGCTCCGGCGTCAGGTGGGGTACCGCCAAACGAGCAGCAAGCGATTCAAGATTTGCACGAACAATGAAGTTCTCCGTAATATCTTTCGCATTGATGCTCCGAACAACCCTCCCTTTTCTGGGTATGTTGACCAGCAGGTTATTCTTTTCGAGAATCAGAAGCGCTTCCCGAATCGGGGACCGACTGATCCCGAATTTCCGTTGGAGATCACTCTCGACCAAACGTTGCCCACTTTTGTATTGGCCCTCGATAATGGCAGTGGTCAAAAACGCTGCAACTTGATTGACAAGCGAAGTTGGATATTGAGGGACGAACCCTTTTTCTGTCTTTTCGGATTCCATCTTTGAAAAAGCCTCAACTTGATTACTGTCCGACGGTCGACCGTCTACTGTATTGCACACATCCGAAAAGATGTCAAGAACTTTTTTTGTGAACTTTTTTTGTGAACTATTAATTCTGGGGGTAGGGAGGGGGGGAAATGCTCACCAGAGAGGATGATGGAAAAATTAAAGAAGAAGCCAGAGGTCAATTTGAAGATCTGAAAATATCTTGCCAAAATCCACCATTCACAGCCAGAGGGGCGGAAGGAAGGTATGCTAATGATATTGAAATGAATGAAATTCTCGGCCATGAAGTCCATTCAGAAACCGAATTGGTGGGAAAATAGTGGCAAAAAAGGTAATCAGATTATCAGCTAATTTTGTAACCCATTGAAACCATGGACCCCGCGGATGGATTTAGACAGCCACGCCACCGACTTCCAGTCAGTAGCAACTTAATCCCGTTCCTGCGACCCTGACCTGATCTGATCATATTTCCATCTGAGATAAGATATTGCAGGATTAGGTCATGACGAGTAAGCCGGCGTTATATTTGGAGTCCACAATCATAAGTTACCTGGCTGCGTATCCCAGTCGAGACCTAATCGTAGCAGCCCACCAACAGATTACCCATGAATGGTGGGATCGAGCGCGATCAAAATTCAGCAATTATATCTCCCAGGCAGTCCTGGATGAAATCAGCATAGGCGATCCTGATGCCGCCTCGCGACGCTTGGCATTGGTGGCTGGGTTACCCATTTTGGCATTGACAGAAGAGGTCGAGTTTTTGGCCGGAGAATATCTCCACAAATTGGGCCTGCCACGCGGAGCACAATTGGATGTGGTTCACTTGGCATGCGCGGTCTTTTATGAAGTGGATTATTTATTAACTTGGAATTGTGCCCATCTGGCAAACGGCTTGGTAATCAAACGGCTTCAGAGGGTAAATGCTGCTCTCGGCCGACCAACCCCAATTATTGCAACACCTGAGGAGCTTCTGACGTCTCCGGGAGGAGTTTAAGATGTGGAAAGACCCTATTGTAGAGGAGATTCATCTCGTCCGCGAAAAGATTGCAAAGGAATGTAATTATGACCTGAAAAAGATCATGAACCGGCTGAGAAAAAAAGAGAAAGAGCATCGTGAACGAGTCGTTTCCAAAATACGGACCAAACAGAAAAAGGCAGTAGGCTGACTAACGGGAACCTTCAACTGCTGAAACAGTGTATGACTCTTGAACTAAAGGGGCCGCCTGCCTTAAGAGAATTTCAGCTGTTCCACCCACCTCACCGCATTGGTATGGCCCGGACCTATCCCCTGGTCGTGTAATATTTGTTTGAGAGGCAGGTCATGGCAGTCCATGATCAAGCGAGTCTGGATAAATTCCGATTCCGAAATCTTCACCCGAACATCCTCATCGGGATGGCGAGTGACCGATATGCGGGGTGGATCGGCCAAATGGCTGCCTCCAGTGGGATAGCAATTTACTAAGAGCTTATCCGTAAATAAAAATTACCTGTCGGAAAGCAATCAATGCACATGCTAACTCCAATAATCCTTCGTAACTTTCGGCCGTCTTTTCAAATCGAACCAGCAATTTCCGAAATCGATTCAACCACGAATGCGTTCGCTCGACCACCCATCTACGAGCACGATATCGAGGATTCCTTTTCTTGGCCTCCACTTCCTCGCCCCGTTGTTTCACATGCGGGATGTAGTTCCTCCCCAGGATCGATTCCTGGGCCGGTTGCCCTGCATAGCCTTTATCCGCACACAGATGCTCCTTCGGCCCATCTTTCCCCGAAGGTCGCTCGATTACGATCTGATCCAACGTCGACTCCAGCAAAGCCACATCATGTCGGTGTGCCCCGCTCACGACTAACGACAGCGGGATTCCATTCCCGTCGACCAGGAGGCTTCGCTTGGTCCCATTTTTTTCCCCTGTCCGTTGGATTCGCTCCAACAGCCTCCAGTGCCAAAGGAGCTTTCACCATCGCCCCATCGATGCTTTGCCATGACCAAGCAATCCCCTCCATCTCGTCATACTCTGCCAGTCCTTTGCGCCAAAGACGTATAAATACCCCTTGGCGTTTCCATTCCAAAAAGTATTGGTGGATGGAACTGGCACTGCCAAACTCCTTTTGGGGCAACGCTTTCCATTGGCATCCGGTTCGCAATACAAAAACAATGCCCTCAAACACCTTGCGCGGCTCCATGGGTTTTCGGCCTCCTCCGGGCCGCCGGAGATATTTCCGCTTCTTCGCCCGCTTTCCGCTTTGGAATAAGCGGCTCGACACGGTTCCATAGCTCGTCAGATACTGTCCATGATTTGATGGCGCTCATGGCTTATTTTTATCATGAACGCTTCTTTAATGTCAATATTTATTTACGGATAAGCTCTAAATCAGGCAATAAGTTCTTCAGCTCAGGAGGACAGGAGGTTATCCGGCTGATAACCCCTCTCCGGATGAGCTATGAGGATTCGTATGAAAAGGCCTTTCCCTTTGACATAATGGTGGAAGGGATGCTGAACCCGCAGATGATTGAGGATACGGCCCATCAGATTCGTGAGGCGATCAAAAGGGAATAGAAGATCGCGATCATCATCAACAACCGCGCCGGTGCCAATGGTCCCTTGATCGCCCAAGAGATCGCCAAGAGATTCATAGGTCTTCATGGGTAGGATCATCCGAATGTCCTGGCTCGAATCGTTACTCTCTCAACGATCCGGCTGACCGCCGTTCCTTCGTCTTTTTTGGCTTATTTCTTCAGACCCATCCTTTTGACGACCTCACGGGCGTTTTCATAATCCTGAGTGATAATCTGTCTCAACTCTTCCGCCGACTTATAGCTTGGAATAAACCACAGCTTCCGCAGTTTGTCCATGAGATCCGGATTCTTTGCCGCCTTTTCCACCGCCGGAATCAGCACATTTTTTACGTCCTGGGGGATACCCGCGGGCGCAAAGAGAGCATTGAATTTTAATGGAAGACCCCGCTTATAGCCCAATTGCTGCAGGGTCGGTACTTCCGGTAACTCAGCCAATGGCTGATCAAGTACAATCCCCCTTACTCTCCCGGATTGGTAGTGAGGGTGAGTAATGGAGACAGCTGTAAAGGAGGATTCGGTATGGCCTCCCAAGAGGGCAGTAAGGGAAGGCATGGCTCCCTTAAAAGGAATCATGGTGATATCCGCCCCTGTCAGGGAATTAATGATCTCAAGTTTAAAGTGAACGATCGATCCCAACCCCAACATGCCGCAACGAAACTTTCCCGGATTTTTCTTTGAGTAATCGATAACATCTGCCAAGTTCTTCCATGGGGAGTCTGCCCTGACCCAAAGGCCGGTCGGGAAAGAGACATGCTGCGCCAAAGGTTCGAGATCCCGAAGTGTGTCGTAAGGAGTTGTTTCCGGGCTAAAAGCCGGATTGTAAACGACGCCCGACGAGTTGGTGTAAAGAAGCGTATAGCCATCCTTCCTGCTTTTAGCAACGAAATCCGTGCCCACGGAAGAACCGCCGCCCGGCTTGTTGAGAACAACGATCTGGACCTTTAGAATTTTTTAAGTTCTTCGACGAGCAACCTCCCGGCAACATCCAAAGCATCTCCTGAGGCTCCAGAAACAACAACCTGAATGGGCCGACTGGGATAAGGCTGGGCTTGCAGGTGAGAAATGTTAAGGAAGAACCCCAAAATTAGAAAGTAACCGAAGAAGAGAATTCCCTTTTCTCTTTTCATCTGAATTCCTCCTCTTCTGTTACTTCGAAGCATCAATCT